>JBGTCD010000001.1:0-68382 GCA_041749015.1 Cyclobacteriaceae bacterium
TTTTTATGTCCAGGTAACCAGTGCTCAGGGTTGTGTGAGTGCTACCCGTACGGCAGTTTCAGGTACGATCAATGCGATTCCTGGTGCCCCCTCTACAACTGGAGCCGCTCGTTGTGGTCCTGGAGTAGTTAATTTAAGTGCCAGTGGTGCACCAGGTGGCGGCAGCTATCAATGGTTCACAGCTCCTACTGGCGGCACCCAGGTTTCTACTGGTACCGGTTATAGTCCCAATCTCTCTTCCACTACGACTTTTTATGTCCAGGTAACCAGTGCTCAGGGTTGTGTGAGTGCTACGCGGACGGCTGTTATAGGAACAATCAATGCCCTTCCATCTGCCCCGGGAACTACCGGGGGATCCCGCTGCGGTCCAGGGGTGGTAAATTTAGTTGCCAGTGGTGCACCAGGTGGCGGCAGTTATCAATGGTTCACAGCTCCTACTGGCGGCACCCAGGTATCCACTGGCACAGGGTATAGCCCCAACCTTTCTGCCACTACAACCTTTTATGTCCAGGTAACCAGTGCTCAGGGTTGTGTGAGTGCTACCCGTACGGCAGTTACAGGTACGATCAATGCCTTCCCATCTGCCCCGGGAACTACCGGGGGAACCCGTTGTGGTCCTGGTTCCATTGCCTTATCAGCCAGTGGCGCTCCAGGCGGTGGTACTTATAGATGGTTTGCCAATCCTTCTGGAGGAGGAGTACTGAATACCGGTGCTGCATATACTCCTACCGTTTCAGTTACAACTACTTATTATGTTGAAGTCAGATCCTCCGAGGGTTGTAATAGCGCTTCGAGAACTCCAGTAATAGCAACAGTTAACCCAGTTCCGCTGTTGGCTACTACTACTTCAGATTCAAGATGTGGTCCTGGGGTAGTTAACCTTACTGCAAGCGGTGCTACAGGTAGTCAATCCTATCGTTGGTATACCCAGGCAAGTGGCGGAACTCCTATAGCAGGAGTAACGGGTGGTTCTTATAATCCTAACATAAGCACTACAACAACTTTTCATGTTGAAATTTTGAATAACTTTGGTTGCTTTAGTACCACTAGAACAGCTGTCACCGGAACTATTCATCAGATACCATCAGACGCTGCTGTTACGAATGCTACCAATTGTGGACCCGGGGCGGTAACTCTTATGGCCTCTGGTGCTACGGGCGGCATGACTTATGAATGGTATACCCAGCTCACGGGTGGATCGCCGATTCCTGGGGAAACAGGTCCTAGTTATACCACTCCGGCACTTTCATCAACTACCAGTTATTATGTAGGAATTCTTACCCCTCAAGGCTGCCGGTCACAAAGGGTGGAGGTTATAGCATTTATTAATTCTATTCCTTTAAATCCGTCAATATCCAATGCAAGTAATTGTGGCCCAGGGCAGGTGGTAATAACAGTCTCCGGAGCGCAATCTGGTGAGACCTACCAATGGTTTGATGTACCATCAGGAGGAACTCCAATTTTTGAAAGTGAAACCCCGGAATTCACGACAGAGGAGCTTGAAGAAACAACCGAGTATTATGTTTCTATTTTTGGTGGGGCTGGTTGTGAATCTGACAGAGTATCTGTGCAGGCCTCCATCCTTGAAGTGCCTGATGCCACTATCACTCTTGATGGCAACCGGTTTGTAGCCGGTGCTACAGGGGTAAGCTACCAATGGTATCGAAACGATGCCCCAATCCCCGGAGCTACCAATATTTTTCTCGATGTTTTTGAGTATGGGGCCTATTATTTATTGGTTACTGCACCTAATGGCTGTGAGGCGGAATCAGAAACCATCACCTTCTTGATTACCGATGCTTTTGAAAATCTGTCAAATCAATATATATTTGATGTCTATCCCATCCCTACTAAAGGGGAGATACGGGTTACCTGGCCGGATGTGTCGGCTTCCGTACAGGCCGCAGTATATGACCTGCAGGGGCGCCTGGTGCGTGAGGCTACCCTCACCGGTGCAGGTAGCAGTGCGGTGTGGGATATGGACGGGCTCAGGTCCGGCGTATATTATTTATGGCTTGAGATACCCCAAGCCAAAGTTGTAAAAAGGATAATGATTACAAAATGAGACAGTATCTATTGATATTATTGGTACCGGTGCTTCTGCTGCTAAGCTGCGAGCCTGAGTACTGCCCAGAGAAGAAAGAGCTTCTGGTCAATGAGTTTGGCTGGAAGATCGATGAGGTCTTTGTAGATGGTATTAAAGTGACCGATACCGACTTTAGCGCTTACCGCCTGACGTTGAGCCTTGATAATACCTTTGAGATGACCACGGTGAATGGCTTCCCCGATGAGGGCGACTGGACCTACGAGGAGCAGGAAGACTTTCTGGTCTTGTTTCTGGAGTCCTTCAGAGAGGAGCGCTACAGAGTGATTCGGTTTACCCCCAGACGCCTGGAGATGGAGACCGAGGTAGATAGTGATAAGAGCAATGCAGTAGAGTTTTTATATGTACTAGTACCAGTGTTATTAGAATAGACAAGAGATGAGACAAACCATACAGATATTGATCATAATGATGGTGAGCAGTCTGGCCAGCGCCCAGATTTCGATAGGGCCAAGGCTGGGCATGCAGGGGGCCTCACAGAATCTCCCCTCACCATTTTCGGTGATGTTTCCAGGGTTTCAGGGAGGGGTATCCATGATGGTCTCTCTGAGCGATAACCTGATATTGCAGCCAGACCTTATGTACAGCCAGCGCGGGTTTAAGCTATGTTATTGTGATGACTTTCAGATACTGAGACTGAATTTTGTAGAAGTACCGGTAAGCATGCGCTATATGTTTGGTATGGGCAATATGCGCTTCTTCGTACAGGGTGGTTTTTATGGCGCCTTTGCCGTGGGGGGCACCTACATCGAAGAGTCCAATGGGGCGGAGACCAGAGAGCCTTATGACTTTGATGAGACGGGCACCAACAAGCTTGATATAGGCTTGGTAGGCGGTGGGGGCGTGCAGTACCGCACCACTGCGGGAGTGATCGTGCTGGACCTACGCTGGAATCAGGGGATGAGTGATATGAGCAGTACCTTTATGCCGGAGACGAACCAGACGAAGGTCACCAACCAGTCATTAGGGATATCCCTGGCTTTTTATTTTGAATTGTGATCCAATCCCTGGTTGAGTCACAAGCCAAGCTCCAAGTGAGAAGGAACCTTAATAATTGACCCAGGATTTTAAGTTGTTATTCTTTTTTGCTTGCCCAATTTACCTGCCGAAATGTAATGTAGGCAGGAAAAAACCAAAAAAAGGCACCACGGCCAATGACGTTCCTCCCCGCGAAACCCACTGGCCCTCCCTGCAGGAATCTGTCTTAACAGCCTGCCGTGGGATATTTTAATACAGAAGAAATTGCCTGCGTACATAGAGGCTCTACCCAGAGAGACAGCTTCAATGGCCTGCATACCCACAAGGCCACGAAACGTCCGCGTTGGCCGTGGACAACCAGCCGCGCCATTATTTAATCAAATTCGGTTAATAAAGAGTGTTCAATGCAAAAGTTAATAGGCTTCAAAAACCCCGACCTGTTTGGAGGGCAAGACTTTATGGGGGTTAACGAAAAAAAGAAATTTATGAATTTCTTCATAACCAATCCCTCTGCATGTCGGAGGCGTTAGATTTAGAGCTTTAAGCGGATTATATAAATCCGTTCAGCAAGGCATAGGAGATTAATTCGCCTGTATTTTTACGGCCGGTTTTCTTCAATAGATTTTGCCGGTGGTTGTCAACCGTCTTTTTTGAGATATTCAGCATATCAGCTATTTGTTTGCTGCTGTTGCCTCCAGCCAAAAGGTCCAGTACATCCGTCTCTCTTGCTGAAATATTAGGTAAAGCAATCAATTCACCCTGGTCATTATTGTCGTTCAGGGATTTGAATACCAGGTTTTCTTTTTTGTCGAAGTTGATGATAGTAATCATTGGTACTTCATCCTTTTTAAGGTGGGAGATGTCTGAAACCATAGTAAGCAAATAACAGATTCGGCCTTTTTCATTAAGGATAAAATCCAGATAATGTGCTTTCACCCAATATTGGTCTTTCTTTAGGTCCTTTAAGCGCATGTAAATGGTACCGTGAATCTTGACTCTATCATCATGAGGCACTTGACTTAAATATTTCTCGAAGTATTGGGAGAACGAAAAAATCATTCCCAAATCCGGTGGAAAAGTGGCTTCAAATAACCAATCCGGAGGTTTTCCAATTACTTCTAAGGGATCTTTTCCTACCATTTCTTTCATGCTACCCCCAGCTGACAGAGTTTTTACCTTGATGGCATCGGCAATAAACCAGAAGAACCGACCTTCGGCAAATTTGTCGATTTGCTGGATAACAGGGTCAAAATAATCGAGCACAGTTTTTTCATCCAATCCCTTAGGTCCACTAGGAAGGGACTCAATAAATTTTTCCCTTGACAGGGATGTCAGAAATGGTGGCTTCATAAGCAATTAAACATGGGCCAATAGGTATAAATACCTATTGTAATAAAGATAAAGAATTTTTTGTTTTAACAAGTTTTATGAACCAGAAAATTTAGATATGAAAAGGATTTATACTTTGATTATGTGGGCTTTATGTCTGTATTCTACTGCCGCGTTTGCAACCATCCATACCGTGAGCAACAATCCCAACAGACCGGCACAATACGATAATGTGCAGGCAGCCATCAATGCCGCCGAGGCTGGAGATACCATTTATGTTCATGGATCACAGTTTACCTATCCTGATTTTATCATCAATAAGCAGTTGGTGCTGATCGGGGCAGGCTACAGATCCGATAATGAATTTAATCTGGAAACACGGGTTGAGAGGATCAGATTTTTCAGGGATACAGGATTACAAAATGCCAGTGGGTCAGTCATTACAGGATTCAGGGTAAATAACAGGCTGGGCAATGGCATTGGCTCATTATCAGTGGATAATATCACCATATTCAGGAATTTCATAGGATACCTTACCCTGTTTGATGAACAAAATGGCAATGCTGGACTTTGCAATAACTGGCAAATATTTAATAATGTCATCAATACTATACAAGGTCGGTCCTTTGCTTCGGCTATATCAACCAGCCCAACCAATATCGTTATTCAAAACAATATTTTAAGGCTGGTTTTAGACTTTAGTTCCAATACTGTGATCATGGATCATAATATTTTTTATGGAGCGAATAATCTGAACGGATTATTTTATACGGTGATAACCAATAATATTTTTATGAGAAGTACGGGTAATATTTTTGCGAATGCCAATGTCAGCTTTAATACCTTCAATAATAACTTCTCCCTGCTAAGCACCATTTCCCCCACAGCACCCACTGACAATTTCTCATCACAAAGCAACACGGCAGCTAATAATATTTTACCTGGAGCTAATCCTTTTATCAATGCGTCAAACCTTAATGCCTATGATGTAAATGCTAACTATCGGATATCAGCTTCATCACCGGCCAGTGGTGAAGGCACCGATGGCACTGACCTGGGCATTTATGGTGGGGCTTTTCCTTATCCCAGCGGTGGTGCTCCCGGTAGTGGTTTTGATACGAGTCCACTGCCTCCAATCCCTCAGGTTACCGAGATGAATATTTCGAATACCACCATTCAGCCAGGTACTGACCTGAATGTGAATGTAAAAGCAAGAATCAACAATTAATCAGGCTTTGTTAGGATTTTTAAAATCGGGAAATGTTTCGCTAACAGGTAGGTGGTCTTGCGCCGGCTTGTGGTTGGTGCTTTTATTTTTCATGGGTCATCATACCTACGGGCAGTCACTTACCGGGGCCGAATATTTCTGGAACTCCGACCCGGGTACCGGAAATGGCATCAATATACCTTTCAGTGCGGGTGCCGAAGTGGACATTAATATCAGTTTGCCTACCGGTACGCTTGGCCTGGGGTTCAATAGTTTGAATATCAGGTTTAAAGACAATCAGGGTTTTTGGTCCCACTTTGGCTCAAGGATGTTTTATATAGTACCTGCAAACGATTTTGTAGATGCCATTACCATCACTGCCGCAGAGTATTTCTTTGATGATGATCCCGGAATCGGTCAGGCAACCAATATTCCAATTACTCCCGGGCCAAATCAGAACTTTGCCATACCTATTCCAAGCGGTGGTTTGGTCAGTGGCTTTCATTCACTCAACATCAGATTAAAGGATAATAAGGGCCAGTGGTCGCACTTTGGATCAAGAACCTTTTATCTCCATCCTGTAGAAATTTTCCCCCTTGCAACTACACTTACAGCGGCGGAGTACTTCTTCAATGATGATCCCGGGATCGGGCAGGGTACCCCCCTTTCCATAACCCCGGGTGCGGTGCAGAATAACAATTTCATAATCGAGACCACAGGAGTGCCACCAGGATTCAATACCCTATTGATCAGGTATCGGGATGACCGGGGCCGGTGGGGGCATTTTGCTCCCCGCACTTTTTATGCAGTCCCTCCGGGGTTGCTCCCTGCCAGTAACCTGACAAGGCTGGAATATTTTATCGATGTGAATCCTGATATTGACCCTGATGCCATAGGTTCCCCTCTGGACATACCGGAATTGGCTGCTATTGACGAAAATTTAATTATCCCTCTTGAAGGCCTAACCAGTGGTCTCCATACCCTATACATTAGGGTGCAGGATGATCTTGGTATTTGGAGCCTTCCACTAGCGGAAGAATTTACCATTCTTAATTGCACCCCACCTGAGCCACCCGTGGTGCCCGATGTAAGCCGGTGCAATGCCGGTGCGGTAGACCTGACTGCTATTTCAGGTGCCACAGGTTCGCAGGAGTACCGATGGTATGCGGATGAGGTTGGCACCGACATCCTGTTTACTGGAGCCGCATTTTCCACTCCCCAGCTCTCAGAGACCACCCCCTATTTTGTAAGTGTATTCGATCCTGCCACCTTGTGTGAGAGCAGCCGGACTGCCGTAAATGCCATTTTGAATTTTTCGGAAAAGCCGGCCATCAATCCATCCGGTACCCTTACTTTTTGTGAGGGCAATACCGTGATCCTTTCAGCCCCACCGGGGTTTTCAAGATATGAGTGGTCAGGCGGGCAGGCCACACAGGACATTCTGGTCAGTGCTTCCGGAGCCTATACCGTAAGGGTCGGTGATGCGCAGTGTCTGAGCCCGGAGTCAGATCCGGTTACGGTCACCATCATTTCGGCACCGCCAAAACCTGAAGTGCAGGTGTCAGGCAATACGCTCATTTGTGGCTCAGGTACAGTGGTATTGACCGGTCCTGGTGGGGTAACCGGTTACCAATGGTCTAATGGTGCAACTACCCAGTCGATCGAGGTATCAGAGGCTGGGTTATTTTTCTTGGTGGTCACTACAAGTTCATCCTCATGCCCTAGTTTGCCTTCTGATCCCGTCATTGTCACAGTCCTTACGCCTCCCTGTGATGGTGGTGGCGGCCCCGGCAGTAATCAGCCCCCGGTGATCCAACCTACGACATTATCAGCCCAGATTGAAGGCCGGATTGAGTTTGACCTGACCACCATTATTTCAGATCCTGATGGAAATCTGGATTTCTCTTCTATAGAGGTGATCAACGACGAGACATTCCGGGGCATTCCGGCATTTGTGGATGCAGGATTCTTCCTCAATATAGACTATGCCGGCAATCCCTTTACAGGTGAAGACAGGGTCACCATTCAGGCTTGTGATCTCAATCTGGCATGTGCGCAGCAATTCCTTGATATCGATGTGGTAGGTGAGGTGGTGGTGTATAATGGGCTTTCTCCGGATGGAGACGGCCTGAATGATTTTATGCTCATAAGATATATTGATGTGGTAGAGGGAGCTTCTCAGAACAAGGTAACCATTTTCAACCGGTGGGGTGCGATAGTCTTTGACATAGACAACTACAATAATACTGACAGAGTTTTTGCCGGTCTCGGTAATAATGGGGAGGAGCTGCCTACAGGTACTTATTTTTATAAGATAGAATTTCAAAGCCTGCCCAAACCCCTTCAGGGCTTTATTACTCTAATCCGCTAGCCTATGAAAAAGCTTTTGCTTACCGTATTTACCCTGGTCTTTATCTCCGGAGCATGGGCTCAGCAGGATCCTTACTATAGCCAGTATTTGTTTAATCCCTTGCTGATCAATCCCGCTCATGCCGGATTTTCAAATGACCTCACCGCGCTGGTAGCCAACAGGATTCAATGGGCCAGTTTTCCCGGGAGTCCTCTGACCTTCAATGCTACGGCCCATACCTCATTGGTGGAAAACAAGGTAGGCACCGGGCTTATATTGCTGCAGGATCAGATCGGCACCAGTAAATCGACAGAGGTGCATATGAACTATGCCTACCACGTGGAATTGAATAATGGGCACCGGCTTTCACTTGGCTTGCAGGCCGGTTTTATGAATTTTCAAAATGACTATAGTGAGCTGGTTATTAATCCAAATGACCCTAAATTCCAGAACAATATTTCAGAGTTTACCCCGAGCTTTGGTGGAGGTTTTATTTATTCTGCTGATAATTTTTATTTGGGAGCAGCCATTCCTAAAATGCTCAAGTCTTCGGTGACCATTGATGGTTCTGATATTGTATTGTACGACCAGCATTTTTATGCTTATACCGCTTATGTGCATACCCTTTCCTATCGAATCAAAGCAAAACCCTTTGCAATGGTGAGAAGCACCGCCCAGGCACCTCTGAGCTGGGATATTGGGGTATTAATGACAGCTGATGACAGCTATTCCATTGGATTTTTGACCAGGAGTTTAGACACTTTTGGGGGCTTGATGCGCTTGAATATTGGCGAAAACTTTTTCATGGGTTATGTTTTTGAATTGCCCACCAACCGATCAGTGGGGATGAACTTTGCAGCCCATGAGATCACCCTCGGGGTACGCTTGGCACCTTTTTCATATCACAACCTTAATACCATCACAGATTTTTAGATAGCTGTCATTTTTTTATCTTTACCTCTAATTTGAAATTAAAGGTAATCATGCAGTATCCTGGAAAGGCATTGTTTCAATGCCATTTTTATTTATTAGTCTTTTTGGCCTTTTTATTGCCAGTGACCTTATTAGCCCAGCCTTCACAGGGGGCTACCAGTTTCTTGATAGATAATGTAGATGGCGACCGCTTCAGGATCAGGTGGAACAGTGGTGACGGGGATCGCAGGCTTGTAGTAGCCAGTGAAGACCCCAATTTCAACGGGGCCGGGGTGCCGGCAGATGGCACCGATTACCTGGCCAACAATGCTTTTGGTGTGGCGGATCAAATAGGTCCCGGTAATTATGTGATTTATAAAGGCACCGGAACCTCGGTTACCATGAATGGGCTCGACAGCAGCTCTACCTATTTTATAAGAATTTATGAGTTCAATGGGGCGGATTTCAATACCCTTTATAATACCACCGATGTATTGGAGGGCAGTGGGACTACCCTTTTCCCTCCTGGAATTGGGCCTTCTAATATTTCAATTTCCGGGATTAAGGGTAATGCTGCCGGTATAAAATGGGACCGCGGTGATGGCAACAGAAATCTGGCCATTTTAAGACAAGGAAGTATCCCGGGTGATCCCACCTTATTTCAATCCTATTTTTCCAGCGCTACCTTTGGAAGTGGTTCTTCAGTTGGTGGGGGAAGAGCACTTATTGCTGGTACCCAGGATACAGTCTATGTCCGTAATCTGGATCCTAACACCTGGTATTATCTTAAAATATTAGAATACAACGGTACTTCCAATCCGGTTTATAATTACCAGGAAGTGGCTATTGATTCATTTCTTACAGCCACGAAACCTACCGAAGGAAGCACTAGCCCTTTTATTGATATAATTGAAGGCGACCGGCTAAGGGTAAGGGTGACTTCTGGTGATGGCTCAAGAAGACTCTTTGTAGCACGGCAGGACGATCCGGTATCATGGACCCCAGTGGATGGCCAGGATTATACGGCCAATGGTACCTTTGGACAGGGCGATGAGGTGAGTCCCGGGACTTTTATTGTGGGAAAAGGTTCTGGTTCCTCGCAAACCGTTACCGGCCTTACCCCCGCCACTGATTATCATTTTGCTGTATACGAATTTAATGGGGAGGGCAGTAATACCTTTTACCTTACCGAGGCTGAACATGTGGCTGTTGTCAGCGGTAGTACATTGTCACCCCCCTCAGTGCAAGCAGGGGAGCCGGAATTTTCCAATATTACCGGAAACAGCGTATCGGTGACATTCCCTTCCGGAGATGGGAATGGCAGGATCGTATTGGTAAGTGAAGGCGCTCCCGTAGCAGATGCACCGGTTAATCTTATAACTTATTTTTCCAGCTCCAGTTATAGCAGTGCCCCCACCTTAGGAGGATCGAAGATTGTTTATAGAGGTACAGGCAATTCTGTTAATATCTCTAATTTGCAACCGGCCATTAATTATCACTTCGCCATTTTTGAATACAATGGGAGCAGTGGCCCCGTATATAATCAGGTGGATCCGGGCAGAGGGGATTTTTCTACTCAGGGTGCCCCGACAATTCCAACCACAAATCTTACTTTTAGTAACATTGATGGCGATAGATTCAGACTTAACTACCAACCAGGAGATGGGGTAGGCCGGATAGTTATCGGGAGGCTAGGAGCACCGGTCAGTGCCTTCCCGGAGGATGGGAATGCCTACACTGCAAGCACCTCATTTGGCAATGGGCATGACCTTGGAGATGGAAATTTTGTACTTCAAAACACCAGCAACAATAACACAACGGTCAGCGGTTTGCAGCCCATGGAAACTTACCATTTTGCCATAATTGAATACAATGGAAGTGGTGCCCAGCGATTATATATGGGTGAGGCAGACGCCTTGACTGGCAGTCAGAGCACCTTATTTCCACCTACCCAGCAGGCTACAGATCTTAGTTTTACGGATATTACTTCAAATTCCGTTCATATCAACTGGGAAAATGGGGATGGGGATGGAAGAATTGTTTTAATGAGGCCAGATGCCCCAGTGGAAGATATGCCGCAAAATCTTTCCAGTTATTTTGCGACTTCAAATTACGGTAGTGCTTCCTCTTTGGGTTCGGCCAAAGTAGTTTATGCTGGTAATGGAAACAACCGTGAGATAACCAATGTACCTCCCGGTAGCTATTATGTGGCAGTGATCGAATATAATGGATCATCAGGTAGAGTTTACCGTACGGTGGACCCCCTCACGGGAATGGTAGAGGTAGGCGGGCCGCCTTTGGAGCCGGCCGTTATTACCAGTTTTTCTAGTATCGAGGGTGACAGGATTAGAATAAATTTCACCAGAGGTGACGGCACACGGAGATTGGGTATTGTGAAAGAGGGCAGCCCTGTAGATACCTGGCCTGTAGATGGTACCGGATATAGCTCAAGTACTAATTTTGGAAATGGAAGTGAGTTAGGAGCTGGGAATTTTGTGGTATATGATGGGACAGGTTCCTCATTTACCACCCAGAACCTGGAGCCTGAAAAGGAATACCATTTTGCTGTAGTTGAATACAATGGCTCCGGTACAAATTCTTTTTATCAGGACCCGGCAATTGTTGCTACAGCATCTCAATCTACACTGGGGCCACCTTCCGTACCCACCTCCAATATTTTTGCCAATAATGTCATTGGTAATCAAATGAATATCACCTGGACCAATGGGGATGGTGACGGCAGGTTGGTTATTGCCAGGATGGGAGCTCCTGTTAATCAGGCACCTGAAGATCTAAGCAATTATTTTAGCCATAATAGTTTTGGGACCGGGACTAATCTTGGTGATGGGAATTATGTAGTCTATGCCGGAACGGGAGATAACTTTTTATTGAGAAGCCTGGAGCCGGATACCACCTACCATCTTACATTTTATGAATACAACGGGAATTCCGGCAGGGTGTACCTGCGTGACCCGGTAACCGCAGTTGCATTCAATACCGCCCCACGACCATCACAGCCTGCTGCTAGTCTTTCCACCTCCAATATCCAGGGTAATCGCATCAATATTAATTTTTCTGCCGGTAATGGTACCCGTAGGATCGTTGTACTGCGGAAGGGCGGACCCGTATTGGCCTTGCCTGAAGACCTGACCACTTATAGCGGGGGTAATTTTGGCACCGGGAGCCCATTGGGTAATCCCAGTTTTGTAGTCCTCAATCTAACCGGAAGCAATGGTGCCATCCAGGGGCTGGAGCCCGATACGGAATACGGAATCGCCATTTTTGAATTTGATGGCTCACCGGGCCGAGAGCGATATTTTATTGATCAATTTTTGACTGGCTTTATCAAGACCGCAGCTCCTCCAGGATTACCGCCGAATAATTTGCTTTTCAATTCTGTAGGAAGCACCTCAGCCAATATCAGTTGGACCAATGGTACCGGGCAAAACAGAATGGTGGTTTTAAGACCCTTTCAGCCGGTTACTTTCGGTCCAGAAGACCTAAACACACATGGGGCTTCATCTACCAATTATAGTCAGCCAAGTACTAATTTGGGTGGGAGCCATAAGCATATGTACAGAGGCTCTAACAGCAGTATTAACATTACAAATCTGGACCCGGGTACCACCTACCACGTGAGTATATTTGAGTATAATGGCACCACCGGCCCTGTTTATAACCAGGTTGGACTTACAGGATTTTTTACCACACCGCCCGATGCCGGCCTGGCAGTAGGAGGATTCGATGCCATAACATTTTGCCCAAGTCAGAGCTTTGATATCCCGTATTTATATTCCGGGGTACTGAATCCGGGCAATGTATTGGAAGCCCAAATGTCTGATATCGATGGGAGCTTCGACGCTCCTACCTTTCTTGGCTCTCAAAGTACTACCAATAACCAGGGGTTTATTCCAGTCAACCTGCCCTCCAGCCTTACCGAAGGCCTGGGTTACCGGTTCAGGATCATTGCCACCAATCCTAACGAAATTAGCCCTGATAACGGGGCTGATCTCCAGATTCTTACTGCCCAGGAACCGGATATTGATAATTTAAGTGGCGTAACTGAAACCTGTGGTGAACCCATTCAGCTTTCCACTTCTCAGCCCGGGTACAATGTGCAATGGTTCAGGGATGGCGTACCTATCCCAAATGCCATCATTGAATCGTTTCAGGCCTCCACATCAGGGTCGTACCAGGTGAGAATATCGGGAGCCTATGGCGGATGCCAACTTTTTTCTGATCCTATTGAACTGGCCATCACACCAAGGCCTGATTTTGACATTAGATTGGATGATGAGTACTGTGAAACCGAGGGGTTAATTGTGTTGGAGAATGTACTACCGGAAGGGGGCTCTTTTACCGGGCCGGGGATGGATGGGGAGACTTTTGACCCCCTTGGAGCCGGGGTAGGTCAGCATTTTATTGAATATGAGTATATCGATTCGCAGTCGGGATGTGTCTATGCCGAAAGTAAATTTGTCATCGTCAATGAGGGGCCTGAACTACCCATCGCTGTGAGCGATGAGGTATGTGGCAGTGGCACGGTGGTGCTTTCTGCATCTGGTGCAGGTGATAATGATATCTACCGGTGGTATGATGTCAGTACCGGAGGTTCGCATATCCAGCAAAGCATCAACCCTGATTTTGAAACGCCTGTGATTTCAGAGACAACAGAATTTTACGTTAGCCTTCTTTCCCCCAATGGCTGCGAAAGTGAAAGAGTGCCTGTTGATGCTATGGTCATACCACCCCCAGCCGAGCCGGGGATAGATAATGGAGACCGTTGCGGCCCCGGGTCCGTATTACTATCCGCTTCTGGTGCTACCGGTGTTGAGATTTATCGTTGGTTTGAAAATAGCACTGATACGGAGCCTGTTTTTACTTCCCAGGAAGGTAGCTTTGACACCCCCGAATTAAATGAAACCCAGACCTTCTATGTAGAAATCTTTGCCGGGGACGATTGTATATCAGATAGGGTGCCGGTAATGGCTATTATTACTGATCAGGTAGCTGTAGAGGTGACTCTGGATGGGAACCAGTTCATAGCACCTGATGGAGCAGCCACCTATCAATGGTACAGGAATGGCAGTATAATAAATGGGGCAACAAGCCACTACCTCGATGTGTTTGATTATGGGGTTTATTATGTGTCAGTAACCGGGCTTGGTGGCTGTGATGGAGTATCCGAGCCGATAGAGTTTTTTGTTACAGACCTGTCTGACCCTGGTTATGCCGGATGGGAGGTATTCCCCAATCCTACCAGTGGTATATTGAATATTAAAATCCCCGCAACCAAATCTAAGGCCATTCTCACCATATATGATCTCCAGGGCCGGATGGTAACAGAAACTACGGTTCATTACACATCGGAATATCATCAGTGGGAGATCAAAGACCTTCCGCAAGGTATTTATTATCTGCACGCCAAAAATGGTGATGAGGTCAAAACCTGGAGGATTCTGTTTCTGCCCTGATCCTATTGAATCCATCCCGTGTAATGTTTTGATTTACTGAATATTAATCGTAATATTCAACTCATTTTTAATTAGCTTAACTGTAATTTAACCTTAACTCCTGACTTGTGAACAGCCCCTTAAACAAATTTTGCAATGCTGTTCGCATAGCATTGCTTCCCTTTATACTGATTGTTTCATTTAACCAGGCTCAAGCACAAGCCTTTATTACCACTTGGGTAACTGATAATGGTCAAATCATTATTCCCACTACAGGTGGTGGCTATAACTATGATATAACCTGGACTAATCTAAGCAATGCAGGTGTTGGTGATGGTTCAGCAAGCGGTGTGACAGGAAATTATACAGTATTTGGATTAACCAATGTGGATGTCTATGAAGTTCAAATTACAGGACTTTTCCCCAGGATATACTTCGGGGGCAGCACTTTTCAAAACCAGGGAAAAATACGAAGCATTGAACAATGGGGTAGCAATCCATGGACAAGCATGGAAGGGTCTTTTGATCGTTGTCGCAATATGGTCATAAATGCACCAGATGCACCAGACTTATCCAATGTAACTAGCTTGGGATCAATGTTTGTAGGCGTCCGTCATGAGGATGCGTTTACCAATACTGACCTAAGCGCCTGGGATGTAAGCACCATAAATGACATGAGTTATTTGTTCAATTTTGCCTGGTACTTTAATCAGGACATCAGCAATTGGGATGTTAGTAATGTCACCAATATGGCCTATATGTTTGGCGGTGCATATTATTATAATCAACCGCTAAATGCCTGGGATGTAAGTAATGTAACTAACATGGAACTTATGTTTTTTGAACTCTCCATCTTTGACCAACCACTCGACCAATGGGATGTAAGCAACGTAGAGTTTATGAATGGAATGTTCTCCTATACGGAAGCATTTAACCAACCATTGGCTAGCTGGGACGTGAGCAGTGTGACCAATATGCAAGAAATGTTTGGTGGCGCGGAAGTATTTAATCAGCCCTTAAACAGTTGGAACGTGAGCTCTGTCACTAATATGAGTTTGATGTTCGAAAATGCAAATGTAGTTGCCTTTAACCAGCCCTTAGATAATTGGGATGTGAGCAATGTTACTGAAATGTGGCGGATGTTTTCTTTCAGTGATGTTTTTAATCAGGACATTAGCAGTTGGGATGTAAGCAACGTAACTGACATGTGGCAAATGTTTCGAAACGCCACCGCTTTTAATCAGGACCTGGGTAGTTGGGATGTTGGTAATGTAATTGATATGGATAATATGCTAAATAATTCTGGCCTATCCATTGCAAATTATGACGCCACCCTGATTGGATGGGCTGGTTTACCCTCCTTGCAATCCGGCATCAACTTAGGGGCACTATCTTTGAACTATTGCCTTGCAGAGACTGCCCGAAATTCGATTATCAGTAACTATAGTTGGTCGATTAGTGATGCTGGATTGAACTGTCTGCCCATTATTATTTCATTTACACCTACCTCAGCGGCAAATGGGGCAACGGTAACCATTACGGGTGACAATTTCACAGGAGCAACCAGTGTAAGTTTTGGTGGTACTGCTGCGAACTCCTTTACAGTAGTTAATTCAACAACCATTACAGCAGAGGTAGGCGCAGGTGCATCCGGAAATGTGGAAGTAATTACTCCCGAAGGTACGGCAGCACTTTCAGGGTTTACCTTTATACCCGCTCCAACCATTGCCTCATTCACCCCTACCTCAGCGGCAAGTGGTGCCACGGTAACCATTACCGGCACTAACTTTACTGGGGCAAGTGCAGTAAGCTTTGGTGGGATAGCTGCAACCACATTTACGGTGGTGAATACCACCACTATAACGGCAGTGGTAGGCACAGGAGCCTCTGGAAACCTGGTAGTTGTTACCCCTGGAGGCACGGCTACACTTGCAGGATTTACCTTTATACCTGCTCCAACCATTGCCTCATTCACCCCTACCTCAGCGGCAAGTGGTGCAACTGTAACCATTACTGGTACTAATTTTACTGGGGCAAGCGCTGTAAGCTTTGGTGGGGTAGCTGCAACATCATTTACGGTGGTGAATGCCACGACTGTTACCGCAGTAGTAGGCACAGGCGCTTCCGGAAACTTGGTAGTTGTTACCCCTGGAGGCACGGCTACACTTGCGGGATTTACCTTTATACCCCCTCCAACTATTAGCATTGATACGCAGCCCCAGGCTGTCAATATAGTTTGTCTTGGCGAACAAATTTTTCTTTCTATCAGCGCAAGTGGCACAACTAATCTTACCTACCAGTGGGAAAAATTTAATACAGGTACAGCTGCTTTTGAAAACTTAAATGACAATGGAGACTATTCTGGCACTACAACCAATACACTTACCATCATCGCAAATGCTCTGACACTCGGTGGCGATTTCCGTTGTCGTGTGTCCGGAGATGCAGCGGCAGATGTATTCACCAATATTGCAAATCTGGATATTAATCCCCTTCCCGAGGTGACCCTGGATGGTAACCGATTCATAGCACCTGATGGAGCAAGTTCATATCAATGGTACAGGAATGGCGATACAATAGATGGGGCTACTGGCCACTATCTCGATGTGTTTGACTATGGGGTTTACTATGTGTCAGTAACAGGGCTTGGTGGCTGTGATGGGGTATCTGAGCCGATTGAGTTTTTTGTTACTAACTTTTCCGATACTGGGTATGTCGGGTGGGAGGTATTCCCCAACCCTACGCGTGGTATTTTGAATATTAAAATTCCCGAAACCAAATCTCAAGCTACTCTCACCATGTATGACCTCCGGGGCCGGTTGGTTTCAGAGACCAGGGTCGGGTATTCGTCCGGATATCAGCAGTGGGAGATCAAAGACCTTCCGCAAGGTATTTATTATCTGCACGCCAAAGATGGTGATGCGGTCAAAACCTGGAGGATTCTGTTTTTGCCTTAGGTACTAATTCCAACTCATTCGGTATTTTTAATGGGCATATACCAGGGCCTATAATTTCCAGACAAATCTTCTAATATTTTCATTTCAAATACTTATCTTTCAAAGCATTATACAAGCCTCAATTTTTTAATAGGCATGCATTTAAAAGGTCATTTATGAAAAGTATTTGCCTGGGCCTTCTATTTTCTTTTATCCTTGAAGGGGTGATTGCTCAAAACAATGTTGACAGTCTTACGGCCATTGTGTCGCAAAATATGCGGGACACCGCCTATTTTGAATCATTGTATCGTTTGGGAGTGGAGTTCGAAAGAAGGGATAGCAAAAAGGCCATTGCCTATTTTAAACGAGCCATTGAAGATTCAAAAGCTGCCGGCCCGGATAAATGGACAGCCCTTTCTGCGATACGACTAGCTGGTGTATATTCTGCCATGGGCATCAATGACAGTGCAGAATTATATTTTGAAATTCCTGCAGGCTTTATTCAAAAAAAACCTAAAGAATTGAAGGTCAGACTAGGGTATTTCACCGGGCTTGGCATTCATAATAACCGGGTTGGCAATTATTGGGAGGCTATTCGAAACTATGAGGAAGTAGCCAAGATTGATATTTCTGTAGTTGGAAAAGAAAATCTTGCCGGCAACTACATCAATATGTCAAATGTATATGGTGGCCTCGGTATGGTAGGGGAACGAATGGATGCGATTTTTTTGGCGCTGGATATTTTTGAGGAAGTCCAAAATAAGTTGGGCCTATCATTTTGCTATAATGCACTTGGTAATCTTTATTACAGTCAGGAGGATTACGAAAAATCTGAAAAATGGTATCAAAAATCTCTTGACCTCAGAATTGAGATAAATGACAGGATAGGTAGCGCGGGGGCTCTTTCTAATTTAGGCATTGTAATGATGGATACTGATCGATTTTCTGAAGCACTGGAAAAATTCAGTCAGGCAAAAGTTATTTACCAGGATATGGGGTATAAGGAGAATATTTCCAATACTCTGATAAATGTGGGAAAGACCTATCAAAGGATGGGTAAACTAGATAGTGCCCTAAACAATTTCAACGGTTCATTAAGAATTCAAAATGAAATATCTGAAAACCCGAACAATGCATTTGTTCTTGCTGAGATAGGACGGATTCACTCTCAATTAGCTAATAAAAAAAATGCTGAAGAATTTTTAATAGCTGCAATAAATAAGGCAAAGGTAAAAAATGACCCTGTAAGTCGAAGAAATGCATATCAGTTTTTGTCAGATCATTACAAAAGGAACGGCCGATACAAAGAGGCATTGGATTTTCAAGGCAAGTTTCAATCGATAGCTGACTCCCTCCAAAATGCCAACCTAAAGCTAAAGCTCCAGACCTTGGAGACTCGGTATGAGTTTGATAAAAAGGAGGCAGAGATCAACCTTCTGAAGGCAGAAAAGGAGCGGGATCAATTGGCTATTGAAAGGCAATCTATCCGGCAGACCGGTATCCTGATTGTCCTTGTTTTGGTAGTGCTCATTGCTATGTTATTGGTAAATCGCTACAGAATCCTTAACAAGGCAAGGCGGCAGCTCGAAATCGAAAAAATGCGCAGTGAGATCGCGCGTGACCTCCACGATGACCTGGGCTCCACCCTATCGAGTATTAACATCATCAGCAATATGGCGGCCTCAAGCCCAAATGGGAATCTGGTTACATCTTTGACCAAGATCAGCGAACAATCTTCACGCATGATGGAAGATATGTCAGACATTGTTTGGTCTATTAATCCTAATCACGATACCCTTGAACAGGTAGTGATCAAGATGAAGACCTTTGCCTCAGAGATCCTTGAGCCAAAAAATATCACCTTTGTCATGGAGGTGAATCAAAATATTAAAGATTTAAAACTTGATGTTGAAAAGAGGAAAAATCTATTTCTGATTTTTAAAGAATCCATCAATAATGCCGCCAAATACAGCGAGGGGAGTTCTGTCAAAATCCAAATTGTAGCTGAAAACGGATCTTTAAAATTTACTATTGAGGATGATGGTAAGGGATTTGATCCGAATGCCATTAAAGTCGGCAATGGCCTGCGCAATATGGAATCCAGAGCAGCACGCATCAATGGTAAATTAAATAGGGTGAGTGCCCCTGGCAAGGGCACCTCTGTAACCCTGGAAATACCCATCACATGATTAGGGTATTTTTTTTTGAAGACTGTTGGGGATATTTGTTTTACTAAATTCAAAATGTCTATGCCCGTCAAGATCCTGGTTTATGAAGATAATGCCCTCCTCAGGGAAAGTCTGACCCAGATGCTTGATGCTAACGATGATATCCAATTGTTAGGGGCTTTTGAGAATCCCTCAGAAATCAACCACCATATCGAAGAGTTGAAACCGGATTTGCTCTTAATGGATATTGACATGCCTGTGATGACAGGTATTGAGGCGCTTAAATTGATTCGCACCAGGGGCCACAGCGCTCCGGTGATCATGCTCACTGTTTTTGATGATAACCCCACCGTATTGGAAGCTATTAAAGCCGGGGCTTCTGGATACATTCTTAAAAGGGAAATTAACGCCAGGATTTTTGCGGCCATTAAAGAGGCCATGAATGGAGGGGCACCCATGAGTCCCACGGTGGCCAGAATGGTAATCGAATCAATGCATCAAAAAGCCCATACCAACATCTACGATCTGACACCGCGAGAAAAAGAAATCCTCAACTCATTGAGTATTGGCAATAGCTATAAAATGATTGCTGCACATTTTGAGATCAGCATAGACACCGTGCGCACCCACATCAAGCACATCTACGACAAACTCCAAGTCCACAGCCAAACCGAAGCGGTAAGTAAAGCCATAAATGAAAAATTAGTTTAGGTACCACACTAAAACAAACACCATGAAAACTCTCATCTGTTTATTTAGCACCATTCTATTAACTGGCAATCCCGTACATGCTCAGTTGTATGATAACCTAAGTGAACTACCACAAAAGGAATTTGAAGCATATTGCAGCAAAAACTACGAGCAGCAATCTGAGCAAATATCAGACCTGCTGGCTGATGCCTTGCTGTATCATGAATCACTCCTGGGCTTTAGACCAGATATAACCCTTCTTATATTATCGGCAGCAGACTGGAGTACCTATACCTCGTTTCCTGTTTATGGAATGCCACATTATACCAATAATAAAACGTTGGTTGTGGCTATTGAAGATAATCCGTTCTGGGAAAGTTTTAAACCGCCGCTTGATCAATTGCCCAATGAACTCGCAGAGCAGGTACGCGAAGCATATACAGTCAATGGTACTCTCACCATGCAGCCATTCTTTGAATTATTGGCTATTCATGAGTTGGGACATGCCTTCCATATCCAGGATGATTTAAAGATGCAACGACTGTGGATGGGCGAGTTGTTCTGCAATATATTTTTGCATACTTATGTCGCTGAACAAAAGCCAGAGGCATTGCCAGCACTGACCGTTTTCCCCAACATGGTAGTAGCAGCAGGGGCAAAAGAATATAAATACACCCAACTTCAGGATATTGAAGAACGATATGCTGAAATAGGGCAGCAGCATCCCAAAAACTATGGCTGGTTCCAGTGTCGTTGGCATGCCGGTGCCGCAAAAATTTACGATGACGGTGGCAAGGAGGTACTCGTAAAACTTTGGGAGGCACTAAACACGCAGAAAGAAAAACTTTTTGATGCCGCCTTAATTGATTTCCTTGAACAAAGGACTCACAAAAGCCTGGCTGACCTGATCAGGAATTGGGACAAAGAGACAAAACTCTAAATGCTTAGCTTTAAAATGAAATACCTGTTCCACCAAAATGAAAACCTCGCCTATTGACAAAACGCTATTTGCAGGCACTGCGTGGATGTTACTACTGCTTGTACCTATAACATTTATCGGTTTTTACCCAAGCTATTTTTCTAAGTTCCACTCAACCACCTCAACTGTCATACACCTGCACAGCCTGCTCATGTTGTTATGGCTGGCCACAGTGGTCGCACAGCCTCTTTTTTTAAAATTTAATAAATTTCATCAACACCGTCTTGTTGGAAAGATCAGCTATGGTATTATGCCGCTTGTTATTTTCAGCGGGTATCTCATACTGCGGTATTCCTATCAACGCGTAATTAATGGTGACGATGTAGGCCCTCCGGGATTTTATCCACCTGATCTTCCACTTGATATCAAGGCAGCGGAATTTGTTGTGATCGGCACCGTGTATTGGGTTTGGTTAGTACTTTACTATATTCTTGGAGTTCATTTCAGAAAAACCGTTGTAGCACATGCCACATTTATGCTGGCTGCTGCCCTCACTATTCTTGGGCCTGCTGACGATCGGCTAATCGGTCATGTTTGCGATGCATTGGACTGGCCGTTTAATGCAGTTGCCGGAAACCATATATTTGCTTTAGTGGGTCTGGTGTTTATAAGTCTATTTTTCTTTCATCAAAAGAAAAAACTAAGCCTTCAACCAACCCTTACCGTGTTACTGATTCATGGTATTGGGATTTTCCTTTTCTACACCTTGCCGTTCCATCCTGCTTGGAATCAGTTAGCGGTACTTTTATTTAATACATAAATCTATGACTTCACGCTCCAACTACTTCTATTCCGTTTATTGGATTCTTCTTGTAGTTGTATTTCTCGGCTTTGCCCCCAGTTTTTACTTGAAGTTTTTAATCCCGGATCAATCTTATTATCCAAATGGATTGCCCACTCTGCACATTGTACATGGTATCATTCTAACTGTGTGGTACATTTTTTTGGTGGTGCAAGCGCGGTGGATTGCTGTGAAAAAGATTTCTGTTCATAGAAAAATGGGTTGGCTTGGTGCAGCATGGGCAGTATTGGTCATGATCACTACCTGGTGGGTTATCTCTGTTTTTCCCGATCGGATGGTATTACTCGCAGCACAAACAAACTCAACAGTTGAAGCGCTAGAACCAGGTTTAGTACAGATTCTGTGGCTGGACATCTTCATGAGTGTCTTGTTTGTTGCCTTTATTCTAACAGGCTTTATTAAACGCAAAACACCTCATATCCATAAGCGACTTATGCTCTATTCTGGGATTGTATTTCTATTCGCAGCTACAGGCAGACTTGGTGGAATTATAGGATTTTTAACAATCCCACCTTTAGGATTCATTACCAATGTTGCCATCTTGCTTGGCCTTACCGCTAGTTTAATGATACACGATTATCGGAGGTACAAAAAAATCTATACGGTATCATGGGTATGCTTTGCATTGTACTGGGGCTTAACATTCTTAAGCTTTTATGTAGCCGAAACTAAGGTTGGGAGTCAGCTGATAAACTTATTTTAGCATGAAAAAAAACTACTTCCTGGTGACAAGCACCTTTATGTTGATCCTGTCACTTATTGCATTCTCCGATAACCTAATTACCGATGTCGGCCAGGAAAGCAATAGCGACCCGAAGTTTATCATTCACGGACTTTTTTGTTTTGCCTGGTTTATCATCCTCGTTATTCAAACCCAATTCATCCGAAAAGGTGATTACCATGCTCACAAAAATCTGGGTATCACCGGAATCATTGTAGCAGCCGGAGTATTTGTAAGCACACTCTTTATATTCATTGTGATCTATGAAAGTTGGGATACCACGCCCTTCTTTGCTAAGGCCAACCGATTTTTTATGCCAACTTATGCCTTGTTCATCTACTTTGCATACAGGTACCGTAAACAAACCGAAAAGCATAAACGATTAATGTTTGTGGCTACACTGTATATGCTGGGCCCGATACTGGACCGAGCCTCTGAACACCTTTACTTAAATGTTTACATCTTCAATCCGGTCATCTGGAATGGTTTGTTTATCTCACTATTTATTTTCGATTGGCTTATTCTGAAAAGAATCCATCCGATTTCGTATCTCAGCTTCATCTGGTTTTATATCGTTTGGGCAATTTCTATATTGACTTAGGATCATGAGTCATTTCTTAACCAATCACATCATAATGTGATTTTTAAATGACATGTAATGCAGAACTTTAAGAAAAAAAGCAATCAACCATTCTTAAATCGCTGTAACGATGAAAAAACTATTAAACCTTGTATTGCTAACGGTATCAGTAAGTGCCGCAATCGCTCAGACTCCCCTGCCCATTATCGATATGCATTTTCATGCGGCCAATTTTGATGATAATGGTCCACCACCCAATGGTATAGCTAGAAGCAATCCCGGGTACCCTGATTATGAAGCAGATAAGCCATGGATGGCCACTTTTATAAATTGGATGGCCAACCCTACAGGCGATAACCCCATCATGGGGCCGACCTCCAACAAAGAGCTATTGGATAGAAATATGGAGATTCTCAACAGGAGGAATATCTATGCGGTGTGTAGTGGCCCAAGGGTTGATGAATTCAAGGTTGCCGGCAAAGAGCGGATTTATAACTCGTGGCTTCTTCCTCCCAATATTGACGAATGGCCAAGTCCGGAGGAGGTGCGAAAAGTACTGGAAACAGGTAAATACAAAGTCTTTGGAGAAGTGATTTTGCAGTATGCAGGTATTTCACCCAACGATCCGCGTTTTGCACCTTACCTGGTTATACTGGAAGAGCTGGACATTCCGCTGGGCATACACATTGGCACAGGCCCTCCGGGGGTATCCTATTTTATGGGTATGGGAAAGCACCTTGCCCGTATGCATAGTGCCTTTGAAATAGAGGAAGTAGCATTGCGCCATCCCATATTGCGCATCAATCTGATGCATGCCGGGTGGCCGCTGGCAGACGACCTTATAGCGGTGCTGTACAACCACCCGCAGGTTTATTGTGATGTGGGCATTATTTGCTACTCGCTACCAAGGTAAGCCTTCCATGATTACCTCAAGCGTATAGTTCAGGCAGGATTTCACCGCAGAATCATGTTTGGCTCTGACCAAATGAATTGGCCCGATGCCATTGAAGAAGGTATCAAAGCAATTGAAACAGCGGAATTTCTAACTGAAGCTCAGAAACGAGATATTTTGTATAACAATGCTGCTCGGTTTTTAAGGTTGAGTCAGGAGGAGATGGATAGGCATCATGGCAGGTAAATCACCAGACTGTTCGAAATTTCAAATGTCGAGCAACAGTTTATAAGGATTTGCAATAGGAAACCTTAATTTTAAAAAATCCCATTTATCCAGGTTCGGGATTGCCTGGTTTTTGAGGTTTTGGACAATGCTGTTTATGAGGCACTTGACTTGAGGTTAAATTGCTTTTTATAAAAACTATTACTTAAAAGTACTTTGTGTAAAAACTATTTAGTATTTTTGCTTTATGCAAAAATTACTTTATGGATAATTTAATTGAAAAATCTGAACGGAAAGCAAAGCAAGTAAAGGACAAACAAAAGCGCTATTTGTTTGATCTGATCGACTGGGGTCAAAGACTCACTGTTATTCTTGGATATAGAGGTACAGGCAAAACAACCCTTTTGTTACAATACCTTTCTACAAGCTCACGAAAAGGAATCTATCTAAGTCTGGATGATTTCTTTTTTGAATCAAATAGATTGGTAGAAGTGGTGGATTCCCTCTTTAAATTAGGTTTCAGGTTATTTTTATTGGATGAGGTGCACCGTTATCAATATTGGTCAAAGGATATCAAACAGCTTTATGATGACTATGAAGATATTCAGGTAGTGGCTACCGGTTCATCTATTCTGGATATCTCCAAAGGTAATGCGGATTTGTCGCGCAGGGCATCGGTATATCATTTGCAGGGTTTATCATTTAGAGAATTCCTAAGTTTTCGCCGCAATGTTAAATTGCCTGCGCTTAAGTTAGAGGATATTGTAAACAATCATCATACCCTTGCCCCCGAATTACTCGATACATTTAACTTTAAAACTGAATTTCAAGACTATCTGAAGTTTGGTTATTTCCCGTACTTCCTCGAAGCAAAAAAGACCTATTCACAAAAACTACAGGAGACCATTCATCTGGTCATTGACACCGATATTGCTCCATATGAGGAACTGCAACACTCCACAACAAGGACATTGAAAAAGCTACTTTATGTTTTGAGTGAATCGGTGCCGTTTACCCCCAATATCAATAAGCTAGCTGAAAAACTTGAAACGCCCCGAAATACGGTGCTCAGACTTATTGATATAATGCATCATGCACAAATTCTCCAATTGCTGCGGGTAACAACAAAAGGAGTAAGTTACCTGCAAAAGCCTGAAAAAATCTATTTGCAGAATACTAACTTTATATACCTTTTTTCACCTGAAAAAGCTAACCTGGGCAATGTTCGTGAGACATTTTTTCTCAACCAGGTAAGTGTAGTACATACCGTGAAAGCGCCCAAGTATGGTGATTTTTTGGTTGATGATAGTTATGTATTCGAGGTGGGAGGTGCATCAAAAACAAAGGAGCAAATTAGTGGTGTCCCTAATGCATTCCTAGCAGTGGATGTTGCAGGAGGCAACAGCAATAGAATTCCTTTATGGCTATTTGGGATGTTATATTGAATACTCGCTCCCTTTCTTCTCTGTTCGACATTTTAAATGTCGAACAGCAGATTATAAGGATTTGCAATCCGAAACCTTAAGTTTAAAAAATCCCATTTATCCAGGTTCGGGATTACAAATCCCGAACAGCGGTTTGGGTTAATCTACACCTCACATCATTATGTGATTTCGCTCTATCCCTTTCTTTGATAATTTTATAGCATGAAGAATATTGCAACTCGTGCCTTCAATCCTGCCATACTAACAGTTTTGTTATTCATGAATGTCTCAAAAATAGCAGCCCAGGAAACAGCCCAATTAGACTGGGTTAAGAGATTTGGATCCACCTCCAACGAAAGGGGAAGAGACATGGTACTGGATGAAGATGGTAACATCTACATCACCGGATTTTATATCGGAACTGTTGATTTTGATCCCGGGCCAGGTGTATTTAACCTTACTTCTGAAGGCAGCTCTGACATTTTTGTATTGAAGCTAGACCCTCAAGGCAATTTCATCTGGGCAAAATCAATGGGCGGACCCAATGGAGATACAGGATATGGTATCGCTTTGGACAATGACCGCAATGTTTATATAACAGGAGGATTTTCTGGGACTGCTAACTTTGACCCCGGACCGGGGACTTTTAATATTATAGGCGCCACTACCGGGCATCACGAAATTTTTGTAGTTAAGTTGAATAATGACGGGGACTTTGTATGGGCTAAAGGAGTTGTAGGGGGTACCTGGTGGGACAACGGACACAAAATTGAGGTTGATCTTGCTGGAAATGTTCATGTAATAGGTCGGTTTTATTTTCAGGGCGGTCCAAGGGATTTTGATCCCGGGCCTGATACTTATTTTCTCACTGCAGGACATGAAGATATATTTATACTAAAACTAAATACAGACGGGAATTTTGTGTGGGCCAGAAACTTTGGTACTTCACCCCATGAAAGTAGGGGTTACTCTATCGCTCTTGATAATGAGGGCAATGTATATGCAACTGGTTATTTCCGTGGTATTGTTGATTTTGATCCCGGGCCGGGGACCTTCCATTTAACTTCGGTCGGCAACTGGAATATTTTTTATTTAAAACTTGATGCTAATGGTGATTTTGTTTGGGCTAAGTCTATGGTAAACAGCATCACAAACTATCATTCAGTGGGTGATCATGGCAGAAAAATAATTGTCGATAATAATGGCAACTTGTACACAACCGGCAGGTTTAATGGCACTGTAGATTTTGACCCTGGGCCAGATGTTTTTAACATGACAGCAAGTGGAGGTGATTTCGATATTTATATCACCAAACTTACTACAGATGGCAACTTTGTTTGGGCCCGTACCATGGGAGGCAGTGCTTATGATGAAGGTTATACAATAAAACAGGACAATGCCGGTAATATTTATGTTGCTGGTTTCTTCAGAAATACAGTAGATTTCAATCCTGGGGCTGAAACTTTTAACATTACTTCCGCCGGCTTAGATGATGGCTTTGTAACAAAATTTGACAGTGATGGCAATTTTATCTGGGCCATTTCAATGGGTGGTACAAATAATGATCAGGCAATGATTGTTGAAGTGAATGATGCTGGTGAATTATTTGTGCTGGGTTGGTTCATGGGAACAGCAGATGCAGATCCGGGGCCTTGTACTAATTTCATTGTGAGTGCAGGTCAGCAAGATATTTTTCTTCAAAAATTCAAACAAGCATTGCTAATACCATTGAGCATAAATGATTTTTCAGAAAATGAAGGATTCGTTGGCTCAACAATCACCATAACAGGTACGGGATTTAGTGAGGTGCCATCAGATAATACAGTAGTCTTTTCTGACAATGTTATTGCAAATGTTATTTCAAGCTCAGCAAACAGTATATCCGTGATTGTTCCCGAAGGAGCATTCAGCGGGCAAGTCTCGGTTTCAGTAAACTGCATTACTGTCACTAGCGCAAATAATTTTACTGTAATTCCAAACCCTATCATAACGATCACCGAACAACCCACTCTTTTTGTAATTGTTTGTGAAGGTGAGGAAGTATTATTCACAACGATTGCAGAAGGAACCTCAAATATTTCTTACCAATGGCAGAAGTTTGAAGCTGGAAATTTTTCTGATATCTCCGACAATGCTGTTTATACGAACACCAACACTTCTACCCTTACCATTAATTCTGCCGGAGGTGATGGTGCCGGATTGTATAGATGTCGGGTGACTGGAGATAATGCAGAGCCGGTTGTATCCTCAGCATCCGAATTTGAAATTATAATAGTTAACCCGCCTCAGCCTGTTACAGGCCAGGGATCTGCTGCCCCATGTGGAGAAAACACTGTTAATTTGCAGGTCACGGGAGCCGTGGGGGATGAATACTATTTATGGTATGAGGTCCCTGATGGGGGCACGCCAATAGATGATGTTTTTGGAAATACCTATACTACTCCGGAACTTCAGGAAAACAAAACTTATTATGTAGCTATATTTTCTCCCGATGGCTGTGAGTCATCCAGGTTGGCAGTGGAGGCTATCATCCCTTTAGTGCCAGAAACCGGGATCACCCTTGAAGGCAACAGATTTATGGTTCAATCAGGGGCTGCCTCCTATCAGTGGTATCAAAATGGAGAAATAATTCCCGGGGCCTCGGACCACTATCTTGATGTTTTTGAGTATGGTATCTATTTCGTGAGGATTACCTCATCCAATGGCTGCACAGCCGATTCGGATACCATTGAATTTTATGTAACAGGTGATGAGCCCTATGGATTTGCCAATTTTCAGGTATATCCCAATCCAGGAAGAGAATATTTGCAGATCACCTGGCCGTCCGTTTCTGCCTCAGTAAAATTGAAATTATTTGATTTACAGGGCCGAATAGTCAAGGAAAACATTTTAACCGGAGTGGGTTTTACAGGTCTTTGGAACCTAGATGGATTGCAGTCCGGCGTATATTATTTATGGCTTGAGATACCCCAAGCCAAAGTTGTAAAAAGGATAATGATCACGAAATGAAACAGACCCTATTGATATTATTAGTACCGGTGCTTTTGCTGCTGAGCTGCGAGCCAGAGTACTGCCCAGAGAAGAAAGAGCTTCTGGTCAATGAATTTGGCTGGAAGATCGATGAGGTCTTTGTAGATGGTGTCAAGGTGACCGATACCGACTTCAGTGCCTACCGCCTGCTGTTGAGTCCAGATAATACCTTTGAGATGACCACGGTGAATGGCTTTCCCGATGAGGGCGACTGGACCTACGAGGAGCAGGAAGACTTTCTGGTTTTGTTTCTGGAGTCCTTCAGAGAGGAGCGCTACAGAGTGATTCGGTTTACCCCCAGACGCCTGGAGATGGAGACCGAGATCGATAGCGATAAGAGCAATGCGGTAGAGTTTTTATATGTACTGGTACCAGTGATAATAGAATAGAAAAGAGATGAGACAAACCATACAGATATTGATCATAATGATGGTGAGCAGTCTGGCGAGTGCCCAGATATCGATAGGGCCACGGCTGGGGATGCAGGGCGCCTCACAGAATCTGCCCTCACCGTTTTCGGTAATGTTCCCCGGTTTCCAGGGTGGTGTATCGACGATGATCTCCCTGGGCGATGACCTGGTGCTGCAGCCTGATATTATGTACAGCCAGCGGGGGTTCAAGCTGTGTTACTGTGATGACTTCCAGATATTGAGACTGAATTTTGTAGAAGTACCGGTGAGCATGCGCTATATGTTTGGTATGGGCAATATGCGTTTCTTTGTACAAGGTGGTTTTTATGGGGCCTTTGCCATGGGCGGACAATTTATTGAAGAGTATAACGGAGAGGAGACCAGAGAGGATTATGATTTTGAGGGGACGGGCACCAACAAGCTGGACCTGGGCCTAGTAGGCGGCGGAGGTGTACAATACCGCACCACTGCGGGTGTGATCGTGCTGGACCTGCGCTGGAATCAGGGGATGAGCGATTTGAGCAGTACCTTTATGCCGGAGACGAACCAGACGAAGGTCACCAACCAGTCTTTAGGGATATCCCTGGCCTTTTATTTTGAATTATAAACATTCAATTAAATAATTTTTCGATTGAATATTTTTCCCAAATATTTCCTTATTTTTATCAGTATTAGAAGTAAAGAAAACTTCTCATTACTACTGAATGAAGAAAATAATTTTTGTTCTATTCTGCAGTGTTTATAGTATAAATTATGCTCAGGAGAAGCCTACGATAAATTTGATTGAAATTCTGGAGCAGGCTGTAGCAGGCGACAAGCCGGTCTTGACCTATTCAGGCTATGATATTATAATTGATCAACCCACCATAAGCAGCCGTTATGGGAAAATATTAAATAAAAACTGGATTGAGGATGCCTTAAAAAGCAATGAAAAAGCCTCGTTTGACGAAGAGGGACTTCTTATAATTCCATCTTCCATAAGGCTCTATGAATGCACCTTTAAAAATATTGATGGGTTTGATCGATTAAATCTATCGAATATCCGCTTTAATAAGCCATTAATAATTCAATCTACGGATGCCTTACCTTACTTTTCTTTAGAATTTTGGAATAGCAAATTTGATTCATATTTCATTTATAGAAACGAAATTGATATCCAAATTGAAGGGTGCGAATTTTATGCTCCAGTATGGATAAGGACCTACCATTCAGACGCCACTATTGATATTCATGAATCTGCTTTTTACTCCTTCCCTAAATTTTCATTTGATATCACCAAGGCAGATAGTTTACCAGTGTATGATAGTTTTAATTCGTTGATTCAAGTAGGAGACACCCTGTGGCCGGAAGCATTGGAGATTTCTATGAAAGACGGTTACCTTAGCATCACTGACAATGAATTTAATTTAAAAGAACCTCTGCACCGCGGGGTTACTGTGAATGGAACCATCGAAAAACTGGAAATTCTTGATAATTCGTTTAATAGTTGGCTTAAATTGGCCTGCTTTGTTGAAAAGCGATTAGAACTTTCTGGAAATACATTCAATAGCTATATCGACCTAACCGAATGTAGTTTACCTGAACTGGCAACAAATAATAAAATTCATTGGCCTTCCATTGATTCCTTGCGACTGAGTAAAATTTTTGATGTACCAACTCAAAACACATCTTACTACTGGGCAATGAATGGAGAATTTTTTCACAATTTTCCATTCATCGTCTATCAAGGAGCCTATTATAATTCAGCTGTTAAAGACATACACTATGATTTAATAGGTGTCTATAGAAGGTTGAATATTATATTCAGGGAGCAAGGGAATGAGGAATACGCAAACGCTTCATATACGAACCTTAAAGACATCGAAACCACAAGATTTAAAGGCCGGTATAAGGAGGAAGGCGGGTTCACTAACTGGGTCAGATGGCGCCTTAATCAGCTGCTTAAGCAATACACAGTTTATGGTACCGATCCTGCGGATGCCATTGTTGGCTCTGTTTATATCATCTTTTTCTTTGGGGTATTTTATTTCTTTTTCCCTTCCGAATGGGATTCAAAAAGCAAAAAGATTCTTTTGAAAGATTTCAAACTTTTTGTTCAAAAGAATGAGCACGGGTATGTAAAGCCATTTTTTAACCTTATCAGTGGCTTTCTGCTAAGTCTGGTCAATGCATTAACCTTAAGCCTAAACGCTTTTATTACATTGGGCTTTGGCAACATACCTACTCAAGGGCTCCCCCGCTACGTTTGCGTCCTTCAGGGGCTGATTGGGTGGTTTCTACTGAGCATCTTTACTGTGTCCCTTATCAACCAAATCTTAAATTAGATGGCATGTGTTGCAGTAAACCCATATTCTGCTAAAGTCAGGATTTAATTATTTAAGGAGTCCAGCTCATTGGGTATTTAGGATCCACATATTCCAGGGCATCCTGGGTGAGAAATAATGGCCTGAAAGTATCGACCATCACAGCTAGCTCTTCGGTGGCTTTGGCTCCCAGGCTTTTTTCCACGGTTCCCGGATGTGGTCCGTGAGGAAGCCCACCGGGATGGAGGGTGAAGGAGCCTCTTTCGATGCCCTTTCTGCTCATAAAGTTGCCTTCCGAATAATATAATACCTCATCCGAGTCGATATTGCTATGGTTATAGGGCACGGGTATGGCGTCAGGGTGATAATCAAAAAGCCTAGGAACAAAAGAGCAGATCACAAAATTATGGGCCTGGAAGGTCTGGTGCACCGGGGGTGGCTGATGAATCCTTCCCGTAATGGGCTCAAAGTCATGAATACTGAAAGCATAAGGCCATAGATACCCATCCCATCCAGCGAGGTCAAAAGGGCTGTGAGGGTAATGGTAATGGTGTAATACTCCGTGCTTTTTGATTTTCACAAGGTAATCCCCTTTATCCTCTTCAGTCACGAGTTCTTCCGGTGGCCGGATGTCCCGCTCACAATAAGGTGAATGCTCCTCCAACTGACCCAGTTCATTGCGGTACCGCTTCACTGTCTCTACGGGCGAAAAAGACTCGATCACCAAAATTTTTAATGGCCCTGCTTCAAATTCCAACCGGTAGATGGTGGTCCTGGGAATGACCACATAGTCGCCCTGCTTGATGCGGGTCTTGCCAAATTGACTGGTGATCCACCCATTACCATCATGGATATAAAGCACTTCATCGGCCTCGGCATTTTTATAATAATAATCCATAGACCGCTTTTTGGGAATGCACAAACCGAGGGCTACATCCTGATTTTTAAGCAGGATTTTGCGGCCCTTCAAAAAATCCTCGCCGGTCTCCTTGATATTGCTGGTATTGAGATGGGTTTGTTTCAGACCATAGTCAGGTGCCAAGGGACTATCAAATGGCTCGGTGCCCCCAACCTCATTGATTTGCGTAGGAGGATTAATGTGATACAGGTTGGAGTAGATGCCTGAAAAACCTTTTGAGCTGACAAGCTCTTCCTTATACAGGGAGCCATCCGGCTGTCTGAACTGGGTATGCCTTTTGGGTGGTATTTTGCCGAGTTTATGGTAGTACATGCCTTAATTCATGAGCACCTGAGCACTTTCTTCTTGTTTGATAATTTGAATGCTGTGCTCCAGTATCTCGTTGGTTTTATTGAAAATAGGAAAAAATCCCTGATTATTCCAAACCCTTCTGGCTATTTGCGCCTTTAGATGAGTCTTGAACAACTCTTTGTGTTTTTCTACCTCTCGCCATCTGGGCCGAACATTATTGACCGAACCATTTTCTACCAAAGCGGCAATCATCGGGTCAGTCACCTGGAAGTCCTGGAAAAATGTGTCATATCCCATTGCCTTGAGCCTGGACTCGTTTTGACGTGCATAGGTGAATGAGTATTCCTGTATGGCATTGGCATAGAAAAGCTGGTTGAGGTAGGGTGAAGCCACGGTAGTATCTAAAGGCACAAAATAATCGGGCATGATGCCTCCACCGCCATAAACCACACGACCGTTCATGGTATTATAGTTTAAAGAATCGTTGAATTTGATGCTATCAGAATGGAAAAACTCACCATGATTGAATCGTTCGGTCAGGTCTTTTTGATACTCACCATTAGATTCGTATGGCTTTTGAATCGAACGGCCACTAGGGGTGTAATACCTGGAAATGGTCAGTCTTAATTCTGATCCGTCATTGAGTTCAATAGGGGCTTGCACCAATCCTTTTCCAAAAGTCCTTCGGCCAACGATCAGTGCCCTGTCGTTGTCCTGCAAGGCACCAGCCACGATTTCTGAGGCTGAGGCACTGCCTTCATTGACCAGTACTACTAATGCCCCCTCTTCAAAAATCCCGGTTCTTCTGGCGTTGATCTCAGTGTTATACCGGCTGTCCTTACCCTGGGTATACACGATTTTGGCATTACCTTTTAAGAACTCATCCGCAATAAGTGTAGCCTGATTCATCAGCCCGCCCGGGTTGCCCTGGAGGTCTAGAATGAGCTTGGTCATGCCTTTTTCCTTAAGGCCTTTAAGACCTTCCAGAAATTCATCATAGGTGGTGGCAGAAAACCGGCTGACCTTAATATAGCCTATCTCTTTATCAATCATGTAGGATACATCCACAGAATATTGGGGAATCTTATCTCTTGCCAATGTGAATTTAATGGGATTGCGGGATTGCCGCCTAAGTACGGTTATTTCCACTTCGGTACCTTTTGGTCCCTTAAGGTGGTCTTGTACATCTCTATTGGTAAATCCAACCCCTGCCACAGCCTTGCCATCCACCGAGATAATCCGGTCTCCTGAAAGCAAACCAGCCTTTTCTGCAGGACCACCGCTCAGGGGCGCTACCACTACGATGGTATCTTTAAAAATGTTAAACTCAATCCCAATGCCATCATAGTTGCCTTTAAGGTCTTCATTGGCCCTTACCCTATCCTTGACCGAAAGGTAGGAGGAATGCGGATCTAGTTTGCCCAACATACTGTGAATGGCCTGTTCTACCAAAGGCCCCAACTCTACCTCATCAACATAATTGCGGTCGATATAGGTGAGCACTTCCCTGAATTTCATCACGTTTCCCGAAACTTCTTTTTCAGGTGTGGCAGGGTTAGAAAAAGAAATGCCTATAAAAATACCTCCGATCAATCCTAAGGACAGGATCAATGGCAGGCGTATCTGATTTTTGGTATTTTGTATCTTCCCCTCCATTCAAGTTTATTTTTTCTTAAAGTTAGAAAGAATTGTTGTCCCCAACTAAACGTTTTAACCAAAACTATGGTTAAAAAAATATCACCATTTAGCCAAAATAAAGACAGTTTTAGTTGATCTTAATTATTTGGTTTTGTTTATCTTTACAAGATAAAATAATGAAGAAAGTGTTAACAGACAAAAAAATTGATGAAATAGTTAGCGATAACTACGTACATGCATCAGTGCTTTATCACTTTGGAATCAGGTTTTACGACTACCCAGAAGATACCTTAAAGCAGGTTTGTAAAAAAAAGGGACTAGATGTCAAGGTGGTGATTGAGAACCTTGAATCTGCCGCTCAGATGGGGCAGCAGGGCAATTCACAATTTATGAATTATCCTGTGGACCTCCTGATCGAATACCTAAAGCATTCTCATTATTTATTCATCAAGCAGAAACTCCCCTACATTGCTAATCTTATTGAGCAATTCCGGGCGGCACATCCTGATTTCGATCATATTGAAGAAGACCTCAAATTTGTATTCCCCTTATTTGTAGAAGACTTTATCCATCATATTTACGAAGAGGAAGACACACTTTTCACTTATATTCTTCAGTTGGAAAAGGTGCAAAAAGGAAAAATTCCTGCTGAAAAGATTTATTTTGAGATGGAGCAACACTCGGTTACCGATTATGCCGTAGCCCATGATGCTCACGATGACGAAATGGCCGGCATTCGCAAGATCACTGCCAATTATAAATTGAGCCCAGAGGCACCGCTCCATATAAAAGTACTCTATTCGGAATTACAGTCTTTTGAAAGCAATCTTAAAGTGCATGCCCAGATAGAAAACCAGATTCTTTTTCCCAAAGCCATCATGATTGAGCGCGAAGTGCGTAACAAGCTTAAGGAACAATCGAAACTAAATTAAGGTGGGTAGAATACTTGCCATAGACTATGGCAGTAAAAGGGTGGGTATTGCAGTGACCGATCCCCTTCAAATCATTGCTACGCCATTGACCACCCTTCGCGAACCTGAGTTGATCCCTTTCTTGATTCAATACCGATCCCGGGAGCCTTTGGAGCGCATCGTTGTCGGCATGCCTCTACGCACCGATGGCAGTGATACCCATGCCACGCCTTTGATCAGAGCATTCATTAAAAACCTAAATCAAAAAATACCTGATATTCCTGTAGAAACCATCGATGAAGCCTATACCTCTAAAAGGGCCTTCCAGGCCATGGTGGAAGGCGGGATGAAAAAGAAGGATAGAAGAAAAAAAGAGAATATAGATCAGGTAAGTGCGGTGCTCATCCTTCAATCCTTTTTGGAACAATCCTCCTGAGATAAAAAATTTGACTAATTTTGTCGAAAATTTAATAAGCAGTTAAGTGAAATGATTTATCCAATTGTGCTTTACGGCAACCCTATTCTCAGGAAAAGAGCCGAGGAAATTGAGAAAGGAAGTATTGATCTTAAGACCCTGGTTGAAGATATGTTTGAAACCATGCATGAGGCACAAGGCATCGGATTGGCAGCACCTCAAATTGGGATGGGCATCAGGATGTTTGTGGTAGATGGATCACTGGTAGATGATGATAGCGAGCTAAAGGGATTTAAAAAGGTTTTCATCAATCCTGAAATGATTGAAGAGACTGGCGAAGAGTGGCCCTTTGAGGAAGGCTGCTTAAGCATTCCTACCATCAGAGAGGATGTGATTAGACCGAAGCAAGTTAAAATCCGTTATTATGATGAAGATTGGAATGCCCATGAGGAAATATTCAAAGGCATGCAGGCCAGGGTGATCCAGCATGAGTACGATCATATTGAGGGAATCTTATTTACAGACCACCTCAAGCCTTTTAAGAAAAGATTGCTTAAAGGAAAATTGACCAATATTAGCAAAGGAAAGGTTAAGGCCGATTATAAGGTGGCTGTACCTGATAAATGATACCATTTAATCCACGATAATTATTCCTAATCCATTAACCATAGCCTTAATCCAAACCGACCTCCATTGGCAGGATATCAATTCTAATTTGGCTATGTTGGAAGAAAAATTATGGACGATCACTGGTAAAACCGACCTGATTATTCTTCCAGAGATGTTTAGCACTGGATTTACCATGGATGTGGAGCGACTAGCCGAGCCGATGAATCTCACCACCTTGAAGTGGATGCGGCAGCAGGCGGCTTCTTTTAAAGCTTGTATCACCGGAAGCTTTATTGTCAAAGACGGGGTTAGTATTTTTAATCGTTTGATTTGGATGCGACCCGATGGCAGCTATGAGGTCTACGATAAAAGACACCTGTTTCGCATGGCAGATGAGGATGACTATTTTTCTTCAGGCGAGAAAAGAATCATCGTAGAAATCAATGGATGGAAGGTTTGTCCTTTGATCTGTTATGATCTCCGGTTTCCGGTATGGAGCAGAAATACAGTCACCGACTCATGCGACCTGGCCTATGATGTATTGCTCTATGTGGCAAACTGGCCACAACCCCGGATTAATGCCTGGGATGTATTGCTACAAGCCAGAGCCATGGAAAATCTCTCTTACTGCGTAGGAGTCAACCGAACAGGACTTGACGGCAAAGGGAAATCCTATTCCGGCCATTCCGCAGTCTATGATCCTAAAGGACTGGCCATTATTGATTTAGGAGAAGAGGAAAATATCGATACAGTCGCTTTGGATTATGGAGACCTGAAGGAGTTTCGAGAAAAATTTCCTGCGCATCGGGATGCAGATACATTCACGATAGACTACTAGGCTATTCTACCCCTTGCTGAGAAAATCGATGGATTTGGCCAGGGTATTATCACGGTCTTTGGAGAAGTAAAATTGAATATTCTTAAAGGAATTTAGAAGGTCTTTACCGGTGATAATCTCAGAAACAACCACCATGATTCTTTTCTCAGGATATTTTTTGAGGTGATGAAGAAACAAGCCCAAATCACTTAGTGGCACCGCCTGGTTAGCATAAAGGATCACCAAAAGAGTATCAGAGTTTTTTAGGCCTTTTACTGCCAGGTCGCGAACCTCCTTATCTGAATCAAGGTCAAAATCAAAGGAAGTTACATTGGGGTGTACTGCTTTTATCGCAACAATTTCCGGAATGCTATAAGGCAAAAATTCGCCTTTACTCATATTGATGTATATCACCAGTGGTGCTTTCATTTTACCACCACGATCCTCCTTGAATCAATAACCTTTTGTCCCGACCACATGCGTACGATGTACATCCCAGCGGGAAATCCTGTAATATCAATAGCGCGGGTGCTGCCACCGGGTATAAAAGTCCAGGGGGTGAGTTCCCGGCCCAGAGTATTGACGATGTCCACATTGATATTCCGGTTGGTTTGAATATTGATGGTGGTATGACCGAGAGCAGGACCGGTAGGATTGGGGAAAACAGAAATTAACGAAAGCGGATCCAGAACCTCCGCTGCAGTTTCTTTTAACACTAAAAGGCCCCCCTGATTGGTCCCCACCACAAGTGATGGGCGGTCGGTGCTGAAGAGATTTACAGGAACAGGCCAAACCTTGGTGCCAAATACTCTGGACTCATTTTCTTGATTAAGGGGATTGAAGATGATGGCAGTTTCACCGGCGGAAGGGTCGGGCTCATTATTCAGGAAATCTGGAAAAAAGTGTATTAAACCCCGGTTATCAGCAGTGATCAGGTCCAGGGTGCCATCATTATCAAGGTCGGCCAACCGCATAGACAAAAATCTTCTTTGGGTGCTGATTCCAAAGCCTTTCCAGTCATTTTCTACCAGAGTAAATTGGGGCTGGGCAGGGGTGCCGATATTTTCAAAGAAGCTGATATTGCCCAGCTCACGGGCTATAAAAAGGTCCGGGAGCCCATTGCCGGTAATGTCAAAAAAGAAAGGATTGTCCGTAATCAGCATAGGGATATCAATCTCCTGTATTTGATTTTTATCAAATACGGCAGGGCCATTGCCAATATTGGGGATATAAAATAATGATGGTGTGAAAGAAAAAGAAGGCGTAGCAGTGAAAACAAGATCAGGTCTGCCGTCATTATTCATGTCCACTATCTGGGGTTTGATGGACTTGATTTCATCAATCGCCAAATTCAAGAAGTCTTCATTGGTAACCCTGAACTCAGGCTTTAATGAACTACCGACATTGGTAAATAATGTGAGGGTACCCTTGACACCTGAAAGGTGATCATGGTTACCATAATTGCCCACGATCATATCCAGGTCCCCGTCATTGTCGATATCGATAAATGCTGGCACGGCATTTTCGCCGAGGTCGATCATATCCTCCTGCAGGAAGTTATTTTTTTGAAAGGTGAACTGGGGGTTTGATGCGGTACCCGTATTTTCATACAGCCAGCTGGACGCCTGAAAACGAATGCCATCCAGTAAGTTAGTGCTCATATTTGGCGCTATCACAAGATCTTTTTTCCCGTCAAAAGTGACATCTTCATAATATGCTGCGGGGAAAATATAGACGAAAGAGGGATGGTTGGGATCGGGGATGTTTTGGGAAAAACTGTTCATCTCGGCATTGAGGCTATTGGCTCCCTGATTTAAAAGCAGATACAAGGGGCTGCATTGCTCCTCACCAACAATAGCATCCAATTTCCCATTGCCATTATAATCCAATATCAGCAGACTCTTCGCTCCGGCATGCTCTTCCCGGCCTTCCGGGTCAACCCGCCCACCTGTTCCGGGAGGGCATTCTGAACCAAAATTAAAATTACCGCAGGAGCAGTCATAGAATGAACCCCATGCCTGATCGACTCTTTCAAATTCAAGATGATCGGCATTGCCGTGGTTTTCCATACTGCGATTGAGGTGTACATTTACGCCTCCGTTTCCGGTAAAGAAATAAACCAAAATATCCAGGTCGCCATCCCCATCAATATCGACGATAGCCGGAATATCTGTGGCATTCATCTGCAGATTGGTATTGCTGAACAGCTTCGTAAATACAGGGTCGCCATCGTAAGGAATTTCCCATGTGGGTGGTGCTCCTGCACTGCCAGTATTGCGGTACACTTTGATGCCCAGAGGAGAAGAAGTGAAAATATCCTTAAGGCCGTCTCCGTTATAGTCGCGCAACAAAACCCAATTTCGCAGCCCTTCGGGAAATACCCGCTCATATTCCGGGCTGTACTGATATCGCTGGTTGTTGATATTTCTAAATACAGAGATTTTTTGTGCCGTACGGTCAAATACGATCAGGTCATCAAGCCCATCGCCATCCACATCCATGGTGCTATACTGCCCTGAGTTCAGCCCTCCAGCCCAGGGGTTTAACAAGCCCTCACCTTCTGCATTCTTTACGGGAATTTCCTGCGTTAATTCATAGGCCACCTGACCCTGCACCTGGGTTTGGAGAAATATGAATATGAGCAAAAAAATTGTACGCATAAAAATTCTGAACGCTCTGGGTAATCGATTAGTTTTACCAACTTTAAGTTTTCACTTTTAAATTTATTCATAATATTTGGTATATGGGCACGGAAGCATTGTATCAAATTTACCTTGAGCACCGCAGTGTCGCTACTGATACCCGCCTGCTTCAACCCGGTGATCTGTTTTTTGCTCTCAAAGGGCCTAGTTTTGATGGTAATCAATTTGCTCTGTCGGCTCTTGAGCAGGGAGCCCGACTGGCAATTGTGGATGATCCAAAGCTCAAATCAGAGAAAGATTGCTTTTGGGTGGAGGATGCACTCCTTGCCCTTCAGCATCTTGCAAGGCACCATAGAAATCAATTTCATATCCCTGTAATAGGACTTACCGGGTCTAATGGGAAGACCACTACCAAGGAGCTTTTGAATGCCGTGCTGTCCACTAAATTCAGGACTCACGCCACAAAGGGCAATTTAAACAACCACATAGGGGTGCCGCTTACCCTGTTGTCTATGCCTGAGGATGCCGAAATAGCCATCATAGAAATGGGGGCCAACCACCTGGGAGAAATAGCGCGGCTTTGTACCATAGCCGATCCTGATCATGGCTTTATCACCAATATTGGAAAAGCTCATATTGGTACTTTTGGAGGGTTTGAAAATATCATCAGAGGCAAAACTGAATTGTACCAATACCTGATCGAAAACAAGGGCAGAGTTTTTATCAATTCCCAGGACCCTGTACTCAGTGAAATGGCCAAAAGATTTGAAGGGCCCATTATGTATCCAGGTCCTCAAGATTTCTATGGTTGTCAACTCCTAAGTGCCAATCCATATTTACAATATCAGGATGAAGCCGGAACAGTGGTAGATACCCTACTGATAGGCGGCTATAATTTTTCCAATATAGCCACAGCTTTATGTATCGGTAAATTTTTTGGAGTGATTGCGCAGAATGCCAATGCGGCTATAGCAGCCTATGTTCCCTCAAACAATCGGTCACAGATTTTGCAAAAGGGATCCAACACATTGATCCTGGACGCCTACAATGCCAATCCTACCTCTATGGAGGCGGCCATCGAAAGTCTTGATCAGATGAATGCAAAGTATAAGGTGGTCATTCTTGGTGATATGTTTGAACTGGATGATGAGGAGATAGCAGAACACAAAAACATAGGGCAAATCCTGGATAAAAAGAATTTTGATCTGGTGCTCCTCTGCGGAAAGCTGATGCAGCATGCTCAGGAAGGCCATCCAAAATTCAAACAATTTGATACCCGAGAGGGTTTGATCGAGTACCTGAAAACTAATCCTATCGAGAACGCTACCATCCTGCTCAAAGGATCCAGGGGTATGGGGCTGGAGGGTGTGGTTGAGTATTTATAAGCCCATTATTTTTATGAAACTTGAAGCACCATTAGAATTTCTTAAGAGCCTGGCTGAAAATAATTCCAAAGAATGGATGGATGCCAATCGCGATGCCTATCAAGACTCGAGAGACTTGTTTGTGAAATTCACTGAGAAAATTTTTGAATCCCTCATATCCTTGGATACTGAAATTTCTGGTGAGGATCCCAGGAAAAGTATTTTCCGGATCAATCGTGACATTAGATTCAGCCCTGATAAAAGCCCCTACAAAAGAAATTTCGCTTTTTTTATTGCCAACGGGGGAAAGAATGGTGGCATGCCCGGCTATTACTTCCATCTTCAGCCGGGGGGCAAATCTTTTGTAGCAGGGGGGATCTATATGCCGCCTGCAGAAAAGCTCAATGCCATTCGGCAGGAGATTGACTATAATCCACAACCCTTAATTGATTTTTTTAGCCACCCCAAAGTAAAAGAGAATTTTGTGGACCTTGATCGTGGCGCGATGTTAAAGCGAGCCCCGAAAGGCTACTCCCCTGATCATCCTTTTATTGACTGGCTCCGGCTCAAAAGTTTTGTAATCAGCACCCCAATCCCAGATAAAATTTTTATCAAGAATGATGCTTTGGAGGCGGTAATTCCTGCTTTTCAAATAATGGTCCCTTTCATTCAATATTTAAGGATGGCGATTGACTGATGATCAGGTGCCGTCTTCATCCCAGTCAAAAAAGTCCTCTTCCTGCAGTACCCGCTCCTCCTTTTCTTTTTTGCCCTTAGTTTTAAAGGCCTCCTTGAGGTCCTGGATTTCGGTCTTGATATCCTTGGCAATTTTTTCTTTTACCCGTTCCTTATCATAGGCCACCAAATAATCGGAGGTGCTGCCGGTAATTTTTAAATGGATTTTTGGAGGACCAACGCCATCATCTTCTACGGCACCGAAGGCCTCATCTTTATTTGGTTTTTTCCTTCTTATCAGGGGTGCTACTACACGGTAGTTTATTTTTTGATCAAAGGTATGGGTGCCACTGATTAAAATATTGGTGACATTGGATTTTACCTCCATTTCGGGCAGCATGATGATCTGGTCTTTAATCAGAATTTCATTTTGCAGCTCAGCGAATCGTAAATTTTCCAAACCTTCCGGATCCAGATATTTGCTAAGGTTTTGCATGGGCTCAAAATTATTGAGTTGTCCATTTTTAATGATGAGGTCTATGGCAGAGTTGATGCTGCCTGCATCGACTTTAAGGTTCTGGTCAAAATTTAGCCTTAAATTGATGTTGGCCTGGGCCTGACCCTTCAGGTGCTTATGGTGAAGAAAGTCTTGATTGAAATCTTCAAAAATGTAGAAAATACTATCCAGGTAAATACCATCAAGCTGGATCTCACTAATAACCTCAATGCGCCCGTCCTTACGGTCATCTGCCTGGCCGGTAAGCGTCATACTGCCCCCCATGGTTTTAAGCTTCATGCCGCTTACCCGGGCCACCTGATTATTAACCTGAAGCTTCCCCTGGATATCATTACCAGTGAAACGCCTGAACTTAAGCCCAGCAATTTTGCAATTGAAATCAATATAAATTAAGGGGCTGATATTGAGTTGGTAGTTACTGGTACCAGCAGTACCTCCCATAGACAGGAGCTCGTTAAGCTCTATTTTTTTTGAAATTAAATCCGCCTCAATCCCTAAAGGCTGATCATCAAAAAGTATCCATGTGAAAATATTTTTGAAAAAACCATTGAGTAAAAAATCACTACTACCCAGGGTACCTGACACATTGCTCAGTGCCAGGTCATTATTATTAAAGAGCAGGTTTCCATTTAAATTCTGCATGGGGAGGGCTATTTTTTCAGCCTGGAAGCCCACATTGAGCAGCTCCATTTCTCCGGAGGTTTTGACTTTTGAGGCGGTATTTTTATGTTTCAAATCACCGATGCGGCCTTCAAATAAGGCATTGACCCGTATGCTTCCTGTAGCCTGCTGCAAGGCTTTTCCCGGATAAAACTTCATTAAAGTTTCTAAATCAAAACTACCATCCAACCTACCCTTTGCCCTGGGGTCTTTTAAGTTGGTCAGAGACAATTCACCCTTAAAACTCTTATTTTCAAGTTGTCCGGAGATTTCGCTTAGGGTCAGGCTCGCCTTCTCCATTTTGTAAAGATCGGGGGTCTCCAAAAGGCCCTTCAGAGTTACGCTCTCCAATCGCGATGCATAATCGGCGTGACTGATGGTGGCATTGTTCAAACCAAAATTAAATGTAACCCCCGGCCCCTTGTCCGCTTTAATTGGCCCTTTGATTTCCAGGTCAAAGTAGGCCTCGCCTTCGCTTTCATACCCCTTCCAGTATTTACTGGTTTCTTCTGGTAATACCGCCAGGAAATTCTGAATGCTGGTTCGGGATCCTTCTACAAAAAACTTCAGATCATCCGCCTTATTCCGATACGACCCATAGTAAGTGAATTCAGCCTGATTTACCCTTAGGTTGGAATTTAAAAAATCCAAATCATTAGGTACAGAGCGCCAGGTGAAAGCTGATTCCAGCCTAAGCTCTTTTTCATCAAAATAGATTTTATCGTCCTTTTTTAGACCCCTTGTTATTATTGAAGCCAATACCTGAAAATCATATATGCCATCTTTTGATTGGATCGTGAGATTCATCCTCTTTGCCATCAGCCCGGCTTCATACCCATCTTTTTCATTGATCAATAGTACCTCAAGCTGGTCAATTCCGGCCCCTTTCAGATTGAAATCTAATTGTGGGGTTTCAGAAGTATCATCTTCTTTCCAAATTTTATAATTGGGATTACCCTCTTTGTCGATCCGGATGTTCAGGGTGCCTCCTTGTATGCTCAAATGCTGCAAGGTATAGTCCTTCCGCATCAATTTGATAGGATTAAAATAACAATGAATTCTATCTGCCTTCAAAAGGGGCTTGTTGCTCCCGGGTTGATTTCCTTCTATTTGAACGCCATGGAGCGTTATGGCGACAAGGGGAAATCTTCTTAAGGGTGAAACATCAATCTTATCAATATGAACCGGGGTGATGAGTTGTTTATTAGCCTCGGCAATGAAATGTCTTATGATGTTGTCTTTATAAAAGAATACAGTCAGGGAGACAGTCACCAATAGAAAGAGGAAGAGGCCGATGACCCAGATAATGACCTTTTTAAAATTCACTTTCACATCACAAATATAAGAGATACCATTCGGTGCACCTAACGATGAAAAATGCAGAAATGATGCCAAAATCCTGATGGATTTGTATAAACCTTTATTCTTAAAAAATATGTTAGGGACAGGAGAAATTATTTGATTAAAATAATTTCTATGTTACCTTTGCACTCCTGTTTACGAACAGGGCGATTAGCTCAGCTGGTTCAGAGCACCTGCCTTACAAGCAGGGGGTCACTGGTTCGAATCCAGTATCGCCCCCAAGCTAATAGCCGCACCCTCCGGTGCGGCTATTTTTTTATTAGAGGGAGTTGAGCCAAACTTGTTTGGCCGATAACGACCGAGAATAAAATTGGCCACCTTTATAGGTGGCTATTAGCTTGGGTACAAGGGCCCCAATCATGGATCATCCCGTAGGGATAATCCTGCATCGCCCACTCAAGCCCCAGATTATTTCTGGGGCTTTTTTGGTATATGGTTCCTGAGAAGCGAAGTTTGTCAGGATGCTGATAGAAACTTCAGCATCAGAGCATCCCGACTTTTTAGTCGGGAGGGTCGCAGGATAGAAATCAATATCGCCCACCAATGCCCCACATTTTGAGGCATTTTTGTTATATAGGATATGTATTATTTTTACATACTATACTCATTGAGCCTTGATAAGTACTACATAGGCCATTGCAAGGCTCCTTTATCAGAAAGGCTCAGACGTCATAATTCGGATCACAAAGGTTTTACGGGGAGGGCATCAGACTGGGAGGTGGTCCATAATGAAATCTATGGAGACAAATCTAGTGCCTACCAAAGGGAGCGGGAAGTGAAGTCATGGAAGAGCCGCAAAATGATATTAAGGTTAATTGGTATGGGATTAAAATAGATTTACATCAGCATCAGAGCATCCCGACTTTTTAGTCGGGAGGGTCGCAGGATAGAAATCAATATCGCCCACCAATGCCCCATTTTTTGAGGCATTTTTGTTATATAGGATATGTATTATTTTTACATACTATATTCTTTGAGCCTTGATAAGTACTACATAGGCCATTGTAGAGCACCTTTATCAGAAAGGCTCAGGCGTCATAACTCGGATCACAAAGGTTTTAAGGGAAGGGCATCAGATTGGGAGGTGGTCCATAATGAAATCTATGCTGACAAAAATGGTGCCTACCAAAGGGAACGGGAAGTGAAGTCATGGAAGAGCCGCAAGATAATTTTAAGACTAATTGATAAGCAATAATAATAGGGATAATCCAGTATCGCCCACCAAACCACCTTCGATGTGGATTTTTATGGGGTTAAAATCAAAAACCCCCAATCATCAACCACATCCTCTACCCTCATAACAAAATCATTCTGCGTAACAAAAAATTAAATATAAATTGCAGGCAAAACATTTTGGTATGAGAATACATTTTGCGATCCTTTTTTTGGTCATCATCTCCCAACAGGTCCTATCCCAGGATATTAAATCTCCCAAAGAGTATTTTGGGTACGAAGTAGGAGAAAAATTTACCCGGCATCATGATATGCTGGGATATTTTAAATTGGTGGCAGACCAAAGCCCCAGGGTGGTTTTATGGGAATACGGCACTACCTATGAAGGCCGGCCATTGATTGTAGCAGCTGTTGGTTCAAAAAAAAATATCGATAGACTGGATGAAATCCGTACCAATAACCTCAAAAGAGCCGGACTCGTTGAGGGCACCCCTTCCGATGATAAAACCACCATACTTTGGATGAGCTATAATGTCCATGGTAATGAAGCTAACGGCATGGAGGCTGCCATTGTAACCCTGTACCAATTGGCTGCAGGTGAAGGGTTGGCAGATGAATGGTTAAAGAATACTGTGATCCTTATTGACCCTTGTCTGAACCCTGATGGCAGGGAGCGCTATGTCAATTTTTATTACCAATATGGCAACAACCCCCCTAATCCAGATCCCTGGTCAAAGGAGCATCGCGAACCATGGCCGGGAGGCAGGTCCAATCACTACCTTTTTGACCTTAACCGCGACTGGGCCTGGCTGAGCCAAAAAGAAAGCAGGGAAAGAAATCAGGAATATAACCGGTGGATGCCCCATGTGCACATGGATTTTCATGAGCAAGCCATTGATGATCCCTACTACTTCCTGCCCGCTGCAGAGCCCTACCACAAGGTGATCACAGGCTGGCAAAGGGACTTTCAGGTGGTAATAGGCAAAAACATTGCGACTTATTTTGATAAGGAGGGCTGGTTATATTTTACTGGGGAGCGTTTCGATCTTTTTTATCCCAGCTATGGGGATACCTACCCGACCTATAACGGTGCCATCGGCATGACTTATGAAAAGGGGGGTAGTGGCAGGGCCGGGTTAAAAGTCACCACTTCAATCGGCGATGAGCTCAGTCTCGAAGATCGGGTATTGCACCATGTAGCCGCCGGATTAGCCACCATTGAAATTTGCAGCAAAAATGCTGAAAAGCTGGCAACGGAATTTTCAGGATACCACCGCGAAGCCTTACGAAACCCCTATGGCGCCTATAAAACTTATGTGATAAAGCCAAGCGATAAAAATAATAATCTGAAAAGACTTGCCAGCCTCCTTGACCAGCATTTGATCCGGTACGGTACTGTTGCCCAGGGCAGGAATTCCCGGGGGTTTAGCTATTTCGAGAATGATGATCGCAACTTGCGAATTGAGCCTGGAGATTTGGTGATTTCTACCTTCCAACCTAAATCAAGGTTAGTGACGGCTTTATTGGAACCCAAGGCCGTACTGCCTGACTCGATGACCTACGATATTACAGCCTGGTCCTTGCCCTATGCTTATGGCCTTGAATCCTTTGCCCTTACCACCAGAATAGATCCTGACAGGAATTGGGAAGTCAAAAAATCCCTAGCCCCCAACGATTCCAGGTCGGTTTACTCATTTTTAGTGCCCTACAATTCACTGGATCATGTGCGATTTTTGTCCGAGGCGCATCAACAAAATATCACCGTGAGAGTGGCCAGAAAGCCATTCCGGCAGGAGGGAAAAGCCTATAACCCGGGTACTTTGATTATTACCAAAAGAAATAATGAGCATATAGATAATTTTGAAAAAACCATCATGGAGCTGGCCAATAAGGCCGGTGTAACATTGGTAGCTTCCGCCACCGGCTGGATGGATGAGGGGCCTGACCTGGGGTCTGATAATGTCACTCACATCAAAAGCCCCAAGGTTGCAGTTATTGGCGGGCAGCAGACTTCTTCCTTGTCTTTTGGGACTATTTGGCACTTTTTTGAGGAGGATATCGCCTACCCGATTTCGGTTTTGGATACCGATTATATCCCTTATGTTGACTTTTCTGACTATCAGGTATTGGTAGTGCCGGATGGCTATTACCGAATTTTTGATGAAAGCATGGTGGAGGCGCTCCAATCATGGGTGCAAAAAGGAGGGCGACTGATATTGATAGGTAACGCCATCAACAGTTTTTCCGGCAAGGAGGATTTCGAACTAAAATCGTACCGTACTGATGATGAAAGGCTTTTGGCGGAAAGCTCCCAAAGCCAAAGAAAAGAAAAGAACTTAACACGAGCCTATCTCAGCACAGAAAGGGATGGCATCAGTGCCTACATCACAGGGGCCATATTCAGAGTGCAGTCAGACCCGACCCATCCTTTAGGTTATGGAGTAGGCCATCAGTATTTTACGCTTAAAAACTCAAGCCGCAGGTATGCCTTGATGGACCATGGCTGCAATGTTGGCGTGATTAATGATTCGGAGCCTTTGAGCGGTTTTGCCGGGGTCAATGCAAAAGAGAATATCGGCAATTCACTCGTTTATGGGGTCAGGGAAATGGGCAGGGGCGCGGTCATTTATTTTGTGGATGATCCTTTATTTCGCTCCTTTTGGGAAAATGGGAAGCTCCTGTTTTCCAATGCCGTGTTTATGGGTGGTGAATGATTCCTTTATAAAAAAATTACAATCGAAAATTAATTGCCAAAGACATCCAGCCTTCTTCTGGTTTCCCATCCTTATATCCAGGAATAAATTTTGGAGAATTTTTAATGACTCTCAGAGCCTCTTCATCAAGTAAGGGATCAACACTTCTTACAATTTTTGTGTAAGCCACTTCGCCGTTTTCATTGATCAAAACCTCAACATATACCCTACCTTGAATACCTTTTTTCCTTGCCTTTTTCGGGTATTTTATTGAATTTGAAAGGTAAGCATACCAGGCATCCCACCCACCGGGAAAAGTGGGCATTTCTGTTTCTGAAACTACAATATCAGAATCCTTTGATAAAATGTTCGTTTTAAATTTGTTCACAATATTAAATTCAAAATTTTGGCTTATGGCTCGCCTATTTTTTTTTGCCGGTATAAATTGCCGGTGATTTTTGAAGTAAGGCTCTAAATGGTTTTGTAAAAATTCGAATTCCTGATCCTGAGAATAAGAAGAAACTGTTCCGTCATGGTTTATGGTGAACCGGATAGTAATATTAAAGTCCTGGTTGAATTTATCATACTCATACCAAGGAAGGCCACTAGCTAATAAAACAAAAAATTCATTCCAACCACCCCTTGGCATGGCAATGTCTTCCTTATTATCAAAACGTTTGTCAACAAATTGGATATTTGGCTCCATCGAATAATGGTCAAGGTCAATCTTGCCTAAATAGATAAAATCAGCTTCGGTACTCCCTTGGGCAAAAAGTACTGAAGGGATGGATAAACAGGAGATATAAAACAAAACCATTTTCATGATTTAGCTCGATTAGGTTTTTCATTTCAAAAAAAGATATTTTTTTTCTAAAAATCTATCCTTTTTTCATACAAATTTCAATAGAACATTAATATACCGCTCAATCCCCTTCCTGATCTCCTCCACCCAAATATACTCATCAGCGGTATGCGACCTTGCCGAATTGCCGGGCCCGAGCTTGACGGTAGGGTATGGGATCAAGGCCATATCGGAAGTGGTAGGTGAGCCATAGAGCCTGCACCCGACCTTCGCACCGGCTTGTACCAGAGGATGGTTTTGGTCGATGGCCGATGCTCTCAGCCTCATCGAGCGCGGATGGAGCTCAGATTTCATATTAGCCTTAAGGGTGGCCATAATTTCCTCATGGGTGTACTGGTCGGTCACGCGGATATCAATAGTGAAATTACAGGTGTCGGGCACCACATTGTGCTGGGTGCCGGCACCGATCATGGTGGCCTGCATTTTTACAGGTCCCAGCCATTCGGAAGTTTTTGGAAATTCATACTCCCGCAGCCAACGGATATCATCCAGGGCTTTGTAAAGGGAATTTTCTCCCTCTTCCCGGGCGGCATGGCCGGAACGGCCTCGGGCCGTGGCATCTACTACCAGCAACCCTTTTTCAGCTATGGCCATATCCAGTAGGGTGGGCTCCCCGACAATCCCGCATGCCACGGGCCCGATCGAATCCAGAATGGATTCGATGCCGCCCACACCTGAGGTCTCCTCTTCGGCAGTAGCCGCCAGTACCAGATTAAAACCCATGTCGACCTTCTCATAAAAGTGCAGAAAAGCATGGATAAGGCTTACCAGAGCCCCTCCGGCATCATTGCTGCCCAAACCATAAAGTTTTCCGTCAATGATATCAGGCTGAAACGGATCCCGGATATATCCTTTATTGGGCTTTACAGTGTCGTGGTGGGAATTAAGCAAAATGGTAGGCTTGCCGCTTTCATAGCTCTTATTGAAGGCATAGAGATTGTTACCTTTTTGATTAACAGCGACACCATGATCCTCAAGATAGGTCCGGATCAGTTGACAGACCGCAGCCTCTTCCCCACTGAATGAAGGGATGCGGATTATTTCCTGAAGCAAGTTTATGGCCCTTAAATGTAAATCTTCACTCATGATTTTAGTTTAATGATCCACTACTATAGATTGGCCTCGCCGGCCAGGCCTGCCTACGGCAGGCAGGCCTTACTTTTCTCCTTGATGAGAAAAGTAAGCAAAAGAATCAAGGCCTGTGAGGAAATTAGCTAAAATTTCCTCAAGGGCCGAAGGGAAAAAACTTAACACTAAGACTAACCTTGACTATGATCTTGACCATTCACCAATCTAATTTCAAATTTTATAAGAGTTTGATTTTATAATTGTGCGGCTGGGTGTCCACGTCCAGCGCGGACGTTCCGGGGCCTTGCGGTTAAGCAGGCCTTTGAAGCTGTCTCTCTGGGTAGAACCTTCCTGACTGAAGCCAATTTCTATCATTTTAAGTTTTCATATTTGCAGGCTGTGAAGACAGATTCCTGTAGGGCAGGCCTGTGGGTTTAGCGGGGAGGGATGTCATTGGACGTGGGGCCTTTTTTTGATTCTTTTTTGGGCAAGCAAAAAAGAATAGAAAAGAATTTTAATATTTATCCTTTGGACAGAGGTGAAATCATGGTAATGAATTTCAAATTTAGGTCATCAAACAGCTACAAAATGTAATTTGGTTAATGGGGTTTATTTAGTACAAATAATCCAGGCCTTTGGCTCTTAAATGTAAATCCTCACTCATGACTTAAGTTTAATGGTGGTAAATGAACCAGATTGACGATTGATGGATTGGGCTGATCCAATAATTACCTTGCCAACTCCAGCCAAAAGCGCATCCATGGCATTGTCTATTTTGGGGATCATCCCCCCCGTTATGGTTCCCGAGGCTTTCAGGTCTTCATAATCTGCCAGGGTTATTTCCCCAATCACCGACGCTTCATCAAGCGGATCACTAAGTACCCCGGCTTTTTCAAAACAGTAAACTAAAGTAACATCAAACGCCTTTGCCAAAGCTCTGGCCACTACCGAGGCTATGGTATCGGCATTGGTATTGAGAAGCTGCCCATGATGGTCGTGGGTCAATGGTGCTAATACAGGCACCAGACTTTGATTAAGTAGGGTGGTTAATAAATTTAAATTGACCTCCCCGGAGGAAACATCGCCCACATACCCAAAATCTACGTTCTTTACAGGCCTTTTTCTGGCTTTGATCAAATTGCCATCGGCACCTGTGAGGCCTATGGCATCGCAGTTCATGGATTGGAGTTTTGCCACCATATTTTTATTGACCAGTCCTCCATATACCATGGTAATAATCTCAAGCATGGGTTGGTCGGTGATGCGCCTCCCATCCACCATTTGGGCTTCGATACCCATTTTTTTGGCTATTTCGGTCGCTATCTTCCCACCCCCATGCACCAGGATTTTATGACCCGGTAAGTCTGAAAAGGCTTGCAGGAAATCTGAAAGGGAGGCAGGGTCATCAATGACGTTTCCACCTATCTTGATCACCTTTATGGATTCCATAGGATTAGAAATTTTGTTCGATCATCCATTTTAAGGCTGCTGCGGCAGCATATATCCTGTTTTCTGCTTGGTCGAGTACCAGGGACCTTGGTCCGTTGAGTATATCGTGGCCCAACTCCAGGCCCCTGCGTACCGGGAGGCAATGCATGATTTTTGTATCTTTTCCGGGTAGCCTGTTTTCCGTAAGCATCCATTGGTCTTGCACCGGGGGCATGGTCCCATAGGGGTCATAGGCCGACCAGTTTTTTACATAGACAAAATCCGCACCTTCGAGAGCCTTGTCCTGGTCATAGGTGATTTCTGCCCCGTGGGTAAATGCCTTACCAAGCGCATATCCCGGAGGGTGGGCAATGGTAAGGTGATGACCTGCGGCCAGCATCCACTCGGCAAAGGAATTGGCTACGGCTTGCGGAAGGGGTTTTACATGGGGGGCCCAGGAGAGGACTACTTTAGGTGAATTCCCGGATACAGTGTGCTCCCTGATGGTGATCAGGTCTGCCAGGCTTTGCAGGGGATGGCGGGTGGCAGATTCCAGACTGAGCACGGGTATCTGGCTGAAGGCTATGAATTTGTTCAGAATGGTCTCAGCATAATCAGCCTTTTGGTGTTTAAGTCCTGGAAAAGTCCTGACGCCAAGAATGTCGAAATATCTTCCGAGCACCCCCGCTGCCTCCCTAATATGTTCCACCCCGGTGCCGTTCATGATCACATCATCTTCCAGCTCCAGAGCCCAGCCATCCTGACCGATGTTCATCACCATCACCTCCATGCCAAGCATACGGGCGGCCTTTTGGGTGCTCACCCTTGTACGAAGGCTCGGGTTAAGAAACACCAGCCCAAGGCTTCTGCCGCTGCCGGCATTATTCAACATCATTGGGTCTTTTTTTACCGATAATGCCAGATCAACCAATTGTTTTGGATCAGCAATATCATGGACGGAGGTAAAGTTTTTGCTCATGCTTATCTGGCTAAAATCCTACAGGCTTTAAGGCCAAACCTGTTTTTTCTTCTAATCCCATCATCAGGTTCATATTCTGTACGGCCTGGCCGCTGGCCCCTTTTACCAGGTTATCAATCACACAGGTCACCACGAGCTGGTCGCCATGCTTTTCGAGGTACACCAGGGCTTTGTTGGTGTTGATGACCTGCTTAAGATTGGGGTGCCGGTCCGTGACTATGGTGAATGGCGCATCCTTATAGAAATTATTAAAGGCTTCAAGAATTTCTCCTGCGGCACCATCAAAATGGGTGTATGCCGTGATCCAGATACCACGCGTAAAAGCCCCCCGGTAAGGCACAAAATGAATGGGTTGACTGAAATCCTGGTCTAAGGTGCTCAAGGTACGGTTGACCTCCTGGAGATGCTGGTGGTTGAATACCTTGTAGGTGCTCACGTTACTGTGTCTCCAACTATAATGGGAGGTAGTACTCAGTTGTTGGCCTGCTCCGGTAGAGCCGGTAATGCCGCTGATATGAACAGGATGCAGGAGATGTCCTGCCTGAGCAAGCGGGGCCAGTGCCAACTGAATGGCTGTAGCAAAGCATCCCGGGTTGGCAATGTTTTTGGCTTTGGAAATGGCGCCTTTGAAGGTTTCTGGCAAACCATAAATAAAATGCCTGCCGGCAAAATCAGGCTCATTCCGAAAGTCCTGGCTCAGGTCAATAATCCTGACCTGGTCAGGAATCTTTTGCTCATTCAGAAACACCCGCGCTTCCCCATGCCCGACGCATAGAAACAGGACCTCCAAATCCTCATAGATGGCATCACTAAAAATCAGGTCGGTATCTCCGATCAGATCCTGGTGGGTGTCGGCTATCGGCTTACCTGCCTGGCTTTTGCTGTGCACAAATACTATATCGGCCTGAGGATGCCCCAGCAATATTCTGAGCAATTCCCCGCCGGTATATCCTGCGCCTCCGATGATTCCTATCCTTATTTTCTTATTCATGATAGCACTGTTTGATGGCATTTTATGATTGATCCAGACTGTGGAAGATCATATTCTGATTGCCGAATATTCTGGTAAATCCTTTTACATCCTCACCGGACCAGGCACTGTTTATTTCACCGTACTGGCCGAATTTACTGCGCATCAGATCAAAAGGCGACTCAATGCCTTTCAGGGTGAACTTACCTTTTTCGAGCCGCACCATGACCTTTCCGGTCACCCTGGCTTGTGAACTGGTAAGAAAGGCCTCTATATCACGCATCACAGGATCTAGGTACTGACCTTCATGAAGGAAATTCCCATACCAGGCTGCAGTATGATCTTTAATGAAGAGTTGCCATTTGGTAAGAACATGTTTTTCAAGAAGGTGGTGGGACTTGATGATGATCAGTGGTGCGGCGGCTTCAAATCCTACGCGACCCTTAATCCCGATAATCGTATCACCCACATGGATATCACGGCCTATTCCAAAAGGCTGAGCGAGGTCTGAAAGTGCCTGAATGGCCTCAACTGGATGTGTGTATGCAGTACCGTTAAGGCCGATGAGTTCGCCTTTTTTAAATTCCAGGGTAATTTCCTCTGGAGCATCCTTTGTGATGGGGGTAGGAAAGGCATCCTCAGGCAGATATTGGTCTGAGGTCAGGGTTTCTGCTCCACCTACAGAGGTACCCCAGATCCCCTTGTTGATCGAGTATTTGGCTTTTTCAAAATTCATCGACACGCCATACTTTTTGAGGTAAGCAATCTCCTGCTCCCTACTTAACTTCTGGTCACGGATAGGGGTAATGATCTCAACCCCGGGCAGAAGTGCATTAAAAATCAGATCAAAACGAACCTGGTCATTACCTGCCCCTGTACTACCATGGGCTACACCCTCAGCCCCAACGTTTGCCGCATGTTCTGCTACCGCTCTGGCCTGAATGATGCGCTCAGCACTCACAGAGAGGGGATAGGTATTATTTTTTAATACATTCCCAAATACCAGGTATTTCACACAAGTATCGTAAAATTCCCTGGTCTTCTCCAGATTAGTATGTTGCTTTACCCCGAGGGCGCGGGCTCTTTGAGCCGTTTCCTCCATTTCTTCCACAGTAAATCCTCCTGTATTTACCAGAACAGAGTGCACCTCATAGCCCAGGTCTTTGGTGAGATGAATGGCGCAATAAGAGGTGTCTAGTCCGCCACTAAAGGCGAGTACAATTTTTTTTGCCATGGGTTAAAAATTAAAAAGGATAAAGAATTTTTTCTTTTTTGGTTCAGGCTTTGGGTCTTCATCGAGCATGCGTTTTTTACGCAGCCGGTTCCACCGCTCTAGAAGCTTGGCATATTTTCCAAAGTTTTTAAATTTCCGCACATGCTTGGACCGTTTCTTTTCCCTGGCCTCATTGCTTTTGGCTTTGGGGTCATAAAGCATTGCCGTGCAGATGCAGTTTGACCGGTTCTTGCTGGTAAGAATATCGAAGTTAACACAGCTTTGGCAGCCTTTCCAAAATTCTTCATCCTGGGTGAGCTCACTGTAAATTACGGGCTCATAACCTAAATCCGAATTTATTTTCATCACCGCCATACCAGTAGTAAGTCCGAATATTTTTGCATCGGGGTACAGGCTTCTGGATAAGTCAAATATGCTTGCTTTAATGGCTTTGGCGAGTCCTTCTTTCCGGTAATCGGGCGCTACGATTAGCCCACTATTGGCTACATACTTACCATGGCTCCAGGTTTCGATATAACAAAATCCGGCCCATAGATTATCATTTTTGGTGAAGGCAATTACTGCCTTACCCTCGGTCATTTTTCGTGCAATATACTCCTCTGACCTCCTGGCAATACCGGTGCCTCGGGCAGAGGCTGAAGCAGCCATCTCCTCGCAGACATGTGCTGCAAAGGCAGTATGGGAAGCATCAGCTACCATTATTTTAAAGTCTTTTATCATTTGTTAAAAGCGATACTCCGGGGGTTCCGGTGTTGGAAAAAAATTTCTTAGTAGTATAATTGGACTACCCCATAGGCAGTTCTGGAAATGTTTAGACCCCTAAGGGCCTGATCCTTAATACAGGAGAAAAGTAAGGCAGACTCAATGATAAATTGAGGTTTGATAGGGTGATATAATTTGCCTTGGATTGCATCTGGTTTCTAAACGATGTAAAGTTCTAAAATTTTCGTTATAAAATCCTAACGGAAACCAATTTAATTGAAAGAGATTTTAGAATACAAAATAAGGGAAGAGCCACCAATATACCAGGCCTTGCTTTTTTGGGTTTAAGTTCAGTGATTTGAATGTCCTAATAAGCAACCTGATTTCTATGGAAAGAATAATTTCCTACCTTTTTATTTTTGGTTTCATAGGTGCTATGATGCTTTCTTGTAAAGATTCTAGGCCGTCTGGTGAGGAAGGTTGGCTTCAGGGAGATACTCATGAAAAATTTGACCGGGTAGCAGATCAGTTGGGAGGCTTCAGTGCCACTATGGTGGAGGTAGGTCACCGGTATCAGGAACTGTACTGGGCTGGTGTGGATCAAAATTGGGAGTATGCCGGGCACCAGATCGAACACATCGAGGAAGCTCTTGAGGCAGGGTACGAAAGACGCCCTGTGAGAAAACCTTCAGGAGAATATTTTATGGAATTTGTAATTCCCGAAATGGAAAAAGCAATTGAGCGTAAAGACAGCCTTGCTTTTTTTAAAGCCTTCGAGATCATGACCGTCAACTGCAACAGCTGCCATGCCAAAGAAAACATGGCATTTATGAAGGTTCAACAGCCAGAGATAAGGTATTCACCAATTAGGAAGTAAATCAACGAAAAAGTTCCACCGGAGAAATAGTAAGGAATTCCTTCCAGGGGATATTGCCTTCTCCAGCAATCGATTCCATAAATTACTCAATACACTGAGCAATTTTACTCAGTGCATTGAGTAAATCAAAATCTTATTTTTTTTCGGAATCTCCGCTTTTTGTTTTTACTAAGGATTTGTTTCAAAACGATAAATCTATTTAGCCCTACCAATAATAGCACAAGACTGATGGCAAATGCCAGATATCCGAAATATTGTAGATTTTCCAACTCCCTTACCCGCAGGAGGGCGATCCCGCCAACCAGGAAATACAAACTGGTTCGAACATAAGAAAGCAAGGTTCTTTCATTGGCAAGCCTGGTACGCAGTTGGGCCAGGAGGTTGCGTTTGGCAGGATTATCTGGTAATTTTTGATGGTCACTCATATCGGAAAATATAGAGGAATGATGATACTAGCAAGTATCCAAAGGATAATATTCAGGGGGGTTCCTACTTTGAGATAATCGCTAAATCTGTAATTACCCGGACCATAGATCATGGCATTCGTTTGATAGCCCATAGGCGTCATGAAACTCAGGGAGGCGGCAAAGGTCACCGCCATGAGAAAGGGCCTTGAGCTGATGCCCATGACCTCTGCCGTGACCAGTGCTACAGGGGCCAACAGGGCTGCAGAGGCGTTATTACTCATGACATTGGTAGCCATAAATGACAGAAAGAAAAACCCGGATACCATGGCTCTTGGCCCAAACTGCCCCAATGTGTCGATCATAAAGCTCGCTAATAGTTCGGCAGCACCGGTTTTTTGAAGTGCAGTACCCATTGATAATACACCAGCCAACATGAAAATAACCTTCCAGTCAATGGCCTGGTACGCTTCTTCCGGGGTTAGAAATTTAAACGCAATCAGTAGAAGTCCCCCTATTGCGGCAGTGAGCACAATGGGTAATATATTGAGGGCGGCTACCGCGATCACGCCTACCATGATTAATAAGGTTGGGATCATTTGCCGGTACCGGGGCTTTACATCCTCCACTTCAGAAATTATCAACAAATTTTTATTCCTGTTGATTAAGTTGGATTGTTCGGTATTCGCTCTGACCAGCAGAATATCTCCTGCTTTCAACTTGATGTCTTTAAATTTTTCATGGAGCACCCCTGACCGACTCCTCATGGCAAGGACTGAGGCGCCGTTAAATAACATCCTGAATTTCATATCACTCAGACTTTTGCCAATGTAAATGGCATTAGGATTGACCAGCACTTCAATGAGTTTTATCTCTTGTTTGGCTTCATCTTCGGTAATCACCGCCTTGCTTGGCTGCAACTCTATACCTACTACCTGTTCCAGTTTACTGAGTTTTTCTACATCGCACCTTACCCTTAAAAAATCGCCTAGCTCCAGAATGGTATAGGCATTGGGTTCAAACCCTTTCCCGCCTCTGATAATACTTAAAATTTCAAGGTCAATATCTTTGATCAGTTTTGATTCGCTGATGCGCTTACCTGCTGAAGGTGAGTTTGGGAGGATTTTAATTTCAGTGATGTAATCCTTCATTTCATAGGAGTCGCCCAGATCTTTAGATAATTTTCTGTCAGGCAATAACCTGCTGCCTACCACCACCATGTACAAAAGTCCGGCTCCAAAAAACCAAATGCCGGCACCAGTAAGCTCAAACATACCAAATGGCTCTTCACCATATTCCTCAGCAATCCCGCTCACCAGTATATTAGTGGAGGTGCCTACGAGCGTGCATACCCCACCAAGCAAAGCGCCGAATGATAGTGGCATTAGCAGCCGGGAAGGATTGATACCGGTATCTTTGCCTAGTTTGATGACTACCGGCATAAAAAGTGCGACCACTGCAGTATCATTGATAAAGGCAGAAAGGCTCCCTGCTATGCCCATCATCAGCAAGAGCATTAAAAAATAATTAACCCCGGCAGCTTTTTTTAGTATGGTGGTCACTGAGTTAAGCGCCCCTGATTTAAATATTGCGGCACTTAGTACAAACATGGCACCTACGGTAAGGGTGGCAGGATTATTAAAACCTGAAAACCCTTCCGAAGGGGTTAGGATGCCTGAAACCATAAAAACCACCATCACAAGGATAGAAACCGTGTCAATGGTGAAGGTTTCTCTCACGAACAGCACTATCGCTGTCAGGATGATTCCCAGGGTAAGGATGATCTCAAAAGTCATTTATTTCAGTGATTTTGCCTCGTTCCAGTACCGATCCATTTCTTCCAAACTCATTTCCCCAAGCTGTTTCCCGGCTTTCTTACTTTCAGATTCAAGGTATTGAAACCTGCGAATGAATTTTTTATTAGTCCGCTCCAGAGCTTCCTCAGGATTAATACCGGCAAATCTGGCATAATTGATCAGGGAAAATAAGAGGTCGCCAAATTCGGCAGAAGCCTTTTCTGATACGATGGTTTCGCTCCCCGCCACATCATGTTCACGGTGAAATTCCTCCATTTCCTCTCTCACTTTATCCCACACCTGCCCTGCCTCCTCCCAATCAAAGCCTACGCCACGAGCCTTCTCCTGGATGCGCATGGCCTTGATCAGGGCGGGCAGACTATTGGGTACGCCACCCAGCACAGATTTGTTGCCGCCTTTTTCCTTAAGTTTGATCTTTTCCCAATTTTCTTTTACCGCCTGCTCATCTTCAGCAACTACATCCCCATAGATATGAGGATGTCTTTCGATTAGTTTATCGCAGATCCCATTAAGCAAATCTGCCATGTCGAAGGCCCCTTGCTCTGAAGCAATTCTGGCATAGAATGCGATGTGCAGGATGATATCCCCCAGCTCTTTTCGGATTTCATTCAAATCACCCTCCAGGATGGCATCGGAGAGTTCAAAGGTTTCTTCAATTGTCAGATGCCGCAGTGATTCAATAGTTTGCTTTTTGTCCCAGGGGCAGTTCAAGCGCAGCTCATCCATAATGGTGAGCAGTCGGTCGAAGGCTTCCAGTTTTTCTGGCCGCCTCGGGTCTTTCTCTTGGATTATTTTAGAATTCATAGATTACAGAAACTTTGAACCCCCGGGCTCTGTTTATTTAATAAGTATTACTTTTGCATACAAAATAAGTAAATTATGACGGGTCTTCTTATCACTATAGGTTTTATTGCCATATTTTTTGTTCTCATGTCTGTGAGATTACTCCTTCTCAAAAATGGTGAGTTTAAGGGGACCTGCGCTTCACAAAGCCCATACCTTCAGAAAGACGGCATCACCTGTGGCACCTGCGGGCGTCAGGTCGGTAGTGGTGAGGAATGTGGTAATCCGGAATCTGAAGTTAATAAAGTCCTGTCTAGGGCGAAGTGACTCGGGAATTAATTATTTTGTGTGAATAATATCACCATCATATTCACGAAAATTAATGGTTTCCTTCCATTCAGTTTTATGCATATTATTTAACCTGTCTCTTATCCTATTGTATTCCTCCCATTTAGCATCTACAAGTTTCTTGTGATTTTCCTCCATCACATTCTGGGAATCGGGATAGTATGGAACCATCTTTTTTTGTCTCGTTAAAACATATACTACAATGGAGGATTGTTGTGTTTTTTTTGTTTGATTTCGGTTTTGAAATCCTAATTCTTGAAAATAATCCTTAATTAATTTTTGTAGTTTTACTTTCCTTGTTGCAATTAATAATTGTGATTCAAGGTATTCAAAATCAAAATCCATACTTTTCCGTTCGTAAATAAAAGCAAGAATATAAACAATAGCATCTTCTCCTTTTATTGGAAATTCAGATTTTATGGAATCAATAATAATCTTACTAATTTCTTTTGAAGATTTTAGTTTGAATATTTTTTTTTGTTTTCTAGGGTAAGTCATAATTCAATCAATCATCATACTGAAATTTTTGCCCATTGTATTTCCACATTTTGGGCAATGCGGATCCTGACCAGTCCATGGCACTAATCTATCGGAATTACAAGCTGGACAAGGCATTTCATCTTCCTTTACATAAATAGTCTTTCTTAATTGCACTTTATAATGAATTTCAATGTTACGAACTTCTTCGTAAGTTAAATTTTTCAGATTGTGTTTTTTTAAATTTCGAATTACCGGCTCAGGATCTTTGATTTCCATAAAAATCATAAATGGATCAGAAAGGGAATTTTTATATCGTTCCCTCATTTTATCAAAAATTTCTTTTTGATGATTGGTATCATTTAAATCTAAAAGTTCATTAGTTGCTACATCTCCTAAAGAAATGTCCATAATTTCATTGCAATCTAGGCATTCATATGTTTTAAATGCATAATGCCTAGTCCTGGATTTCCCTCCGGCACAAATGGCTTCGTATTTACAGTTTTTGCAGACAAATCCTATCTTTACACCCATGAGTTGATATTTATTTTAAAACAGAAAAAGGCCATTTATAATGAGAATAAATAAATTGTGTGCCCCCTAAACGATTGGTGATTTTTGCAGTTATCTTAAACCTTGTGCCCAAGGAAAAATCTTTAATTAGTTTTTTAGCGCATTCAACAAACATATTTTGAAGAAATGGATATTGATCTTTGATAGGCCTAATGTGGATTTGCCCATGCCTTCCTGATGTTTCTAAGGTTTTAAAACTTTCAACTATAATTTCCCTATATTCAGAAATTTCAGACATTTGAGTTTATTTTATATTTTGATTAAAATAAAATTTTTAAAACTTTCCAAAAATAAAATAAACTAAATTCAATCATTAAATAGTTTTAGCTTCATAAAAAATTTCCATAATTGACACTCATCAAATCTATTTCCGGTATCAGAGGGACCATAGGCGGGAAACCGGGAGAAGGCCTTTCCCCTATAGATATTGTATTGTTTTCAGCCGCATTTGGCACCTGGCTAAAAGCCAAAGGCAATCCTCCAAAAGTAGTCATTGGTCGTGATGCCCGCACTTCAGGACCCATGGTCTCAGCATTGGTCACTGCCACCCTCCAGGGACTGGGTATCGATGTAACAGACCTCGGACTCTCCACCACCCCTACAGTAGAGATCGCTGTGCCGCTTGAAAAAGCAGGAGGGGGCATCATCATCACTGCAAGCCATAATCCAGGGCAGTGGAACGCTCTCAAACTTTTGAATGAAAAGGGAGAATTTATCTCTGCCGCTGATGGTGAAGAAGTGCTCGCTTTGGCCGATCAGAAGGATTTCCATTTTGCGGAAGCTAAAGACCTGGGTAAGAAAACGGATCGCCCGGAATATCTGGAGCAGCACATTCAAATGGTTTTAGACCTACCTGCGGTAGACCGTGAGGCCATTGCAGCACGTAACTTTTCAGTGGTGGTGGATGCAGTCAATTCTTCAGGCGGTATCGCCGTGCCATTGCTGCTTGAAGCCCTTGGCGTCAAAAATATCCAATGCCTCAACTGCGAACCAACCGGGCATTTTGCTCATAATCCTGAGCCTCTGCCTGAAAACCTCACCCAAATTATTTCTGAAATGAAGCAAAGGGCTTATGATCTGGGAATCGTTCTGGATCCTGATGTAGACCGCCTGGCCCTGGTATGTGAGGACGCGACTCCCTTTGGAGAGGAGTATACGCTTGTGGCCGTGAGTGATTACATCCTCTCCCGGAATGGTGGGGGCAATACCGTCTCTAACCTCTCGTCCACCAGAGCCCTGCAGGACGTCACCGAAAAACATGGGGGCACCTATACCGCAGCTGCAGTGGGTGAGGTAAACGTGGTGCAGGCAATGAAAGACAGTGGTGCCATCATCGGTGGTGAAGGCAATGGCGGGGTAATATATCCCGAACTTCATTACGGGAGAGATGCCCTGGTAGGGATTGCCTTGTTTTTGTCCCACCTGGCCCATTTGGGCAAAACGGCCTCAGAATTACGAGCCACCTACCCAAATTACCATATTTCAAAAAATAAGATTGAACTCACACCTGAAATTGATGTGGATCAGGTTTTGGCCTCCCTCCAAAAGCAATATGCTCAATATCCTGTTAATACTGTGGATGGTGTGAAGATTCTCTTTGACAAGGAGTGGGTGCATTTGCGCAAGTCCAATACAGAGCCTATCATCCGCATTTATGCAGAGTCAGCAACTGCATCCCAGGCCGATGAACTTGCCGGGAGGATTATATCTGACATAAAAAAATTATCTTTCACACAAATTGATTAGGAAATAATTGGTGATGAAACTCACTGAAACAAGAATTAAAACAGTTGAAATTTCGGCTGTTTTTTTGACTGCTATTGGGAAGTTTGTTTTTATGGACTTCCTCGATCTAAGGTTAGGTTTTATCCTGGTAGTTATTTCCTTTTGGTTATTTTATACAATTTTTAGACTCAGGTTTTTTCCAATGATTGCAAATCATTGGGGTTTTAGATTGGATAATTTTAACAGGGTTTTAAGTAAGGTTTTACCATTTGGATTGGTAGCAGTTGCTCTTTTTCTTCTTATAGGCTGGTATCAGAATTCAATAAATTTAACATGGCATATTGTCCCAATTCTTGTTTTATATCCAATTTGGGGAACTCTACAGCAGTTTCTTTTAATAGCCCTCACTACTGGAAATCTTTATGATCTAAAAGGATCTAAATGGAAGAAAGAAGTGATTGTTTTTATATCGGCTATTCTTTTCTCAATTATTCATTATCCTTACCCTTGGTTGATGGCGGGAACATTTGTTCTTGCAATTTTTTATGGATGGATCTATTTAAGTGATAGAAATATTTATGTGCTAGGACTTTTTCATGGCTGGCTTGGCGGAATTTTTTATTATACAGTTTTGAACAGAGATCCATTTGTAGAGACCTTTGGAAATTTATTTAATCTATCTAATTAGGGTAAACAAAATGAATTCCGCTTATAGGCTTTTATAGAGATTTCAGAAAGGTAGATTGAACTCACCTCTAAAATTGATGCGAACCAGAGCACCTAAAGATTACTTCTATTTTTCAATAAACTGATGCACTTCAGCCCAAACCAATTCGGGCTCGAAACCTTTGGCAATAAGAAACTGTGCTAACTTTTTTCTTTTGATGGCAGGGTGCCCTTGTAAGGCAGATGCTTTCTTTTCAGCCCAATAGGCCAATGCCTCCTGATAGTCCTGATCGGGGATTTCCTCCAAACCTTTCCTGATGCAATAGTCGGAGATGCCTTTTTGTTTTAGGCCCAGTGTGATTTTTATTTTCCCCCATCGCTTCATTCTGAACTTACCGCCTGCAAACGCTTTGGCGAATCGTTCTTCGTTGAGAAAATCCAGCATGATGAGTTCGGCAATAATTTCCTCAGCTTCATCACCATAAAAACCAATATCAGAAAGCTTTTGACGGACTTCAAGTTGACTGCGTTCCTGATAGGCGCAATAATCGGCTGCCTTTTTTGAGGCCTCCTTTTTTGATGAGGCCTGGGAAGGTTGGTATTTTTTGGAGCCATCCAATATGAATTCCTATTTAATAAATCCCTTCCTTTTGAGGATGGATTCGACAAACTTCCTGTCGTTATCAGAGTTAAAAACTTTAGCTGGCAGGTAAATCAACTGCGCCTTGTTCATAATCAACAGGATATTGCCTTTAACTGACTTGGCTTTTTTTATAGCATCCCATTTAAGAGGCATGCCCTGTTTTGGATTTAACTTGATCAGTATTTGCTGACTGTTGATTTCGTATGATAGCTTTTCAAAAAGCATTTTACCCTGGTCAAGTTGGGTCACTCCGGCAAATTGAATCAGCCAAAATAAAAAATAAAGCACCAGGGCAATGCTGGCACCAATGATCCACCATGCATTAGGGATCCAGAGGTATCCGCCACAAATTGCAAGGTAAATTAAGAAAACCCACCATTGCTGCTGGATTACATTTTTAAATGCCATCTTGATATAGGTATTTTTTGGCAGTTGATATTTTTTGGTCTTTACAATCATCTTTTTCTAAATATTTATGGTGTTCAAATTACGGCTTTCAGGCTCATGTCCATTACCGGTGCCGAATGTGTCAGTGCACCCATGGAGATAAAATCCACACCTGTCAGGGCTATTTCACGCAGATTCTTTTGCGTGATGCCCCCACTTGCCTCTGTCTTTATGCGCCCATCAATCAGCGTTAATGCTGCTTTCAAGGTTTCAATATCCATATTGTCAAGTAAAATAAAATCTGCACAACCGGCTTCTAATACCTCCTTGACTTCATTGAGGTTTCTTGTTTCTACCTCTATTTTTAATTCCAATCCATTTTTTTTCAGATAGTCCCTGGTACTGGTTAGAGCCTTGGTGATGCCCCCTGCCATGTCATTATGATTATCCTTGAGCATTATCATATCATACAATCCAAAGCGGTGGTTGTTACCACCACCAATCAATACGGCCCATTTTTCCATCATCCTGAAATTAGGCGTTGTTTTCCGCGTGTCCAATAATTGACAACCGGTTCCTTCAATCATCTCCACCATACTGTGCGTAAAGGTAGCAATCCCACTCATCCTTTGCATGCAATTCAATACCAGGCGCTCAAGGGAGAGGATGGATCTGGCATTGCCTTCCACCTCGAATCCCTGGTCCGTGTTGGACACATGGTCCCCATCATCATAGTAGGCCTTGAATTTAAGGCTTTGATCATAACTATTAAACAGATGTTTGGCCAGAGCCACACCGGCAAGGATGCCCTTTTCCTTAATGATCAGTACTGCCTTGCTTTGTTTTTTTTCCGGCACACTGGCCAGGGTGGAGTGATCACCATCTCCTAAATCTTCCCTGAGGGCATTTATTAGAAAATGATCCAGCCGCTCCTGGGTTACAAAAGATGGAAAGCCCATAATTAGGGCAAAATTAAGAAAAGCAACGAAAAGTATACTACAAATTCAGTTACTCCTTGATAAAAGAGATTTCATGAATTTGATATTCCTGATTGGTAGTCTTGATTCTCATGTACAGCCTGAAATTATCCTCACCACTCACATATTTACCAATGGCATAGATAAGTCCTCCGCGGCTGGCGCCCTGGTGTACAATATTGAAGGAGGAGGGAGGGTTGGCTTTAAAAAAGTCTCTTAGCACAAATTCTGCCTGTGCCTTACTGTAGGATTCCACGGTACTTTCTATGGTAACATCTATATTTTGATGCATGAATTTGGCTAATTCTTTAGCACTTCCTGCACGGATGGCTTCCTTCACATCATCGGTGATATCTTTTTGAGCCCATGCGGGCAATACCAATAGCATCAGAAATAATAAGGGAACCCCGGAAATAATGGTTTTCATTGAATTGAATTCATATTCATTTTACAAAAAATAGCCAAAACTGTGCCAGAATTGGCCATCCTTATTTCATTTTCTTATGGAAGGTAATACAATCCGAAAAGACTTACAAACCCGGTAAACAATATTTACCTTTACGGTCCGGGGGAGAGGTTTTTAAGTTAGAGGGTAAAATTTTTATCAAACTATAATTTAATCAAATAATGAAAAAGCAGGTGCTTTTAATGATACTGGATGGCTGGGGAATCGCTACCGATAAGGCCGTTTCGGCAATAGACCATGCCAACACACCATTTGTAGATGGTCTGTATAATGCATACCCACATAGCAAACTGGAAGCCAGTGGTCTGGCCGTGGGTCTCCCAGAAGGCCAGATGGGCAACTCAGAAGTAGGACATATGAATATAGGAGCCGGAAGGGTGGTGTACCAGGATCTGGTAAAAATCAATAAAATGAAGGATGGGTCCTTGTCCGAGGATCCGGTGTTAACCAAAGCCTTTGATTATGCAAAAGCAAATAATAAAAAAATCCATTTCATCGGATTGCTATCGGACGGGGGAGTGCATTCTCATATCAATCATCTCAAAGGACTTTGTACTATAGCTTCACATAAGAATGTTGACAATTTGCTGGTGCATGTTTTTACGGATGGCAGGGATACGGACCCAAAAAGCGGAAAGGGGTTCATAGCCGAACTTCAAGACCATATGAAAGTTACTACCGGTAAAATTGCCTCTATGATCGGCAGGTACTATGCCATGGATCGGGATAATCGCTGGGAGCGGATAAAACTCGCTTATGACCTTATGGTGCATGGCAAGGGTGCACCCACTCAGGATGTGCTTCATGCTGTACAGGAAGCTTATGACAAAGGTGAAACGGATGAATTCTTACAGCCCATAGTGTGCCAGGATGAAAATAAAAATCCCATTGGGACTATTAATCAGGGCGATGTAGTGCTCTGCTTTAATTTCAGGACTGATCGTGGCCGGCAGATCACACAGGCTTTGACACAAAAAGACTACCCGGATTTTGGTATGCACAAAATGGACCTGCACTACATCACCATGACCCGCTATGATGATAATTTCAAGGGGGTAGAGGTGATTTTTAATAAAGACAATTTAGATCAAACCCTGGGTGAGGTAATTGCCAATGCAGGCAAAACCCAGATCAGAATAGCAGAAACTGAAAAATACCCTCATGTTACATTTTTCTTCTCTGGTGGTAGGGAAATGCCCTTTGAAGGGGAAAAAAGGATCCTTTGTCCGTCACCTAAAGTGGCTACCTATGATCTGCAGCCTGAAATGAGTGCCGGAGACATCAGGGACCAGATCATCCCTGAGCTTGACCAAAAGTCGGCTGATTTTATCTGCCTGAATTTTGCCAATCCGGATATGGTAGGTCATACCGGAGTTTTTGAAGCAGCTGTGAAGGCTTGCGAAACGGTGGACGCCAGTGCCAGGGATGTTACTGCTGCTGCCCTGCGCAATGGGTACCATACCATCATCATAGCAGACCATGGCAATTCTGATTGTATGATCAATCCGGATGGCTCCCCAAACACGGCCCATACCACTAGCCTGGTGCCCTGCATTTGGGTCTCCGATCATAAGGGCGGGCAGATTCGTGATGGCAAGCTTGGGGATCTGGCTCCAACCATCCTCAGAATTATGGGCCTCCCTGTCCCTAAGGAAATGACAGGTGAAATTTTAATTACACCCTGATGAAGAATTTTTTACCGCTTCTAATCATTGTGATCGTTTTTTTGGGTTGTCAAAATCAATCCCAAGAAATCAGTGGGGGCCGTCAAACCTATTTTGACCTGGACAGTCTGGTTGGGGCACAAATTACTTTGCTGGTGGCAGAACAGGCTGCCCTCACCAAGAATGCCATGCTGAATGGAGATAAAGACAGTACCCAATTAATACCTGATAGTCTTGGTTGGAGTCAGGAGCTTAACCTGGTGCGGGCAGCTAATTTCAATAAGCCGGTCTTGTGGGGATTGTACGAGGTAGAGACCTCCAGAAATGAACCGGGTCACAACCTCTCTGTTCGTACCTACACGGGACCGGAGGGTGCAGCAACCCCATGGTTGAAGCTGTATTACCTTGATGATCTGGAGCATTTGAAAAAGATAGAGGGCATCAATATTCACAATAATGAATTACTAAAATCCACAAGGTCTTTCGAAGTTGATTTTGAGGATTTTGGAGGAAAGCCAAGGATTACACAGTATCAAATTAAAGGCGCACAAAAAATGATTATGCAGGATTCTGTAAACTTCATAATCAATGGGCACATTAACCGGGTGCCCTAGACTTTAAGAAGCGCCTTAAAAAAATCCATGTTATCCCTTTTATTTTTCACCACAAGTAACGGGATATCATCTGCTACCTTGGTCATTTTATCAGATTTACTGCCAAGAAGGAAAGAGGCAGCTTTGGTACGGCCTTTTGAACCCATTATTAATAAATCCACTTGTTCTTTTTTGGCTGTCAGGTAGGTAGTTTTGGCTGTATCATGGTCATCCTCAAGTGTGAACAAGCAGTTTATATTACTTTTTTCAATTTCATTTTCCTTTAGGAAATTTTCAAAATCATTCTGAGCATGAGTTTTCATTATTTCCGTAAACTCTTCAAATGACTTACCAGTTTTATGGTAGCCAGAGGGAACGGAATAGGTATTTTGGGCCCGAATTTCTGCTTTTGACGTTTTACTTATATTATAGCCATGGATCAGCGCATGTGCGGCATTTTTGGAAAAATCCACAGGCACCATAATTTTTTTGATGGAAGTTGGGGGATTTTCAGGTATAAAGAGAATCGAGCAGTTAGAGATGTTGACCAACCTACTCGG
>JBGTCD010000002.1:0-2170 GCA_041749015.1 Cyclobacteriaceae bacterium
GTAACCGACAATCCCTTTTAGGTAGATGCCGCAGGAATCGGAGGAAGGAATATGTCCTTATCCCGTTGTCACGGGACAGGCTCTGGGGAGATCTCGGACTTCACGAGTTGAAGACTGAGAAGTCAGCAGAGGCCATAGTAGTCCCGCTTATTGCGGGATGAAGGGCCGAACGTATTGTGAAGTGAAAACCTGCCTGACGGCAGGCAGGTTTGATAAGGAGCCATTGAGTAGCCTTATCTTAAAAGTAGCGGAAAGAGGGTGTTGGTGTAAAGAGCGGCAGCCTTGTGCTTTACGAACCGCTGTACCTGCCTGACGGCAGTCAGGTACGAGAACCGTACGTACAGTGGTGTGAGAGGCGCACCTCGTCAGAGAAATCTGGCGAGGCCGTCTACTCGATTACCTCTCGTTTAAATTTTTAAAGCTACTATATGTTAGTTTTTTCCACATCCATTCCAATGGGCCTTGTCTATAATTATTCATCCAGACCCAACTTAACAATATCTGAATTGCCCAAATAGTCGCAACAATTCCCAGCAACTCAAATCTTGAAAACTGGTTGAATTTAGCTAATCCATAACCATAAAAAATGAGACCCAATAAAGTGTTTTGAAAGATATAATTTGTTAAAGCCATTTGCCCGATGCAGGATATAATTTTGATCTTAATGGTTTTTAAGAACTTTTGATATATTCCGTTTAACACCAATACATATCCAATCCCAAGAATCTCTTTTGGAAAAGTAAAAAGCCATCCCTTCCAAACACTCAAAACAGGATCAAAGTATTCGTATGTCCAATGATAAAATCTTAAATAGTTAATTACTAATCCTATGAAAAATACACTCAAACTAATGAGCCAATAATACTTCCATACATGGTAGTTCTCGAAAATACCCGATCTATAAAATACAATGCCTAGAATCATTGCAATCAATGAAGGAAATAATAAATTTTGATAATAAAGAAGGCCTTTATGGACGGTTGCATGTTTGTATGTTTCATTGAGACCCGTAAGATAGGTTTCTTTCGGAGCAGCCACCTGCGAAGTGTCAGGGGCTTTAATTACTAATTGGTTTTGCCAGGTCTCAATTTTTCTTATTTCTTCATTTGTCCTTAAATTTTCGGGAGTACCAATGGCCTCATTATGTTCTTTGAACCGATTCTGCTGACGGACAGTTTGATCATATGATTTGATCAATTGAAGCGACCCTAAAAATATCACTATCAACATCAAATTCCCGCTTTTTATAGATCGAAAAGGAAACAATAACAGGCCACAAATTGCATAATGATAAAGTACATCACCTGTCCATATAAAGTAAGAGTGGGCAGTGCCTATGATAAATAGCCAAAGTAATCTTCTGGCGTATATATCCATTGCTTTTAAACCCAATTCCTTTTTCTCTAATCTTTCTAGAAAAATGTAAAATCCTACGCCAAATAATAAGGCAAACATTGTATAGAATTTGCCTTGCGTTAGGAAATAAACCCAAAACCGTGTTGAATGATCAATTGAATTAGTGAACCCGAATTTCCATGGGCTCCATGAATTTGGATAAGCAAAATTTTCTATGTTAATAAACAATATGCCTAGAATAGCTATCCCTCTTAAGAAATCAAGAGATGGAATTCTTTCTAACTTTTGAGTCGGTTGTATTAAGATATTCGTCATTTTAGTCGGTTAGCCATGAGAGGTAACGTTAAGGCTAAAAAACTGTGGCGGAATAAAAGCCCTCGCTTTCAACCTCAGATAAAGGTAGCAAAAAGCAATAATATTTCAATTACCTGCTAAACGCCATTGTTTTTAGCTGGTGTGTGTGCCCAGCATGGGCATCTGGTATCGAAGATACCAAATTATTCCAGAGGGTGAAAGTCCCTTACATGCGAGTTGGTTAATCCTGTTAGTACGTTGCAACCTGGTTAGCCTTGAGGCCAACAATGAAGGAAGCGAGACTACAAAGTCTGGTACTGATGAAAAGGAACGGCATACGGAGGCCAATTAGGGAGGGTGAGCAAGCACATCTTTTTGAAGCCCTTGACCAAAAATCTCTATTTGGTAGAAGTCGCAGGAATCGGAGGAAGGAATATGTCCTTATCCCGTTGTCATGGGACAGGCTCTGGGGAGATCTCGGACTTCACAAGTTGAAGACTGAGAAGTCAGCAGAGGCCAT
>JBGTCD010000003.1:0-1816 GCA_041749015.1 Cyclobacteriaceae bacterium
CAGAATTTTAGGGGTATCCCTGGATTATCTGGTGGGCAATTCAGATATGGAACTCGATAAAACAGTCATTGACCGCGTGATGGAGATCCAAAGCCTGCCCGATGAAGATAAAGGACACATCCTTTACACCCTGGATAACCTGCTGCAAAACGTCAGAACTAAAAAGGCTTTTGCTAAATGAATAAAACCGCCAAAGTAAAATTATTTACTCATGTAGAGTGAAGGACTCCTACGACCAGTTGGGGATTAACCTTAGAAGCACGGATGAGCCACACACAGTCTCTCGCACAACATCCGCGCTAGGTGGGCGGAGTCTAGTTTGAAAATACTAAAACAATTTTAAATTACTTTTATACCCTTACTGGATAAGTATTTTTTAAACTGCTTTAAATCATCTGAATTTACATTAGAAGGTATAAACCTCCCTTTTTTCTCTCCACTCTTTGTAAGAAAATACGCTTTAGAAAAAGGATGAGCAGGTTCGATGAACTCAATCACATCTGATAATAGAAAAATTTCACTTATGAAAAAATCTCTGTAAATAATAATATTTCCATTATGAATTTTTAAAAAATTATACTTGATCAAAGTTCTAAGTAAAACCCCGCCAAGGACAATGAGTCCTATGAGATTGATTAGGTGCATTATCTGAATAGAACTCCAACTTGCATTTAACAGGTTATGACTAAAAAGAATTAAAAAGAGAATGTAAGCTAAATACGTCAAAAAGCTTCTCTTCATCCTAACGGACTGATTTTCCATAGTTTAATACCTTTTTGTGCAGTTATTACAAGAATTATTTTTGCTTTTGCTCTTAATCCCTTCCAAGCCCTTTTTCATTGAAAGTCCCACTATAGTGGTAATTGACCCAGCCATTACACTTGGAACCGACCCATACTTTAAAAAGCCTGCTGAGGAAGGCGAATAGGTACTAAATATATCTAAGGCCTTTTGCTGGCGATTCAAAGCTCCAGCATACTCATCCCTATTTGTAATAGAAACACCATTTGAGGCCCTATAATTTACAGCATTATTAACAAGTTGGCCTAATTCCTCAGAAATATTAGCTGCCCCATCTGTTGATTTTTTACTAAATTCTGTAAACCCGCCTGCTTCACCTCCATGTTCATCCTTTACCGTTACATTTGTCTTGGTAGTCGTAGTTACAATAGATGATTCCTCCCGTGAAACTTCAATGCCATCATCATCATAACTAATATCCACAACAGTTTCTGTAACGGTTAATTTAGATTCTGTAACCAATATTTCCTTTCCAATTCCATTTCCACCAGTTATTGTTGACTTTCCAAGCAGTTGATTAAATTCATCACTTCCCGCTTTGACCGTTCGACTAGAGCCAGAACCTTTTGTTTCTGTCTCGATAATTCGATCATGATTATCTGAAGATGTAACCGTTCTTATCCCGTTCTCTGGCCACATTCCATCCGGATCAATAAATCTTATAGGATTATTAAAAGCATAGTTGTAAGGACTCAAGCTTCTTCCTTTTTCTGCCAACGGATCAACAACCCCCCACCTGCCAATATCAGCCATATACATCCTGGCACCATAATCCAGCCAGCCCAGATCGTGGTCGTCCTGGAGTTCCTTGCCGTTGTAGAGGTATTTGTTTTTGGTTTGGTCGGTGCGCTGATAGGAGTTAAAAGTCAGCCCAAAAGGGTAGTAATTAACGCAAAAAATCTGCTGTCCCCGTTTTTGGTTCCTGTGCCCAAAAAAATGAGCGGTTGCTTTTTCCAAGCCTTCCCCTGCCTGATAATATGATAATTTTCTGCAGCCCATTGAGCTTTCAAGATAG
>JBGTCD010000004.1:0-27109 GCA_041749015.1 Cyclobacteriaceae bacterium
GGTTGTAATATCAGCGCACAAAATAAAATAGACAATAAAGCCTTGGCCATTAGGGAGGCGCTAGTTGGAGGCCATACATATACCAAAACAATCCTGCTGGATAATGAAGGCAAGGCCAGGGGTGATTATAATATGTTTTCAGGTCGTTGGGAAGCATATGAGTCTGCTTGGCATACCGCCCAATTGGTTTATGGTTTGGTGGATGCCAATAAAGTTTTAAATCAGGAAGAGATTTTAAAAACTGCCCGAAAGGCAGGTGATTGGTGGATAAGTCTAGAAATGAAGACCCCACCGGAATTCGAGGGTATGTTATATGCAATTCATGGGGGCCCTATAGGTGAGTTAATCAATTTCACTACCATCACCGATGGCACAAATGGGATATTTGAGCTTTACAGGGCTACTGACGAAAAGAAATATGCAGAAACTGCCAAGCGTGCTGGAGACTGGATGCTGAAGCATATGTATATTCCAGATGAAGCCTTATTTTATAATATTCTTGACCCTATAACTGGGGAGATTTGGAAAGACAAAAGCCCACATCACGATACAAAAACCCCCATCATTACGCAAGTGGCCCGCCCTAATAATGAAGGTTACCTTTATTATGACCTTTTTCTCTATTCAGGTGAGAATAAATATAAAGAGGTTTTTATTAATCTCTGCGATGGTTTGGTGAAGCGGCAGGGCCCGGAAGGGCTTTGGATGGATTTTGAACCCAATGACAAGTATAACAGGTCAGGCAAAGTACATCCTAGATTTAATACCTGGTATGCGGAGTCTTTGTTGAAAGGCTATGAACTCACAGGAAATAATGATTACCTCGAGGCCGCTATTAAAACAGCCCGTTTCCTTACCAAAATGCAGCAAAAAGAAGGTACCATCTATTATTATAATTACCTGGATGGGTTTTTTAGGGAGGGGTCAGTTTGCGGTTCAGCCGTTTCATTTGCGGGAATATTATGGCTTGAACTTCAAAAACTGGGATATAACGAATTTGATGAATCAATTGAAAAGTCACTTAATTGGGTCTTGGCCAACAGATTTCCGGCAGATCATCCTGACCCTAATTTAGCAGGAGGATTTATCGAAACAAGAAGCAAGAGGGAACAGGAACAGCATATCATTCATGTTAGGGATATTGCTACAGCATTTGGTATGCGGTTTTTATCTAAATATTATCAGTTTTACTATGGAATTTAAACAAGTATTTGGGGTACTAATTTGCATCGGAATTTTCTTTTCAAGTGTTTGTGGTAAAGCCCAAAATGCGGAAAATAACAGTCCTATTTTTAGTATAACTGAATTTGGGGTAATTTCTGACCAGAAAAAGGTACAAACAACTGAAATTCAAAATGCAATCGATAAGATTCACGAAAGTGGCGGGGGCCTAATACAGTTTACCCCGGGCACCTACATATCCGGTACAATCGTTTTAAAGCAAGGAGTATCGATTAATCTTATGTCAGGAGCTTTATTACAAGGCAGTTCGAATATCAAAGATTACATGTCGGTAGGAGAAAAAGGCAAAATTGTTTTCATTTATGGAAAAAATCTTAGCCATTGGTCCATTTCTGGTCAAGGGAAAATCGATGGCAATGGAAGGGAATTCTGGAAAAAAAATTATGAACCAAAGGAAAGACCAGAGCCTTGGATATTTTTTGAAGGTTGCCAAGATTTAAATTTTACGGATATCAATTTTGAAAACTCTCCTAGTCATACATTAAGAATTGAAACTTCAGATCAGGTTAGGATTTCAGGCATTAGTATAATCAATCCATTTGAAGGCCCAAATACCGATGGTATCGATATTGTGGATTCGAGAAATGTGTTTATTTCAAATGCTTACATCAGCACAGGAGATGATGCAATTTGCCTTAAAAGTCAAAAGGCCATAGTAGAAAATGTGGTGGTTACCAATTGCATTCTTGAAAGTGATGATTCTGCAATTAAACTGGGGACTGGGTCAAAGGTTAATATACGATTTTGTGTCTTTTCCAATAATATTATTCGAAATTCCAGATATGGTATCGCCATTTTTATGCTTGATGGGGGTATTTTTGAAAATAACAGATTTTCTGACATGATAATCGAGACCAACTCTAGGCATGCTTACGAGTATCCGATTTATATTGATCTTGACAAAAGAACACCCCAATCTTCATATGGCATTATTAGAAGCAATGTTTTCAATAATCTTACTCTTATTTCCGGGGGAAAAGTACTTGCATCAGGAAATAATAAAGCGCATATCACTTCCCTTGATTTTCATAATATTAATTTCATTTTGAAGGATGAATCAGATTTCACAAAAGCTAATAAACCTCGGGGTAATAAAAATTATCCTTCTCTTCCGGAAAGCGTTGATCTTTCGAGAAAAAAAGCGCATATGATTATTGGCTATACAGACCGACTGGGCCTATCAGAAATAAGCTTTGATATTGGGTCCTCTTCTTTAAGGGAACCTATCTATTTGGAAAGAGTAAAGGAGGAAAATTAATAAAGAATTTACACCTTAGATTCAATCCACTGACCTTTCAGTTAATACCTTGAAGTAAACCCTACAATACGCCAATCTGGTAATAATTCTAAAGGGATAAAGGCCGCTTTGTTAACTTCCGAAACTCTAAGGTCATTTAAAGGAAGTAAAGCCACATTTTTATGGTTTATGGATTCAAATAAAATTTGGGATCGTTCCCGGGAACGATCCCATAAAAAAATATCTGAAAAAACAAAATTTTTCTTCGGTTTTTTGGAAAAAAAAAATTACAATGGAGTCTGAAACGCAAACGATTTCGTAAATTTTTTTAAAATGGCCAAAATCGAAGATAATTTAATGGGTGGAGTTGAGGTTGTTGATGTGCGGCACTCTGGTGCCCATCATAAGGTCAAAGAGGGTAAATTAGGCACCTCCCTTGATGGTAATTTTCAATTAATAGAAATATTCAATAAGTTTTACGGAATGTATGTTGGTATTGCTTACAGCTACACCAATTCATGGGAAGAAGCCGAAGATATAGTAGGGGATGTATTTTGTAAATTTCTTTCCACTGAAGACCCCATTCAAATACATCATTCTTTCAAAGGATATTTGGCGCAATCAGTCAAGAATAGGTGTATTGATTTAAAAAGAAAAGAGAAATATTTATTTTCCGGATTGGATGCCAGTTCAAATAAAATGGCATCATTATATTCTGACCCACTGGAATTTGCAGTTTCCACCCAATTGATCACTCAAATAAAAACCAGTCTGAAAAAACTTCCAAAAGACAGGCGTAAAGTTTTTTTCCTAAGCAGGTTTAAAGGCCTTAAAAATAAGGAAATAGCAAATCATTTAGATATATCAATCAAGACAGTTGAGACGCAGATAAGTCGTGCACTTCGCACTTTAAGAGTGGAATTGGATGAGTACTTAAGCTGTGCCTGAATCTATGTATAACCAAACCCTAAATAATTATGAAGAATCTGAAATTTTTTTTTAATGTAAATGCCCTCATGGCATTGTTATTCCTGCTTTCGATAGGGATTATGTCTTGTGGGGACGATGATGACCTGACTATTCTTGACGGCCCTTCGATAGAATTAAGCCCAGCCCAAATAAGCTTAAAGCCTGGCCAGGATGGCTCCGTGACGGTAAGTGGAACAGCTACAGCTGGAGTGAAAAGCCTAACCCAGGATGGTGCTGCCCTTTCCGTGAGTCAGGGAGCTAATAATTTTGAGGTAAGTGCTACAATAGCGGTGGGCCAGGAAGAAAGCACCGGGGTCAAAAATATAGTATTTGAAGTAACTGACATTCAGGGCTTAACTGCCGAAGTGACCCTTGCAGTAAACGTGGTTAATTTTATCATTCCAACACTTTCTTTTCTAGAAGGAACAGGCACCGAAGCAGATGTATTTGTTGATGATGATTATGTATTGAGAGTTGTATTTGATTTTGATTCTGATGCTGAGAATCTTCATTTAATTGTCAACCAAACAGTATTTGAGCAAGATGAAACCGAAATTTCTTCCGAAGATTTAGATCCTGTGGATTTGACAGATGCTGATAGTCCTTATTTGTTTCAATATAAAATCCCAGAAGGTACGGAGAGCCAACTCATCTCATTGGGCTTTAGCCTTGAGGATGGCTTGGGTAATACCAGTGAAGAACCAATTATATTTACGTTTAACGTTTATCCTGACCAGCCATTTACCCTTACTGAAGGTACTTTTGGTGGCGGTACTACCACTGGGATGATCATCACTGGCTCTTTACGGGGACAAGGTAATGAAGTCACCCTCGATGCTTCCACCAAGTATCTTCTTGATGGGGAAATTTTAGTGGCTGACGGTGCCAAGTTGATCATTCCAGCAGGCACCCACCTGTATGGTAAACTGTTGACCGATCCTGACTATTCCGGGCTTGAGATTCGTGATGGTGGTAAAATTGAAATCAATGGAACAGCCGAAAATCCCGTTTATATGACAGCAGAAAGCGAGCTTACAGGAGATCCCCAGTTAGGTGACTGGCAAGGATTTAGGATCCGGGGCGAGGGTTTGGGTACTAATTCCGGTATTGTAAGGTATTTGATAGTGGCTTATGGCGCTACCAGAGAAGGTGGCAATAACTGGGCCGTAAGATTTGATGATTTGGGAAGTGAAACAATAGTGGAATACTTGCAAATCTATAAATCCAATGACATTGGTATCAGGGTAAGAGGGGGTGATGTGAACCTTAAATATCTATTTGTCTATAAAGCTCAAAGCTCAGATGCTGGTATTAGAATGGATAATGAATGGGTTGGATTTGGGCAATTCTGGTTCTTATATGCCGAAGATGGCAATGCTGCCGATCATATTACCATCAGAGGTCAGGCTGATCCTATTATTTCTAATTGGACTGTAATCGGGTCAGGCGAAACAGGCCGGGGTATGCGTCAAAGAGATGCAGGTACTATGGGTAGGATTTTTAATTGCATAGTAGCAGAAACCAGTAATTCTTACAGAGTAGAAGAAGCCCCAGGGGAGCCCGTGGATTTCACCAATAATCCCGTAGTAGCCCATAGCTATGGCTTTAAAACAGGAAATACTGGGTGGCATAGTACAACTTCACCATTTCTTGATGAGCCTACTTTAAATAATGGACATTCAAATGGGGTGCTTTTTGGAATTGACAGAACCTCCTATCTTCCTTCCGAGGCTACGCCTGCGCCTTATGACGTAAAAACCAATGAAAATAGTTGGTTTGATACAGTTGATTTCATAGGGGCATTCAAAGATGCTGACAGTGATTGGACCAGTGATTGGACCAAGTTTGACTAAGTATTTCTTTATTCCTTAGAAGCTGGAATTTATATCCGGCTTCTAAGGATTTTTTTATCTTCAAAATCCAATAGATAATTTTATGCTACGCAATATCCTAGGGTTGATCGTGGGGGTATTTATGTGTGGGATGCCAGCTTTACTCAAAGCGCAATCTGCAGGAACAGTAAGTGGGGTGGTCAGGGATGCTTCTACCAAAGAAACTTTACCATTTGCAACAGTGGTAATTCAGGAAAATCAAAAAGGTACTACCACTGATCATAACGGACGTTATTTGTTAACTTTCCCCCGACAAGGGAAATATACCCTTGTAATTTCTTATATGGGTTATGACCCTGCCACAAAGGAGGTAGAGGTGCTTAGCAAAGGGAATGTATCCCTTAATGTTTCTTTAGTTTCATCTGACCATATTCTTCAGGAGATTGAAATCACAGCCCAGGCCCAGGGTCAGGCTGCTGCTATAAATCAACAAATCAATTCCAATACGATCGTGAATGTAGTATCCCGGGATAAAATACAGGACCTTCCAGACCAAAATGCAGCAGAGGCTGTAGGACGATTGCCCGGAGTGGCTGTGCAACGCAGTGGTGGCGAAGCAACCAAAGTCGCAGTGAGGGGCCTGTCACCAAGATTTAATTCTATAACTGTTAATGGAGAAAGACTTCCCGGGGCTAGTGATAATGATAGGTCGGTTGATCTTAGTCTGATATCCCCAGACCAGCTTCAGGGCATTGAGGTATTTAAAGCACTGACCCCTGATCGTGATGCAGATGCGGTAGGTGGATCCGTAAATTTTGTGACCAGAAATGCAGAGAGTGGCTTCAGTGGTGACCTTAGGTTAGAAACAGGATATAATAGCCAGGTTGGGGAATTTGGTCAATATAGGGGTAATATTGGTTTAGACGACAGGTTTTTTGATGATAAACTCGGAATATTATGGACTGCCAACTTTCAAAGAGCCAATAGAAGTTCTCAGTTCTTTAACTCAGCCTGGGATGTGGGTAGTGAGGGGGTTAATGGAGGGGATTTGGAAACCATAATTGTAGATTTAAATCTTGGAGATATTTATGAAACAAGAGATCGTTATGGTTCAAGTTTTAACATCGATTATCGCTTCAATGATCGCCACGAAGTAATTTTGAATACAGGTATCAACTTTCTTGATAGGGATGAACTCAGAAGGAGGAGACGCTATAGAGTAGAGAATGCTTACCAAGAATATGATATCAGGCACAGGATTATCAATGAGACATTGCTATCAAATACCCTTAGAGGTACGCATCAGTTTGGAAATTTAAATCTGTTTTGGAGAGGGTCATATATTTCATCCACGGCTTCCAACCCACAACATATAAGATCGAGATTCAGGGAAACAGGTGCATTTTTTGGTTCTTTTGATCAAACTGATCTAAACTCCATTCCACCAGATGCCCGCAATAATTTTGGAGATGCATTTTTGTTGAGTTCTGAATTTGAGGATATCGATGCCAAAGAAACCAATACTACTTTTCAGTTTGATCTTACCTATGATTTGCCATCAACCGGAAATTTTAATGGATATTTAAAAGCTGGGGGTAAAATCCGAGACAACAGAAAAGAAGTGGATGTGTCAGTACTGTCATCCCGACCTATAGGAGTAGGTACTGATGTAGATTCTGTGGCAAAGGCTACTGGAGAATTCCTGGTCGATGATAATGACAGAATTCTAATGGCTAATTTTTTGGACCCTTTTGAGTTAGAATCTTTTTTGAATGGATCTTTTGTTTTTGAACCTTGGATAAGTAATCAGGCTTCACGAGATTTTGCCTTTAGGTTTCGGGACTATTTTCTTGCTAATCCTGAATTTGATTTGCAGGATTATTTTGCCTCAGAAACTATTTATTCTACATATGCCATGACCGAGCTTCATTTTAAGAGAAAGCTCATGATTATGGGTGGCGTTCGTTTGGAGCACACGGTTACTTCATACCAGGGTCGATCCGGAATCCCCAGGGTGCGGGATGGTTTTGAACCAAGCATAGATTTTCAGGATACAGTTGGTACCAATTCATATACTGAAATTTTACCTATGGTTCACTTAAGATATAAAGTCACGGATTGGTTTGATATTAGGGTGGCTGCAACCAAATCGCTTTCAAGGCCGATTTATACCAATCTTGTACCCTTTTTAAAAGTTGTGCCTTTTGATAATATAGTAGAAAGAGGAGATCCCAACCTCTTACATACCTCAGTTTGGAATTATGACCTCTTTCTTTCTTTTTACAATAAGTATGGATTATTCACTATCGGGGCATTTTACAAAGAGCTCGAAAACATTGATTTTCTGAGACGTACTATTTCTACTGATCAAGCTACGCCTTCTTTTATCGAGACAAGACCCGAAAATGCTCCAGGAATAAGTACTGTACAAGGGGTAGAAGTTGACCTGCAAACCAATATGAATTTCATGCCTGGTGTGCTCAAAGGGATGTTGGTTTCATTAAATATGGCCTTTATCAGTTCAGAAACCTTCTACCCTACCTTCAATACTTTTAGAAATCCCGACCCACCCTTTGATCTTGTTGTAGAGGAAGGCACCAGGCCCGGGCCTGTGATTGGGCAACCGGATTTTGTTGCAAATGCCACTTTGGGCTATGAAAAAGGTGGTTTTAGCTGGAGGCTCTCGATGCAAACACAAAGGAGAATATTTTTGGCTGTGGGTTCAGCACCACCGGTTGATATATTTGGCGAACCATTTGTAAGATGGGATATGAGCGTTTCCCAAAAAGTAACAAAAAAATTGCGAGTTACGTGGAATTTTAATAATATCAGCAACATGCCTGAGATTGGAGCAGTGGGAAACAAGATTTCTGAAGAAAGGTTTTTTGGATGGACCACAGACCTGGGTTTAAGGTATAAATTTTAAATAAAAATGTTATGAAAGTGAAAATTTTACTATCAGCACTATTGATCATCCCGGCGTATTTATCTGCTCAAAGAATTGTGGAAGTGCCCCAGGGTTTTGGTACTTTAAATAATACTATTGCCGGAGATACTACCGCTACAGGAGAAAGGGTAGATGAAAACACTATATATCAGCTAGAGCGAGGTGGAACTTATCTTTTAAATGGTTCAATTAGAAACCTTGGATTTAAGATCAGAATACATGCTGATGAAGGGCCAGGACAAAGACCCATGCTTCTTCCTGCCAGACTTTCTGATGGCATTAGTACTGATACTCCAATTAGGGTTCTTGGAGATGTAGAACTCAAAGATCTTAGAATTACAAATTTTGATGAGTTGGGCAGGCTCAATACCAGAATGATAAGGGTGGGAGTGTCTGATGTGCGGCTCACAATCGATAATTGCGTTTTGGATGCCGATGGTCAATCGGCAATAAGACTTGATGCCCCTAACTGCAAGGTTTACATTACGAATTCCATAGTTAGTAATATCGGCCGGCCTTCTGATCCAAATAATGGTAGAGTAGTAGATACTAGGGGAAATATCACTGATACCATTTTTGTAGAGAATACCACCATGTACAATATCACCAGCAGGGCCATTCGTACGGACGGGGCCTTGATGAAGTACGTGGCATTTAATAATTGTACTTTTTATAATTTTGGGCAAAGGCTGGTTCCTTTGGATGCGGTTGCTGACTTTTATTTTACCAATAATATTATCATTAATCACTCCTTTTATGGTGTGGCTGCTGGAATGTCTACCAGTGCGATATCCACTGATTCTTTAAATCAAAATCAAATTGATCAGGGGTTGGTTCAAAACTTGAATATCCTAAATAATAACTTTTTTTTGGATGCTGAGATTCAGGATATACTATGGAATAATGGTGCAGATACGGTCAGCACATTTAATTCTGATACAAGGGCTTGGCTTACCGCCACAAATTCCTGGGATTTTGTTTTCATGGAAGAAGTCACATTCAAAAAAGCTCCGGTTACTCCAATTGCCATAGTACAGGCATCGGTAATTGAACCCGGCACTGAGCCAGACTGGGATCTGTCAGGTAGCCCATTTAATTTCTTTTATGATGAGTCATTTGCATCATCCACAAGAGCACTTGATGGAGGTAGACTTGGTGACAGGACTTGGACTGATGAAGATGAAATTTTATCAGTTCGCCGTCCGCGAACATCCAATTTTAGTTTATATCCCAATCCATCAAAAGGTATGCTTACATTGAGTGCACCTCAAATTTTGAACGTGGAACGGATAGAGATTCTAGATGGTACGGGAAAAAGAAATTTAATTGAACCATATGCCAGTGATATGAATAATCTTCATTTTGAGGTCAGAGGCCTGAGACAGGGCATTTACATTTTTAGAATTATAGAGCGCAATGGGACGGTAAGTAATTTAAGATTTATAAAAGAATAATCAGTGCCATAATTATTAGGGTTTTTGGGTACTATCTCTGATTATTAATTCACTTTTCACCATTTTACTGCTATCCTCAATCTCTAAACCTTTGATTTTGGAAATTAGGTATTCTGCAGCTACTGAACCCATCTCTTCAGATGGATGGTTTACGGAGGTAATCGGAGGATCTGCATATTGAGCAAATGGCTCATTATTAAATCCCATCAATAATATATCATCTGGAACTTTTATATCCAGAGATTTTAACAATGATAGCATTTTCATTGCGGCATAATCATTGTATATCATAATTCCCTCAGGTCTCTCAGGGCCCTTTAATACTTTAATTAGAATTTGATGGTCAAACCATGTCAAATCATTTGCCTCAACAAAAAGCTTTCTATTAAAATTTAAATTATTCCTCTTAATGCATTCCAGGTGACCTTCATAACGCCTTTTAAAATTCAGAAGCTTTAGGGGACCATGTATATACAAAATTCTACTGATTCCCTGATCAATCATATGTTGGGTAGCCTTGAAGGAAATATCAAAATTATCCCCAACAACTATGTCATGCTCTAATCCAGGACATACCCTGTCAAAAAATACCACTGGTACGTCATTTAATTTTATATTATCAAAATGGTCAAAATTATTAGTTTCATTTGAAACAGAAACCAAAATACCCTCTACCCGAGCTTTTTCAAAAGTATTGATACTTTTTATTTCTCGCTCCATATTTTCATCAGAATGACTTAAAAGTAAATGATACCCTTCTCTCTCTGCAACCTCTCTAATACCTTTGATAGCCTTTGAAAAAAATTGATTGACAAGCTCTGGCACGATTACCCCAATAATTCCGCTCTTTTGTTTTCTGAGATTTTGGGCAATAGTATTAGGATGATAATTCATTTCATTTGCAGCTATTAAAACTCTCTCTTTAGTTTCCTTATTTACATCGGCATGATTGTTTAATGCCCTTGACACAGTGGACTTTGAGATTCCTAAGTGCTCCGCAATACCTTGAATAGTTTTTGACACAATTTTCACTGTTTTCACCCAATTTAAACTAAATTTTGTTTTCGGGAACGATCCCGGGAACGATCCCTTAAAAAATTATATAGTAAATTAAAAAAATGATTATTATTATTATGATTAAAGAATAATAAATCTAATGAAAATCAATCAGCTCTTTTCATTGAAAGATCAAAATGCCATTGTCACTGGTGGATATGGAATCCTGGGATCAGCTATGTGTTTAGGCCTTGCCATGTCAGGAGCCAGGGTTGGTGTTCTGGGTCGTTCGATTTTGAAATGTGATAAAGTGGTAGAGTTAATCAGATCCCATGGCGGAGCAGCTATTGGCTTGGAGGCAGATGTATTAGACGAAGATGCACTCAATATGGCAAAACAAATTTATGAAAATGAATTTGGTGCTGTGAATATTCTGGTGAATTGTGCCGGAGGGAATATGCCTGGTGCTACCATTCCACCAGAAAAGAATTTTTTTGATCTAGATATTACTGATTTTGATAAGGTAGTCCGGTTAAATCTAACAGGGACGGTACTACCCACTCAGATTTTTTCTCAGTCCATGGCCAATGTTAGTAAAGGGGTTATTATTAATATTTCATCTATGACGGCGTTCAGGCCTATTTCAAGGGTTGGTGGGTACTCCGCAGCTAAAAGTGCTGTGACCAATTTTACAGAATGGCTGGCTATTGAAATGGCAGGTAAATTCGGGTCCGGCATCAGGGTCAATGCTATCGCTCCCGGGTTTTTTTTAACCGATCAAAACAGGTCATTACTTACCAATCCTGACGAGTCATTGACTTCAAGAGGGCAGCAAATTCTGGAGAACACCCCATTTAAAAGATTTGGGGAACCGGAAGAACTGGTAGGGACACTTATCTGGCTTTGCAGCCCGGCCTCCAAATTTATAACTGGAGTCACTATACCTGTAGATGGTGGTTTTAACGCTTACAGCGGGGTATGAGCTTAATTCAATCAATGCGGTGGTTTGGGCCCGATGACCCAGTAAGTCTTTCTGATATTAGACAGGCGGGGGGTACAGGTATCGTTACGGCGCTACACCATTTTCCTAATGGGGAAATATGGCCTGAGGCAGATATTAAGATTAGAAAAGACACAATTGAACGTGCTGGCCTTCGCTGGGATGTGGTAGAAAGCGTACCAGTTCACGAAGATATAAAAAGAAGAACAGGAAATTATGATTCGCTTATCAGGAATTATCAGGAAACTATCCGCAGGCTTAGCAGAGCTGGAATTAAAACCATTTGTTATAATTTCATGCCGGTCCTTGACTGGACCCGCACGGATCTTGGTTTCATAATGCCTGATGGCGGTAAAGCATTGAGATTTGATATTGTTGCGCTGGCGGCTTTTGATATTTTTATCCTAAAAAGGAATGCTGCGACATCTGATTATAGTCCGATTGTTGCTGGAAATGCTGCGGTTTTTTTTAGTACTCTTGATGCAAAACAAAAGGATCTTTTAACACAAAATATTATTGCCGGATTGCCCGGCTCCGAGGAAAGTTATGGGCTGGATGATTTTCTTATCCAAATCGAAGGATATTTGGGTATCGAAAATGAAAAATTAAAGGCAAATCTTTTTGATTTTATCAATGCCATCGCGCCTATAGCCGATGAATTTGGTGTTAAAATGGCTATTCATCCTGATGATCCCCCTTTCACACTTTTCGGATTACCCAGGGTAGTGAGCACCGCCGAAGATATCCAGTCTATTTTAGACGCTTGCGATAATTCAGCAAATGGGCTTTGTTTTTGCACCGGTTCTTTCGGAGCAAGATACGACAACGACATTCTTTCAATGGCAAAAGCTTTTAAAGAACGAGTCCATTTTCTCCATTTTCGAAATGTTAGCATAGAGTCTCAGGGTGTTTTTCATGAAGCCAATCATCTTGGAGGTCATGTGGACTTTTATGAGATCATGAAAACATTTGTAAAGGAATCTAAAAGGAGAGGTGAGGACATTCCTATGCGACCTGACCATGGGCACCAGATCTTGGATGATTTTGATAAAAAAACCAACCCTGGGTATAGCGCTATAGGCCGGCTCAAAGGCCTTGCGGAGCTCCGTGGTCTTGAATATGGTATTAACAAATTTTTTAAGTTATGAAACAATTTTTGGATGAGGATTTTCTATTAGAATCAAAGTCAGCAGAGGAGTTGTATCATATGCATGCCAGGCAACTGCCAATAATCGACTTTCATTGCCACCTTAGCCCAAAGGATATAGCCGAAAACAGGCAATTTGAAAATATTACAGAAGCCTGGCTGGAGGGCGACCACTATAAATGGCGGGCAATGCGTGCCAATGGAATAAATGAAGAGTATTGCACGGGAAATGCTGAGCCATTCGAAAAATTTAAAAAATGGGCAGGAACGGTGCCATTTACAATGACCAATCCACTATACCATTGGACTCATTTGGAATTAAAAAGGTATTTTAACATCTCAGGTCAATTACTAACTACTGAAACATGTGGCGAGATTTTTAAAGAAACTTCCCGACTTTTAAAAACGGAGGAATTCAGAGTCTTAGGGTTATTGGAAAAAATGAAGGTGGAGGTAATTTGTACAACAGATGATCCTTCTGATGATCTTGGTTACCATAAAGCACATTCCGAAAGTGGAAATAATTTGGTTTTACTCCCTGCATTCAGACCAGACAATGCTTATGCTGTAAATGACCCAAAAACCTACAATTTATACCTTGAAAAGCTCGGCGATGTTGCCGGAAAGGCCATAAACAATTACACTGATTTGGTTGGCGTGTTGGAAGAGCGGGTAGAATATTTCCATGCTTTTGGATGCCGACTATCCGACCATGGTCTTGATTTTATTCCCAAAATAAATTATGAATTATCCGACCTATCCCGAATTTTTAATAAGGTTAGAAATGGCAATCAATTACAAAAAGACGAAATAGCCCAATTTAAACTTGGTTTGTTGGTCCGGCTTGGAAAGTTATATCACCAATATGGATGGACCCAACAGTATCACCTGGGAGCACTTAGAAACAACAATTCAAGGATGTTGCGGATCCTGGGTCAGGATACCGGATTTGATTCTATTGGCGATTTTCCGCAAGCTGAAGGTTTGAGCCATTTGCTGAATCTTCTGGACACCACTGATCACCTTTCCAAAACAATTCTTTACAATTTAAATCCGGCAGATAATGAATTATTTGCCACGATGGCAGGTAATTTTGGCGATGGTACCATAGCCGGAAAGGTGCAGTATGGTTCTGCGTGGTGGTTTTTGGATCAAAAATCAGGTATGAAGCGGCAGCTAGAGACTCTTGGAAACATGGGTCTTCTGTCAAGGTTTGTAGGAATGCTGACCGATTCGAGAAGTTTCCTTTCATTTCCAAGACATGAATACTTTAGGAGAATACTATGCAATTTGTTGGGTTCTCAAATCGAAAAAGGATTGCTGCCAAATGATAAGAAGTGGATAGGCCAAATGGTTAAAGCCATAAGTTATCAGAATGCAGCTTCTTATTTCAATTTACCTAAAGAAAATACCATAAATGTTTAGTAATTTTAATGAATGTTAGTTTTGTCAAACCATCAGAAACCAAAGGTTGTAACGTTCGGCGAGATCTTGGCCAGGCTTTCTCCAAAAAATTATTTGAGATTAAGTGATGCAGATCAGTTGCAGCTATTTTATGGTGGTTCTGAAGCGAATGTTTCAGCTTCTTTGGCCATACTTGGTCTTTCTTCATTTCATGTAGGCGTATTACCTGATAATGACCTTGGGAATGCTGCGTTAATGCAGTTTAAAGGTAAAGCTGTAAATACCGACTTCATAATCAAAAAAGAAGGCCGCATGGGGTTGTATTTTTTGGAGGAAGGTATTGCTCAGAGGCCTACCCGCGTAATCTATGACCGTTTTGATTCGGCTTTTTCAACTGTTAGTAATGATGAATTCGATTGGGAAACCATCCTTGAAGGTGCCGAATGGTTTCATTGGTCGGGGATCACTCCAGCCATTTCTCAGGGTGCTGCTCAGTCTTGTAGGAAAGCTATTATAACGGCCAGCAAACTGGGGATTAAAATTTCCGGAGATATTAATTACAGGAGGAACCTGTGGAATTATGGAAAAAATCCCGGTGATATCATGCCTGAACTTATTCAATATTCTAATGTAATTGTGGGCAGTACGGGGGATTACTCCAATTGCCTTGGTAAAAATTTTGGTGAGGAGTACGAATCTGCTTCTAGGATGCTGATGGAAGAATTTCCAAAGATCGAATTGTGCGCCAAGACATCGAGAAAAACTATTAATGCCAGCAGAAATAAATTATCTGCACACATGGTTAAAAAAAATGAGGCTTACTGTACCAATAAAATTGATATTTATCCTATAAGGGACCGTGTAGGTAGTGGTGATGCTTTTATGTCTGGTATTATTTATGGCATGTTAAATCAGATGAATTTAGAAGCAATAGCTCAATTTGCATTAGCCGCTGCGGTATTAAAGCACACTACTCCCGGAGATGTTAATACTGCTTCCATAGAAGAAATTTTAAACTTGGCAAAAGGGGAAAATACAGGAAACCTACTCAGATGAAACCAAGTGACATAGCACATAAAATTATTTCAAGAGGTCTGATGCCTGTATTTTTTCATCCCGATCCAGTTGTCTCGGAGTCAGTGTTGAAAGCATGTTATAATAGTGGCTTGAGGGTATTTGAATACACACATAGAGGGGAAGAGGCTTTTGGAAATTTTCTGAAACTAAGGAAGATTACAGATAAAAATTTCCCGGATATGGCCCTTGGTATTGGTTCCATAACTAATACTGATTTGGGTATTAAGTATATTAATGCTGGTGCTGATTTCGTAGTGGCTCCAAATTATGATCCCTATTTAGGTCGGATGGTCACAAACAAAGACCTCCTTTGGATTCCCGGTTGTGGTACGCTAACCGAGATAATTAATGCCCGAGAATCAGGGGCTAAAATTATTAAAATATTTCCAGGCAATGTATTGGGGCCTGGGTTTGTTAAATCTGTATTAGGCCCGGTTCCTGATTTAAAGCTAATGCCTACAGGTGGCGTTAATACTGAATCAGCCAACCTTCGTTCCTGGTTTGAGGCAGGGGTGGTAGCAGTTGGCATAGGTTCTCATTTATTTGATAAAAGGGTTATTAAAAATGGGGAATGGCCCCAATTGGAAGAAAGCATCAGTACAATTCTTACCTTAATATCTGGTTTTAAAATTTAATTCTTCTTAAATGTTATATAGAATTTTACCTTTCTTTTTTTTTGCCTTCCTCTTCAACTTTGGATGTCAGGGAAAAGAAGATGTCAAGACCATCACAGTGGCTCATGGATTGGATGTAAACCACTCGGTTCACCAAGCCTTGATATTTTTAGGTAGAGAGCTTGAGCGGGAGTCAGGAGGAAAATTTAAGGTTAAGATCTTTCCAAATCAACAGTTGGGTACAGAACGTGAGTGTCTTGAGTTGTTGCAGATTGGCAGTATTGGCATTACAAAGGTTTCTACCGCCATACTTGAAAATTTTGCCCCTAAATTTAAAGTTTTTAGTTTGCCTTATATCTTCAATGACCGGGGGCATCAATTCAGAGTACTTGATGGGCCGATAGGTCATGAGTTATTATCTGAAGCTGAAAAGTTTCAATTGAAAGGATTATGCTTTTATGATGCAGGAGCCAGAAGTTTTTATACCAAATCCACGGGTATATTGGGTCCTGATAACCTGAGAGGGCTAAAAATCAGAACGCAGGAAAGTACGACAGCTATTTCGATGATGCAGTTTCTTGGCAGCTCTGCCACTCCCATCAGTTGGGGAGAATTATATACAGCATTACAGCAAGGCATTGTGGATGGAGCTGAAAATAATTTACCGAGTTATTTTCTTTCTAGACATTTTGAAGTATGTCCCCATTACTCCTTCAATGAACATGCTATGGTACCAGACATGCTGCTCATCAGCCTAAGAGTGTGGGAAAGTCTTAATACCCAAGAGCAACAATGGCTAAAGGAAGCAGCCAATGCTTCAGTAGCATTTCAAAGGAAAACATGGGCCAAAAATGAACAGGTAGCATTAACAGGGTTGCGCACCGCTGGAGTAAGTTTCTACTATCCGGATAAGGATTTGTTTTTTCAAAAAGTAGCCCCGATTTGGAAAGAAAATTTAGATGAGGATCTCAATTTATTGGTAAAAAAAATTAATGATTTGAGAGAAGTGCCTATTGCTAATTATGATTGATAAGGCCCACAGATATTTAATTCGAGGTTTGGAGGTTGTATTAATTACCCTCATGGTAATTATTGTTATTGTAGTTTGCTGGCAGGTTTTTTCAAGGTTTATACTGGAATTTCCAAGTTCTTATACGGATGAGTTGTCCAGATTTTTATTGATATGGATTACTATGCTTGGCGCATCCTATGCTTCAGGTCGGAATTCCCACCTTGCAATTGATATTCTTCAAGGCAAGCTAAAAGGCAAAAGTCGAGGGAAGCTACAAATTCTTATTCAGCTGTTTATTCTGATATTTTCGATTTCGGTGTTGGTAGTTGGCGGTTCATATTTGGTATGGATAACCTTTTCTCTAAGGCAAATATCAGCAGCGCTGGGCCTGCCAATGGGATGGGTATATATCTCTATTCCAGTTTCAGGTATTCTGGTTTCATTTTTCAGCCTTAATTCAATAAGAGGCCTAATTTCGAAACCAAGTAAACCTCATTAATATGGAACAGGTTGAAATTTTGGTTTTGGTTTTAAGCTTCCTTATTCTTTTGACTTTAGGGGTGCCGGTTGCTTTTTCCCTGGGACTGTCCGGCCTTTTCACTCTTATTATTGCTATGGACACCCTTACCGCATTGACTACCCTGGCCCAAAGGATTGGTACAGCAGTAGATAGTTTCACCTTACTGGCCATCCCCTTTTTCATTCTTGCTGGTCAGTTGATGAATCAGGGAGGTATCGCACGGAGGCTAATTGATTTTGCAAAAGCCTTGGTAGGAAGCTTTCCGGGAGGGCTGGCCTTTGTAAATATTCTGGCGTGTATGTTGTTTGGAGCTATTGCAGGCTCAGCAGTTGCTTCTGCATCAGCAATCGGTGGGTCTATGGTGGAACGAATGGAAAATGAAGGGTATCCGAGGCCATTTAGTGCAGCAGTGAATATTACTGCATCCACAACCGGCCTGATAATTCCTCCAAGCAATATCCTTATTGTCTATGCCCTTGCCAGTGGCGGGCTTTCTATAGGGGCATTATTCCTAGCAGGTTATGTGCCGGGTATTATTATGGGGGCCTCCCTAATGGTGGTGGCAGGATGGCTTTCCAAAAAATACGAAATTGGTCATGGAGAAAAATTTAATTTTAAAACTTTATGGGTTACATTCTGGGGAGCAATGCCAAGCCTAACATTACTGATCATAGTAATTGGGGGCATTGTTATAGGATTTTTCACGGCCACTGAAGCCTCTGCTGTAGCTGTTTTTTATACACTTGTTTTGATACTCATTTATAAAGAAATTAATTTTAAAAGGTTAGTAAAAGCGATTCTAGAAACAGTTAATACTACAGCCATTGTTTTATTTTTGGTTGGCACTTCGATGGCATTATCATGGGTTATGTCTTATGAATATATCCCTCAAAACTTCACTCAATTTATGCTTGGGATATCTGACCACCCAATTATAATTTTGTTATTGATAAATGCCATATTGCTTTTTATAGGTATTTTTATGGATATGACACCGGCAGTTTTAATTTTCACTCCCATTTTTTTACCTGTTGTCGTGGAACTGGGAATGGATCCTGTGCATTTTGGCATTGTAATGGTGACCAATTTGTGTATTGGCTTGTGTACTCCTCCTGTAGGTACAGTTTTGTTTGTAGGATGTGGTATTGCAGGAATCAAAATTGAACAGGTGCTAAAACCTCTACTACCGTTTTTCATAGCCTTATTAATTTCATTATTGGCAATTACATTTGTACCTGAATTAAGCCTTTGGCTACCCAGATTATTTGGATTTTGAAAACACTATGGAAAAAGCATTAATGATACACCATGATGATGATTTAGCTGTCGCACTTAAGGATATGAAGTCCGGGGAAACCGTTAATCTTTCAGGAAAAAGAGTTATCTTAATCAATGACGTTCAGGCCAAACACAAGTTTTCTCTTAAAAAAATCCCAGCCTCTGGCGAAGTAAGGATGTACGGCGTGGTAATCGGTAAAGCAAATGATTCTATAAATAAGGGAGAGGTCATTACGATTAATAATCTGAAACATGCCATAAAAAATGAGTTTTCACTTAAAGGGCAGTATCAGTGGAACCCACTAGCGGTCTCTGACCTTTATCCTAGGTATTTTCAAGGGTATCATCGTAATGATGGCAGGGTAGGGACACATAATTTTTGGATTGTGGCCCCTTTGGTATTCTGTGAAAATAGAAATATCGAAGTCATGCGAGAAATTATGGAAGAACCACTTGGCTATAAGTATGGCCACAACTCTGATTATGACCTGAATTTATTGATTAGTCAATGGGAAAATAATTTACCGCCCGAGCAACTAGAAAAATTATCAATCACCAAAGGAAAGAAAGATTTTAAAAAGGGCAGAGTTTTTGAAAATATTGATGGGGTTAAATTTCTCACCCATGAAGCAGGCTGTGGAGGCACCCGGAAAGATAGCCAGTTGTTATGCAGGCTCCTTGCTGGTTATATCACCCACCCCAATGTAGGTGGTGCTACAATTCTCAGTTTGGGTTGTCAAAATGCGGAGGTGAGAATTCTAAATGAAGCCATTCATCAAATAGATCCGGAATTTGATAAGCCATTATATATTCTAGGGCAGCAAGACTATGGCCTAGAGCAAGAGTTTATAGAGGATGCGGTTAGGAAAACATTTGCAGGGCTTACGATTACCAATAAAGTAATTAGGCAGAAAGCACCCGTCAGTAGTCTTGTGGTAGGTTTGGAGTGTGGCGGTTCTGATGGATTTTCGGGGATTTCTGCCAATCCGGCCGTTGGCAAATTTTCAGATATTTTAGTGTCTATGGGTGGCAGCGTAATACTTTCCGAATTTCCCGAACTCAATGGGGTTGAGCATATCCTGGCAGAAAGATGTAAGTCCAGTTCGATCTCCGAAAAATTTCTTTCTCTCATGGAGCAGTATCAGAGTGCAGCCAAAAATTCAGGTTCCGGATTTGAGGCTAATCCGTCACCTGGTAATATCAAGGATGGGTTAATTACCGATGCTATGAAATCAGCAGGAGCTGCACTGAAGGGAGGATCTTCTCCCGTAGTGGACGTCCTTGATTACACCGACCAACTAAGGACTCCAGGTCTCAACCTTTTATGTACTCCTGGCAATGATGTGGAATCCACCACGGGACTGGCTGGCTCTGGGGCTCAAATTATCTTATTTACAACTGGATTAGGTACACCTACGGGCAATCCTGTAGCACCTGTTATTAAAATTTCGAGTAATTCTGCCCTCTACCGGAAAATGGAAGATATCATTGATATTGATGCAGGAGGAATCATTGAAAATGGTGAAACAATTGATGCAGTTGCCTTTAATTTATTTAATAAGGTCATAGAAACAGCTAATGGAGGAATAACCAAAGCCCAATTAATGGGGCAAAATGATTTTATTCCCTGGAAACGGGGTGTTTCTTTATGAATTAGTGAAATAGAATCTACTTTTAATTAAAATAGATAATTATGAAGAATAGCATTTCAATTATTTTATTTTTGGGAATTTTGTTCATGGCATGTGGCGGTGGGTCTAAAAAAGAAACGGTAGATGCCCTACCACCCCAAGTAGCTAAAGCAAAGGTTTCTGAAGGTCAACGTCTTTATAAGCAGTATTGTACTGCTTGCCATCAGAATGATGGCTCAGGCGTGCCTAACATGTACCCACCCTTAGCTGGCACGGATTGGGTAACTGGCGATAAAACGCGCCTGATCGATGTGGTCCTTAATGGGATGAATGGAGAGATTGAAGTCAATGGGAAGCAATATAATGGTGTCATGACGCCGCACAACTTCCTAACCGACGAACAGCTTGCCGATGTGCTGACCTACATCCGCCAAAGTTTCGGCAATGATGCCTCTGAAATCACCGCAAAAGAAGTGGCTAAGGTAAGGGCCGATTCGTAGATGTTTATTTTACACCTTAAATCATTTAAAATCCGGGTCAGAATATCTTTTCCGGTATTTCTTTGGGCTTTTATTCCTTTACTTTTTTTGGGGGCTTCTTGTAAAGATCAAAACCAAAATATGGTATCGGTGCCTATCGAAATACCAGAGGATATGGCCTATATACCGGAAGGTACATTTAAATTTGGCACTAATGATAAAATGGCCTATCCAGATGAGGGGCCTGCTGTTGAGGTAGAAGTTACGGCCTTTTTTATGGATAAAACCGAAGTGACCAATGCTCAGTTTGAAAAATTTGTGGAAGCCACCGGATACCAGACCGTGGCTGAAAGAGCACCTGACTGGGAAGAAATCAAAGCCCAACTGCCTTCTGACACCCCCAAACCCCATGATTCACTATTGGTACCAGGCTCTTTGGTGTTCGTGCCCCCTGCACATGCTGTAAGTCTGGATGATATTTCCCAGTGGTGGCAATGGGTGCCCGAGGCTGCATGGCATTCGCCTGAAGGCCCTGGCAGTAATATTACTGGCCTTGAAAGCCATCCTGTGGTGCATGTGGCCGTTGAAGACGCCAGGTCTTATTGCGAATGGGCTGGCGGACGACTGCCCACCGAGGTAGAGTGGGAATGGGCTTCCAGAGGTGGGAATCAAAGTCAAACCTATCCCTGGGGAGACGAACTCCAGCCGGGCGGAGCATTTATGGCTAATACCTACCAGGGCGTATTTCCTCATACTGACGAAGGTAAAGACGGATATACAGGCACAGCACCTGTGAAGTCCTATCCGCCTAATTCTTATGGGCTTTATGACATGATCGGAAATGTTTGGGAGCTTACTGCAGACCCTTATGATGCCCAAAGGCATCAACGCCTGGCAGGTAAATTGCCCTCTCTGGAATCTCGCCCCATGGTCGCAGGACTTGCAATGGAGTACGTTGTGAAAGGAGGCTCATATTTGTGTTCGGATCATTATTGCGTCAACTACCGATCCAGCGCCAGGCAAAGTCAGGCCTTTGATAGCGGGGCCTCCAATATTGGGTTTAGGTGTATTATAGATATTATAGATTACGATGTAAATGCAAAAACTGAATAGAAGGATCTTTTCTGATAGTACTATATACCCTTCGCGGATTATTCAATTTGGAGGCGGTAATTTTATTAGGGGTTTTTGTGATTGGATGGTCCAGGTATTGAATGAAGATGCTGGATTTAATTCTGGAGTAATTTTGATCAAGCCTACTAAAAGTGGCCATTACGATAATCTGGCAATACAGGATAATTTGTTTTCTTCAGTGCTATCCGAGACTAGGGATGGAAGAATTTTTTATGACAAAAAAATAATCACCTGTATTAATGAAATCATCAATCCCTATGAGAACTGGAAGGCCTTCTTAGATTCGGCCAAAATTCCCGATATACGATTTATTTTCAGTAATACAACTGAGGCAGGCATCAGGTATGATGATTCCGATAATGACCCCGAAACTATAGCTAATTCCTTCCCTGGTAAGCTCACTCAATGGTTATTTAAAAGGTATGAAGCCTTTGGAGGGTCACAGGATAAAGGATGCTTAATTCTTCCCACAGAGCTAATTGAAAACAATGGTGAGGAGCTAGAAAGCCTGGTTATAAAGTATTCTCAAAGGTGGGATTTAGATGATGGCTTTAGAGATTGGATTAATCAAAGTAATCATTTCTTTAAGACAATGGTTGACAGAATCATATCCGGCTATCCAAAAAACAACCAAGATTATTATTGGGAAAAGATTGGATATCAAGATGAGGCCTTAGTTGTTGGGGAATTTTACCACAACTGGATCATAGAGGATAGAAATAATATTCTAGAGAAGGAGATGCCTTACAAGATAGTAGGTTTCAATATAAATTCAGTAGATGACCTCGGCCCCTACAGAGCTATGAAGGTAAAGTTACTCAATGGTGCCCATACTGCTATGTTTATTTTAGGTACCCAGATGGGCTTAAAAACTGTAGCTGAAGCCATTAAGCATCCCATCTTAGGCGATTTTATCAAAAACTTGATTCAAGATGAAGTCATTGTGACCTCTGGTAGTTTAAATGAATTATATAAGAAATTTGCCAAAGAAACTTTTTTAAGGTTTGACAATATTGAGATGAATCATCTTCTTGAAAGCATTGGTCTTAATACAACCTCCAAGATTAATTATAGATTATTGTCTTCGATGAATGATTATATAAGATTATACGAGAAAATACCAGAAATGCTGACCTTTGTAATGGCAGCGTTTTTTCAAAATTATTCAATAAGAATTAAAACTAATGAATTTAAAATTAATGATGCCACAGAAATAATTGGCCTTTTTAAAAACCTAATTCAGACCTACCCCAATGATAAGATTCGGGTAATTGAAAAATTTATTCACGATTGTGAACAATGGGAAATTAATGTTACACATAAAGATCAGGTCATAAATCAAATAGCCCATTATTGGCAAAGTATTGATAGTGAAGGAATTGAAAGCTGTATTATAAAATTCCAAACAGAATAATATTAAGTCTGCAAAATGTTTACTACCAGTTATTTTGATTTTGGTATTCATAAAAGCGTGGAAATATTTGATACAAAAACCGCCACTCTTTTAAAATTGATTTATTCTTACGGAGCTACCCTAACCCATTTGGAGTTTAATGGAAGGCCGATAATCGAAGGATTTACAAACCATCAAGAACTGGAGTACAATATTTTCTTTAAGAATGCCTGGTTGTTTCCTTTTGCCAACAGGATCAATCAAGGGCGGTATGAGTTTGAAGGCACCACCTACCAATTACCGATCAATGATGCCCCCACAGGGCATGCCCTTCATGGTTTTATTTACAATAAGCCATTCGAAATCGCCGAACTAAATTCTGGTAAATCCGAGACTGAAATTAAGCTCAGGTACCTCTATGATGGTCATGAACCTGGTTATCCCTTTGCTTTTGAAATGGAGGTGACTTATGTGCTAAAAGTCAATGCATTGAATATATCCTTGATTGTAAAGAATACTGGCAAAAAGGCAATGCCCTGTGCTCCGGGTTTTCATCCTTACTTTAAGTTTGGCGGTAGGGATATCGGTGATGTCGAAATCAGTTTTCCGAAGAGTAAGCAAGTGATCCTTGGAGAGGACGGGTTGCCACTTAGTATCGGCGAGGGATTTGAGGGATCAAAAAAGATCGTAAAGGAGCATTATGACAATGCCTATTGGCTTGATAAGCAATCCGGGGAACAATTAATTACAGTAAAATCTGGAGACCAGGATTACCTGGTAGAGATGGATTTTAATTATCATTTGATCAGATTTTTCCAGGTCTATACCCCTCCGGACCGAAAGTCCATTGCCATTGAGCCAATGGTAGGTAATGTAGATTGTTTTAATAATAGGGATGGTCTGGTGGTATTAAATCCATCGGAATCGATGGGATTAGATTTTCAGATTTCCATCCAGGGGCAATAAAACCTTTTGTCAGGAATACTTTAGAAGGAATTCTGTTGGCTTTAAAATCTCGACCCCTTCAATCGGATTGAGGTCAAGTAGGTCGAAATCTCCAGATACTATGCAATCTGCCGATTCTATTATTGCTAATTGAATGAATTTTATGTCACTTTCGTCCCTGCAATGGACTTCGAATGTTCCTGGTTCTTTTATTTGGGCTGTTCTTAAAATATTTTTAAGAAAGATTCTCCTTTTTACTTTATCAATGTATTTATCAAAATAATCTCGCAGCAAGACTTTTTCAAATTCTAATTTTGTTTCCAGACTAAAAATTAAAGTCCCATTTCGTTCTGCAACTTTTAGAGCTTTTGCTGGCAACCCTCCCGGATTCAAACAAGGACTAATTAACACATTCGTGTCGAACACAAATTTCATTTTGCAGGATTTGAATACATCCCTTCAAATATTTCAGAATTTAATCTTGTAATTTTAGAAATTACCTGCTTTTCGACATTATTTTCCGCTAAGAACAGGGCTAATTCCAATTGTTCAGTTCCGCATGGATATAGTTTTCCACTCAGAATTGCTTCGATGGCTTTCTCTGCAATAGAATTTTTGCATTGATCGGGCAACGTTTCCCAAATTTCTTTTTCTGATTTTTTAAGTAGTATTTCCATCCTTGAAAATTGAGGTTTGATAAAAAACGATTAAAAAAATTAATGAGTTCGATTGGTAATCATTTTAATCTGTTAAAAATGCCTTCACTACTCACCAGGCTCTGTACCGTGGTGGTTGATAACCCAAAATCCTAAGATATACGGCCATCTGCCCTCGGTGATGGGTGATGTGATCCGCCATGATTTGCAGCACTTGCCTGCGGGTCATGCTTCCGGCAAAAAAGTTTACCCGGGTATTCAATGCTTCTTCACTTAATACCTTGATATTATTGATGGCATAGTCAAACACCAATTTAACCTCTTCGATCAGGTCTTCCTTATTTAAATTATCCCAATCAATAGCCCCATAAGCGGGAGCATCCATATATATTTCCGTATGTCGGGACAGGGTCCGCATGGTGTGGCTGATCTGTTGCCTGAAGGTCATAGTCCCTTCCGCAGGGTACCATTCGTCAATATGTGCCTCATCCTCCAATGCTGAGATCATCTCAACAAAATAATGCCTGGAGCTCTCCAACCGGTTGACATACTCATTCAAAAAAGGATCCTGCGCGATAGCTCCAATAGGGGCAAGCAATAAGAACAGGAAAAATTTATTTCGATTCATGATTCACGTAATTAAAGTAATCCAGATAGGTTTCAATCCGCCAACGCACATACCGGTGCGCCAGGATAGGATAGCCATTTAGTATCAAATTAAGGCCAATAAGAAAGACCACCAGCCACCAATTCCACAAAACCAATGCCCCAATCGTCAAAAGGTCTATAAAAATTAATGCCGTGATGTGAATAGCCTCCCACTCCATGGCACGATCCATCCGTGAGTCCAACTCGGTTTTTACAGGATCATCCTTTGGCCCAACACCCCATGAGAGGTTGTTGATTTGTTTTAAAAACCCCTTGATGCCCATTTTATCAAAATACCAGAGAAGATTGTCGGGGTTTGAAATGGTCTTATAAAAGGCGGGCAGCCTTTGTTTCAAAGGAAAAATCTCATTGGTCAATATGGCCAGTACCATCGTTAAAAGGCATAACCAGAACGAGGCTAACAGATTCCAAAAGGGTCCTTCCCAACCCGTGATCATGGTGGTAGCAGCCCTCATGAGACCTAATAAAACCACTATCCAGAAAAAGGATATAATTATTTTATAAATAATGGATGTGGGATTCATCAAAAACTTATTGGCCTAACCATATTGAATAAAATTAGAATTATTCGCCCTAATTAAAAAGTGAAAAGGTTACTACTGACAATGAGTGTTAAAGTTTCCACCGCGAAACCATGGTTGAAAGACCGGGAGGCTATCAAATTTTAATGACGGAAACTAAACTGGCATGAAAAAAAAGAGCCTGAGGTTTCCCACAGGCTCATAATTTTTAGATTATTGGTGATTAACATCCAATAGTTCCTGATCCAGCGACAATTCTGAAAAAATCATCAAAGTCATCACCTTCAAAAAGGTCTTCAAAACTGAAATTAAACTCAATATAGCGGCCATTAAATGTAATATCCCCTATGCGCACTTGCATCAGGCCATCATAGGAAAAGAACATTTTGCCTCTTTGAAAGTCAAATATTAAGGAATAAGCTATTTTATTGAAATCAAAATCGCCTTCAGCGTATTCCGATTCGACATCAATAACTTGGTAGCTACCACTTGGGCTATCATCAAATACAACATGAGCTACAATGGCCCTCAGCCAACTGAGATCATCGTCTTCAGAAATCTCTAATTCACCAGTCAATACGTTAAAGTCCGCATCGATTCCGTATGCAGCAGAAAAACCGCTTAATCCATAATCGAAAAGATTATTAATTCCGCCCAAAGTAAAACAAAAGGTAGCATTCATGGTGTAGGTATAATCACCTGCCCGAATAGAACCTGTATTGGGGGAGGGCTGACCAAAAGCCGTGCTGGAGGCGTAGATGTATTGCCCTTCCTCATTAGAAACATACACTGATCCGGATTCATCGGTAAAGGAATATCCAGACCCTGGATTTGAAAAATCAAACCCGCTCCTTCCGGCCATAGGATCAATCCCTTTGCCATCTTTGGATTGAAACCTAAGCTGGGGCATATTTTTGATGACGGCTTTCAAATGCTCTATCACCATTTCCGC
>JBGTCD010000005.1:0-32111 GCA_041749015.1 Cyclobacteriaceae bacterium
CCTACTACGAACAGGCTAGTGGCCTAGTTGATGGTGGGGTAGATATTATATTGGTGGAGACGGTCTTTGACACCTTGAATGCCAAAGCTGCCTTGGTGGCGGTCACCGACCTGATTGAATCCCTCAAACCTGATAGAGAGATTGAGATGATGGTTTCCGGCACCATCACTGATGCCAGTGGCCGGACCTTGTCCGGTCAAACTACCGAAGCTTTTTTAATATCCCTTGAGCATTTCCCATTGCTTAGCATCGGCCTCAATTGTGCTTTGGGTGCGAAAGAACTCTATCCCTACCTGGGGACCTTAAACCGTAAAGCGCCATTTTTGGTAAGTGCTCACCCCAATGCCGGACTGCCTAATGAATTTGGTGCCTATGAGCAAGGCCCTCAGGAGATGGCGGAACAAATAAAGGTATTTTTGGAAGAAGGTCTGGTCAATATCATCGGAGGTTGCTGCGGCACCACCCCGGAGCATATCAGTGCTCTTGCCGAACTGGCTTCCAAATATCCCCCCATCAAAAAAGCGCATCAGGAGGAGCCTACAGCCTAATTGTGAAGAAAAATACATCCATATCAAATATAACCTTAAAGCTCAGCGGTCTTGAACCTCTGTTTGTAACGTCGGAAACAAATTTTATCAACATTGGAGAAAGGACCAACGTTACAGGCTCCAGAAAATTCCTCAGGCTTATTAAGGAGAATAATTTTGATGGCGCCCTTGAGGTTGCCAGAGACCAGGTGGAGGGTGGAGCCCAGATCATTGACGTCAACATGGATGAGGGGATGCTCGACGGCAAAGAGGCTATGGTGCGCTTCCTTAACCTGATGGCTGCAGAGCCCGATATAGCACGGATACCGGTCATGGTAGATTCCTCCAATTGGGAAATCCTAGAGGCGGGTCTAAAATGTCTTCAAGGCAAGGGTGTCGTCAATTCAATCAGTCTCAAGGCCGGGGAAGAAGAATTTATCCGTCAGGCTAAAATCATAAAAAAGTTTGGTGCTGCCGTGGTCGTTATGGCTTTTGATGAGGCGGGACAGGCCGACACCTATGAGCGCAGGATTGCTATATGTGAGCGGTCCTACAGGATTATGATTGATCAAGTTCAGTTTCCAAAGGAGGACATCATATTTGACCCTAATATATTCCCTGTGGCTACAGGCATGGATGAGCACCGGTCCAATGCTATTGATTTTTTCAAAGCTACACAATGGATCAAAGCGCACCTTCCGGGAGCCCATGTTTCCGGTGGGGTTAGCAATGTTTCTTTTTCATTCAGAGGCAATCAGACCGTACGGGAGGCCATGCATGCTGCCTTCCTCTACCATGCCATTAGGCATGGTATGGATATGGGGATTGTAAATCCTACCATGCTGGAAATTTATGATGAAATTCCAAAGGACCTCCTTGAACTGGTCGAGGATGTATTGTGGGACAGGCGGGATGATGCTACCGAAAGGCTGATAGAATTTGCAGAGTCCAATAAATCTAAGGGCAAGGTGAAAGAAAAGGATGCTGCATGGCGGTCGGGGTCCGTAGAGGAGCGCTTGAAGCACGCCCTGGTCAATGGCATCCTGGATCATATAGAAGCGGATACGGAAGAAACTTTAAAGAAATATTCAGATCCCCTGACGGTAATAGAAGGGCCTTTGATGGCAGGCATGAATGTGGTCGGAGATTTGTTTGGAGAAGGGAAGATGTTTTTACCCCAGGTGGTAAAAAGTGCCAGGGTAATGAAGAAATCAGTGGCCTGGCTATTGCCCTATCTTGAAGAACAGAAGCGTAAGAATAAAAATACTGACGCTGCCCCCAGAATCCTGCTGGCTACAGTGAAGGGGGATGTGCATGATATTGGAAAAAATATTGTAGGGGTGGTCCTGGCTTGTAACAATTATGAGATTATTGACCTTGGGGTGATGGTGCCGGCAGAAAAAATTCTTGATGAGGCAGAGCAAAAAAAGGTGGATGTTATAGGCCTCAGTGGCTTGATCACCCCATCTCTTGACGAGATGGTTTTCATAGCAGAATCCATGGAAAAGCGGGGGATGAAGATACCCTTGCTTATTGGAGGTGCTACCACCTCCAGGATCCATACTGCAGTAAAGATTGACCAGAAATATTCCGGACCTGTAGTACATGTCCTGGACGCTTCCAGAAGTGTACCTGTGGCCGGAGCCCTCATTGGTAAAGCCTCACGGGACGATTTTCAGTCCAAAATTAAATCTGAGTATCAAAAACTTAGAGAGGATCATGGCAAAAAACAGACTCATAAATCCTACATCAACATCAAGGAAGCCAGAGCCAATAAAACTCCCATTTCCTGGGATAATGGGTACCTGCCACCTAAGCCTGCTAAAATTGGAATTCAGACATTTAAGGATATTCCATTGGCCGAACTCAGGGAGTATATCGACTGGACGCCTTTTTTTCAGACCTGGATGCTCAAGGGCAAGTTCCCACAGATTTTGGATCACGAGGTAGTAGGTGATGAGGCTAAAAAGCTCTTTGATGATGCGCAAAAAATGATCGAACGCCTGATCAAGGATCATATTTTAAAAGCCAATGGCGTAGCAGGTATTTTCCCCGCTGCACGCGTGGGTGATGATGATGTGTGGGTGTATGCGGATGAAAATCGAGAAACGGTGATCCACAAGTTCCATTTCTTAAGACAACAGGGCCAGAAGGGGAAGGGTTTGCCCAATCTTAGTTTGGCAGATTATATAGCACCGGAAGGAGCTGGTATTCCAGATTATTTGGGTGGCTTTGCCGTGACGGCTGGTATCGGGATAGAGCATTACATGGAGCGTTTTCAAAAGGATAATGATGATTACAACAGCATTTTGGTCAAGTCTCTGGCTGACCGGTTTGCCGAGGCATTTGCTGAATGGCTGCACAAAAAAGTACGAGAAGAAGTATGGGCTTATGCTGCCAACGAGAAGTTATCTAATGAAGAGTTGATCCATGAGAAATACGTTGGGATCAGACCCGCACCTGGGTATCCGGCCTGCCCTGATCACACTGAAAAGCTCATTCTTTTTGATTGGCTGCAAGTGTCTAAAAACACGGGGATTACACTTACTGAATCTATGGCCATGTTGCCTGCAGCTGCAGTGAGTGGATTTTATTTCTCCCACCCCGAAGCCAAATATTTTGGGTTGGGTAAAATTGAGAGAGACCAGGTATTGGATTATGCAAAAAGAAAATCTATAGACCTAAGTGAATTAGAACGCTGGCTGGGGCCGGTCTTAAATTACAAATAATAAAAAATGAAAGTAACTGAGCATATAGCAAATGCTAAGGGCAAAACCCTTTTTAGCTTTGAGATTTTACCGCCTCTAAAAGGGGAAAACATTGCTAAGCTTTTTAATCATATGGAGCCGCTGATGGAGTTTAAGCCGCCCTTTATCGATGTGACATACCATAGGGAGGAGTTCGTTTATAAGCCTCGTGAAAATGGTCTTTTGGAAAAGAAGAGTATCAAAAAAAGACCCGGAACGGTTGGGATCTGTGCAGCCATCAAAAACAGGTTTGATGTGGATACTGTGCCGCACATCATATGCGGGGGATTTACCCGGGAAGAAACTGAAAATGCCCTGATTGACCTTAACTTTCTGGGCATTGATAACCTCCTTGTTTTACAGGGCGATCCAATTAAGACAGAAAGTACTTTTGTGGCTGAAGCAGATGGGCACAAGTATGCTTCAGATCTGTTGGGACAGGTGGTAGATATGAATAAGGGTAAATATCTGGATGAAGATATTCTTAATCCTAATCCCTCTGATTTTTGCATTGGGGTGGCAGGGTATCCTGAGAAGCATTTCGAAGCTCCAAACCTTAAAACGGATCTCAAGTACCTCAAGCTCAAGGTTGAAATGGGTGCCGAGTATGTGGTGACCCAAATGTTTTTTGACAATAAGAAATATGTTGATTTTGTTAAGCTGTGCAAAAACCTGGGCATCAATGTACCTATTATTCCCGGTCTTAAACCCATCACCACCAGGAGGCAAATTAATATATTACCCAAAATATTTCACATAGATATCCCGGAGGCTCTTTCTGAGGCTATTGAAAAGTGTAAGAATGATGAGGAGGCAAAGAGAGTTGGGGTAGAATGGTGTATCCAGCAATCTAAGGAGCTCATGGAATTTGGGGCGCCAACTTTGCACTATTATTCTATGGGGAGATCCAATCCTGTCCTGGAAATTGCCAAGGCCTTGTTTTAAAACTAAAACGATTTAATATTAATAATCTCGATTAAATAGGTATTTGACACCATTAGATTGGGGATGGTGCATAATCTGGTTTAGGTTTTTTTCGTAATTAAATATAGGTTTGGATTAAGGATTGTAACCGCACCCCCGGATGAATGGAAGAATCTTCCGGTAATGTGCAGTTTTTGGTGATTTATGAAATAATTGAATATGCAGATCATAGAGTGTCCCAGAGATGCCATGCAGGGGATCAGGGAATTTATTCCTACTGATAAAAAAATCAAATATATTAATTTCTTATTGAAGGTAGGCTTTCATACCCTTGATATGGGGAGCTTTGTTTCGCCCAAAGCAGTACCTCAAATGGCTGATACTGCAGCGGTGATTCAGGGCATCGATGACCCGGGAAAAAACAAGCTTCTCGTAATAATAGCCAATAGGCGCGGTGCCGAGGAAGCAGTGAAGTTCGAAAGAGTCAATCTTCTGGGCTATCCTTTATCAGTTTCCGAGACCTTCCAACAAAGGAATACTAACCGCTCTATAGCAAATGCAATTGAGGACCTGTTGTATATCAGGGACCAATGCAAAGACAAGGGCAAGGAACTTGTTGTTTATTTATCCATGGGATTTGGCAATCCATATAATGACCCTTATAGTCCTGAACTCCTGGCCGATTTTTCCAACAGGCTATTCGAACAAGGGATATCAATCATCTCTCTTTCTGATACGGTAGGTGTTGCAAGTCCTGAGGCTGTGGAAGGTGCTTTCAGCAAACTTATTAAGGATTTACCCGGAGTTACTTTTGGGGCTCATTTGCATGCCAACCCTGCAGAAGCATTGAAAAAATTGAAGGCTGCATGGAAAGGGGGCTGCCGCAGGTTTGATGGGGCTATCCTCGGCTTTGGCGGGTGTCCGATGGCTGATGACCACCTAACTGGAAATATGCCTACTGAAAAAATTATCGAGATGGCTGAAGCTATGAATCAAAATCATGGTTTGGAAAAGGAAGCATTTGGAGTTGCAATGGCCATTGCCGGAGAGGTATTTCCTTAATGGGTTGAAAGCTTTTTTACAAATTCATCAATTGCCTCCTTCTTATAATTCTCCACCGAAGCCCTGGTGCCTGTAATCCTTTTCACAAGGAATCTTTCGAACCAATTGAGCTTTTTGAAGTCAAACTCACCTCCAAGATAGGCCATAGCAACGGCATAATGGCGCAATGATTCGGGAAAAGCCCTTTCTAACTGAGCATCTTCCTCAGCTTCATTCATACCGCAAATAAAAAGGCCAAGGTGTTTCTCAATAAGTTTACTACTATTCTGGTCAAGATATTTTTTGACCGGCTCGTAAAGATTACCTGCATAAATTGGACCTCCTATAATAATGGTGTCATATGCATTAAGATCAGGCTCCTGGTTGTTACCAAGGTCTATGAGGACAGAATTTTCAGTACCCAACTTTTCATTTATCCATTCCGATACTTTTCGGGTACCACCTTTTTTAGAAGCAAATAAGATCGCGTATTTCATATTATCAGTGATTTAATGGTAATCATAATTCATTCTCACAAATAGCTGTTTTATATCCGTCATCCGGAGAGTAACCCAATTCACGAGACTGGCGGAAGTCCATACATGCAGAGGTGGTATCCTGCAAAGTCATGTGCGACACACCCCTATAGTAATATGGCAGGGCATAATCCGGGGATTGACGGATCACTTTGGAAAAATTACTAATGGCTTCCTGATGCCTGTTAAGTTGCTGATGGCACCACCCGGTCACAAAACTAATTTCATGAAGGTCTACACCTTGTTCCTCTGCCCTTTGCATATAGTAAATCCCTGAATCATACTCCTCCAGTTCAAAGGCCTGAAGGATGCCCATGTGATAGAATAAGCTGTCTTTGGAGTATCCCATTTCAATAGCTATATGATAGGCCGCCCAGGCAGGGGTGGTCTGATTCAGATTTTGTAATGCCCGACCTTTCAAATAATTGAGCTCCCCATCCAGAGCATTTCCCCGGGCATACTTGAGGCCTTTATTAGTAAATCCTAAAGCAATCCGGTAGTCCTTCATTTGGTATAGGGCTAATTGGGCACCGGCAATTCCCGCCTCACCTGACCGGCCTCCTAAAAAAGAAATGGCTTTTTCAAATTCCATCACGGCCTGATAATTTTTGTTTTCCTGTTGATATTGAAGGCCTTTTTCATAAAATTTTATAGAAGCCCGATAATTTAAGGAAAAGGGAACTACTATAACCAGTATGATGATGGCCACTACTGAAAGACCACCTAAAACTTTAGTTTTCATGGAGTATTGGATTTTTTCCTTTTGATAGATTGGCCCAGGCCGGTATTGGTATCCTCTGCGGCGTGGATCATGTGGGGGAGCCACCTCTTCCAAACCCATGATCCGCTGATCATACTTCAACTTCCTCTCGGCATTACTCAAGGTGTAATAAGCCTGGGTGATTTTTTTAAACGCTTCTGAACGGTCCGGACGGTCCGGATTTCGATCCGGGTGCATCGTTTTGGCTAATTGCCGGTAGGCTTTTTTCACTTCATCGAGGGGAGCAAAATCCTGAATGCCTAAAACCTGGTAATAGTTTTTCATCGATACCCTGTGCCAAGCTTATATTGTTTACCAGGCAGTGATTCAACAACCCCTCGAAATTCCAGGTTCAATAGCAGTGAGGCAAGCCTCCCAATCGGGATGCCAGTCTCCCAACTGATTTGGTCCATATGTGAAGCAGTGCCATTTTTTTTGAGAAGTTTAAAAATGGCTTTTTCTTCCACATCCAGATCCAGAACAGGCTCTTTTTTTGCTGGTGCCTTCTGATCTGTTTCAAGATCCCAGTTCATGATGTAGGCAATATCCTTCGCAGCAGTGGTCAGGTGCGCTTTATTGGTTCTGATCAGGTTATTGCAGCCCCTAGAAAATTCACCATCTACCGGCCCTGGGATGGAGAATACATCCCGGTTGTAACTATTGGCAATTTCGGCTGTGATCAGGGCCCCGCCGCGTTCGGCAGCCTCTACCACCAGCGTGGCATCTGAGAGGCCTGCGATGATTCTATTCCTTGACGGAAATCTTTTTGGATCCAGGGATGTGCCGTAGCGGTATTCGGTGATCAGGCCACCGGCACCTACCATTTTATCAGCCTCTTTTTTATGAAGGCTTGGATATATTATATCCATCCCACTGGCCATGACTGCAATGGTAGGCAATCCATATTCTAATGCTGCCCGATGGGCATGAATATCAATACCGTATGCCAGTCCACTTACGATGACTGGCTGATATGGCACAAGGTCTTTGATAATATTTTTGGTGATGGCCCGGCCGTAATCAGTGGCTTGCCTGGTACCTACCACTGCCAAAATTCTGTGTGCATTGAGATCAGCATTGCCTTTCCAGAATAAAACGGCAGGGCTTTCATGAAGGCCCTTGAGCCGGTGAGGATAGGCCTTTTCTGTATGGCACAAAATTTCCACCCCATTCTTTTCGGCTATTTTCATTTCCTCTTCGGCCTTTTGCAGGAGGGATGCGCTATGAATGGCCTCAGCAGCAGCAGGTCCTATGCCGGGGATTTTTTTCAACTTTCCCTTTGGGAGTTTGAATACGGCCTCTGCCGATCCGCAATAGCTGATGAGTTGTCTGATGAGAAAATTCCCGATACCGGGAATCATGGATATAGCCAGATGGTGCGTCTTGTTGCTGTCCATTAGGCAAGGCGATTAATTTATAATTGGGACCGGATTTCTATAAGAAAATCTTTGACGCCACGAAGGGAATTGATGGCATCCATTTTATTCTGAATATTCTCAGCATCGTGCTTGAGCAGGTCCTTTGCACCCTGAAGGGTAAAACCTTTTTCCTTGACCAGGTGGTAAATTAGCTTTACCTGGTCAATGTCTTCTTTGGTAAATTGTCTGTTGCCCTTACGATTCTTCTTGGGTTTGATTATATCAAATTCACTTTCCCAAAATCTGATTAATGAGGTAGCAACATTGAATTGGTCAGCCACCTCCCCGATGGAAAAATATCTTTTTTCTATTTCTTTCTCTTTGTAGGGCATAATTAATTTTCGATTTCAATATAGGTAATAATCCCTGAATCGTCAATGGTCAAGGGCACCTCCGGAAAATCTTTTTCGGTGAGTTGCTGTAATTTCTTTATCACCCGGTTTTGAGAATCGATTCTGGGGCCACCAGGAGGGTATTGGATGATGGGCGTGATTTCACCTTTTAAAAATTTTCCTTCCGCATCAGTAAAAACTTTAATTACTGGTGCGAGGCCGTTGACCCCACTCAGGTTGAAACGGGCATAGGTACAAAAGTTGCCAAGGCTGTAAGCTATAAATCTATTCTTGTATACCTCCACCGCTCGGGTGACATGGGGCCCGTGGCCAAAAATAATATCAGCTCCGGCATCAATCATATCATGGGCAAACTGGTACACATTACCCCGGTTTTCCCCAACGAAAGTCTCACTTTTACGGGTGATGTGCTCATAATTTGGGCCTTCTGCCCCACCATGAAAAGAAACTATTACGATATCTACCAGTGAATCCATATGGGCTACAATGGCCTGAGCACCCTTATGATCATGGAGGCTCATGGTACCATAGTTTGGAGCGAAGGCTGTAAACCCATATTTCAGCCCGTCTTTTTTGAATATCACGAATGGGCAGGCGGTAAGTCCTGCATAATAAATTCCGGCACTATCCAGCACCTGCATGGTAGATTTTCGTCCGGGTTCGCCAAAATCACCGGCATGGTTGTTGGCCAAACTCATTACTGTAAATCCTGCATCTACCAAATTGGACACATACCTTTCCGGGGAGCGGAATATGTAACAAACTTTAGGATCCCGACAATGTTTTTGATCACCCCCTTCGTCTTTAATGACGCCTTCCAGATTTCCGAAGGTTACATTGGCACTATTTAAAACCTCTTTTACTTCCTCGAAGAGATCCCTACCATCATTAGGGGGTAAGTAGCTATCATTTGGAAAGTTAGTTCCCATCATGATATCTCCCACACCGATAACGGTTACAGTGTCAGGCAATACCCGATGCACCTTGATCAAAACTTCCTCTGTGGGTTCCTGTATTACGGAGGGTTTATCTTTAAGTGTATCTGCCGCTACAACCTGCAATTCAGGGATCGAATCCCTGGTATCAGTGCTGCTTACAGCCGTAATCTTTCTCTGGCAAGCGGCGCTTATGATGATCAGGAAAAGGATACAAAGGAATTGGATGTTTTTCATATTGGAAACGGGAGGCCAAAAATAGAAGGAACTCCCGGGGGTTCAAAAGAGAAGGGAATAAAAATTTTAAATTTCTAAAGACAAAGACTCACCCTCGAATTTATGAGACCATTCACAGTAAATTAGTCCCCTCCCAATGGGGTTGTGTTTTCCAGAGAGTTGCGGATCAGTCGTTCGTACTCCTCGTTATCGAGGTCCTTGTGGAAGTAATGAATGGGGTTCATGGGCTTGCCATTATAGCGGACTTCATAATGCAAGTGCGGCCCTTTGGAGCGCCCCGTATTACCAACCAGCCCAATGAGGTCACCGCGTTTTACAGCATCACCTTTTTTTACATTATAATCTGACAGGTGGGCATATACCGTGATATAGCCATAGTCATGATCTACAAAAACCACTTTCCCAAAAGTGGAGGAGTAATAAGCTGACCGCACTACCCCATCTCCAGTGGTGTACACAGGGGTGCCGGTAGGGGCACTAAAATCAAGGCCGTTATGGGGCATCATGCGCCTTAATATGGGGTGCATCCGCATCCCAAAAGTATAATGAAGTCTCCTTAACTCTTTATTGTTAATTGGCTGAATTGCCGGCATGGAAGCCCACATTTTAGCCCGCTCCTTTTCTAGTTCCAGGATATCGTCAAACGAACGGGTTTGAATATACATTTGCTTTTTTAAGCGATCGATCCGGGCGTAGGTTTCTAAAATAAGTGTCTCCTGCTCCAACCCTGAGTTTAAAAGCACTTCATATTTTGATTGCCCACCGGTACCAGCACCCCTTACCGTATTAGGTAACGGGTCGGTGTCTAATATGACCCGATAGATATGGTCATCACGGGTTTGAATTTCCGCAAGGGCAGACTGGTGTTTTTCCATATCCCCTTTCAACCCTTCATATTTAACCTTAAGCCGGTAGTTCTTTTCTGATAATACTGACTCTTTAATGGAAGTGAAATTATTCTGGTAGTAGGTAGTAATCCCAAATGCCAAAGCCATAGCAGCAATCAAAAACAGCAGAAGTTGCAGCCATGCTTTACCTCTGGTAATGACGACAGGTTCGTACCTGCAGGTTTTGGTATTATAATAATATTTTACTCTCGCCATAAGGCAGTTTAAAAAATTAGCCTAAAGATTGGTTTTCTCTGGCTGCCAATTCCAGTAATTTTTGATACTCCTCATCGGTGACGTCTTGTATCATATACTGAATGGGATCTATTTTCTTTCCGTCTTTAATAATTTCGTAATGTAAATGCGGGGCAGTAGAGCCGCCTGTATTGCCAACATAACCTATAAGGTCTCCACGCTTCACCTGGTCGCCAACCTTCACAGTCATATCTTGCAGGTGAGCATACTTTGTGACATATCCGTACCCATGATTAATTTCAACCTGATGTCCATAACCGGTTTTCAGAAAGGATTTCTGAGAAAGTATTACCGCGCCATCCCCTGTTGCATAGATAGGAGTGCCTTTAGGTGCGGTAAAATCAATACCATGATGCATCCTTCTGCCTTTATAAATAGGGTGTATCCTCATGCCAAAACCTGACGCTAAGCGGGTAAGCTCCTTATTATATATAGGCTGAATGGCAGGTATGCTGGCAAGCATTTGAGACTTATCCTTTGCCTCACTTAAAATCTCATCATAAGATTTAGTCTGTATGTACATTTGTTTCTTGACCTTATCTATTTTCTTATAGAGGGTCAAGATTAAATCTTCCTTTTCAAGCCCTTTTTCCAGTAAATCCCGGTACCGGTCAGTCCCTCCAATTCCTGCCTCCCTAATGGTAGTTGGGAGCGGTTCTGCTTCGAAGATGGTTCTGTATATATTATCATCCCGGTCTCTAAGAGCGAGCATCATCATGTCCACATCATTCAAGCTTTTTTCCAGGATTTTATAATGATAGGAAAGTTCTTCGTTTTCTTTTTTGAGAAGGGCTTCTTTAGGGGATTCGAAGTATATATTGTAGGCAATTACTAATCCGACAGCCAGAATCAGCGCTACAGAGAGAAACCCTAAAAGATTGAGGGTTACATCCCATTTGGAAACTCGGACACGCTCGTACTTACAGGTCTCGGTGTCGTAGTAATATTTTATACGCGCCATTGACGTTCTAAACTAATTTGTTCTAATTTTGTGCTAATTAATGCATCTGATCAAAACACAAGCAACTGGAAACAAATACCCAGTTCAAAAAATTCAACCGCAATAATACCAAATTTTTTCAATTAAATGAATTCTCAGTCGATAAGAGCCAGATTCCTAGAATTTTTCAGAAAAAAGCAGCATCAAATTGTTAAATCGGCCCCTATCGTAATAAAAAACGATCCAACCCTGATGTTCACCAACGCGGGGATGAATCAGTTTAAGGATTTTTTTCTGGGTAATGCCACTTCCAATGATCTAAGGGTAGCTAATACTCAAAAATGCCTTCGGGTATCCGGTAAGCATAATGATCTTGAGGAAGTAGGATTTGATACCTACCACCATACCATGTTTGAAATGCTGGGAAACTGGTCTTTTGGCGATTATTTTAAAAAAGAAGCCATTTCCTGGGCCTGGGAGTTCCTGGTAGGGGAGCTTAAGCTTCCGGCAGACCGGCTTTATGTCACAGTTTTTGAAGGGGACAAGGCCCTCAATTTGGAAAAAGACATGGAGGCCCATAATTTCTGGAAAGAGTGGATCTCTGAGGAGCGCATACTCAATGGTTCTAAAAAGGATAATTTTTGGGAAATGGGCGATTCCGGCCCATGCGGCCCTTGCTCAGAGATCCATATTGATTTGAGACCTGCTGAGGCATTGAAAGAAATTCCCGGTAAAGACCTCGTCAATAAGGACCACCCTCTGGTCATTGAGATATGGAATCTGGTTTTTATTGAATTCAACAGGATGGCTGATGGTACCCTGGTCAATCTGCCATCCAAGCACGTCGATACGGGCATGGGTTTTGAGAGATTGTCGATGGCACTTCAGGGCAAGACCTCTACCTATGATACTGATATTTTTACCCCACTCATTAGCCAATTAGGTCAGGAATCGGGCATTAGTTATGGCGATTCCCAGGATGGAGATGTCGCCATGAGGGTGGTAGCCGACCATATTCGCGCCATCGGCTTTACCATTGCTGACGGGCAGTTGCCCTCTAATACCGGTGCAGGATACGTGATCAGAAGGATTCTGAGAAGGGCTGTCCGGTATGGTTATACCTTTTTGGGGTATCAGGAACCATTTTTATACCGGTTGATTCCGGTTTTGAGCACTCAATTTGATGGCGTTTTTGATGAGCTTAAAAAGCAGGAAGCCTTTGTGGCTAATGTGGTCAAAGAAGAAGAAGCAGCGTTTCTGAAAACATTGGAAAAAGGGCTTGGAATACTAGATGGGATTAATAAAAATAAGGCCATTGATGGGAGTTTTCTATTTAAACTTTATGATACCTATGGATTCCCAAAAGACTTGTCCTTATTAATCCTCAAGGAAAAGGGAGTCCTCCAAAACCTATCTGAGAATTGGGAAAAGGAGTTTGAAAAGGATTTAAATTCTCAAAAAGGCCGTTCCAAGGCTGATGCTGCTAAGGAGACGGGCGACTGGATTCAAGTGCATGCTGATGGATCAGGAACATTCATAGGATATGATGCTCTGGAATGTGAAACCAGAATCCTTAAATACAGAAAAGTGAAAATTAAGGGAAAAGCCCAGGTGCAGATCGTGCTTGAGCAAACCCCTTTTTATGGGGAGAGTGGTGGTCAGGTTGGGGATATTGGGGTCTTGGTTTCTGGAAATGAGAAAATTCCCGTTTTGGATACACAAAAAGAGAACGATCTGATTGTGCATTATACCGATTCCTTGCCGGGTAAGCCTGAAGCCTCTATAAAAGCAGTAGTGGATTCTTCCAGAAGGGCTCGAATTATGGTGCATCACTCTACTACACATTTATTGCATGCGGCACTTCGGGAAGTGCTGGGTACTCATGTAGAACAGCGTGGCTCCCTGGTTGAGGAGGATGGCCTGCGGTTTGATTTTTCTCACTTTGCCAAAATGAGCGAGGCCGAGATCGAGGCCGTGGAGACCATAGTTAATAAAAAGGTAAAGGAAAATGTGCCGTTGGTTGAGGATCGGGCATTGCCCATGGAAGCGGCCCTTAAAAAGGGTGCTATGGCCCTTTTTGGTGAGAAATATGGGGATAGGGTGCGGGTAGTTACCTTTGACCCTGATTATTCAGTAGAGCTTTGTGGTGGTACCCATGTTAATGCTACCGGTAAAATTGGGTTATTTAAAATTATAGGGGAATCATCGGTTGCGGCAGGGGTACGGCGGATAGAAGCCCTGTCCGGAGATGCTGCCGAAGCCTGGGTTAGAGCCCAGTCTGAATCAATCGCCAGGATCAAAGATCTTTTAAAGCAACCCAAAGATATCGCTCAATCCATTCAACAATTACTAGAACACAATAAAGCCCTGGAGAAAAAGGTAGAAAGTTTGCAGGGTGCTCAGGCCTCAGGAATGAAGCAGGAGCTTATCAACAAGGCCACAACAGTAGGGGAGGCCAAAATTATTATAGCTGAGGTGCCCCTGGATGGCGCCGATGCTGTAAAAAAGTTGGCCTTTGAACTCAGGAATGAAGTGCCAGGATTGGTGCTGGTTTTGGGTATTATTACGGATGATAAGCCTTTACTGACCATTGCCATTGCTGATGATATGGTGAAAAAATATGGGCTCCATGCCGGCAATTTAGTAAGAACCCTTGCCTCGAAAATTCAGGGCGGTGGCGGTGGACAACCTTTCTTTGCTACGGCAGGAGGGAAGAACCCAGAGGGCATGGCAGAGGCCCTTGAACTCGCCGAGGAAATGCTAAAGACGGATATTAATCAAAAGGGTTAAGGTTTTTTCTCTAGTTTTGTTATTACTCAAAGAGGAATTATGAATGCAGTGGATGCGATAAGTTTAAGTAAGGAAGTATTGAGCAAATACGAGCTCGTGATAGGACTGGAGGTACACGCACAGTTGCTTACAGAAACCAAAATTTATAATTCTGACTCCACAGAATATGGGAACCTGCCCAATTCCAATATTGGGGTGATTACCTTAGGACATCCCGGCACCCTGCCACGGCTCAATAAAGAGGTGGTCAATAAGGCGGTGCTGATGGGCCTTGCCTGCGGATCTGAAATCACCAGGCATAATATTTTTGACAGAAAGAATTATTTTTATCCTGACCTGCCCAAGGGGTATCAGATTACTCAGGATAAGACTCCGATTTGTGTAGGCGGCGGGTTTAAAGTAAAAACCAAGGAGGGTAAAGAATCTTTCGTTAAGCTTACAAGGATTCATATCGAAGAGGATGCCGGTAAATCCATGCACCTTGCTGAGGAGGTCGACACTCTGGTGGATTTTAACAGGGCAGGGGTACCATTAATTGAAATCGTAACAGAGCCGGATATCCGCTCCTCGGATGAGGCTTATGCCCTGCTCACGGAAATCAGGAGGCTGGTGCGATACCTTGAAATCTGTGATGGCAATATGGAGGAAGGTTCACTACGCTGTGATGCCAACATCTCAGTTAGACTCAAAGGTGCTCCTGAATTTGGAAAGAAGGTGGAAGTAAAAAACATGAACTCCATCAGAAATGTACAGCGGGCCATTGATTTTGAGTGGAAGCGCCAGATCCAGGCTCTGGAGACCGGGGAGCCCATCTTTTCTGAAACCAGAAATTTTGACGCGGTCACCGGCATTACCACTGGTATGCGTACCAAGGAGGAATTAAATGATTACCGGTATTTCCCTGATCCTGATTTAAGCCCACTAATTATTTCTGATGAGTGGATCGCTGAAATCAAAACCCTGATGCCCAGCCTGCCGAATGAGCTCTTAGAAAAGTTTGTGAATGAATTTGGCCTGCCGGAGTATGATGCCCAGGTTTTGGTGGATACCAGGGATATCGCCCTGTATTTTGAAGCCCTATGCGGGAAAACCAAGAATTATAAAGCCGCCTCTAACTGGGTCATGGGTCCGGTCAAATCATATCTCAATGAGCTGACCCTTAGCATTAATGATTTCCCGGTCACCACAGACCGGCTGGCTGAACTCATAGGGGTCATTGATGCAGGCAAAGTCAACTTTTCGGTGGCTGCCCAGAAAATTTTTCCTGCCATGATAGAGGATTCGGATACCAGTGTATTAGAGATCGCTGAAGGCCTTAACCTCATTCAGGATACGGACCAGGGGGCTATAGAAGAGGCCATCCATGCTGTGCTCAAACAATATCCGGATAAGGTAGCCGATTATAAAAATGGTAAAACTGGTCTGTTGGGATTGTTTATGGGTGAGGTCATGAAGTTGACCAAAGGCAAGGCTGACCCAAAACTTACCAGCGAACTATTAAGAAAAATCTTAGGTTGAACGAATAAAAAATGGACTTTATGAGAATTTCAGGAACTGTTTTTCTTGCCACTTTGGTATTGATCGGATGTGCTCAGGAAGGAAAAAATAGTAATAAAAACAATGATGCTTCGGAGATAAAAATCACGGGTACCGTTGGCTTTCCCCAGAGTGAAGGTATGATACTATTGGAAAAAATCAAAGGTAATCAGTTGTTCCCGGTTGATACTTTGGTTCTGGATGCTCAATATAATATTAACCATTCCATTCAGGTGGATGATCCCGGGTACTACAGGATTAATTTTTACAATAAGCAGTTTGTTAATGTTATTTTAGATAAGGATGATATCGAAGTTAGGGTAGATGGCAATAGCCAAAATGGCTTTGCCGAAGTCACTGGTTCCCCAGATTTAAAATTGATCTCTTCCGTTCAGGAGCAGGTCAGTGCTTTTAATAGTTCTGAGGCAGTGGCCAACCTCAACAGGGACTTTCAGGCAGCGCAAGCCAGTCAGGATGCGGAAGCCATAGAGGCCATTCAGCAATCTTATGCTGATCAGTTTGCCGAATTGAAAAGTAATATTAAGGCACATGTTAAAGAGCAGGGACCATCCATTGGTGCTTTGAATGTGGTACAATCCCTTCAGGTTTTTGATCCTGATCAGGACCTGGACCTATATTTATGGCTGGCTGATGGGCTGGAAACGCATTATCCACATTCTTCAGTGGCTAAAGAGTTTGTAAATAGTGTGGAGGGGATGAAGCAGCTTTCTATTGGTAGCCTGGCCCCTGAGATTGAGCTTCCTAATCCAGATGGTGAAATGGTAAAGCTTTCTTCATTGAGAGGTAACTACGTGCTGGTTGATTTTTGGGCCAAATGGTGTGGGCCATGTAGAAGAGAAAATCCCAATGTTGTCAAAGTGTACAATAAATATAACAAAGACGGATTTGAAGTTTTTGGGGTATCTCTGGACCGGAATAGAAAAGACTGGTTGCAAGGTATTGAAGAGGATAAACTAACCTGGACGCAGGTCTCAGATTTGAAATACTGGCAATCAGAAGCCGCCAAAACCTACAATGTCAAAGGGATTCCTTTTGCAGTATTGCTGGACCCTGACGGTAAGATCATCGCCAAAAACCTGAGGGGCAGAGCCCTGGAGCGCAAGCTTAGCGATATTTTCGGGCATTAAAAAAGGCAGGCCACTAATGGCCCGCCCTCTACGTTAGAAAGAATAACCGGGCAAACCGGTTTTTTTATTGCTTTGATAATGGTTCAGTAATTCTCACCTATGCCTTTATCATCCTCACCAAGTCTAAAATTGATTGCCAAGGACATCCATGACTTAACAGGCTCGCCCTTAAATTTTGCAGGGATAAAATTCGGCGCATCACGGAGAACATTGACTGCAGCTTCATCACAGCCACCTCCGATGCCCCTTTGTACTTCTACATTAGAGATTCGGCCGTCTTCATTGACAATAAATTTTAGGAATACCCGGCCCTCTATCCCCTTTTTTCTTGCTTCTTCAGGGTACTGGATGTGGTCATTTAAATATGCAAACCATTCTTCCCAGCCTCCTTCATAGGTTGCAGATGTATCCACCTTCATGTACACCAATTCTGTACCCGTATCAATATCACCATCATTGATAATTAAATTTGGATCCGGCTCTGCGAACAGGCCAGGTGTGCTTTCACAACTTAGCCCAAATCCGATCATACCTACCATCAGGAGCATAAAAGCCCCTTGAATTCTCGTAATTTTTCTTCTTTGAATTTTTAACATCGCAATACGTTTTAAAATGAATGAATTTTGAAATGTATGTGACAGAATCGGTCCGGGCAGATTAAAAGCCTGCACCGCCATCAGCATACTGTAATTCTTCCTATCGTATTTTTTTATGACCGCTGCATCAGCTTCAAACTCATGCAATAGGGTCAATTGATTTCTTAAATAATAAACTATGGGATTGAACCAGTTGAGGATGACCAGCCACTCCATAAATAGCAAATCCAATGTATGGGCCTTATTGGTGTGTTCTTTTTCATGTGTCAGTATTTGCTCTTTTTCTTCTACCTGAAGTTTGGCAGATTTCCCTAAAAATATCCAATGCAAGAATGAAAAGGTGGGTAGATTTTTAGGCTCGGTATTGATGCGGTATTGTCCCTCCTTCAAGAATTTACTCCTACGGATCAGCCTTATCAGGAAAAATAATTTCACCAGAAACTTAGTACTTAGGAAGATCACTCCAGCAAAATATATTATCCCTAAAATGGAAAGCCATGAAAATGAACTAGGGTTTTGTGCAGCGCTCGTAGTTGGTGTAGGTGTGATAACCACTTCCCCCAGGTTGATCCATTGTATTTGTGGTGCTTGAAAAGTTTGGAGTGGGGGTAGGAGGGGGATGATCATAATCAGAAGGCCTCCTCCGATCAGCCACATCCTTTGCCACCTAAAGTCTGATTGCTTTTTTAAAAAAATAAAATACACCAGGCCCAGAGCTACCAGGCCTAAATTGATTTTCAAAAGATATAGCCACCAATCCATTTTTATTGAATTTCTTTTTTGATCATTTCAAGAAGTCCCAGAATTTCTTTATCAGTAAGTTTTTTTTCCTTAGCAAAGAAGGATACCAGATTATCAAAAGAATTTTCGAAGTAGCCCTCCATAATAGTGTCCAGATAAAATTTCTTATAGGCATCTTCTGTCACTACCGGGTAGTAAAGGTGGGATTTACCAATAGGCTTATGGGCTACAAATCCCTTCTGCTCCAGTATCCTGACGATGGTGGATACGGTATTATAGGCCGGTTTTGGATCAGGGAAATTCTTGCGGAGGTCTTTTACAAAGCCTTCTTCTATCCGCCACAGGATTTGCATGATTTCCTCTTCTGCCTGGGTGAGTTTCTTCATAACTATTGAATTAGTTTTTAAAACTAAGAAATTAGTTATTAAATGTCAAGAGTTATCAAGAATTTTTAAACTAAAAATTTAGTTTAAGTTCATTTGCACCAGAGAGGGCACTATTTCATTCGGCTCCTTTTGATCAAAAAAGCATTCAGTACTGCATTGAAATCCATACTGGTATTGACCTGGGTGAGGTCGATCCTGAGCTGGCCACAACGCAAGCGCAGGTCTTCGTAAAACTTTTTTTGCTGGGTTCGGAAAGATTCTTTGAGCTGGGCGGGTTGAATTTTGACTTTAGCACCCGACTCAAGATCAATGAATTCATGGGGCCGGTTTTCAAAATCAAAATCCAGTTCTGTTTGGTGGTCGGTGACATGAAATATCAAAACCTCATGCTTATTATGCTTGAGATGTTGCAAGGCTTTGAATATGGCCTCCTGATCTTCGGAAGCATCAAACATATCACTAAAGATGATGACCAGAGAACGGCGGTGGATTTTCTGTGCTATTTCGTGCAACACCTGGGCAACTTCGGATGGTTTTTTTTCAGGGGTAGATTTAATTATTTCATCCAAATGCAGCCATACTTTATTGAGGTGGGATCCTGTTGATTTTACAGGCGTCTGATGGATAATCTGATCTGAAAATGTAGTCAGTCCTACCGCATCTCGCTGTGATTGAAGCATGTAAGCAAGGGCTGCTGCCGCAAAAGCACTGAATCTTATTTTGTCTCTTGATGCCGCAGGGTAGTACATCGATGCCGAGCAATCCAGAAGAATCTGGCAGCGCAGGTTGGTTTCTTCCTCATACTGCTTGACATAAAGTCTGTCGGTTCGGGCGTAAACCTTCCAGTCAATATTTTTGGTGCTTTCTCCGGTATTGTACAGCCGGTGTTCTGCAAATTCTACCGAAAACCCGTGATAGGGTGATTTATGCAGGCCGGTAATAAACCCCTCCACCAGTTGCCTGGCAAAAAGAGAAAGGCTGGTGTCTGGCTTTATAGTTTCGAGATTGATTGAATTCATATCAGGTTAACAAAAGTAGAAAAATATTAATGCCGACCCCTTGAAATAGAGCACATTTAACGAGTGTTTATTTTATTACCGGGCGGATTACTTGTAAAAAAAAATTTTATTGTACTATATTTAAATTCTAAAATGGGTAAAAACCATTTTGAAACCTTAAACTTAAACTAAAGGATTGTGGAAGAGAACAACGCGCACGACAAGGACGAAATTTTCTCCGAAAGAGTTCGGGCTGGCAAGCGTACTTACTTTTTTGATGTAAAGGCTACCAGGTCTAATGATTACTACCTCACCATTACTGAAAGTAAAAGGCGGTACAAGGAGGATGGATTCACGTATGAGAAACATAAAATTTTCCTTTATAAGGAAGATTTTGACAAGTTTCTGACTGCCCTGGCCAGCACCATTGGCCATGTGAAGGATGAGTTGCTACCTGATGTTGATTTTTCTCAGTTTGAGTCTTCAGCAAAGGAAGAACCCGCTGAATCTGGCATTGATTCAGAATTGAAATGGGAGTAGGATATAGGTGATTCTTACCTATTCAACCCAATTCAAACCTTTTTTGAGGAATCTTAAGGTCTGTGCCTCCCGGCTGTTTTCAGCCGGGCTATGGTTGTACAGCCATTTTGCCTGCTCAGGCAGACTCATTAGTATGGATTCTGTCCTGCCTTCGGTATCCAACCCAAACCTGGTCCCTTTATCGTATACCAGGTTAAATTCTACGTATCTGCCTCTGCGGATCATTTGCCATTCCTTTTCTTCAGGGGAATAGGACTGTTGCTTATTTTTTTGAATAAGATGGGTATAAACAGGCAGGAAGGTGGTGCCAACACCCTTCACAAATTCAAAATCCTTCATTTTATCTTTGGCCACTTTATCGAAAAAAATACCGCCGATCCCGCGGGTCTCATTCCTGTGCTTGATGAAAAAGTAGTCGTCTGCCCAGGCTTTAAATTCCGGATAGTATCCGGGATGGTATTGGTCACAGGCATCCTTTAGACTGGTGTGAAAAAATTTGGCATCTTCAGGATTGACATAATGTGGGGTGAGGTCGATGCCCCCTCCAAACCACCAGGTGCCATCGCTCATTTCAAAGTACCTGATATTCATGTGGATGATGGGTACCCATGGATTGAACGGGTGCATCACAATGGAAACCCCGCTGGCGAAAAAGTCACCCTCACTTAAATTTAATGCTGCCATAATTTTTTCTGGCATCGGTCCATGAACGGCTGAAAAATTAACCCCACCTTTTTCAATCACATCGCCATGTGCCAGAATTCTGGTTCTGCCACCCCCGCCACCGGCTCGCTCCCACAGGTCTTCTTTAAATTTTCCCTTGCCATCAGCTTGCTCCATTCCCTCGCAGATTTCATTCTGGAGTGATTGAAACCATTCGGCAATGGCTTCCTTTTTTATAGTTTCCATGCAACAAAATTAAATTATAAAAAGTAAGTATAATTAATACCGCTCAATAATTTCCTGACTTTGATTTTTCACTAAAGTTTATATCTTTCGCAAACGTTTACGGACTGCAAAACCCCGGATATGGCAATAGAAAATCAAGAAATAGCCGCAAAACCAAAAAAGAAGCTTCCATTGCCTGAAAAACTATTGAAAAGGGCTTACCAACTCATGTGCACTGCCCGGCATATGGCAGACACTTATGAGAAGCATAAGGATATTTGCAGTAAGTACGTCCACAGCACTTCCAGAGGTCATGAAGCCATTCAACTGGCTACCGGTTTTCTTTTGAAACCCTACGATTATGTAGCGCCATATTATCGGGATGAATCCATGCTATTGGGCATTGGCATCCAGCCCTACGAGCTTATGATGCAGCTTATGGCCAAAGCAGATGATCCTTTCTCAGGAGGTAGGACATACTACAGCCACCCTTCCCTTAACCGGGATGGATTCCCGATCATTCCCCATCAAAGTTCAGCTACAGGCATGCAGGCCATCCCTGCTACTGGAATGGCCCAGGGTATTGCCTATAAGGAGCAAACCGGGATTGAAAATCAGAAAAGTGAAAAACCCATTACGGTTTGCTCACTGGGTGATGGTGCCATTACGGAGGGGGAAGTTTCGGAAGCCTTTCAAATGGCGGTACTTCATAAACTGCCTATAATTTATCTTATTCAGGATAATGACTGGGGGATATCTGCGACCGGCTCAGAAATGCGCGCCATGGATGCCTATGAATTTGCCGGGGGATTTAAAGGCATGAAAAGGGTGCGAGTGGATGGGGCTGATTTTGTAGCCTCATATGAGGCCTTATCCAAAGCCATGGATCATGTCAGGAAAAGGAAGGGACCGGTGCTGGTACACGCCAAGTGCCCCTTATTGGGCCACCATACATCGGGGGTCAGGAAGGAATGGTACCGGGATGCAAAAGACCTGAAGGATCACGAATCCAGGGACCCTTTAGTGGTTTTGAAAAAGGCCTTGATTGGATATGGTCTTGATAAGAAAGTCTTAGAGGAAATTGACGCTTATGCTAAGGGTGCGGTGGAGAATGATTATGAATATGCCCTCGAGGCTGCCGACCCCGATCCAGAGACTGTGATGGACCATGAGTTTGCAGAGACTTCCATTTTTGAAGAAAAAGGGGTGCGACAACCCCTTAATGGTGAAAAAGTCGTAATGGTGGATGCTGCCCTCCACGCGGTAGATGAGATCCTTCAAAAGCACCCTGAAGCCCTGCTCTATGGTCAGGATGTTGGTGCCCGTCTGGGAGGGGTGTTTCGGGAAGCGGCAACCCTGGCTAAAAAATATGGCGACCACCGGGTATTCAACACGCCCATTCAGGAGGCTTATATCGTAGGTTCCACAGCGGGGATGTCTGCGGTAGGGCTCAAGCCCATAGTGGAAATCCAGTTTGGTGATTATATATGGCCTGGCATCAATCAACTTGTTGAGGAGCTTTCTAAGAGTTGTTATCTTTCCATGGGCAAATTTCCGGTTCAATCATTGATCCGGGTACCAGTTGGTGCCTATGGTGGGGGTGGGCCATATCACAGCGGGAGCATTGAAAGCGCCTTGCTTACCATCAGAGGGATCAAAGTCGTGTATCCTTCTAATGCAGCAGATATGAAAGGCTTGCTCAAAGCGAGCTTTTACGATCCCAATCCGGTGGTGCTTTTGGAGCATAAAGGCCTGTACTGGTCTAAGGTGCCGGGTACCGATGCCGCCAAAACCATTGAACCCGACGCAGACTATATCCTGCCGCTCGGCAAGGGGAATGTGGTTTTAGAGGCAGATGATGACAAAATGGAGGCGGGGCCTACTTTGGTAGTAATCACCTATGGCATGGGGGTGTACTGGTCTAAAAAGGCTGCTGAGGATTTTCCAGGTAGTATTGAAATCATTGACTTGAGGACTCTAAATCCCCTGGATTGGGACTTGATCACCCAAAGGGTGCAGGCTCATGGCAGGGCCATGGTGGTGACTGAAGAGCCCTGGCTCAATTCCTTCGCAGAATCCCTGGCAGGTCGCATATCAGAGCATTGCTTTGATTATTTGGATGCACCCGTTAAGGTACTTGGAGCGCGTAACCTCCCTGCTGTGCCCTTAAATACTGGTCTGGAAAAAGCCATGCTACCCAATACTACCCAGGTAGGGGAGATGATGCAGCACCTGTTGAATTACTAAAGATTCCTTTATTCTAAAACGGATACCCCACACCAATATTAAAAATCACTGGCTCTGAAGCGCGCCGGGTAAATGGGGCATCATAAAATCCTTCTGACAGAATAAATCTTTTGCCCTGAGGTCGGGCAGGATCCAGTACCTTGAGGCCGGCATCCAAGCGGAATACCAGAAATGAAAAATCGAACCTGATGCCAATACCAGTACCTACGGCAAACTCCCGCCAAAAATCCTCAATATTAAATTGGGCTCCAGGCCGGTTATCATCCTGGTAGATGGTCCAAATATTTCCAACATCCATAAACAGGGCATAATCGATAAAGCCTATTAGATTTTGTCTGAATTCCACACTGCCCTCGATTAGCAGCTCACCCTGCTGCTCAAAACGATAATTAACAAGTCCCGTTTCGGGATCAATTGGAGAATATGACCCTGGACCTAATCTACGAGGCCTCCAGGCTCGGATGCCATTACTTCCACCTGCAAAGAAATATTTCTCGTATGGTAGAATCCTGTTTTCGCTATAGGGCACTGCTAACCCGGTATTGATGCGGTAGGCCATAGTGGTCTTTCGGTTTATCGGGTCGTTGCGTCTCAAGTCAACATTAAATTTGGCAAACTGAAAATATTCCAGCCCCTGATTTTCCAGAAAAGTAGGATTGAGGAAATTCCAGGTGGTGCCACCTGATTCCAAAAATACCCGAATATAATAGGCTTTACGCTGCTCTTCACCGTAACGGCCTCTGTTAATAATACTTGAAAAACTGGCACTACTCACGAATGATGGGTCAAAGGTATTGATCAGGTTATTCCCGTTTTGCTGCAATTCTATTAGCCTTTCCAGGAAAAAATCATCCAATCTGCTATTAATCAGCGACATATCAGCAATGGTGAAACTGTTCAGGGTGTTCCTTTTGGTTGCCCAGGTGTAGGTATTGGAGATATTGATATTGGTACGCAGGTATTCCGGTCGGTCGGTATAGGCATACCCGGTCTGGACCCTGGTTCTGGGATTGATCGTTCCGATCTTATATTTGGCACGGTCACTAATTGGTAGCAAAAATTGGGGAAAGGTAATACTCAGGTTGGCTCCGGCCTCAGTACTGCGGTACACATTGCCGATCTCGGTAGCCGGGGCAACCCCTTCGATCCCAATCCGTCCTGAAAGTTCCAACAGTTCCAGCCCCTTGAAAATATTCCTTCTCCGGAGGGTAATATTATAAAAAGGGCCCGGTACCCCCTGGGTCACATTGAGGCCTACCTCATTGGATAGTTGATACCTGTCAAGTGGACTCACATAGACATTGGCTATGAAGTCGCCACCCGTAGAATCATAATTGATGTTCATAAAGCGAAAAATATCCAGGTTGGCCAATTGTCTTTGGGTATTGATGGTATTAGAGCGGCTGTACACATCACCACTGTGAACAAAAAGCCTCCGGTTAAGGATTCTGGTATTGTATTCATTTTCAAAGTATCGGAAATTGGTACCCTGATAATATTCGTTTTGCCTGAGGGAGTCAGGAATATTTCTGATGTGGGCATCTGTGATGAATATTACCGAATCGATATAAAATACTTTATGTTCACCGCGCTGTGGATTGCGGATATTCATCCTTACTGCCACCTGCTTTGGAGCCACCCATGCAGTATCCACATCAAAGTCTATATACTGCCTGCTAAAGTCAAAATACCCTTTATCTTTTAATAAAAAGTCAATTCTCTCCCTTTCATCCGATAAGGCTTTTTGGTCGTAATTGACCCCTTTTTTAAGGTGGGTATTACGCGAATTTTCTTTTAATATCCCGATGATAGTCGAATCCGGAATATTGTAAAAAATAGTATCAATGATGTACGGTTCACCTTCAGTAATATGATATTCTGCAATTACAGATTTTTTACCCTTTGGCCTTAATAATAATTCAACTTCATTCTCAAAAAAGCCTTTGGTTTCCATGTACCGCTCCATTCGAAATGTAGCCTGATGCACCAGGTTGCTATCCAATACGGTAGGCGGCTCACCAAGGCGCATAAACTGATTGCCTTCTTCAATTGCCCTGCGCTTTTTATTGACCTTCTTTTCTTTTTTGGCCTGTAGTTTTTCTACAGACTTACCTTCTTTCTCTTTCTTTGATATTTTTCTGTCGTACTTCCTGATCTTTTTCTCTTTAGCCTGTTGTAAGCTTGCCGTATCATAAAACAATTTACCGATACTATACATGGCCACATTTAGGGAAATTGGCAGCAGCAAAACCTTACTGTTGGTTTCCTGGAGATACAGTTCCTCCAATTCTTCCTTTTCGATAGAATTATTTCCTACAATTTTTTGCCTTAGAAGTAATTTTTCATCTTCTTTCAAGTGGCGTGTTCCTGTGCATCCATAAAGGACGTATAAGGCAATCACAAACAGGAGTATAATTTTATAGTTAAATCTCAATCCAGGCCGTCTTTGGAAAAACTATCGAAAGCAAGAGCGAAGTTCATTAAATCCCTCCAAATTAAAAAATATCGCCAAATTCATAAGAATTTTATGGTGGAAGGTGATAAGATAATTCGGGAGGTTTTAAGCAGTAATTTCAAAGTGAACCTGTTGGTAGGCACTCCTGAATTTATGGAGTTGGTGGCGCCAGAGCAGAGCACTCAATGCTACATAGCCGATGAGTCTGAGTTGGGTCAATTAGGCCACCTCAAGACCAATAATACCGCCCTGGCGGTAGTAGAATTCCCACCTGAAAAAACTCCGAATCCAACCAAAGGTGTCACACTTTTTCTGGATGATATTGGGGATCCCGGTAATATGGGTACCATTATTCGTACTGCTGATTGGTATGGAGTTGACCAGATAGTGGTCTCCTCTGAGTCGGTAGAGTGGACCAACCCAAAAGCCATCCAGGCGACTATGGGTTCTTTTTTAAGGGTTCCTGTTTTTACGGATGACAAGGAATACCAATGGCTGAAAAGCGCTAATATACCTATTTGGGGCTCTGTGATGGATGGGAAGCAGATGGATGCCTGTCCATTCAAAGCGCCTATGATTCTGGTGATCGGTAATGAATCAAAGGGTATTAGCAAACCGGTCAAGGCCCTGTGTCAGGGCTTAACTTCAATACCTGGATTTGGCGGGGCTGAATCCCTCAATGCAGCGGTTGCCACCGGGATATTGTTGGAAAAGGTCTGCAGTAAAATTTAGTAATATTAGGTCGGTTCTGGTGGGCTTAATCAGAAAAATCTCTTGCTGTTATTCATGGCATCCTGGGTCATTTCCTGAGAGAGCTCCTTTCCTAAATATTTGTCGATGAGGTAGTGGCCAAGATACAATAGCGGGGTTAGTAAAATGGCCATGACAAATTTATAAATATAGTTTACCGATGCTACGGCAGTAACTTGTGACAAGTCCCAGGCCCCAAATATGTAGAAGGCTATAAAAAGGACCACAAAACTGTCTACTAACTGAGATGCAAGGGTGGATCCTGTAGCCCTCAGCCAAATCATTTTACTGCCGGTAATCCGTCTTAATCGTTGAAAAATAAATACATCCAAAAGCTGACCGAGAAGAAAAGCCGTCAGGGAACCAATGATAATGGCGAGTCCCTGACGGAAAATTTTGGTAAAGGCATAATCAATATTAAAAGGATTGCCTTCATGGTCCGGGCTGTTGACTTCCAGCCAAAAATTTGCCGGTGTCAGCAAGGTAACCAGGTAAATGATCACAAAGATGTAGGCGATGAATCCTGCTGTCAGAAAACTGATTTTCTTTACACCGTCTTTACCAAAATATTCATTAATGATATCGGTGGTGACGAAAACTATAGGCCATATTACCACCCCTGCAGTGAGATTGAAATCAAGGATATATCCCATTAAATTAAGCTGTGCCGGTTGCAACCCCAGACTGGCTTCAGCAGAAAAAACCTTAACACCGATCAGCTCGGCTAAAATGGCATTGGTCAGAAAAATTCCTGAAAGAACAACAAAAAGATAAGTTTTCTTTTTTCTATTCCTGGTCCCCATTTTCTACAGTGTAAGTATTGCCTTCTATGGCAAGATGCGTGTTCTTAAATTCCTTTTGTGATTCCTCCAAAAATACATCAAGTTCCCGATATCGGGCAGAATAATGCCCTATAATCAGCATTTTTACACCAGCTTTAGTGGCCATGATCCCTGCCTGTCTGGCAGTGGTATGGTACGTTTGAGAAGCCCATAATTCCTTTTCTTCAGGGAAAGTGGCCTCATGATACATCATATCGACCCCCTTGACATATGCGAGAATGGCCTCATTGTATTTGGTGTCTGAGCAATAAGCGTAAGCCATTGAAGGGGGTGGTGGTGAAGTCAGCGTTTTATTCAAATAAGTTATTTTGCCATCCGCATCTGTAAGATCCAGGCCTTTTTTGAGTTTGGCAAGATCACCAATACTGATGTTTTGTGGTAACTTTTCTTTAACAATTTTTCTGGGCTTAGGTTTTTCACGAAAGAGAAATCCGTGGCAGGTGATGCGGTGGTCAAGGGGAAAATAATCCACCTCCACCATTTTGTCTTCATAAATTCTACCGGAGCCTTCCGGTTCTAATTCCTGAAATATCAGGGGGTATTTTAAGGCTGTTTCTGAATATTTAAGCTGAACCGAAATGATTTCCTTCAGCCCTACCGGTCCATAGAGATAAAGCGGTTTTTTTCGACCCAGCAAATGCATTGAGGACAACACACCCATAAGCCCGAGATAATGATCCCCATGGAGGTGGCTGATAAAAATATGATGGACCTTCTGAATTTTTACACCAAACCGGGCGGCCTGGTTTTGGGTTCCTTCTCCACAATCAATCAGAAAATGTTTGTTGCCCAAAAATAGCACCTGGGCCGTATGATTTCGGCCATAAGCGGGAATGGCCGAATTAGCTCCTAAAATGGTTAATTTAAGAGACAAGTGCTTAGTCTTCGCTATCGCCTTCTTTAAGCTCCTGCTCTATTTCATTCATGTAAACAGCATCAATGGCCTCTTCTACAGTCGGCAATATATTGAGCACACTGTCGAGCTGGGAAATTTTAACCAGCTTATGGGTATGGTCCGAAAGGCAGCAAAGCAGAAAGATGCCATTGCTTTCATTCACCACCCTATTGCCTACCAATAAGGAGCTCAACCCTGATGAGTCGGTGTATTTAACCTCAGCAAGATCAATGATGATATTTTTCACACCCTTTGCACTCAGGGTAATAAGCTCAGATTTGAGGCTTGGAGCAATACTGGAGTCCAGTTTTTCTTCGTGCAATTTAAGGATGCTGTATTTTTCTTGTTTATCAATGGTATACTTCATGTCAATCTATTTTGGCAGCTTATAGCTTCTGCAAATCTATAAAGATATTTTAAATATTCAGCTTTGAAAGGATGCTTGTTTTGATTGCTTCCTCTATCAAAACATAATCTCGCGGGATAAGTTTTTCACCGGTGAACTTCTCATAAAGCTCCTGATAACGTTCGGATATCATGATTAGGATTTCGTCAGTCATCTCAGGTACCTGCTGGCCTTCCTTACCCTGAAAACCCTCACTGATAAGCCATTGTCTCACAAATTCTTTTGACAGTTGCTTTTGAGGCTGGCCTTGATCCTGCCGCTCCTGGTACCCTTCCAGATAAAAATACCGTGATGAGTCAGGGGTATGTATTTCATCAATCAGCATGATGGTATCTTCATGCTTTCCAAATTCATATTTTGTATCTACCAGAATGAGCCCCTGTTTTTTGGCCAATAGGGTCCCCCTTTCAAATAACTGATGGGTATAGGTTTCCAGTCGCTCATACTTAGCTTCCGATACCAGACCCTGATCTAATATTTCCTCCTTTGAAATATCCATGTCATGAGCCCCCTGGGTGGCTTTGGTGGTTGGGGTGATGATAGGCCTGGGGAAGGGATCATTTTCCTTAAGTCCTTCAGGAAGGCTGACCCCGCACAAGGTTCTCTTTCCAGCCTGATATTCTCTCCAGGCATGGCCGGCGAGGTACCCTCTGATCACCATTTCTACAGGATAGGCTTCACATTGGTAGCCCCATGTCACATTGGGGTCAGGACTGCTTATCGCCCAGTTGGGCACGATGTCGCTGGTGGCTTCCAGAGACTGGAATGCAATTTGGTTCAGGATTTGACCTTTGCATGGGATGGCTTTGGGTAATACCACATCAAAGGCTGATATCCTGTCGGTGGCGATGATGGCCATCCTGTTTCCAAAAAAGTATACGTCTCTGACTTTTCCCTTGTAGAAGCCGGTTTGGCCTGGAAATACAAAAGATGTGGCGTATAGTGATTTCATTAAGCTACAAATATAGCGTGTAGATTAAGAAATTTAGTGGTTAGTGTTCAATAGTTTCCTTCAAATCCCCTTTGGCATAAACCTTTGTTTTGAGGAGTACGCCTTCCTCATTGTACTCTTGCCACTTCCCGTCTTTTTTATCAAAGTTATATTGACCTTCAATGGCTGTGGCACCTGTCTGGTGATATTCAATATAGGGCCCATTCTGGCGGTTATGCTTATAATCGGATTTGTATTTGACGGACCCATCATTATAATAGCCGATCTCCTCACCGTTCTTGATGCCATTTAGGTAAGCCGACTCAATTTCCTTTTGCCCATTAGAATAATATTGAATGACCTTGCCATTCTTTTTTCCTTTATCATAGGATTCCTTGAGCCGGGTGGCACCATTTTCATAAAAATAAATCCAGGTCCCTGTCGGTTTTCCATTTTTGATCAGTTGCCGGGAGCGGAGCTTTCCATTTTCATGAAACTCCTCAATATCCTGATTCAATTCCTTATTGCTGAAAACGATATTGGCCATAACACCTCCAGTCTCATAGTACTGGGCGCTGGTGCCGGATCGCTTTCCCTCTGCATAATTCATGCTGGCCTTTTTGCTGCCTGAGGGATAATAGGAAAGTTGAATGCCTTCAGGAATGCCATTCTGGTGCAATCCTTCCAGAAGGAGCTGCCCTGTTTCGCTATAGTTTTTTACGGTGCTTTTATCCGTGCCTTCTATAGTGACAATTTCGGATTCAGGCATGCCATTAGGGTGGTAGGTTTTATAATACCCGTGAATCCTCCCATTTAGATAATTGGCCTCGGATTGCAATATCCCCGTTGGGAAGTACAATTTGGAAACTCCGGATTGGTTGCCACTCTTGAAGGTGATCTCAGATTTGATGGTGCCATCTTCATAATATTCTTTAACCACACCATCAGGCTTCCCATTGACAATATAGGTCCTGGATTTAAGAGCCCCTGAAGGGTAAAAGTTATGAACACTATCACTAAGAATATCCCTGTGAAAAAAAGCTCTTTGCAAGAGGACGCCCTCCTCGGTGTACACCTCCAGCGGGCCCTCCCTGAATCCATTTTCATATATGGTAGTCCGCTGTAAGGCCCCGTTGGGATAGTACTCTATGAATTTGCCCTGTTTCTTACCATTCACGAAGAAGCCTTCTATAGCCAAGGCACCATCAGGATGGTACTTGATATAAGGCCCTTCCACCTGCTCCATATCCCCATACAGAATGGCGTAAGTTTCTTTGACCAGAGTTTCTTCCTCATCCCAAAACGTTTGGATTTTGAGGGAATCCTGACCAGAAACGTATAGCAGCGGAAAAAAGAAAAAAATTATGAGGGTTATTTCCTTCATAGAATCTGGCTAGTTCAGACGCTCGATCACTATGGCTGAGGCACCACCACCACCATTGCAAATGCCTGCTACGCCAATGGAGCCATTGTTTTTACTTAATACATTATTGAGAGTAGTGATGATCCTGGCCCCGCTACAGCCCAGGGGATGCCCCAGGGAAACGGCCCCTCCAAATACATTGACCTTTTCAGGATCCAGCTCAAGCTTCATATTATTGGCAATGGCCACGGCAGCAAAGGCCTCATTGATTTCGTAATAGTCCACATCTTTCTTACTGACTCCGGCTCTTTCCATAGCCTTGGGGATGGCTAATGCGGGAGCAGTAGTAAACCAAAGCGGGTCCTGGGCAGCATCTGCAAACCCTCTGATGACAGCGAGTGGTTTTAAATTAAGGGCCTTGGCTTTTTCTTCACTCATAAGGACCAATGCAGCCGCGCCGTCATTAATGGTGGAGGCGTTGGCCGCGGTGACGGTGCCATCCTTTTGGAAAACAGGCCTTAACCCTGGAATTTTTTCGAAGCTTACATTTTTGTACTCTTCATCCTCAGTAAACATTATGGGGTCACCTTTCCGCTGGGGTATCTCCACCGGCACGATCTCATCGTTAAATTTACCTGAACTCCATGATGCTGCAGATCTTTTATAGGACTGGATGGCATATTCGTCCTGCATCTCGCGGGTAATATTCATTTCCCTGGAAGTTACCTCAGCGCAATTACCCATGGGGAATTTATTGTAAACTTCCCAAAGCCCGTCATGCTGGAGTCCATCCACCAATTCGGCATTCCCATACTTATATCCAAATCTTGCTTTAGGCACATAATAGGGGATGTTGGACATGCTTTCCATGCCTCCGGCCACCACCACATCATTATGGCCCAACATGATGGACTGAGCGCCTAGCATTACGGCCTTCATCCCTGATGCGCACACCTTATTGATGGTGGTACAAGGTACATTATGACCCACTCCTGCACCAATGGAAGCCTGACGGGCAGGGGCCTGGCCTAAATAGGCA
>JBGTCD010000006.1:0-16234 GCA_041749015.1 Cyclobacteriaceae bacterium
TGCCACACATCCTGGACCAATTCTACTGGAGCAAGACCATTTCAGACTTACAATTGGGGCCCAAGGGGATACCCATTAAAAAATTAGGTGAAAAGGAATTTGAGGATAAAATGTTAGATCTGATGAATAATCAAATCTATAAAAACAACGCTACTGTAATAAGTGAGAAAATGAAAACTGAAAACGACATCGATAAGCTTTACAATTTGATAATAAGCTAAGAGTGGGTAAAAGCTGTATGCACCTATTAGCAGTTGGTTTGAGAATCCCACCATCGAACCGACTAGAGAAATTGAGAGGTTCAGATTTTTATAGCATCAGGATAAATGACCGTTGGAGAATTGTCTCGAAAATCAATTCATGACCGAGGGAATCCAAAAATTAGTGTCGGACTCAAAGACATTTAAATTTTTAGAAGAGGAGGAAGACCTTTATTCAATAGACGACCTAAAAGAAAGATATAAATAGAGGTGCCACTTTGACCGGGGCACAAAAAAACCCGGACCGGCCGGGTTTAGATTAAAATTTTTAAAACCTGATTTAGGCTTTGGCTTTGGAGGCCACCGCCTTAAAGGCTTCAGGGTGATTCATCGCCAAATCAGCAAGCACCTTACGGTTCAGATCGATTTTAGCAGTTTTTAATCCTCCTATAAGCTGTGAGTAGCTCAAGCCATTCTCACGCGCACCGGCATTGATCCTCTGGATCCACAATGCACGAAAGTTGCGTTTTTTGGTTTTCCTATCACGGTATGCATATACCCATCCTTTTTCTACGGCATTTTTTGCAACAGTGAATACATTCTTTCTCCTTCCGAAATACCCTTTGGCATGCTTCAGGATTTTTTTACGCCTCGCTTTGGAGGCCACATGGTTTACTGATCTTGGCATTTTATGTATTAGTTTTTGGCCAGAGGTGACATCAATTAATGTACTTTATACCCAGGGCCTGGTGAACAAAATTAACCTAATTAAATTTTAAGCATCGCTCTTACGTTGGGCTCATCTGTTTTATGGACCTCGCCCATTTGAGTCAGATTGCGCTTTTGCTTAGTGGTTTTCTTAGTTAGAATATGGCTCTTATAAGCATGCTTCCTTCTAATTTTACCGGAAGCAGAGATTTTAAATCTTTTCTTTGCTCCTGATTTTACCTTTTCTTTTGGCATGATATCCTATATTTAAAAATTTACTTCTTTTGTGGTTTTGGCGCTACAAAGAGCGTCATTCTTTTTCCTTCAAGCCTTGGCAACTGCTCTACCTTACCGTAATCTTCCAGAGCCTGGGCAAACTTCAATAAAAGTACCTCTCCACGCTCTTTAAATACGATGGTCCTCCCTGCGAAGTGCACATAAGCCTTAACTTTTGAGCCATCCTTCAAGAAGTTGATCGCATGCTTCAACTTGAAATCAAAATCATGATCATCGGTATTTGGTCCGAAACGAATCTCTTTGATAACCGTTTTCTGGGCCTTAGCCTTGATCTCTTTCTGCTTTTTCTTTTGCTCGTACTTAAACTTAGAGTAATCTATGATTTTACAAACAGGCGGATCAGCTTTTGGTGAAATCTCCACAAGGTCTAAACCTTGCTCCTCAGCCATTCTAATTGCATCTTCACGGGAGTATACATCTACTTCCACATTCTCTCCAACCACACGAACCCGCGGCGCTCTGATCCTTTCATTTACATTGTAGGGCTCCTCCACTCTACCCCGGAAGGGCACTCTCCTTGACCTCTGTTTGCTAATAGTACTCCTTTATTTTAGTGTGAAAAAAAACAGGTTGCAAATATCGGTATTTATTATTCTTAAACAAAGTCCTCAACCTTTGAAATTCTCAATTTCACCTGCATCTTCCCGAAATATTTTACGGAAACCATCCAAATCCATACTTCCCAGGTCTCCGGAACCGTGTTTTCTCACAGAAACGGTGCGGGTGTCAGCCTCTTTTTCCCCAACTACCAGCATATAAGGTACTTTCTTAGTTTCTGCATCCCAGATTTTTCTTCCGATTTTCTCATCTCGATTATCCAGAAATCCCCGAATATCCTGACTTTCCAAATCTGAATAAACTGCCTGAGCATATTCTAAATATTTTTCTGAAATAGGAAGCACTGCCACCTGGTCAGGTGAAAGCCATAGCGGAAAATTACCCCCACAATGCTCTATAAGCACGGCTACAAACCGCTCTAAAGAACCAAATGGTGCTCTGTGAATCATTACTGGTCTGTGCCGCTGATTGTCAGACCCAATATATTCCAGCTCAAACCGCTCAGGCAATTGGTAATCCACCTGAATAGTGCCCAACTGCCATTTACGGCCCAGGGCATCCTTAACCATAAAATCGAGCTTAGGACCATAAAAGGCTGCTTCACCTGATACGCTGATGGTCTTCAGTCCTTTTTCATCAGCGGCCTCTTGTATTTCTTTCTCAGCCCGATCCCACAAATTGAAGTCCCCGATATATTTTTCGGGTTTGTCCTTATCCCTAAGCGAGACCTGAGCCGTGTAGTCATTAAATCCCAATGAATTGAATACATACAACACCAGGTCTATCACTTTGGTAAATTCCTCCTTGACCTGATCGGGCCTGCAAAATATATGGGCATCATCCTGGGTAAAACCCCGAACCCTAGTCAGACCATGCAACTCCCCGTGCTGTTCGTAACGGTATACTGTACCAAACTCGGCAAAACGAATAGGCAAATCTTTATACGACCGGGGCTTAACTTTGTAAATTTCACAGTGGTGTGGACAATTCATGGGTTTCAAAAGAAACTCCTCTCCTTCATGGGGAGTATGAATGGGCTGAAAGGAATCTTCCCCATATTTATCATAATGCCCTGAGGTGATATAAAGCTGCTTTTGACCAATATGGGGGGTCACCACAGGCTGGTATCCTGCCTTGACCTGAGCCTTGCGCATAAACTGCTCCAAACGCTCTCTGAGCAAGGCACCCTTAGGCAACCATAATGGCAGGCCCATCCCCACCTTTTCAGAAAAGGCAAAAAGCTCCAGTTCCTTTCCTAACTTCCTGTGATCTCTTTTTTTAGCTTCTTCGAGAAGTTCCAGATGCTCCTTGAGTTCTTTTTGCTTGGGGAATGATACGCCATAAATACGGGTCAACTGCTTATTCTTCTCGTCCCCTCTCCAGTAGGCTCCGGCCACATTCAGCAATTTTACCGCCTTGATGAAGCCGGTATCAGGGATGTGAGGCCCCCGGCACAGGTCCACAAAGCTGCCTTGAGTATAGAAGGTAATACTGCCATCTTCAAGGTCCTTGATCAGTTCCAGCTTGTACTCATCCCCTTTCCTGGTAAAATAATCCACCGCTTCCTTTTTGGATACTTCCTTCCGATCAAAGGAATTCTTTTCACGGGCGAGATCCAGCATTTTATCCTCTACCTTTTTCAAGTCTTCTTCACCAAATGCATGCCCTCCAAAATCGACATCATAATAGAAACCATTTTCTATCGGGGGTCCGATTCCAAATTTTATTCCCGGGTACAGGCCTTCCAGGGCTTCTGCAAGCAGGTGTGCCGAGGAATGCCAAAAGGTATTTTTGCCAAGGTCGTCGTTCCAGGTCAGCAATTTGAGAGAGACATCTTTATGGATTGGCCGGTTAGCATCCCATACTCCTCCATCTACTTCTGCTGCCAGGACATTCCTTGCTAATCCTTCACTGATGGTCAATGCCACATCGAGACTGGATACCCCAGCTTCAAATTCTTTGATGCTACCATCAGGTAATGTAATCTTAATCATCTTTTATGGTTTCCAATGGTTTGATTTCGGGAGGCGCTGCTTCCCGTTGTCTTTGAGCCCACAAATATGCGATTTTTCTTTTGAGATTCTCCATAGAATCCAGGATGATTGAGTCCTCAGGTTGATAGCGGTATAAATTTTCCAAGAGTGCTAAAGCATCTGAAAGATTTCCTTTTGATTCATAAGCCCTTGAAACAGAAAACACCGTAACTCTTTCCAGGGAATCTATTTCAAGAACCATGCTCCCAAAATGAATGACCGAATCATGCATGGCTACGGCCTCATAAGATCTGGCTATTTGCTGAAAGAGCGCCTTATCTGGAATGGAATCCCTTCTGAATTTTTCTAAAAATGAAAATCTTGCGTTGGCCGTATCGCCAAGGCTCAACATTAAATTGCCTTTGAGTCTGAATATCTCAGTATCTTTCCAATCCTCCTGATTGGTTAAATGCTGTAGCAGGGACTTCTTGTGCTGGTCTGATTGGGAAAGGCTGTGGACCAATTCCATTACTGGGTCACTGAGACCCCCCACTTCAATGAACTCAAATAGTTTTTCCATTCCCCTGGCAGTATCCCCTTCATGGATTAATAGCCTGGCCTCAATACCCTTAGTACTCATGGTATTGTCGCTAACTTCAATGTACTGCTCAAAAAGCTTCCTTGCCTGGGTTAGATTTAGGTTTTTTTCGAGGATCAGGTCTGCCATAATCAGATATACCCTGGGATCCTCCGGCTCATAACCTTCCAGCAAAAAGAACCCATGATCGGCGGCAAGATCAAGGTTGCCATCATTATAGGTAATAATTAGGCCCAGTTCGGCTACTTCTTTGGCATATCTTTTAGGCCATGTCCAGGAATAATAAAGATCCTTGGCTTCATCATAATACCCGAGACGATTCAGATTTTGTATCCCCCATATTACCAGATCTGTATTGAGGTTGCCCTCTTCAAGATTTTCAGTGATGAATTCATAAGATATTGGCTGCTCCTCGGTAAATTCTACCATCTCATGGGTACTATGGCTGCCCTGACAGGCCATTAATAAAAGGTAGATACAAACTAGATGGCGCATATTTAATGATAAAATTACTCCGGTTTTTTCAATAGCAAAATCTAACGGCAAATTCTCTAAGAATCAAGCGATGAACTACAAGCTTTATTTTTTAACCTCAGCGTTATAGACTCTAACAATCCCTGGAACATCATCATCATATTCCAAATCAATAATCTTTTGGCATAAGGCCTCATTGTCTGAAAGAAAGGCTACCAAATCATGCCGCTGTTTGTTAACACTCCACAATCCAAAATGCTTCCCCTCTTTGAGCAAAATGTACCGATCATTAATATAGGTGAACCGGGTGCCTTCTTTGCTGATGCTTTTGTGAAGAAAAAGGGTAAGGGGTCCGCTCTCCAACACTAAAGCAAAATCTTTCTTAAACCAGACATCAAAATTACTAATCCTAAAATTCCTTACAGTAGCAAAACTATCCTTGCCCAGTACAAATGCTTTTGCATCATCCACTTCTATCTTTTGAATTTTTGACCGCTCTGTGGATTTAAATCTAAGGGAACCAGGGGTGGCGTTATGCGCGGTATAAGAGGACCTCGCATACTTTATAAGACCTGATACTTTTTCTCCGGAGGGTGTATAATAATACCCCGGTTCAAAAGACTGTGATTGCGAAACAACACCAATCAAACTTAAAAGAAGGAAACATAAAATAAAGCCTTTGGAACTCATTTTGGTAAAAACTGACTTTGAAAAAAAGTGGTAAAACTACCTGGCACCGAATGGGTCTAAAGAACCAAAAATTATACCTTTATTTCAAGAAAATAGGAATGGAATAAAGAACGCCAATTAAAGAAACCTAAATAAAAATTATAGTCTGGCGGTATTCCGGATTTTAACCGACATGCATCCAGTCTTTTTTGGCGAGCAGTTCCTCTTCTGATTCTTCATAATCAGGATCCGGTACACAGCAATCCACCGGGCATACAGCCGCACACTGAGGCTCTTCATGAAAACCCATACATTCCGTACACTTACCGGAAACAATATAATAGAATTCATCAGACACAGGATCCTGCATCTCATTACCACTCATTTTAGAGCCGTCTTCCAATTCTACCTCTTTGAGGTCGGTACCTCCGGCCCAGTTCCACTCCATACCGCCTTCATAAATAGCCGTATTTGGACACTCTGGTTCACAAGCCCCGCAATTAATACATTCGTCAGTGATCATTATCGCCATAGCGTAAAAAATTTTTATAAGTACCGACTATTTTTAAACTTTCGGCAAAATTATAAACATTCTCTCAGGCGACAAACAAGTTCGGAATTATAATAGTTTAAACTGAAATGGATATTAATTACAGAATCAATGCCTTTTCACTTTTAGGGCGCCGGATCAAAAATTTAACTGGTGAAGAGTTAGACCAATTGGCGGATGAAGCTCACCGGAATAATCCCTGGTTTATTCCGGAGTTTACCAGGATTGCCTTGAATAGCATTGGGACATGGTTGGATCAAAGTACTTTAGAACCCTGGAGAAGCCGGTATCCTGTACCAAAAAACAGCCTTGACATCGGACTGGTAATGGCAGGCAATATCCCATTGGTAGGATTTCATGATTTTATGGCTGTGATCTTGTCTGGCCACAGGGCCATAATCAAGCCCAGCTCAAAGGATGAAGTCCTCATTCAAACACTTATCAACTGGATACTGGAAGATGCCCCGGATCTGGCTTCGGAAATCACCATTGCTGAGCGGCTCAACCATGTAGAAGGGGTCATTGCCACCGGTAGTAATAATACAGCCCGGTATTTTAAACATTATTTCAGCCATGTCCCCAATCTGATCAGACAAAGCCGCTGCGCTGTGGCCATCCTGGATGGGAATGAAACTCAGAAGCAACTCGAGTTGCTGACTGGTGATATCCTGACCTATTTTGGATTAGGGTGCCGCAATGTGTCAAAAATTTTTATTCCATATGGTTATGATTTAAAGCCTTTGTTGGATGAAATGATTAAGTTAAATCATATTGCCCAGCACCATAAGTATCTTAATAACTACGACTACAACAAGACCATTTACCTGGTCAATAAGGAACCCCATTTGGATTGTGGCTTTCATCTGCTCAAGGAGTCAGAAAGTCTTTTTTCTCCATTGGCGGTAACATTTTTTGAATTTTATAAGCATCCTGAAGAGTCTCTTGAAAAATTAAAGGCTCTGGAGGATCAGATCCAATGTGTGGTTGGGTCAGGGCCCAATATGGTTCCCTTCGGGAGCGCGCAGCACCCAGGTGTAGATGATTATGCGGATGGAGTGGATACAATGGAATTCCTAACCATTAAAACCCAATGAAAGGCCTCAGTGCATGGTATATAGAATGGGTGCGAAAAAGCCTTCCAAGCCCTTTTTCGATTGCCGTTATCATCACCTTTCTGTCCATCATACTGGCCCTTCTTTTCACCTGGAAAAATGACACAGAGTGGTTCTACCCTGTCCAGGTAGCCCTATATTGGGAACGGGGCTTCTGGGACCTGCTTGATTTTGCCATGCAAATGGTGTTGATATTAGTTTTGGGCCACACACTGGCCTTGTCACCCTGGGTAGACCGGTATTTAAATAAGGCTGCAATGCTTTGTACAAACACCCCAAAGGCTGCCTTTTGGATCAGTTTTACTTCTATCCTTATCAGTTTTTTTAATTGGGGCTTATGCCTGGTCTGTGGTGCCCTGTTTGCCTGGAAAGTGGGCAAACATGCCAAAGAGCATGGTATCGACATCAACTACCCATTGATAGGAGCAGCAGGATACTCTGGCATGATGGTGTGGCATGGTGGATTTTCCGGATCAGCACCCTTAAAAAGCGCAGAATCAGGGCATTTTTTGGAATCCACCATTGGGATCATCCCTGTGGGTGAGACTCTGCTATCGCCCATGAACATCACCGCATCGGCATTGATCATTATTATCATTCCCCTGGTATTTTATTACCTGGGAAATAAGGTGGCCTCCTCAGGACCCATACGGGTAAATCTTTCAGCAAAACCTTACACTATAAAAGAAGATGAAGAAAAACCTTTAAAAATAGATCGTTCAAGAATTACAGGCACCATTACCGGGGTGATTATTTTAGGGGCTGCGCTGATCAAAATGGGGGGGGAATTGGGTGCTGGGGCCCTTACATTTATTAACCTTAACTATATCAATTACCTGTTATTTGGTCTTGCTCTTATTGCGCATGGGTCGATTTTATCATTCCTAAAAGCTGCCACCACAGCTACAAAGGGTGCTACCGGCATCATTCTACAGTTTCCCTTATACTCCGGAGTGATGGGAATCATTCTGTACTCAGGACTCATCGATACCTTTTCAGGATGGTTTTTGTATTGGTCGAATGAAGTGACCCTGCCCATATTTACCTTTTTCAGTGCAGCCCTGGTCAATATTTTTGTGCCCAGTGGCGGTGGGCAATGGGCCGTTCAGGGCCCTATTATTACCGAAGCTGCCAAAGCCCTTAATGTGCCTGTACAAAAAATCATTATGGCAATGGCCTATGGTGATCAGCTCACTAATATGATGCAGCCATTTTGGGCCTTGCCCCTGCTGAGCATTACCAGACTCAAAGCAAGTGATATTATACCCTATAGCGCACTGATAATGGTCGCCGGAGCCATTGTATATATTGGAATACTTTTGATTTTTTAATCAGGGGCGGTTGCCTCTCATGATCTCCACCCAGCCGGTAAAGGATTCATCGGATATGACCAGCTTATAAAAGTAAACGCCATCAGCTATACCGTCGCCATCCCAATTATTTTGATAATTGGAGGATGAGAATACCTCCTTGCCCCACCGATTGGTTATCAGAAGCCTTGATCCGGAATCAGGAAGATTCCTGATCTGGAAGGTGTCATTGATACCGTCATTATTGGGTGTGAACACATTGGGAATAAAGAGGTCTGTATTCCGTTCCACACGGCCCACTATCTCCAAAACACATCCAGCAGCATCCATTACTTCAATGAGGTATCTGCCTGCCGGCATGTCAGAAAATGCATATTCAAAAACAAAATTAGAATTAAGCCGGACCGAATCCCAGTCAGTAGAATAAGACTGCCCAAATGCAGCAGAGTCCAATTCTATCCGGATCACGTACGGCGGCACCCCACCGGTAAAACTGCCTATGGTCATGGTGCCATTAGGAATATCAGGAAATGAACTGGTAGAGGCAATGGCTGCGGCAGATAATGGTGTACTTATTGAAAATGGCCTCTGAGGTGAACTGATGGTACTGCCTCCACAGGCTACCTGCGCCTGCCTTATCCGCACCAGATAGTCCCCTGGTTGGGTTAAGAAAGGTACGTTGGTAAACATAAAAACATTACCAGCCGGGATATCTGTCAAATTAACTGTTTGTATTGCGCCTGCCTCCCCTACTCTAAACACTTCTATGATCATAGCACTACCTGGCTCTCCGGAAATATTATTGAGTCGCAGGGCCGGATTGTCATTGATACATACAATTTCAGGCTCAAAATCGACAGCGTCAGGGCCATCTAAAATATCTATAGACTGTTCGTTCGGACATCCTTCATTCGACTGTACAGCAACATAATATCTTCCATTGCTTAAATCGGAAAACTGATAAACGCCAGAAGCAGGTACCGTAAAAAATTCCGTTCCGCCGCCTTGCACTGTTGATATGGCCACTTCATAATTTCCAGGCAGGAAAGCAGGATCAATGGTCATGGTCACGGTGCCATCTACTGCACCACCCGCACAGGTAGGATCTGTTCCACTCAATGAAAAACCAATTATTCCCGGACCAGGGAGGAAATAGTTGAAATCCCGCGAGCACCCACTAGCGTCAATGACTGTCAGCACGCCATTGCCTCCAGGTACCCCGGCAAAAACATTAGATCCGTCAGGTGTGGCGGCATTCCCGTTGATTTCAAAGGTATAGCTGGAATCATTACCACCAGTAAGAGCAGTGAGCCGGATGCTACCATCATTGTTATTACAAGTTGCTTGATCCTCTACTTCAATAGTTGCTTGAATTTGTGGAAACTCGTGCTCAATAATTACAACCAGAGCAGCAAAGCAAGCATCCGCACTGGATTGTCTGACGCTGATTACCAGCTCAAAATCCGGAGCAGGTCCGGCAGGCAGTCCGGTGATCTGATTTCCAGAAATAAAAGTATTCCAAACCACCCCATCAATCGACCATTCCAGCGGATTACCAGTCTGACCGGACACATCCACGGTTACGGCTCCAGTTTCCTCACCAAAACAAGTGACATTTACCGGATTAGTGGCAATTGGGGTGCCCACAGTGCCAGTTTGCTCTACAGTCACAAGTCCGTTAATGATACAAGAAGGATCACCGTATTGTACAGTGTAATTATATAGGCCAAATGGCAGGTTATCAAAGAAAAAATCATTGACGTTGGTTCTTGACACCGGTCCGGCAATCTCAATGATCACGCCCGTATTGTTGACAGAAGGCACCGGTGGATCAACATTAAAGGTGATGGTGCCATCAGAATTGGTACACAATGCTGGGGTAGAACTTGGAGTAATAATTACCGTGCTACAATCGCCTGTAGGGCCACAGCCACCGGTATCATCAGTGATCGCAACAGTTGCGACCTGAGTACACCCGATACTTTGATCGGTCACCTCCACCTGGTATGTGCCATGAAATAACTGATCAATGTCTTCATCACTGGAGGTAAATCCACCCGGGCCGGTCCAGGAGTAGGTATAAGGCCCTGCGGTGCCAGATGCCTCTGCAGTTACGGCACCGGTATAAGGGGCCTGACATTCCTGATTGGGTAAAATATTGGAAAAGTCAATGCTGAATGTCGGGGTAAGGTCAGGTACGGCTACGGTAAGGACTTCAGTACACCCAGTGCCCTGGTCAGTAACAGTTAAGTCATAATCCCCAAAATTAAGGTCATCTATAAGATCGGATGTCACTCCGGTAACGGATGAAGAAAATCCTCCCGGTCCGGTCCAGGCAAATGTGTAAGGCCCCCCGGTACCAGAAGCCTCAACAGAAATGGAACCATTAAATGGCGTAAGACAGGCATCATTACCTGCTACATTGACCACGGTAATGACAATCGGTGGCGTAGCCTGGGGAACCACCACCGTTTCCATGATATCACATCCCAGCACATCATCCGTCACTGTTACTTCATAGGTGCCGCCATCCACATCCTGAATATTTTGTGTGCTCGCCGTAAACCCTCCAGGGCCGGTCCAGGAAAAAGAAAATGGCCCTGACGTACCACCGGGAGTGATTGTCACTGCCCCGGTAAATGGTGGTTGACATTCTGTATTTGGTGTAATATTATCTATTGTAACCGTAACCAAAGGCACCAGATCGTCAATGACCACTGAGAGGGCATCGGAGCAACCAGAGTTGGCATCCGCTACCACCAGGTCATAAGTGCCGCCAGACAACCCTGAAATATTTTGGGTACTGGCTGTAAACCCACCCGGGCCGGTCCAGGAAAAGTTAAATGGCCCTGGAGACCCAGCAACTGAAACTTCAATGGCTCCGTTTGGGGCACCACAACTGGTGTTATCCTCGGTGTTATCAAGGGTTATTGTGATTGGAGCACTATTATCATTGATGGTAAAAACTTCGGTTTCTTCACAACCCGATATAGGCTCATTTACCACAACTGTATAGGTACCTGGCTCCAGGTTGCTGATATTTTGGGTACTGGCTGTAAAACCACCGGGTCCCGCCCAGGAAAAATTCAGTGGACCTGCACCACCACTCACATTGATTTGAATAGCACCATTGAAAGGCGGATCACAACGGATATTATCCTCAACCAAAACAGGGGTTATCACTATAGGATTGGCATTATCATTTACAACGATATTCTCTACTACCTCACAACCAGAAACCGAATTAACCGCAGTTACCTGGTAAGAACCAGGCCCAAGAACAGTTATATTCTGGCTGGTGCTGGTAAATCCTCCCGGGCCCGTCCAGGAAAAGTCAAGGGAGCCGGTATTGCCTGCAACAGAAATCTCAATACTACCATTAAAAGGCGCAGTACAGCGTGTATTGTGGTCTATATTTACAACCGTCAATACCAAATTTTCAGAGTTGTCTTCGACCTCAATCGATTCAGAAACAAAGCATCCCGTTATGGGATCGGTGGCGGTAACCTGATAAATACCCGGCTCCAATACAGTAAGGTTCTGGCTGTTACTCGTGAATCCTCCAGGGCCCGTCCAGGAAAAGTCAAAAGGACCTGCACTACCGCCAATGCTGATATCAATAGCGCCATCAAAAGGGGCAATACACCTGGTGTTATGAATTACATTATCGACAGTTAAGGTAAGAACATCAGCATCATCTGCTACTATGATGGTTTCAGCCACTTGGCAACTGGTAACTGGATTTGTAGCAGTGACCTCATAAGTACCCGGCGCCAGGGCAGTAATATTCTGGCTGTTGCTGGTAAACCCTCCGGGGCCAGTCCAGGCAAAATCAAAAGGGCCTGCACTACCTCCTATACTTATGTCGATAGCACCATTAAAGGGTGCTACGCAGCGCGTATTATTGATTACATTGTCAACCGTTAAAGTCAAAACCTCAGCATCCTCGGCTACAATGATGGTTTCAGAGACAAAACATCCTGATACAGGAATGGTAGCCGTGACTTCATAGGTACCCGGTTCAAGGTTTGCAATATTCTGGCTGGTGCTGGTAAATCCTCCCGGGCCCGTCCATGAAAAATCAAAAGGACCTGCACTGCCTCCAATACTGATATCAATAGCACCATTGAAGGGGGCTATGCACCTGGTATTATCATCGACATTATCAACAGTAAGCGTTAGGGTTTCGGCATTGTCTTCAATCTCAATGGTTTCGTCAACAGTACATCCTGTCACCGGATTGGTCACATTGACCTCATAAATACCGGGCTCAAGGGTTGCAATATTCTGGCTGGTGCTGGTAAATCCTCCCGGGCCAGTCCAGGAAAAATCAAAGGGACCCGGATCACCGGTAATTGAAATATCAATCACCCCGTTAAAAGGTGCAATACAGCGGGTATTATGTTCCAGGTTATCGATGTTGACCACAAGGGTCGCAGCATCTTCCTCTACTTCATAGGTTTCTATTGCCTCACAACCACTCACTGGGTCAGTTACAGTGACTTCATAAATACCGGCTTCCAGGCCTGAAATACTTTGGTTGCTATTGGTAAATCCTCCTGGGCCGGTCCAGGAAAAATCGAAGGGGCCTGGGGCACCGGAAATGGAAATATTAATAACCCCGTTAAAGGGTGCTTCACAACGGGTATTATTAGTAATGCCATCTAAATCGATGGTAAACAGCGGCCGGGCATCCCCTACCACATAATCATCAATCCATTCGCAGTTGGAGGCCTGATCAGTAATCACAACATTATAAGAGCCGTTTTGAAGGCCGGTGGCATTGACGGTACCATCAGCAACAGCTGTAGGTCCAGACCAAACAATATCCAAAGTACCGATGGCCCCTGTGATATTGAGTGATATAGCACCATCAAAGGGGGCCTCACACCGGGTATTGTTGGTAATATCCGCAGTGGCCTGTAAGTCCTGAATTTCTATGGTTACAGACCCATTCATCAATATAGGCGTACAATTAAGCAAAGAAGCTTCAACCGTGATTACATCACCAGTTGTAAAACTACCTGACGTTAATGTCAGGTTAATCACCCCGCCACCAGCTGGGCCTATTTGAGTAATTCCGGATGGGTTTCCGTTGACATATATTTCATAAACCACGTCCTGTTCGGAACCGCCCAGGGTAATAATGGCATCATCACCTATACAAACAAATAATGGTGACGGACTGGTGATGTTCTGTAAATTGGGTTGTGGATCGGTGATAGTGAAAGGCCCAAGATCTCTAAAGCAATTGCTGCCTTCATCAAAAACAGTAACAGAATAATTACCCCCATTAAGCCCGGATATATTTTGAGTAGTAGCTGTGAAGCCATTATCAGCAGTCCATTGGAATGAATATGACCCTGTACCATCACTGACATCAATATTGATAAATCCATCCGGCGTCACGCAGGTGGAATTATTACTAAGATTTAAAAAGCTTGCCTGAAGGTCATTTGGTACATTTACTATATCAAAGGTTTGGAAGGCACTTCCATTATCATCCTGCACAATTACCAGATACCCGGTTCTAACGGGCAAGTTTTCAAAAGTAACGGTGCCTGGGGAAAACAACGTCTCGGAAAAATTGGGAGGACCAAAAACCAGGATGGTAATATTGCCTACCGCACTTGTTACCACCACATCTACTGATCCGTTTGCAAGGCCATCGCAGGCGTCTTTGATATTCTGAATAGTGAAAACAGGGTTTTGAGCCCGGCTTACCAGCGCTGTTAGCGATAAGGTTAATGTAAAAAAAATCAGATAGAGGTTCCTCATTCAGTATATTTTAGTTTACCTCAAACTCCTTTTTTGTCTGGCATCCATTTCGATCCTGCACCACCAGAATATATTTCCCCGGGCCCAGATCCTCTATTGTTTTTTCTTTTAAATCGAGCTTATTTTTATGGGCTCGGTCCCCAATAAGATGGTAGGTGTAGCCCCCGGAGCCATTTTTGATCACAACCTCCACCGAGCCGTTCATTCGCCCATTGGTAGAATGGGTGATGGTGACCTCACAAGAAAAACCCTCACAATCAGTAAATTGTCTCTGAGCAAATCCAGAAAAAGCCAGGAAGGCAACTCCTAAAAAGATGATTCTTAAAGCAAACCCAGACATTACATAAAAAATTTAACCATTAATATGGAAAAAAATAAACAAGTAACCCAAGCATCAATGCCGAAGTTTTTAAGTCTACCATATTTATCTAGTAAATATGAAGGATTGTACAATATAAAAAAAGAAAAGTTTTAATAAAAAACCTAATTCGGTTGAATTATGGTGCTATTTCTCTAAGAGAGGACTTCCCGCAAGGTAGATTAGTATTTTCGCTGAAGGATCTCACCCAGTACAATGGCCTTTCGGCTGCCTTCGATGTCATTGAATACTTCCAGGTATTCATTCAAATTACCACCTTCATCTTCTTCAGGAATTCTAAATTCATCAAATCTACCGGAACCGATTTGGATATCTTCCAGATCCACTGTTTCATCCAGTGTCTTAATATCTCTGGCTTGATCGATGGATTTTCTATAGGTTTCAGCTACTGTGTTATCATCAAAGCTGGGCACTTTCTCTTCATATTCATCCCTGAGATCATTTTCATATTCAGGATCAGGACTTGTGGTAGTTTCGGCCTCCCCGGTAAACTCTCTGAGTAGGTCTTCAAATGAAACAGGTTTTTTGGATGGGGTTTCTGCCTGCCGGGAGGGCCTGTTGGAGGCTGTTGGAGGCGGCTGTCCCTGAGATTGCTTCTTTTTTTTGCTGAAGGCGCGACTCAATACCGCGATCACAATAAATAAAATGTAGAGAAGAATCTGAATTTCATCCATGGTAGTGACAAATTTAAGATTTAAATTTTAATTTTGGCCTCTTTATGGAAAACTTTAGTGAACTAGCAGGGCATGCAATTAACCAGACTTGACATCAAGGGCTTTAAGAGTTTTGGAGACCGGATTACCATCAATTTTGATAAGGGTGTCACTGGGGTGGTAGGGCCTAATGGGTCTGGTAAATCCAATATTGTAGATGCCATCAGGTGGGTGCTGGGCGAGCAGAAAACCCGCATGCTGCGTTCAGATAAAATGGAAAACGTATTATTCAACGGATCCAAAACGCGAAAAGCTACCAATGTTGCTGAGGTTTCCCTTTCCTTCAATAACACCAAAAACCTCCTCCCTACAGAGTATTCACAAGTCACCATAACCCGGCGCTACTACCGGTCTGGAGAGAGTGACTACGAACTCAATGGTGTGGCCTGTCGCCTCAAGGACATCACCAATCTTTTCCTGGATACCGGAATTGCTTCCAATAGCTATGCCATCATCGAGCTTAAAATGGTAGACGACTTGCTCAATGACAAGGACAATTCAAGAAGGGCCTTATTTGAAGAAGCTGCCGGAATATCAAAATTTAAAAGGCGTAAAAAGGAGACCCTAAGAAAGCTGGAAGATACTGATGCCGACCTGGAACGGGTAGATGATCTGCTCTTTGAAATCGAAAAAAACATGAAGTCCCTGGAAAAACAAGCCAGGCAGACTGAAAATTATTATAAGATCAAAGAACATTATAAGGAAGAAAGCATCCGGTTAGCTCAGATGATCATTTCCTCTCAGGAGGAGAAAAGAATTGAAATAGAGAAGCACATTCAGAACGAGGAGGACAAGAAAACTGCCTTTTCCGCCAGGATATCAGAAAGAGAAGCCCAGGTAGAGCAGCATAAAAAAGACCTGATCCAGCATGAAAAACTATTGGCATCAAGACAAAAGACCCTGAATGAACACACC
>JBGTCD010000007.1:0-41663 GCA_041749015.1 Cyclobacteriaceae bacterium
TCCTCGTTATCGTACCGATTATTCCCGGTTTGGATGGGGTCCGTATGGGAATAGTAGATTTGGTTCTTCTTATGACAGATTTGGTATGCCCATAAACAACCAGTTCTCAGGCATGAATCCATATATGATCGAAAGTTACCAATACACCCATGCGGTGGTGGTGGGATTTAGCCAGACTGGAAATATCCTTTGGGACAACAGCTTCGAAATTAGTGATGTGTCATCTCCGATTTTAGATCGCTTTGTTTATGTAAGCCTTGAGGAAGACTACATAGTATTACTTTATGTTTTTGATAATGTGATCCGTACCAAGATAATTAGCGAAAATCAGGTAATTGAAGGAAAATCTTTTGACGATATCAAATTAAGGTTCGAGGATGATGTGGTCAAAAGTACCAACCTGGCCATTGAAGGCTTGAATCCCTGGTATTACCGCACTTTTTTTGCCTATGGGGTTCAAAACATTCGCCACAAGGGAGATGCCCTTGAACAGTATTCAAGAGAAGTATTCTTCATCAACAAAGTTGTGTACAGGTAAACTTTTTTACTTTATAATTACCTATATTTGCATTGGCTTATTATGCAAAAAAGACTCCTTCTTGATAGCCAGCTCCTCACCATAACAGTTGACAGGCTGTGTCAACAACTCATTGAAAATCACGGAAATTTCAAACAATCGGTACTTATCGGTCTGCAACCCCGTGGAATTTTTCTCGCTGAAATGATCCATCGGCAGCTTGAAAAGCAGCTTAAAAATTCCATTGACTTTGGTTTTCTTGACAGTACCTTCCATAGGGATGATTTCAGAAGGCGGGAGATCCCGGTGAAGGCAAATGAAACAAGGATTAATTTTATCATCGAAGATAAAAAGGTCGTTTTGATTGATGACGTGCTTTACACAGGCCGCACTGTTCGTGCTGCTCTGGATGCTATGATAGCCTTTGGTAGGCCGCAAAGTGTGGAATTGATGGTGCTGATCGATAGGCGTTATACCCGAGAGTTGCCCATTGCGCCTGACTATGTCGGTAGATATGTAAATACCCTGTCCTCACAGAGGGTGCTGGTGGAATTGGAGGCCCAGGGCCATAAAGAAAATAAAATTTGGTTGATCAATAAAATGGATACTTAATGCAAACATTGAGTCAGAGACATCTCCTTGGAATTAAAGACCTCAGTGAAAAGGATATCCAACTGATCTTCGAAACGGCTGATAATTTCAAAGAGGTCATCAACCGACCAATAAAGAAAGTCCCTTCCCTCAGGGATATCACTATCGCCAACGTATTCTTCGAGAATTCAACCAGGACCCGCCTCTCTTTTGAACTGGCAGAGAAGCGCTTGTCTGCCGATGTGATTAATTTTTCATCTTCTTCAAGTTCTGTAAAAAAAGGAGAGACCCTTCTGGATACCCTTAATAATATCCTGGCCATGAAAGTGGATATGGTGGTGATGCGGCATTCAAGTCCGGGGGCCCCGCATTTTCTAAGTAAGCATATTAAAGCCAACATCATTAATGCCGGTGACGGTACCCATGAACATCCTACTCAGGCCCTTTTGGATACTTATTCTATCCGGGAAAAACATGGGGATATTGCGGGAAAAAAGGTGGCCATCATTGGAGATATCCTGCACTCCCGTGTGGCATTATCCAATATATTTGCTTTGAAAAAATTAGGGGCAGAAGTGATGGTATGTGGCCCCAAGACTTTGCTTCCAAAATATATTGAAAGCCTGGATGTAAAGGTTTCACTCGATGTCAAAGAAGCCCTGAACTGGTGTGATATTGCAAATGTGCTGAGGATCCAACTGGAACGGCAGCAAATCAAGTACTTCCCATCCCTTAGGGAATATTCACTTTACTTTGGCATTACCAAAAAATTGCTTGATTCATTGGATAAGACCATCACCATCATGCATCCAGGCCCTATCAATAGAGGGGTGGAATTAAGCAGTGATGTGGCTGACTCAGAGCATGCCATTATCTTAAATCAGGTTGAAAATGGTGTTGCTATTAGAATGGCAGTACTGTACCTTCTGGCAAGTAACAATGCTAATGATTAGCCTTGTATAAAAACTCGTGCAACTCGGCATCTCCGTCGGGTCCAAAGGCGTCAGTGATCAAACCTTTAGCTCCATCATTGGTCTCCAGCACAAACAAAATTGAGAGGTCACCAGGGTCAGACTCGCCTTCAAACCGCAACTCCTCTATGATCTTTACGTCTTTAGGCTCATACTTTTTATTACCTGAATTTAACTTACCATTGGTCAGCCTAAAAGGCACATTGTATCCAAGCTTCTCATATTCACGTATTTTTACCGAGAGGGATTTGGGATGATCTTTCATATTTTAATATTTATAAATTAATATTTGAATGCCTGCTTATTGTATAAGAACCAAATATGATAGATGGAGGTTTCGTTTCCAAGGACTTTTCCATTTCCACTGACTAAATTATTGGCTACCTTTGCAAAAAAAACATGTATTACAATTCCATCATAGAGACAGTCGGCAACACGCCTCTGGTCAAACTCAATAAGGTCACCAAAGGCATAAAGGCCACCATTCTTGCCAAGGTAGAGTATTTCAATCCTGGCAACTCTATGAAAGATCGCATGGCGATAAAGATGATTGAGGATGCTGAAAAGGAAGACAAAATAAAGCCGGGAGGCACTATCATCGAAGGCACCTCAGGTAATACAGGCATGGGACTGGCCCTGGGGGCAGTATCCAGAGGGTATAAATGCATCTTTACCCTTTCAGATAAGCAATCACAGGAAAAAATTGATATACTCAGGGCGGTAGGAGCAGAAGTGATCGTATGTCCAACCAATGTGGCTCCGGAAGATCCCCGTTCATATTATTCTGTTGCCAAAAAACTCAATAAGGAAATCGAAAATTCTTTCTATCCCAACCAGTACGATAACCTTTCCAATACCAAAGCCCATTACGAGACCACCGGGCCTGAGATTTGGGAGCAAACAGAAGGTAAAATCACCCATATTGCTGCAGGGGTAGGTACTGGTGGTTCAATGTGTGGTACTGCCAAATTTCTAAAGGAGCAAAACAAAGCCGTGGTGAGCGTAGGCATCGATACTTATGGGTCAGTATTCAAAAAATATAAAGAGACAGGCATATTCGATGAAAATGAAATTTACCCTTATATGACCGAGGGTATTGGGGAGGATATCCTGCCTAAAAATGTAGATTTCAGTCTTATTGACCACTTTGTAAAAGTGACTGACAAGGACGGGGCCATTATGACGAGAAAGCTTGCAAGAGAAGAAGGCCTTTTCGTAGGCTGGTCATGTGGCTCTGCTGTTTTTGGAGCTCTTGAATATGCTCGTGAGCACCTTTCTGAATCTGATGTCATGGTGGTGATCCTTCCTGATCATGGTACCCGGTATTTGGCTAAGATTTATAATGATAACTGGATGAAGGATCATGGATTTCTGGAAGAGCGGGAATTCTCCACTGCAAGAGATATTATTAACAGCCGTAATGGTGCTGCTTCTTTAATTGCAGTCACTAAAGATACCAAGATCGGCGAAGCCATTAAAATCCTCAACCAAAAAGGAATATCGCAAATTCCTGTGGGTGAGAAGGGTAGTTTTATAGGGAGCCTCACTGATTCCAGAATTCTGGAGAAATTGATCGATGATCCGAGTCTGAAAGAAAAGACAGTATCAGAAGTCATGGAAGATCCCCTGCCTATTGTAGCGATGGATAATACCCTCGATGTCTTGTCATCATTACTCAGTAAGGATAAGCGAGCGGTTTTGGTCAGGGACGATCAAAACGAAGTGCACATCATTACCCATCATGATTTGCTCGTGGCAATGACCAATGGATAGCCTGAGATAAACCTGACTTAATTTTAAAGTTTGAGGTCCTTTTTTAATTGAGCGAGTTTCTCATCCAATTGCTTTTCAGCAGTTGCCAGATTATTAAGGTCATTTACCCGGGTATTGACACTGAAATAAAATTTGATCTTAGGCTCCGTGCCTGATGGTCTCAATGAAATCTTACTGCCATCTTCAGTGATAAATTGAAGGACATTACTTTTGGGAAAATCCAGCTGGTATTCCTTTCCAGAAGCAAGGTCTCTCCCTATGCCTCTTTGATAATCTAAAAGTGAAGCGACCCCGGCACCTCCAAGTGTTTTTGGTGGGTTTGTCCTGAAATCCTCCATAATCCGGGTGATTTCGTCGGCTCCCTTTTTTCCTTCTTTGGTAAGGGAAGTGAGGGCCTCTTTATAGAGTCCATGGTCTAAATAAATCTTCTGTAAGATACCATAAAGGGTAGTACCCTCTTGCTTAGCATAAGCGGCCACTTCGGAGATCATGGCTATGGCACTTACGGCATCTTTGTCTCTTACGAAATCTCCAATCATGTACCCGTAACTCTCCTCTGCTCCAAAAATAAATTGCTCTTCACCTTCTTTTTCTCTTATTACAGTAGCAATATATTTAAATCCGGTCAGGGTGTTATAGCATTTCACACCATAGCTTTCAGCGATGCTATCGAACAGGTTAGAGGTGACAATGGTCTTTGCTATAAAGTGCTTGGGTTGGAGCTTTCCTTTTTCTTTCAGTTGGCTCAAAATGTACCAGGCCAGAATAGCACCTGTTTGGTTACCGTTTAGCAGCACCAGATTGTTTTGGTGGTCTCTCACAGCAATACCTACACGGTCCCCGTCCGGATCAGATGCAGTAACTAGTGCTGCCCCAATGGCTTCGGCTTTTTTAAGCGCCATGCTAAGCGCTTCTTTTTCTTCTGGGTTGGGAAAAATGACGGTAGGGAAATTCCCATCAGGCTCATCCTGTTCTGTCACTGTCTGGAAGTTGGTAAAGCCCCATTCTTTCATACACTGAGGCACAAGGGTGATGGCCGTACCATGTATGGATGAAAATACAATTGGGATATCGTGATGGGCTTTGATGGCTTCCGGATTAAGAGACAAGCCTCTTAAAGCCTTCAAATAAATCTGATCAAAATCCGCTCCGAGTATCTCGATGAGGCTGTCATTTTTATTAAAATTAACTTCGTCAGGGGATTTAATTTTGGCAACCTCATCAACGATATTCTGATCGTGAGGGTCGGTGACCTGTGCCCCATCTTCCCAATAGGCTTTATAACCGTTGTATATTTTTGGGTTGTGCGAGGCGGTTATGACGACCCCGCTTTGGCAACCCAGGTGCCTGATAGCAAAGGACAGGAGTGGGGTAGGGCGTAAGTTCTTAAACAAATAAACTTTGATCCCATTGGCTGAAAAAATATTAGCGGCTGTTTCGGCAAAGAACTGACTGCTGTTACGGCAGTCATAAGCCAAAGCCACCTTCACTTGTTTATCAGGAAAAGATTTTTTGAGATAATTAGAAAGGCCCTGCGTAGCCATGCCCAGAGTGTATTTATTCATTCGGTTGGAACCAGCCCCCATAACTCCCCTCAAGCCACCGGTGCCAAACTCCAGGTCTTTATAAAAAGCATCTATGAGAGGATCCGGATTTTGGCTCTCAAGGAGTGTTCTGATCTCCTTTTTTGAGTTTTCATCAATATTGCTTTCCAGCCACTTGCTGGCTTTGGCTTTTACTTGTTCCAGCATATAATTATAGGTTACCTCTTAATTCCTGTTCACGTTCTATGGCCTCAAATAGAGCCTTGAAATTCCCTTTACCGAAGCTTTTAGCCCCTTTTCTTTGGATTATTTCAAAAAATAATGTGGGACGGTCCTGTACCGGCTTGGTGAAAATTTGCAGAAGATAGCCTTCCTCATCCCGGTCTACAAGGATGTTAAGTTCCTTCAGTGGTTTGATGTCTTCTTCAATACTGCCTACCCGATCAAGGAGGTCATCATAATAGATTTCCGGCACACGCAGAAACTCTACTCCCCGCTCACGCAGAGCAGCCACGGTGTCAATGATATCCCCCGTGGCAATGGCGATGTGTTGTACCCCAGGGCCATTATAAAAGTCGATATACTCTTCTATCTGAGATTTTTTCTTGCCCTTGGCCGGCTCATTTATGGGAAACTTGATATACCCGTTTCCATTGGAGACAACCTTTGACATCAATGCAGTATAATCTGTGGCGATATCCTTGTCATCAAAAGTAATCAGGAGGCTGAACCCCATTACCTTTTCATAGAATTCTACCCATCGGTTCATTTCCCCCCAACCAACATTCCCTACACAGTGATCAATATACTTCAATCCTATGCCCTTGGTTTTAATACCACTTGATCTTGGTATGTACCCTGGCATGAAAACCCCATTGTAATTTTTCCTTTCTACGAATGTATGAATGGTTTCACCGTAAGTCTGAATGGAGGCTGTTATTACGGTGCCATGTTCATCTTTTAATTCTTTTGGTTCATGTACAGGTACTGCACCCCGATTCACCGTTTCTTTAAATGATAATCTTGCATCATCTACCCAAAGGGCCAGTACCTTCACCCCGTCACCATGCTTTTTTACATGGTTGGAGATTTCATGATCCTTGTGTAAGGCGGTCGTGAGCACCAATCTGATCTTGTCTTGTACCAGCACATAGGAAGCCCTGTCTTTGAGTCCGGTCTCTGGCCCGGCATAGGCGATAAGCTTAAAGCCAAAGGCATACTGATAGTAAAAAGCAGATTGCTTGGCATTACCCACATAAAACTCTACATGATCTGTTCCTTGAATTGGGAGAAAATCCTGACTCATATCTGTTTTTACGGATAAATTTACGGTTTTGGTTTGGTAAAGAAAAAGGATTGGATTTAATAGATTAAAATTTTGGAAGTTAAGGCGATACTCTTGAGTTTTGCGTTAAAGATTTAACTATGGATATAAAAGCACTCGAAAGTGAACTAAAGGCCCTCATTACAGTAAAGAATAAACTTGCTGCCACACCTTACAACGATGCCACTTATGATGAACTAGAAGAAAAGCTGCATGACCAGGAGGATGATTTCATAGAAAAATTTGGAGAATATCTTGAAGATGCTTTTCATGATGTCCATGATGAGCTTTGTCCTGACTCAGAGGTACTGCTACCAATAGCTTATCTGGCCAATAAATATTTAGTGGACGAATCAGGACAATATGATGTGCCTCCTGGAGAGGGTGTTTTTGTAGAAATGGATGATTATTCGGGACATGATACCCGCTTGGCATTGTTGCCCAACCCTGTCAGAATTATGCTTATTATCAATGGTAAGGAAAAGCAGATCGTTTGGTCAGCAAAATAAAATAGGATCTAAAAGCACTATCCTTTTTGATCAGTTGGCAACTTCCAAATCAGTTAGAACTTTACCCTTCCATTCTTCCAGCCTGCTATCCATCAGATAAAACCATAGTGGTGGCACCAAAGCCATCATGATCATGGTAGGATATCCTGCAGGCAGTTGAGGGCTTTCATAATTGTGTTCCAGAACCTGGTATTTCTTTATAGCATTGGCATGATGATCGGAATGCCTCTGTAATTCAAATAGGAAAAAATTACTAATAAGATGGCTGGCATTCCATGAATGGAGGGGATTTACCCGCTCATACCTGCCCGGAGCAACTTCCTTTCTTTGAATGCCATAATGCTCTACGTAATTGACCAGCTCCAGCAGAGTAAAAGCAAGAATGGCCTGTCCAAAGAAATATATCATGGGCAGCCAGGTCCAGGCGCCTATGAGCAGGCTGATACCTAATGTCAGTGCTACTCCAAACAATATCGGAAGCAGGGTAAACCAAATCATATTGTTGGTAAGATGAAAAGCCGGTTTACCGTTTCTTTTGAGGCGTTCGTTTTCCAGGCTCCAGGCATGGGCATAGCTGCTGGTCACGGACCTCAACCAGAAATCAAAAAAATTTTCTCCGGGCCTTGCTGTGGCAGGGTCCCTTGGTGTAGCCACCCATACATGGTGCCCTTTGTTATGCTCTATGTAGAAGTGCATGTAACATACGGTCATGAGCATCAACTGGCTGAAGAACCGATCTACCTTAGATTTTTTATGCCCTAGTTCATGCGCCACTGTAATGCCGATACCTCCGGTAGCCATTGACATACTAAGCAGAAATCCTGCCCATTCCCACCAATAGGTCAGGGCACCGATACTGACCGCCCAGGCACCCCATACCACAATTCCAACCTGCAAAAATACCCAAATGTGAAGGATGAGACGAAAATAATATTCCCTATCGAGGATGCTTATTCGGTCCTTATCTACATTGGTAAAATCTTCTCCAATGAAGCGATCCACAAGTGGGATTACTAAAAAAACGAATGCCAGGGTCAGGAAATTCCAGTATCCCCCCCAATAGAAACCCAGGACTACCAGGGCAGGGATGGTGAATGAGAGCAAAAATCCAAACTTTTTAAACCAACTCATGTTCCTAAATTAATAAATATTTATTTTTAGAATTACAGTCCCTCTTCAATTCTAAAATATGGTTTTTTTTGTGCTGACAGGTTATTGTCAATTTCATCGAGGTGTTCCTGGTTGTCTTCTACAAATTGATTGTAGGAGTCTACATATCTATCGTAATCTACCCTTAAAAACAGCACCCGGTTTTCAGCTTGTCTGATGTCCTGGGTCAGGGTCTGCATCATCACATACTCCTCAAATTTTGGGTGGGATTCGGCAAAGGAGATGAGGTCATTGGCAAGGCTATTTGAGGCCAGATCATACTCATCGATTAGTTCCGAGGTGGCCATGGTTTCTTCGTCGTACCTTAAATTCTGATGGTTTTCTACACGATCTTTAAGCGATTGGTATGTTTCCTGGTCATGCACCCCCGCTACCTCTATTTCCAATAGGAGCCTTTTCATATCAGAGATTTTCTGATCATCATCTTTGATCATAACATTCCAGGCCAGCAAGACACTGTCATGAATAGAAAGATAAACCGACCTCAATGAGTCAATTTTAGTGAAGCTGGCCTCCTCTTTTCTTTTCTCATCTTTACCACAAGCTTGGATCAAAAGTATTGTAATCAGTATAAATCCGATTTTTTTCATGGTGTTAATAGGTTTTAGGTTGATATGGTAGTTTTACGGCAAGTCAAATTTAGAGTTTCTTAAATAGGCTTAAACTGTTCAAAGGCCTGACGGCAACTATTACAATAGTGAATGGATCTGCACAGGGTAGGACCAAATGGGCTATCAAGGCGCGTGTCGTCACTGTTGCACCATGGACAGGCTATCTGTTCCAGCATTTCGATATCTACATGCAGGTCATGCATTGGGGGTGGCGCGAGACCAAAAGCTTTTATAGCCTGCCGCCCTTTTTCAGAAATCATATTGGAACTCCATTGGGTATCAAATGAAATCCTTACCTCTGGATTTTTGATGCCATTTTCCTGAAGCACTTGTAAGACTTCATCACGCATATAATCCATGGCAGGGCAACCGGCAAAGGTTGGAGTCATTTCAACCCTGACCTTATCCTGTTCGATCACCACATCAGTGATTACCCCGAGGTCCACGAGTGAAACTACCGGAATTTCCGGGTCTTTCACCGTTTCAAGCCAGGTCATTATGGTGTTTTTATCAGGTGTTGCCATACATTTTTAAAATTACTGCCTCCAATGCAGGGATTTTACCACTCTGCGGTTGGGTCCACTCTGAATACCTCTGCCATTTCATCCAGCAGTGGTTGCAAATGCTCGGTGTGTTTACCTGTTCGTCCGCCAACTACTGGCTTTACAGCCTCCGGATCAGGAATCTTCAGCTCAGTTTCATTAAGCACCTTGGTCATGGATTCCAGCCAAAGATCTTTTAGATGATTTTCTCCTTTAAAAACACCATCCTCTATGAGTGATTCTTCAAATGGAGAGGGCTCGTATATGCCCATAGCAAATGGAAAGGCATAGTCCAAGGATCTTTGCATCCGGGTTATACTTTCTTCTGTAGCGTTGCCTAATTTCTTAATGAATACATCAGCGTGCATCTTATGGTACCTCAGCTCACCTTTTAGTTTTTTAGCTGCAAGGGACAGCGGTTCGTAGGATGACCCTGCCAGCAACTCAAACCTGATTAGCTCCCCATGGTCAAAAAGAAAATGGCGCATCAGACTAAAATCATATTCCCCGATGGGTAGTTCCACAAACTGACAATTATGAAACTGGTCTGCATGGCGCATAAAAGCCACTGTATCGGGATCATTTTCTCCCAATTGATGCAGCATCTGATACATCACCAGGCTATGGCCTACCTTGTCCTGAGCCATGGATGAAAAGGCAATGTCCTCTTCCAAAAGTGGACCCATCCCCGTCCATTCGGAATTGCGATGCCCCAGGATAAGCTGGTCATCTGCCATTTTATAAAGCAGTTCTTTTAAAGCTTCCTGTTTCATTTTATGGCATTTTTAAAGTTCGTCAATTTATCTCCTGCTTTATAATCTGCAGCTTCACGAAAGCGCTTCTCGGGAAGGGTATCCCAAATTTCTTTTTCTTCAGGAGTGGAAAACCTGAATTTGTCAGTGGGGATCACCCATACATTATAAATAGGCTTAGCATCTCCCGGATAGGCTTCAGCAGTCATTCTGAAAGCATCTTTAGAACTATTGGCCTGAATCTGCCCTGCATGTTCATGCTGTTTGCCCCTGCGGTACAGGAGACACACTTCATAATTCCCCTCTTTACCGGCATCTGGCCAGTCTGATGGATCCATGTCCAGCACAGACTCTTGATCTTCTGTAAGTGGTGAAACCCAAATTTCATGGGTGGCCACCACCGCAATGCCGGAGCAGGTATACCTTCTGGTAAATTGCTCCTTAGCGAGGATAAAAGCCATATCCAGATCACAGGCGTGTACAATTCCTTCATGCCGGAAAGGCTTGTCTTCTACTAATTGCACGAAAACTTCATAAGTGATCCACTGATCCAGTTCCGGTTTTTCAGGAAAATCCTTCCCATCCTGCTTGATATTTAATCGTTGTACTCGGGGGTCTAAGGATTCCATATTTAGGGTTTTATTTGGATCAGGCAAGTGGCATGACGTATATTGAATCAGGCCTGGTAAGTGCTTGCCGTACCCATCTTCCACGCTCCTCAGCAGTTCTTCGCACAGCCAACCGCTCCGCATTACATGGCCCATCTCCGTTGATCACCTTTTTAAAAACTTCCCAGTCAGGCTCTGTATAAACCCATTGCCCAGTATCAGGATCTTTTCGTAACTCGGGGTCAGGGATGGTGAGTCCCAATTCCAATATTTTGGGCACATACATATCCAAAAATTGATTCCTGCATTCATCATTAGAAGCCATTTTTACCTTCCAATTCATAAGGATTTCCGTGTGGACTGATATTTTATCCGGAGGACCGAAAAAGTGCATCATAGGTTCCCACCAGCGATTGATGGCTTCCTGCATCATTTTCCTTTGGATGGGGGTCCCGGTAGCCATATGGATGACACAATGATGGCCATATTTTAAATGAAAGGATTCCTCGGCACAAATCCTGTCCAGCGCCCTGCAATAGGGGCCATAGCTCCCTTTGGCATTGGCCAATTGGTTCACAATGGCACCAGCATCGACCAGCCATGAGATAAAGCAGGAGTCGGCCCATGTGAATGCGGGGTAGTTGAAGACATTGGAATATTTGGATTTTCCATTGATAAGGTCTTCAATCATCGCCTCACGCGGTTTGCCCAGGGTTTCTGCGGCACTGTACAGGAGCTGAGCATGGCCTACCTCATCCTGTACTTTGGCCATAAGGGCCAGTTTACGCTTAAATCCAGGTGCCCGAGTGATCCATGTCCCTTCTGGCAAGGCACCTATTATTTCACTATGGGCATGCTGTTCGATCATGCGGATGAGCTGCTTCCGATAAAGTTCGGGCATCCAGTCATTGGGTTCTATTTTTTCTCCCCGGGCAATGCGTGCTTCAAAAGCAGCAATTTTTACAGGGTCCTCATTTTTGAGGGTATCTGTTTTTGGGGTTTCAAATATGCTTCCTCCTCCGTACATAGTTTCTTGTTTTAACTAATCAACAGTACTTGCCGGAACTTAGTTTTGTTCCAGCCCTGAAATCAGCAGGTCGGCCAGTTGTCTGCCCAGTTCCTGCTGGTCAAGCTTGCCCATCGGGTTGTACCAGTTTGGCATCCAGTTTAATGAGGAGAATATGGTCATCACGGCAAGTTTTTTATCAAGTTTTTTAAATTCACCTGATTCGATGCCCTCCTCAATAATCTTTTTGAAACGGTTAATATAGTTAATTCTCAACAAAAGGAAATCTCTGAGGTAGGGTTGGCTCAGATGCCTGAATTCGTAGAGGAATACTGCCGAGGCGGTGAGGTCACGGGCGATCACCTGAGTATGTGCCATAATGCCCTGACGTAATTTTTCTTTGGCGGATGTAGAATTTTGCTCAATCTGGTCCAGCTCCTGGATAAACTCTGATGCCATACCAAAGCAAAGGCTTTGTAAAATTTCTTCCTTAGATTTAATATGAGAATACAGTGAGGCAGCCTCTATTCCCATAGCATTTGCAAGGTCACGCATGGAGGTAGCAGCATATCCCTTATCCTTAAAGAGTTCCGCAGCTCTGCGGATCACCTGCTCCTTTCTTGATAAGTTCTCGCTCTCAATCATTTTACAAAAATAGGCATTGTATAGTTAGTATGAACTTATTTTCTAATTCTTTGCAAACTATTAATTTTTACGAAATTGCGCTTATGAATGGTGAGAAAAAAGAGGAATGGCTGGATACGAGGGCTTATTTTGAAAGGCTGAATACTATTTTCCACAGTATTGTGGCCATCCCGCTTCTGGTTTTTATTTTCATCAATCTTGAATCCAGAGCCGGCAGATTAAATCCATTCATTGAAGATGGACCAGTACTTTGGGCAGTCATGGTATTAATTGGGCTGGCATGGGGTCTTAACCTATTTATGGCTCTGAAGCGGTACCGCCAGGACCTCAGCGCGATTAGGAGGGAGCCTGCCCTAAGCATTCGGCTGGACCGATTTTCTAAAATAGCCTTGAGAAGATTTGTGTTTTTTGAGATATCATCTGTAATGGCTGTAATTGGGTTGTTTCTGACCCAACAAACCTATTTTGCAATCCTGTATATCGGTAGTCTCATCATGGTTTCACTCAACAGGCCCAGCCCCCGTGGTGTAGGAAAGGCTCTGGACCTAAAAAAGGAGGAACAGGAAATCCTGCTCAAAAGGGAGCCCATTAAAAGAATGTTTGGTGGAAACGGGCAAGTCAATTAGAATCTTTCCAAATCTTTAGAGCGGCCTCAGTATTGATGTTTACCAGTTTGCCCCGGTCTTTTTCATGAATGGTATGAATTGCTTTTTGGGAAATAAAATTGACCAATGAAGGTTGGCTTGTCTTGCAAAATGCTTCCAGTGCTCTTAATGCCTCGGGCGTCCATATGGAAGGTAATGGCTCCGGAAAAGAACTTCCTGCTAATTGAAAATAAGTTATTTGAGCCTTTAAATCCCATTCGGAAATCAATGTCTTGATCATTATTTCATCTACCCCGGGCATGTCGCAGGGGACTACCAGGAAGGCAGCATCAGGCATCATTTGCCATGCTGATAAAATCCCATTCACAGGGCCACCAAAATCATATGCATCATACACGGGGTTATAAGATTGAGGAATGCCTTGTTCAGGACGGCAAGAAACCATTACGGTATCGGTGCAGGTTTTTAGCAGATCAAAGAGATACTGATACTGAGGCTTCTGATGAAAATCAAGAAAAGCTTTGTCGGTCCCCATCCTGCGGCTTGCCCCACCTGCTAATACCAGGCCCGTGAGCATCACACGCGCTTATAATCGGATTTACCCCCTGTTTTTTCCAGGAGGACCACTTCAGAAATACTGATATCATGTGACAGGGCCTTGCACATATCGTAAACGGTCAGCGCAGCAACTGTGGCGCCGGTCAGGGCTTCCATTTCCACACCGGTTTTGGCTTGCAGCCTGCAGGTGCAGGTGATAATGGCATTATTTTCTGATACGGAAATATCAATATGGCAATCGTCCAGACCCAAAGGGTGGCAAAAGGGGATGAGATGACCGGTGTTTTTGGCAGCCATTACCCCGGCAATAATGGCCGTATGGAAGACGGGGCCTTTTTTAGTGGTAATCTCCTCTCTACCGCCCGAAGTGCGCAGGCCTTCCATTACAGGATCAGGAAGGTACACAGTGGCCCTGGCTTTGGCCATCCGGCTTGTTGCCTTTTTTTCTGACACGGCTACCATGGTCGGGTTTCCTGCCTTATCGATGTGTGAAAGTTCTTTTCCCATATCCATAAAAATACTAAGTTAGAATCTCAAAAAAAAGTATCCTATGATATCAGTTGCCGAAGCCACCAAAATTGTAATGAAACATATAAGGGCACCGTCTACCCTTACCCTTCCTTTGGAGGAGGCCCATGGGCTGTGCCTTAGGGAGCCGGTGGTAGCTGACAGGGATTTTCCGCCTTTTGACAGGGTGATGATGGACGGGATTGCCATCCGCCACCAATCCTGGGAAGGGGGCAACCGGTCCTTTAAAATCATGGGCAGACAGATGGCAGGAAGCCTGCCACTCAACCTTAAAGAAGATGATGGTGCCATTGAGGTCATGACTGGGGCCATGCTCCCCGATGGTGTGGATGCTGTAATCAGATATGAGGATTTTGAAGTGACTGATGGGGTGGCTATGGTGGAAGAAATCACCGTAAAAAAAGGCATGAACATCCACCCTCAGGGTACTGACCAGAAGAGTGGCACTGTGTTAATTACTGAAGGCAAAATATTGGGTCCTGCAGAAATTGGGGTTTTGGCCACCGTGGGCAAAGCGCGGGTCAAGGCCACTCCGGCATCGCTGGTGGCGATTGTGTCTACCGGTGATGAATTGGTGCCGGTGACCGCGGAGCCGGCTCCATACCAAATCAGGATGTCTAATTCTTTTACCCTAAGGGCAGCCCTTGAGCAACACCGGATACACAGTAATATTTTCCACCTGAGAGATAATAAGAAAGTTTTGACCAGCAAGCTTGACCGCATTCTCAATACCCACCATATCCTCATCCTCAGTGGTGGGGTTTCCAAAGGAAAAACTGATTTCGTGCCGGAAGTTTTGGATGGTCTTGGCGTAAAAAAACTATTTCACGGTGTTCGGCAACGACCCGGAAAACCCTTTTGGTTTGGAATTACTGAGGATGGTAAACCTGTCTTTGCCCTGCCGGGTAATCCCGTTTCCACAGCCCTATGTTTTTATAAGTATGTGCTGCCATGGATACTGAAATCCATGGGGCATCAGCCTATCATCGGGAAGGCCTCTTTGGCAGAGGATTTTAGTTTTAATCCGGATCTGACCTATTTTCTGCAAGTGAAGCTTAAGCGTGATGCCTCCGGCTCGCTATTGGCTACCCCTTGTCCCGGACAGGGCTCAGGAGACCTGGCTAATCTCCTTGAGGTTGATGGATTTCTCGAGCTGCCGGAAGCGGTTAGTAATTTTAAGAAAGGTGAGGTCTTTGATGTGTTGAGGATGGGCTCAATTTGAGTTGATTCGGATTTAATAGATATTGAATTTCAAACAAAAAGCGAATTTCAATGGAAATTCGCTTTTTGTTGAATAGAAAAGTGTAAGGAAAATTTCTTATTCCTTCAAATGTTCAGCAAAAAAGCCCATCATGGCGGAATATAAATCCATGCGGTTTTCTTCTTTACCAAAACCATGGCCCTCGTTATATTTTACCATATATGGCACTTCAACACCCTTGGTGCGTAAAGCTTTTACTATTTGGTCACTTTCGTCGATGTTAACACGTGGATCGTTAGCACCTTGTACCACAAACAACGGTTTTTTGATTTTATCTATATGAAATACAGGGGAGACTTCTTCCATGATTTCCTTTTCTTCTGGTATGGCAGGATCATACCAAATAGCTTTCAAAATGGGTAAATACGGTGCCCAATAGGGGGGTATCGTTTCCATAAATGTGAAAAGGTTGGAAACACCCACATAATTAACGCCACAGGTATACAAATCTGGCGTTTTGGTCAGCCCACGCAACACGGCATATCCCCCATGGCTACCTCCATAGATTGCTGCTTTACTTTTGTCTACCCATCCTTGTTCTATAACATAATGCAAACCATCTTCTACATCGTCCATGGCTTTACGTCCAATTTGCTTAAAACCACTTCGCAGAAATTCTTTACCATAACCCCCGCTAATTCTAAAGTTGACATGAAGAGTCGCATAACCACGGCTTGCAAATAATTGGGCCTCTGGATTAAAGCCCCATGAATCTCTTATGCCTTGTGGCCCCCCATGAGGATTCACTATTACAGGGACCTTTTGTCCTTTTAAGGCTTCCTTTGGGAGGGTAATATAGCCATGTAGTTTAACGCCATCACGACTCATGAAAGAAATTGGACGCATCTCTGCCATGTCCTCCTCTTTCAACTGCGGCATTAAATCAAACAATAATTTTATTTGATCTTTTGCCACATCATATGAATAATATCTCCCATACAACTTATCGCTGGTTACATATATCAAATACTGACTTTCGTCGTCGGTTTTATCAGAGATATAAAACTCATATTTAGGAAATTCCTTTTTGAGTTTTTTGTGTAATTTTTTATAATAATCACTTACAGGAATAATTTGGTATTTTTCACCTTCATAGCTAAAGTAATCCAACTCCCAATTCCTGTTGCGGGAAAGTGAAGCTCCGGAGGCGTCAAAATCGTCATTGGAAAAGAGTTTTTTTATGACTTTATCTTTTGCCAGATCGTATTTATAAATTTCTGCCTTGTCCGACTCTAAATTTGAAATAACATAAGCATCATGCGCATAATCAGTGGCATAATCAAAACTGATGATGTTAAATGTTTCGTCCCATTTGGTAGTTTTTATCAATTTAAAATCCCCCGGTTCTATAGCGTAGTAAATTTCTGAATTGATACCATCTTGAAGTCGAAAGAAGCCTCTCAAGCTACCATCTTTATCAAACTCATAGCCCATTATAGGATTGGCGATATCCGTGTTTTCATACAATTGCTCCAGTTCCCCCGTAATAATGTTGATTTTATAGGGATCAAAAACCTGCGGGTTGTTCTTGTTCATGGATATAACCATATGGTCCTTGTCCTCTTTTAGCAATGCTAAAATCTCTACTTTGACCCCATCATAGGGAGTTAATTCCTTTTCATTTGTCCCGTCCACATTTACTGCAAACAAGTGGTAATCTTCATTTCCACCCTCGTCCATTACATAAATTAATCGATTATCATTAGCCCAGCCATAGCCTCGCACGAGCTCCTCACCTTCAGTTATGACACGTTTAACCTCATTAGTTTTGATATTTTTTACATAAACATGATTTTTGAGATTATCGTCTTTTTCACGGTAACTCATGTAGGTTCCATTGGGAGAAAGTTGAAATGCTGAGGAAGCAGGCTTGGCGAAATAATCGGCAACAGAATATTTGTATTTCCCTGTTTCTTTGGCGGCCAAAGCTTTAAGTGCTTCTTCTGAGCTTGGCAGGGCAGTGTTGCCCGGCTTTTTGATCTCACCTTTTGTGAGAGTCAAAGGCAAGTCCATTCCACCCTGAGTGAAATTACCATCCATAGTTTCACCCTTCACTTGGGCCTTATATACAATTTGACCGCCCATGATCGAAAGGTTAAGTTCTCCTTCGGTATAAGTTACTTTCTCTACTGGGATATCAGTTGCACCCTGGGCAGGGCTATCCATAGTAGCGGTAAGGTCATCGTCATCTCCCGAAAAATGAAAAATTAATGGGATTTCTTGCCCCATAGCGTTAAGAGTTCCGCTCCAATCTCCTTTTACCGTCTGCCCTTTTACCATGTTGATAGATAGCAAAAATAGGACAACTAAAAAAAGGTTCTTTTGTTTTTTCATGATCATAAATTTAAAGTTAATTTTGTATATTTTATTATTATTTATAGTTGGTTTAAATATAATCTAGTTAGAACTACTTGATGAAAAATAATAATACGTGGGATAATGACTAGCAAAGGCGTCATGTTTTCCCTCTTTACCCTTATTTATAATATTGATTTAAAAGTAAGCAAAAAGTATGCGTTAAAAAATGTAGACAACAAAAAAGATGATTCCCCGGAAATTTATCTGCTTGAAAATGTGGTGGTAGGTAAAGTGCTGATGCCGGCCACCCCTTGTCCCGGACAGAACTCGGGAGACCTGGCTAATCTCCTTGAGGTTGATGGATTTCACGAGCTGCCGGAGGCGGTCAGTAATTTTAAGAAAGGAGAGGTCTTTGACGTGTTTAGGATGGTCTCAATTTAAGTTGATTCGGGTTGGTTTTTTTAGTTTAAAATTCATTCAATTCTTATTCTTTTTCCTTTTAAAGAGCTTCCTAAAAAAGGACTTTTCCTCCTTTTCTCCGAAGTTTTTCTCCTCTATCGACTGTTCTTTTTTGCCAAATATTTTTTCTAAAAAAGTAATATCCTCTTTGAAGGGCACACAATCGAGCATCAACTTTTCATTATTGGTAAGAGGCGCAAAACCTGATTTCTTTAGGAACGTTTTGTCCTGCTCAATTTTTTGCATTGTATAAGCGAAAATGGGCAGGGCGGTCTCGGATCCCTGGCCCAAAGCAGTAGTTTTAAAATGAACCCGTGGATCAGAAGCCCCAACCCAGGTGGTCATTACCAGGTTTGGCGAAATGCCTATGAACCATCCATCAGCATTGGACTGGGTAGTTCCTGTTTTCCCGGCCAAGGGTCCTTTTAGGTTATATTTCCATCTCAGAGCACTTCCTGTGCCCCTTTCAACCACTGATTGCAACATCCTGTTTATAAGCCTGGCCGTACCTGGCTTTATTACCCGGATGGGTTGTTCTGCATTAAATTGCTCCAATACAGTGCCATCGCTATCGGTTATGGTGGTGATGTAATGTGGTATAACCAAAAGGCCTTCGTTGGCAAAGGCGGCATAGGCCCTTGTCATTTCCATCAGGGAAATTGACGGGGTCCCCAGAGCGATAGATGGCACATGTGGAATATTGGATTCAATGCCCAGCTTTCGTGCCAGATTTACTGCATTGCTGATGCCTGCTTCTTCTAAAATTTGAACTGAAACGGTGTTGACAGATGCTGCCAAAGCACCTTCCATAGAATATTTTAAATCATAATCTTCGTGTGTGTTGGAAGGTGCCCAACCCTTCTGGTTCTGGTACAATATTTTTTTGGCCGGCACATATTCACAGGGGTCCCATCCCTGCTCCAGGGCCGCCGCATATACAATAGGTTTAAAGGTGGACCCGACCTGCCTTCGGGTATTAGGACTTGCATGGTCGTACTGAAAATAACGCGAATCGATACCACCAACCCAAAGTTTAATGGCACCGGAATAAGGGTCTATTGCCAAAGTACCGGCATGCAAAATCTCAAGATGCCGCTTTATGGAATCTATGGGGCTGACCATTTTAACAGGACCTTCGTCCCATGAAAAAACCTTAATTTTCTGAGGGACATTCATTGCTTCCATAATTGCTTCTACTGAAAGACCTCCGGTTTTGAGCGTTCTGTATCTATCGGATTTTTGTATGGCTGATCGGAGGATTTCAGGATTGCGCTCCCACGGCTTACTTGCACCCCATTGCTGGTCAAATCCTGATTGGACATGCTTCATATGTTTTCTTACCGCTTCTTCTGCATATTCCTGCATTCGGGAATCGATGGTAGTATAAATTTTGAGGCCATCAGTGTAAAGATTATAGGCCGTCCCATCCTGATGGTTGTTGGCTTTACACCAGGCCAAAAGTTCCTGGCGGAGATGCTCTCTGAAATATGGCGCAAGCCCGTGCTGGTGGTCACGAATGGTGTATTGAAGATCAATGGCTGTAGTCAATAGCGAGTCCAGCACAGGCTCTGGAAAGCTGCCATAAACATGCATCTGCCTGAGCACAGTATTTCTTCTCGTGATGGCATGCTCAGGAAAAATTCTGGGGTTATACAAATTGGTGCCCTTGAGCATGCCGATGAGAACTGCTGCTTCCTGAGGGTTCAATTGCTCTGGATTTTTATTAAAAAAGCGTTCTGAGGCTGCGGCAATGCCAAAAGTATTGTCTCCAAAAGGAACGGTGTTGAGGTAGAGCGCAAGGATTTCCTCTTTCTTGTATATCCGTTCCAGACGCCGTGCAACTATTATTTCCTTAATCTTATTGACAGGGGTGGTCAGGAAGGAGTGATCTCTGCGCGGGAAGATATTTTTAGCCAATTGTTGGGATAAAGTACTGCCACCACCAGCCGCTTGTCGCAGGATTACACTCTTGAAAAAAACTCTGCCTATACTTCTGTAATCAACCCCTCGATGGTTGTAAAATCGCACATCTTCTGTACTGATCAATGCATCAATTACCCAGGGAGAGATTTGGGTGACAGGGGTGGGGGTTCGGTCTAGTATGAAGTACCGCCCAATCAACACACTATCAGCACTAAATACTTCGGAAGCTAATGGATGGCTTATTTTTTTTAGGGTCTCTGAGTGTGGAATGGTACCAAAGAGGCCAATTCTTACTGAGAGGAAAAAACTCAAAAATCCCATGCATACAAAGAAAATCAAGACTCCCGAAAGGATCATGATTTTTTTGAACAAGGCCTGGCGGTTGAATTTATGAATCCAGCTCCTGATTACTATTTTTAATTTACCAAATTTTGAATCAGGACGCATATACTATTTTTAGAAGTCAAATTTTCTTTTTCAGTCATCAGTAAGTCACCCAATAAAAAAATCCCTTTCTGGATGAAAGGGATCATAAAAAGTTCTTTTAGGTAAGGTCAAACTCTTTTACACTATACTTTTACCTTTTCTTTAAAGGAGTCTAAAGAAGACTTGCCATTTTTGGCGTATTCGTCCACTTTATCATTGTAAGTGTCTTTGAGGCTGTTAAACTTACCTTTGAATTCACTTCTCATTTTCTTTCCACTTTTAGGAGCAATCATTAATCCTGTCAGAGTCCCTAAAGCAGCGCCAACTAAAAAACCTCCAAGAATTCTACCTGTATTATTCATAATATATAAATTTAATGTTTTTGAGTCCCGAAATTTTCAGGACGTTCTATTTATACAACAGAGTCTCAATGATAAAAGTGCCCTAATTTTTAAAAAATCGATAATTTTAGTGTTTTACATGGTGAATTAACTTATCCGTAGGTTTATATGCGGATCCCTCATTTAAAATCAAAGTACTAACAGTTTCCCATCCCATTTCCTCTCCGTATATTTGCAGTATCAATCATCTGCGCAGGTGGTGAAATTGGTAGACACGCTGTCTTCAGGAGGCAGTACCTTTGGGTGTGGGGGTTCGAGTCCCTTCCTGCGCACCATACGGCCACCCAAAAACTTGTGGCCTTAATTTTTTAAATTCTATGAGCCTAAATATCAAACTCCTCAAAGAAATATGTGAAGCGGCCGGAGCCCCGGGGTATGAGTCCAGGGTACGTGAAATTGTGGTCAGGGAGGTGACTCCGCTGGTGGATGAGGTCACCGTGGACAACCTGGGAAATGTGTTTGCTTTTAAAAAAGGTGCTGATTCCGATAAAAAAGCCATGGTAGCTGCGCACATGGATGAAATTGGTTTTATGGTGACCTTTATTGATGAGAATGGTTTCCTGAGGTTCAATACCCTGGGAGGATTTGATCCCAAGACCCTCGTAGCCCAAAGGGTCATTGTTCACGGTAAAAAAGATTTGATCGGAGTGATGGGCAGTAAGCCCATCCACGTCATGACCGCTGAGGAGAAAACCAAAATGCCTAAGATATCAGATTTTTTCATTGACATGGGCATGCCAAAAGAAGAGGTAGAAAAATACATTGGCATAGGTGACCCTATTACAAGGGAGCGACTGCTTGTGGAAATGGGTGATTGCGTGAACTGCAAGTCTATTGATAACCGGGTGTCTGTATTTATCCTTATTGAGACTTTACGGCACTTGGACTCTGTGCCGTATGATGTGTATGGGGTTTTTACGGTGCAGGAAGAGGTGGGCATCCGGGGTGCCAATGTAGCTGCCCATAAGGTCAATCCTGATTTTGGTTTTGGATTGGATACTACCATTGCCTTTGACCTTCCCGGTGCGCAAGCACATGAAAAGGTGACCAGCCTGGGCAAAGGCACTGCTATTAAAATCATGGATGCTACGACCATTTGCGATTACCGAATGGTGGCCTTTATGAAAATGACTGCGGAGAAAAATAAAATTACCTGGCAGCCGGAGATCCTAACAGCAGGTGGTACTGATACTGCCGGTCTTCAGCGTATGGGTAAGGATGGCGCCATTAGTGGGGCGATATCCATCCCTACCCGGCACCTGCATCAGGTGATTGAAATGGCTCATAAGGCCGATATACAAAGTTCTATTGACCTGCTCAGGGCTTGTCTGGAAGGCCTCGCAGATCATGATTGGAGTCATCGCTAAATGATCAGGGGCAAAAAAGTCCCATCATTTATGAATTAAATATCTGCCGGCCCAAGCCAGGGCAAAGCCTATCAATATGCTGAGTGAAGTATAAGTCAGCATTATTCCCCATTCCTTGCTGGAAGCAAGATTGAGGTTTTCATAGGCAAAAGCAGAGAAAGTGGTAAATCCCCCACAAAATCCTGTACCGAGCAGGAGGCGCCATTGGCTGTTGAGCACATCCCCTTTTTCTGCCAAACCGTAGATGATCCCGATCATAAAGCACCCCAGGATATTCACTAGAAAAGTACCGAAAGGGAAGGGCTGGATGCTCCATTTGAGGGTGCCGATATAGATAAGATACCGGCATACCGAACCGAAAAATCCACCCAGACCTACAAGAATCAAATGTGTCCAGTTCACTATTCTATATTTTTTTTAGGCACTGTTTTTTTGAGATATTTTACCGCCCCGGCATAATCCGTATGCTCCTGAAGCCCCAAGGTAACTTTCTTCTGATGGCCGAATTTCATCTCCAGCTCTTTGTAAACGGCTGCAAGGGTCTTGATTTTGGTCTCTTTCCAGTATTCCAGATCTTTTAGCGCATAAGTCTTTTTTCGACCAATCAAAGGGCTGACCACCACCTTTTTTCCTCCCAGGTATATGGTTTTATGGTTGATCATGGTTTTGACAAGGACCCCAAAGGCAATCGGTAAGGTGACCAGAACAATAAGGATGTTGTACCATTCCATGGTGCCGGTGCTGTATACCAGGTATAGGTTGAACCCGCCAGCAGAAAACATTATAATTAGAAATAACCCTAATGAAAAAAGAGTGCTTGTTTTGGGCTTAGCTACTACCAAGTTTTTTAGGTTTAGGTTAATTTAACCCAAAATTAAGAATTCAATCGGATTTTTATTCGGACTTGCCATTGGGTTTATAATAATCAATATCTTTGTAAAGAAATGAGGAGAATTTTTAAACTGAAATTTATCTGGATGCTGATCATGATCCTGGCCAGTGCCATGGTGTTTGACGGATGTGCATCTAATAAGAAAAAGAAGCCACCCAAGCCTGGTAAACCGATACCCTGCCCTGTGAGAGACTGCTGATACCTGATGAAAAAAATAGTAATCGCCGTTGATGGATACTCTGCTTGTGGGAAGAGCACTACCGCCCGGGCATTAGCAGAAATTTTAAATTATCTATACATTGACTCAGGTGCCATGTATCGGGCTGTTACCTTATATTTCACGGAGCATCATGTCAGCCTGACAAACCCTAATGAGGTAGAAAAAGCACTTAAAAACATAGAGATTGATTTTGTGATTAATCCTAAAACCAAGCGAGCAGACACCTTTCTAAATGGCCTGAATGTTGAAGACAAGATCCGGACGATGGCGATCTCAGAAAAGGTCAGTGCCGTAAGTGCGCTGGCTGAAGTGCGCAAAGCTATGGTCGCGCAACAGCGAAAACTCGGTAAAAGAAAAGGTGTGGTGATGGACGGCAGAGATATCGGCACTGTGGTTTTTCCAGATGCAGAATTAAAAATTTTTATGAATGCAGATATTTATATCAGGGCAAAAAGGCGGCAAAGGGAAATGATCGAAAAGGATCAACTCATTGATCTTAACGAGGTAATGGACAACCTGCAGAAAAGGGATGAAATGGATAGCACCAGGGCGGAAAGCCCCTTGCGTCAGGCCGCTGATGCTGTGGTGATTGACACCTCTTTTTTGACCTTTGAAGAGCAGCTGGAACTAGCCGCCCAACTGGCTACCAGTAAGATGATAGAGGCAGATAAACAGACCTAAAAATAACCATTATTAAAACCAATTGTTGTCCATGACAAACTGACTTTTGGAAGGATTGCCATTCATAAATTAAGTCTTGTTTTGAATTTTTATTGTAGGAAAATTTATTAATTTTGCCACGTTTGTAAGCAGCATTACGCTAGGACTTTACCCATCAAAGATGTCGAGATTTATAAAGCTGAAAAAAGGATTTGATATTAATCTTGCCGGAAAGGCCGAAAAGGTATTAGTTAAAGAGATCAGTTCTGATACCTATGCAATAAAGCCCACTGACTTTCAAGGAATGATCCGCCCTAAAACCCTGGTTGATGAAGGGTCAACCGTAAAAGCCGGCACTCCTATATTATTTGATAAGAAAAAAGAAAAGGTGATGTTCACCGCTCCGGTGAGTGGCGAAATCATTGAAATCAAAAGAGGTGAAAAGAGAAAACTTCTTGAAATCAAGATTTTGGCTGATAGAGACATCAAATATGAAGAGTTTCAGAAATTTTCTACTTCTGAAATCAACAACATCAAGAGAGAGGATGCTCAGAAATTAATGCTTAAGTCGGGTGTTTGGCCCAATATAATACAGCGGCCTTTCGGTATTATTGCCGATCCTGAAGAAACCCCAAAAGCAATTTTTATTTCTGGTTTTGACTCCCATCCGCTGGCCCCTGATTATAGCTTTATTTTCAAAGGAGAAGATCAATATTTCCAAACCGGGATCGATGTATTAAAGAAATTTACCCAGGGTTTGATTCATCTGAATATCAGTGCAGAATGGGAAGTGCCACAGATTTTTGCGCATGCTAAAGGTGTGGAACTTAATAAATTCTCAGGCCCTCATCCATCAGGATGCGTAGGCGTGCAGATCCATCATATTGATCCGATCAACAAAGGGGACATGGTATGGACTATTAATCCTGCCGGGGTGATACAGATTGGTAAGTTATTTCTAGAGGGCAAGTATGATGCTTCTAAAACCATTTCTGTTACTGGTTCAGAAGTTGAAAATCCACAATATTATAAAACCATTACAGGGGCTTCCATCAAAAACTTTGTGGAAGGAAAGATTAAAAGCGATCATGTCAGGTACATCTCAGGCAACCCACTGACTGGTGAGCGTATTGAGCCTGACGGTTACATTGGCTTTTACCACAATCAGGTGACGGTTCTTCCCGAAGGGGATTATTATGAAATGCTGGGGTGGATTAAACCCACTATCAATAAAGTTAGTTTTCATCGCGCTTTTGGTTTACTTTCATTTCTAAATCCCAAGAAGGAGTTTGTGCTTGATACCAATACTCGAGGTGAGCCCAGGGCATTTGTGCAAACCGGGGTATTTGAAAAAGTTACTCCTATGGATATCCTCCCAACCTACCTGCTCAAGGCGATATTAGCGGAAGATTATGATGAAATGGAAGCATTGGGAATTTATGAGGTGATAGAGGAAGATTTGGCACTTTGCGAATTTGTTGATGTTTCAAAACACCACATTCAGGAAATTGTTAGGGAGGGAATAGACTTGATTCAATACAGCTAAGGACTATGAAATTTTTAAGAAATCAATTAGATAAAGTTAAGCCTCATTTTGAGAAGGGTGGGAAATGGGAGAAATTCTATTACATCTATGAAGCCCACGAAACTTTGCTGTTTTCGCCCAATCACACTACCAGTGCCAAAGGGGTACAGATCAGGGATGCAATAGACCTGAAGCGACTCATGATGACTGTAATCATTTCGATGATTCCTTGTCTTTTGTTTGGTATCTATAATGTAGGCCATCAGCACTTCCTTGCTACAGGCGAACAGGCGGAGCTGCTGGACATCATTCTGGTAGGCTCTATTCAGGTATTGCCCATCGTGGTTGTTTCATATTTGGCCGGACTGAGCACCGAATTTGTTTTTGCAACTATTCGCAGGCACCCGGTAAATGAAGGCTTCTTGGTAACAGGGATGCTGATCCCATTGGTGATGCCGCCTGCCATCCCATTATGGCAGGTCGCTTTAGCTACAGTTTTTGCAGTGATCATTGCCAAAGAAGCGTTTGGAGGAACCGGCATGAACGTGCTCAACGTGGCGCTTACTGCAAGGGCCTTTTTGTACTTTGCCTACCCTCAGCAGATTTCAGGGGAGGTATGGACTTACATTGGTGACAAAGAACCCGTAGCAGGATATTCGGGCGCAACCCCACTAGCCATTGGTGCTGAGACTGTTACGGTAGGAGGAGAAGCTGTGGCCACCATGGCTAGTTTTGGAGAATCCTGGGCTGGGGATATTTATTCCTTTTCAAATATGTTCTTCGGGTTTATGCCTGGCAGTATCGGAGAGACTTCAGTGCTGATGTCATTGATAGGTGCGGCCATCCTCATCGGTACAGGGGTAGGCAGTTGGAAAATTATCTTAAGTGTATTTGCGGGGGCCTGGGCCACCGGCTTTGCCTTTAACCTTGCTGTTGAAAATACTTTTGGATTTCTGGACAGCACCGTGTTGCTGATCTTATCCATACTTATGTTTGTCGGAGCTATTATAGCCGGCAAATATTTAAAAGGGGAGTTAAAAGGAATACCAGTCATTTTGCTGGGGCTTACGGGATTTGCTATGTTGCTCGGATATACCGGTGCCGCAAATGAATTTATGGCCATGCCGCCACATTACCACCTGGTAATGGGAGGGCTTGCTTTTGGAGCCGTATTTATGGCTACTGACCCGGTCACTGCCTGCCAAACCGAAATGGGGAAATGGTATTATGGATTGCTCATTGGGATTCTGACAGTTTTGATTAGGGTTTTTAACCCGGCCTATCCTGAAGGTATCATGCTTGCAATTTTATTTATGAACGTTTTTGCCCCACTTATTGATTTCTATATAGTAAAGGCAAATAAAGAAAGGAGGTTACAACGTGCGACAGTCTAATACTTATGTAATTTTATTCACCATTGGATTGACGGTGGTAGTAGCCGGAGTGTTGTCATCAGCCTCTCAGCTCCTTGCCCCTGCTCAAAAACGGTCTATCGAATTTGACACTAAGAGTCAAATTCTGGGAGCGGTAATGGAACTTGAAAAAGGAATGGATGTACTGGCTATCTATGATGATAGAATCAAATCATTGGTAGTCAATTTGGATGGAGAAGAAGTCACCGAGAATCAAAATGGTGATCCTATCATTGCTGAAAATGTAAGTGTGGAGGGCAATTTTAAAAGGCCAAAAGAAGAGCGCCTTTACCCGGTATTCAAATTTATCAATGCGGATGATCCTGAAAAAGTTGAAGCTTATATTCTTCCAGTCTTTGGTTCCGGACTATGGGACCGTATTTGGGGTTTTATCGCTTTGGATGAAGATTTTGTGGCCATAAAGGGGGTATCCTTCGCTCATCGCGCTGAGACTCCCGGTCTAGGGGCACGGATTTCATCGGAACAAATTCAAGACAGGTACATCGGAAAAAAGGTGTATGATGATGATGGCAACCTGGTTTCGGTAGAGATGGTAAAAGGTGAAAAAGGCGGTAATGCCTATGCTGATGACCCACATAAGGTTGACGGCTTGTCAGGGGCCACAATTACCGCTCGTGGAGTAAATGATATGCTTGAGAACTACCTTAACTACTACGAAAGTTATATTGAAAAAGTAAAGAGTGGAGAGCAGGTAGCTTCTATAGAAGACTGAATTTTATTTTAGAGAAAATATATAAGAGATGGCAGATACTGCAGAACAGACCGGATCGAAAACCTTAAAAATGGATGAGCCTCTTTTGTCAAAAAGAAGGCGTAAGATAGTCACTGATCCACTTAATGATGACAATCCCATCACCATACAGGTATTGGGTATATGCTCAGCGCTTGCGGTAACAGTAAAACTGGAGCCCACTCTAATCATGTCCATCGCGGTGATTTTTGTGATTGTATTTTCCAATCTCATCATTTCATTGATGCGCAACATCATCCCCAACCGGGTCAGAATCATCGTGATGTTGGCTGTAATCGCTTCCCTGGTGACCCTGGTAAGTGAGGTGCTCAAAGCTTATAACTATGAGATGTTTAAAGTACTTGGTGCTTTTGTAGGACTGATCATCACCAACTGTATCATAATGGGTAGGTTGGAAGCATTTGCAATGGGCAACAAAGCCTACGATTCTATCCTTGATGGGTTTGGTAGTGGGTTTGGTTATGCCTGGGTAATCCTGGCTGTGGCTTTCTTCAGGGAGCTTTTGGGATCAGGTTCCATTTTTGACTTCAAGGTTTTTGAAGCAGTGGGGCTGGCAGGATTTCCTAATAACGGGCTTATGGTGGACTCCATTGGAGCCTTTATGGTGTTGGGTATTATTATTTGGGTGCAGCGGTCTAAAACCGGTTACGTAGAAAATTAATTGAAAAGCAATGGAATTACTCAATCTTGGAATAAAATCAATTTTCATAGATAATATCGTTTTTGCCTACTTCCTGGGGATGTGTTCTTTCCTGGCGGTTTCCAAAAGGGTGTCTACGGCTGTAGGCCTTGGAATGGCCGTGGTATTTGTACTTACCATCATTGTGCCAGTCAATTGGCTTATTTATGAAAACATCCTCAAAGAAGGCTCCATGGCATGGATCAGCCCGGAACTGGCTTCCGTCAATTTAGAGTTTCTGCAGTTTATCATGTTCATTGCCATCATTGCTGCAATGGTACAATTGGTGGAAATGATCATCGAGAAAGTATCTCCTGCTTTATATGGCTCACTGGGTATCTTCCTGCCGCTTATTGCAGTAAACTGTGCCATTTTGGGCTCTGCGCTTTTTATGGTTCAAAGAGACTATACCTTATCCGAAGCCACTGTTTTTGGGTTTGGTTCGGGTACCGGTTTTGCCCTGGCCATCATAGCACTTGCTGCGATACGCGAAAAATTAAAATATTCCAATGTACCCGACGGCCTCAAAGGGCTGGGCATTACCATGCTCATCACCGGTTTGATGGGGATTGCTTTCAAATCCTTTATTGGTATAGCCATTTAAGTTAGGTTTAAATATTTTGTAATTTTAAAGCTCCGCAACCGCGGGGCTTTTTTAATGACTAATTTTGAGGATTATGAGAAAATTTACAATTAACAGGATCATCAAATATTTCCTACAGGGCCTGCTTTTTGTGGTTCCAATGGCGCTCACTTTTTACGTGATCATCATCCTGATAGCATGGATCGATGGGTTAGTGCCCTTGAATATACCCGGATTGGGCATCCTGTTGATTTTGGTGGCCATTACTATTGTGGGGTATCTGGCCTCACTCTTTATCACTAAGTCGGCATTTGACTGGATGGATCGGTCGGTTTCACGGCTGCCTCTGGTGAGCCTAATTTTCACTTCCCTCAAAGATCTTATTGAAGCCTTTGTTGGAGATAAGAAAAAATTTAGCAAGCCCGTACTTGTGGCTCTCAATCAGGAAAAGTCATTATATAAGATGGGCTTTATTACCGAGGAGGATTTAGGGGTTCTGGGCCTGCATGATATGGTTTCAGTATACCTGCCCCACTCCTATAATTTTTCAGGCAATCAGTTTCTGGTCCATAAGGATATGGTAACCCCGGTAGATATTCCCGGAGTTACCGCCATGAAATTCATCGTTTCAGGTGGGGTGTCGGGGCTTGGGATTGAATAGATATTGCATTAGGCACACAAAATCTTTAATATTAGGTCATGAGTGGGTCCATAAAATTAGGTAAGCCATTTGGTATTCAGGTGTTGTTGCATTGGAGTTTCTCGATCCTGTTGATATGGATCGGATGGAGTACCTGGTCTCAAACCCAAAATCCGGAAGCTGTGGTAGCGGCAGTGGTGTTTATCGGGTTCTTATTTACCTGTGTGGTGTTGCACGAACTGGGACATGCCCTGGCGGCCCGGTCGTATGGCATTGGCACTAAAAGCATCGTACTCCTGCCAATTGGCGGAGTGGCTAATCTTGAAAAGATCCCTGCTGATCCTAAGCAGGAGCTAATCGTGGCCCTCGCAGGTCCGGCCGTCAATGTGGTCATCGCACTTTTCCTGGGGATCATTTTATATATTACGGGCTATGAAGAATTGGAAGGGAATATCACCACCATCACCTGGGCGCAGCTGCCGATTTACCTGCTTTATCTGAATGTGATCATGGTGGTCTTCAATATGATCCCGGCTTTTCCTATGGATGGGGGACGGGTATTGCGGGCCTTGCTATCATTTCGACTGCCAAGGGTCAGGGCTACCCAGATCGCTTATAATATTGGTAAGATATTCGCCATACTTTTTGTCTTTATGGGCCTGATGGGCAATCCCTTTTTGATTCTGATTGCCGTATTTATTTTCCTAGCAGCCAGGGCGGAATTTCATAATGTCAGGATGACCAGCCATTTGGAGGGAAGCTCACTTCGGGATGTGTTGATCACCGATTTCCCGGTTCTTAAAATGGATACCCCCTTGGAGGAAGCTGTAAAAAAGCTTCTCAGCGGACAGGAAGAGCGGTTTATCGTGATGGAAAATGGTGCCATTGAGGGTATATTGACCAAATCCGACATCATCAAGGGGATTTCAGAACAGGGCACCGGAGGCAAAGTCAGGGATGTGATGAGCCGCGATGTATTCACTCTTGATATAAATACCCCTCTGGAAGAAGCCTATGAGAGTGTGCTCAGAAAAGGGTACTCCATGATCCCTGTATATGAAAAAGACCAACTGGCAGGGGTTCTTGAAAAAGATAATCTGGGGGAATTCATTAATGTAAGGGCTGCCATGCAGGAATACCAAAAAGGGCAGACCGAAACCAACTACTTCAACTAATATCCAATCAATTATGGAAAATGCCAGGCCGGTAGGCCACTCCCAGGTCACCATCACAGAGCTCATGATACCCGCTTATGCCAACTTTGGCGGTAAGATCCACGGTGGGATCCTGCTATCCCTGATGGACAAGGCCGCCTATGCTTGTGCTACCAAGCATACCGGGGCCTATTGCGTTACGGTATCTGTCGATGGGGTCGATTTCCTTCAGCCTGTGGAGGTGGGGGACCTTGTGGCCCTGCACGCTACCGTCCACTATGTGGGCCGTACCTCGCTTGTCGTAGGGATCAAGGTGGTGGCTGAAAATGTAAAGCTTGCATTGGTCAAGCATACCAACACTTCCTACTTCACCATGGTAGCTAAAGATGATGACAATAAGCCTGTGGAGGTACCAGGGCTAATTCTCGAATCAAAAAAAGACCTTCGGAATTTTGTACTGGCGCAGTTTCGCCGCAACTCCAGGTCGGAGTATCGTAAAGAATTTGGCCAGCGGCAGTCAGCTTTTAACTGGGATGAGGCACTGGAACTGGTCAAGGATGAACGCTGTGTGGTAGGGTTTGAAGAATTGAAGTAAAAATACTTATCTTCACCCAATCACGCCGGATCCAATAAGCTCATTGTTCTGATACCACGCTACAAACTGCCCACTGGCGATGGCCTTCTGGGGCTGGTCAAATACCACATAGAGCCCTTCTTCCCGCATCATTAGCTGACAAGGCTCCAGAGGCTGCCTGTACCGGATCCGCGCCTGGTAAGAGGCTTCTTCTCCCGGCAGGAGCCGCAGGTCTTCCCGCAGCCAGTGGATGTCATCTTGCTTAACTAACAACCCGGGCCGGTATAGACCGGGGTGGTCCTCTCCCTGGCCTGTATATATGATATTTTCCTTTGTATCAGTGTCAATCACAAACAAGGGCAGGGGGGTACCGCCGATATTCAGCCCTTTGCGCTGGCCGATGGTATAATAATGCGCACCATTGTGGGTGCCCACCACCTTGCCCATTTCCGGGGTGTAGGTGAAGGGGGCAGTAAGTGCTGGAAGGGTAGGGGCATCATCCGGCCCTCCTGCTGTTACCTTTTCAAAAATTGGTGCATCGGCAGGGATTTCTACGACCTGACCTTTTTTAGGTGCCAGTTGCTGCTGCAGAAACTCTGGCAGGCGCACCTTACCGATAAAACAAAGCCCCTGCGAGTCTTTTTTTTCAGCCGTGACCAGACCCATCTCCCTGGCAATAGCGCGGACCTCGGGTTTTTTCAAGTGCCCTATGGGAAACAAGGCCTTGCTGAGCTGCTCCTGGGTAAGCTGACATAGGAAATAGCTTTGGTCCTTATTCCCATCTGCACCTGCCAATAGCTGGTAGATAATTTTACCGTCTTTCTCAAACTCTGATTTCTGACAGTAATGACCGGTGGCTACGAAATCAGCCTTTAGCCTCATGGCTGCCTTCAGAAAAATATCAAATTTGATTTCACGGTTACACAGGATATCAGGATTGGGGGTGCGGCCCTCCTGGTATTCTGTGAACATATAATTGACGATCCGCTCCTTGTATTCCTTGCTCAGGTCGATCGATTGAAAGGGGATGCCCAGCTTTTCGGCCACCATCATGGCATCATGGCTGTCTTCCAGCCATGGACATTCCTTGCTTATGGTGACGGAGTCGTCATGCCAGTTTTTCATGAACATACCGATCACCTCATAGCCCTGCTCTCTGAGCAGGTATGCTGCTACACTGGAGTCGACACCTCCCGACAATCCTACTACAACCCTTTTTTTCATACTGATTATGCCCTGCAAAAGTACGGATTGTATATGATACAAAATACTGGCTTAGAGGGTTTCTGGAATGTGGGTTTTTTTGAACCGAATTATTTTCATAGGGGCAAACACATTTGGCGATTTGCCGAATGTCCACCCAACCATTTTGCCAGTTGATTACTGCGCCAGATAGCCACCATCCACATTGTAGTAGGCGCCTGTTACAAATGAAGCTTTATCAGAGTTTAACCACAAGGCCAGCTCTGCCACTTCTTCGGAGGACCCCAACCTGCCTATAGGATGCAGACCTACCAATGCTTTCATGGTTTCATCATCCAATGCATCGAGTAATGGTGTCCTTATATATCCTGGTCCGATGGAGTTGATGCGGATTTTTTGTTGGGCATATTCTAAGGCTGCTGATTCGGTAAGCCCGATAACACCATGCTTAGAAGCTACATAGGCAGCAGAATTGGGGGTGCCCACTTTGCCAAGTATGGAGGCCACATTTACAATACTGCCTCCGCCTGATTTGAGCATGGCAGGAATTTGGTATCGCATGCCATAAAATACCCCTGAAAGGTTGATGGCAATGGTTTTGTCCCATCCATCAATTGGATATTCTCCAAGCGGACTTATAGGCCCACCTATTCCGGCATTGTTCACGGCTATGTGCAAAGCACCAAAGTGTTTAACAGCTTGATCTACTACTTTTTTACCGTCATCGGGCTTAGAAGTATCCGCTTTTACAAAAATGGCCTCTGCACCTTTTGCCTTTATTTCTTCAACGGCTTCATTACTGCCTGTTTCATCAATATCGGAGATTACAATTTTTGCTCCTTCTGATGCATACAATAAGGCAATGGCTTTGCCTATTCCTGAACCACCACCTGTTATGATGGCTACTTTGTTTTCTAAACTTTTCATCTTTTAATTGATTTAAATGATTAATTAAATGGTCAACACAAAGATGCAGGCAATTATGGGGTAGGGGGTTACAGGTTTCGAACAAAGAGTTGTAAATTCAGGAAAGGAGTTCTTTCACTTACTTATGAAATAGGTGCTTGCTGTGGAAATCAAATAAAGGAGCTTAAACTATTTGGTCAGCTTCCCCTTTATATTTTTGAATCCTTTGGAGAGAAAATCATCGCCTTTTTTCTTATTGGATCCATTAAAGTCATTAATCAACATAGCAATGGGTTTCAGCTCCTGATACTCTTCACAAATCACTCTTAACATGGCGGTAAAGGGTAGAAATAGAATCATCCCGGCTACTCCCCATACTGTGGCACCTATAAAGATGCTCAAGATAGTAGCCAGTGCGTTAAGCTGTAGATTCCCACCTACAATTTTTGGGGAAAGGTAATTACTTTCGATAAACTGAACCACCCAGAAAAATATAATGATGGATAGAGGCATCCAAACAGAATCGTAAGTCAGGAAAGCATATAAAACGGGTATGGCAGCGCCAGTAACGGTTCCTGCATAGGGAACGATGGCTAAAGTGGCAGCTAAAAACCCAAAAAGAAAAGGACTGTCGATTCCGATAATCCAAAGCCCGATACTGTTAACAAACCCAAGTATCAGGACAATTACAAACATCCCAAACAGGTATTTTTTACCTACTTGCTGAACAGATTTAAACATATTTAAAGCCCTGTCCCTATTTTCCCTGGGGTAAAAATGGGTAAATGCATTAACCAACCCATCTCTGTAAAGTAAAATTAGGAAGGTAAAAACAATGGCTATCAGTGCCCCGCTGAAGAAAGCAACCGAGCCATTGAAGGTTTGATTAACGATTGGCCCAATCGAATCATTGACCAATTCTTTGAGTTTTTCCAGTAACTCTCCTTTTTCAATTTGGGGTGCAAAGGAGATATTTTTATTTATGAATAAAGTGACATCAGTGAAAACCCCTATAATCTTATCCTTAAACTCTGTGAGGTTCTCTGAAAGTTGAATAATCTGAGTGGAAAAAAGATAGATGCCACCTCCAATTAATATGAATAGCGCAAGTATGGAAAGAAAAGAAGCCATGATTCTATTGGCCCCCCACCTTTCAAATCTTTTAGCTATTGGGAAAAGTATAAATGAAATAATAACTGAAAATGCCAGTGGCACGAGTACGGGTTTGGCCACAATCAAAATCGCAAAAAGCGCGAATGCTGTGGCAATGGCAAAAAATACTTTTTGAAAAGAGATATTCATATGAGGTCAGATGCCTAAGGTTGAGGTGCTAAGTTTTACCCAGCATTTTGTTTAACGTTGGTCGGTAGTTTCTGGTTTTCATGTAAGTTGGCCATTTGGGAAGCCTGCAATTGGCCGCGTCCTTTTCATTATCTGCCTTTGATTAGCTTTCCAATTTTAATAAAAAGCGCTGATATTCCAATGAAGAGCGCCATGAGCCCAAAGCTGTTGATTAAGACTTTTGTCCATCCCAGTTCCCCCACGTCAACAAAAGGGTAAGGATAAAAATCAGAAAAACTACCCCGGATCAATATGTATATCAGGTAAAGTAAGGGATAGATTAACCATTGAGGTATTTGTCTATACTTTATCATGGATTTGTCTTCGTACAAAAACCAGAAAAAAACTACAAGGGCCGGGATTATGGAGTGCAGCAATTCATCTACAATCATTTGAATACCTGTTGGCTCCCAAATATGCCGTAATACAATTTGGTAAACGAGCCCAACAATAGTAATGTAAACCGTTACCGCAGTTAAAATGCCTGGTTTGTTTAGAACTGATAGACCTCCTTTTTTCTGTTTAATTACGGCTAATGTAAAATAAACCGCTACCAACAGATTGGTCAAAATCGTAAAAAAACTAAAGAATCGGATGGTGGTTTCACCAATCGGAACAACCCGATTTTCTGCCATTAAATAATATTGGACCAAAACTGCAACCCAGGCGATGGCAGCCAAAAGTATTGATAATTTTTGCTTCATAATGGAATATAGGGGGGATTAAGGCCAAGGATTTTCAGATACTTGAGGGTACTAGGCACCCGCAAATATATTCACAAGGACTAAGGTAATCGAAAGAATCTATATTTTCAATTTGCTGAATTTAAGGGGAGGTAACAAAAAAGGGAGACTAGTTCGACCTGGATAGTCTAAGGCAGTCCTAAAGACTATGGGCAGTCACTCGCTTGGCAGCAATAGTTTTTATATTTCTTTTCCTATCAAATACACCATATAGCCAATATAGAATAGTAACAAGATGCCAGCTTCCCATCTGTCTAGTTTTTTCCTTTGTCCGGTAAACATGGCTATAAACAGAAAGGTTGTTCCTCCTGCAAGTATATAAAGATCAATGTTGAATAGACTGGCATAACCAATTGGTTTGATAATTGAACTTACTGCCAGGATAAAGAAAATATTGAAAATATTTGAACCAATGATATTACCTACCGCTATATCACTGTTCTTTTTAATTGCTGCTACCACAGATGTTGCCAATTCTGGTAAGGATGTCCCGGCAGCAACAATGGTTAATCCAATTAATTTCTCGCTCATGCCCAAATAGGTTGCTATTTCCACAGAATTGACCACAACCAATCTTCCTCCAATTACCAAACCTGTCAATCCGAGAATGACAAACCCCCATATTTTTAAGGAACTATAATTCTTTTCGAGGGTTTTTTCTTCTGAAGTGTCAGTTTTAAGTTGCTTATACACATAGAAAAGAAAGAGTACGAATAGGACCAGTAAAATTAACCCGTCAACACGTGTAAGCACATTTGGGCCTTTGGATAGAAAGTCATTTGTCAATACAAAAAGGATAACAATTGCAAAGAATGAGAGCGGAATCTCTTTCCACACTGTGCTCGACTGTACTGTCAAAGGGGTAATTAGTCCGACTATTCCAAGGATTATAAATAAGTTGAAATTATTACTCCCAATTACATTCCCGAAAACAATGTCTTGATGATTTTGAATTGAAGCGAAAGTATTTACCACCAATTCGGGAGCTGAGGTCCCAAAAGCAACAATAGTCAGCCCGATAGCAAGGTTTGACACCTTGTATCTTTTTGCAAGAGCCGAAGCCCCGTTCACCAGCCAATCCGCTCCTTTAATGAGCAAAGCAAGTCCTAAAGCTAGAAGGAGTATTTGTATTAACATGTTATGGCCCTTTTTCTATCGTTGCTAAACATTCTGATATCATAAATCGCCTTGACGATTATGAGTATAAAAATATAATTATCTCATAATTAATCCAAAAGCTTGTCCTTGGCTGTTTCAGGATATTGGCTGATATAGAAGGGGGGTTCGGCAATTCCGGTAAATAGTCGGCAGTATTCCCAAACCTGAATATGACGGTTTTTAAGGTCTTCTTCCTTATTCATTATCGAATTCGTCTGTAATTTCACCGACAATTTCTTCCACAATATCTTCTAATGTCACTAATCCTTTAAATTCACCCTGTTCATTTTCTACGATGGCCAAATGATACCTTTTTACATTGAGATCCTTTAACACCTGAATGATACTTTGGGTGTTTTTGACAAATAAAATTGGCCTGATAAATTTATGCAAGCTATCAGAAGATATAGTATCTCTCTTTAAGGCTATTTCTTTAAAATTCAAATAACCAAATATCCCTTGCGGTGATTCCGTTTTGCTTACCGGGTATCTGGTGTGTAAATGCATTTCGGCCAAGTCGAAATATTCATCAACGCCAATGGTCTCAGGAAAATAAATAACTTTTGAAATAGGAAGCATTACATCCTCGATTTTTCTATTTTTCAGGTTTGAGGTTTTAATGATTATATCTTCCTGATCCTTGTTAATGATGTTTTCAACCTGGGCAATTCTGGCAATTGTTTGGATGTCTTCCAACGAATATTTAGCACTTTTTTCTTTTTTCTTTACAATCAATTTATTGAAAAGATCAGTGAGATAAATAAGAGGCTGAAGCACCTTAACTGTCATGCTTAAAGGCAGTGCGATATGTCTCGCTAAATTTTTTGAGTTAGAAACACCAATAACTTTAGGAAGGATCTCTGTACCAAACAGGATGATCACTGTAAAAACAATCGAAAATAACCAAATCCACTCGTCTCCATAAATTTCGTCAAAGGCACTTCCTGCAATAGTTGCACCGCCGGTGTGGGCAATGGTATTCAAAATAAGTATTGCGGCAATCGGTCTGTTTATATTACCTTTTAACTTGTCGAGAATAATAGCATAGGTAAGACCTTTTTGTTTGTCTGTTTCTATTTTTACACTATTCAAACTCAATAGCGTTGCTTCGGTTAAGGAGCACAAAAAAGAAACAATGATCGCTACTAATGAGCTGATTATAAAAATTGTCATTTGGATTTAGTTTTTTCAATACTTAAACGTTCAAACCTAATAAATCTAACAAACTTCTGAGAATTTTTTGCAGTGGTGGGTTAATAAAAACAAGCCCTGCGGACTTGAAGTGGGTCCACAGGGCTTTGCTTATGCTACCTTTTGTTTTTTGAGGCTGTTGTTGAATTGTTTTGACCATTTGTCAGCCAACTGTAACTCTCCGCTGAGCTGGATATTTGCTTCTTTGTCATACAGTTCAAATCTTGTTTCACCTTTGCTTTTTTCTTCTGGCAAAAAGCAAAGTTCTAAACGTTCCGTAATCGTTACCTTTTCACCATCGCTTTTAAGGTTTAGGATCTTTTTTACGGGTTGGCATGCCTGAATTTCAGAAAGGTCAACAAATTGAGAAATAGTCTCTTCTTTTTTCTGTTTTAAGAAGAATACATAGTTTCTGTTTTCGTCCATCCCAATTAGGAAGTCACCACAAAATTCGTGTTGACCGATGTTAGCGTTATTCTGATGTGCATTTTCCTTGAGTGCCTGCAACATTTTCTTTTCTCTTTTTACGCGGTTGTAATGCACTATTACAAACGGCACAATACATATAAGTATTGAGATCGTACCAATGATGGCGGTACCCCAATCCATTTCCATTTTTTTAGTTTTTTAAAATACATACATTGAAAATTGAGCCCTGCACGAATGCAAAGCCATTTAAAATATAGTCAGATGCCGGGCCTGGCCTGGCTGACAACTAAAAAGTGGATTACCAATAATAGTGGAAGGGAAAGATGCGGTTTGACTTCCGATGATTAATCAGAATATTTCCCGTGATATGGTTGTATTGAATAAATGCTGAATCAAAAAGCTGATCTGTAGCTGAAGCTATTGCCCGCTGTTCGTTAAAAAGATTTTTGAGGCCAGGGACAGGTATATTGTTGAAACTGTTTACCGTGTTTTCCGCCTGTGGGGTATGGGAGAAAAGTTTAGCCGGGAAATCAGAAAAATAGGCTTCTTGTGAAGAGGGCGGTTCATTATTGAAATCAGAATATGCAAGCGACTTGGTGGAAAGCCCTATTGCAAAGCAATAAATCGCTATTAAAAACACTACACCAAATACTCTGATGTTACTATTCACACTGCAAAGCTATATCAAATTATTGTGATATTTCTTGTTAGGTAGAAAATCATTTTGCGGACTAAAAGACCTAGCGTTTTGCAGCTGCCTGAAGGTGGTAACAAAATGCACATTTTTAGCATGTTAGCCGGCATGGCTTTGTGCTGTTATAGGCAGTGCTGCTGTTCGTCCGAGACACAACTGAAGTTCGCACACACTTTGTTCAAAGTTCAAAGCGATTTACTTTGAATGCTTCACGCTAGTAAGTCAGCACTAACCCTTTTAGTGTCCTGTGCGTTGGCATTGAGAGTAGTAAAATACTTGCAAATGGGTAAGTTATCGGAGTGATGTTCTTCATTAAATCTTGAGTAAAAAATCATCTCTTCTCATACCCCCCTGCTGATATTGATAGACCGTTATTACTGCTTTTTCTAAAACTATTTTTAGAGAATTGAAATCTGGCGGCTTAGTTATGTATATGTTTGCTCCATTTAAGAAGGTTTCTTCAATGTCCTTTTGGCTGTTAGATGTAGAATAAATAGCTACGGAAATATTTTTTAGTTTTTCATTGTTTCGTATTTCTTTTAAACATTGCAGCCCGTCCTTTATGGGCATGTTGAGGTCAAGGAAAAGAAGGTGGGGTAAAAGAGCATCTTTTTCATTAAGGAATTGCATTAATTCCAATCCGTTGTTGAAGGTTTCAACAATCGTTTTAATTTTTATTTCTGAAAAAATTTCAATGAAAAGAAGGCGATCGGCCTCGTCATCATCTGCAAGCAGTATAAATAGCGGGTTACTGTCCATTTGTTATGTGGGCACGTAAATATCAAATATAGTTCCTTTATGTAATTCGCTTGTTGCGGTGATGATGCCGTTGTGATTGTCAACTATTTTTTTTACGATAGCAAGCCCGATCCCAGTGCCAGCGTATTCTTCCTTACCGTGAAGTTTTTGGAACACCTCAAATATTTTTTCAGCAAATTCTTTTTCAAATCCAATGCCGTTGTCAGAAATACTAATGTGGCAGTATTCTTTATGTGGTGTAAGGTTTACTGTATTTATTTTGCTGTATGTTATATTTACGCTACTAATTTTTATATGCGGTGGTATTTTCGGATTTGAAAATTTGAGTGCGTTGCTAATGAGATTGTGCATCAACTGACGAAACTGAAAGGGAATAACTTTTACTTCGCAAATTTCTTTTACTTCTATAACTGCATTCTTTTCTGCAATAGCATCTTTAAATTCTTTTTTTACTTCTTCAATAATTATTTTGAGGTTAGTGGTTTCAAATTTTCTATCTGCCATGCTTAAACGCGAGAAGGCAAGTAAATCCTGAATGAGTGTTTGCATCCTTCCGGCTGCATTCTGCATCAGGTGGAAATAATTTTTTCCACTATCGGATAGGTTTTGATTTTCTTTTTCCAATATTCTCCCTGCAATGGTACGGATTTTTCGCAATGGCTCTTGTAAATCGTGACTGGAAACATAGGTGAAAGCCTCCAGCTCTTTGTTCATTCTTACAAGCTCTTCGTTAGCTGCCGATAATTCTACAGTTCTTTCAGCCACGGCATCTTCAATTTTTTTACGGGCAAGCACCATTTCTGTTACATCATAGGCAATAGTGATGACTCCTGAAATTGTTCCATCGGCTTCATGGTCAGGTTGATAAACGATATTAAAATATCGCTCTTTCATTTTATCCTTATGCTGTAACCGCGCAAGAATTTCGTTAGCGTAAACAGGAATGCCTGTAGTATAAACTTTATCAAGCATCGCAGGAAATGGCTGGTCTTTCAATTCTGGCAACACCTGCAAGAGTGTTTTGCCTTCCACCTCATTCCCTTTCCCCCAAAATTCTTTTATCAAATCATTGGCAAGAGTAACCACCATGTCTTTTCCTTTCACTATCGAAAAAGCAAATGGTGATTGCATGAGCATCATGTGATAACGCTTATTGGTTTCTTCCACCAGCTTCAGTGCCTTTTGCTCTGCCTCTCGCTGTGCTGTTAATGCTTTTTTTACCATTACCTGAGCGGTTACTTCGTAAGCAATAACCGTAACCCCCGAAATAGTTTCGTCTGCTTCCAGATAGGGCTGGTAAACAAAATTAAAATATACATCTTCCAGTTTTCCATTGCGCAAAATCGGAGCAAGTAGCTCATCTCCGTGAAAGGGGGTACCGGTGGTGTAAACCTTGTTAATCAAGTCAGGAAAACCGGAATCTTTAAGTTCAGGTATCACATCAAACAATGGCTTTCCCTCTATGTCCTTGCCTTTCCCCCAAAATGTTTTAATACTATCATTGGCAAGTGCAATCACCATATTTTTACCTTTTAAAACGGCAAAACCAAAAGGCGATTTCATGAGCATCATGTTATACCGCTTTTCGCTCTCTTTAATCTCCTTCAACGCTTTTTGCTCCACTTCATGCTGCGCCTCTAATGCTTTTTTTACTTTCACAGCAGAGGTTACTTCGGAAGCAATAATGGTAACGCCCGAAATAGTTTCGTCTACTTCACGATAAGGCTGGTAAACAAAAT
>JBGTCD010000008.1:0-21921 GCA_041749015.1 Cyclobacteriaceae bacterium
TTTCAAAACTGGAAAACTGCACTGAATGCCCTGGAGGAATTATTAAATGAAGGTGAAGACCTTAAAAAGGAAGCCGACTTCAACAAATTTCAGCTTGAGGAGCTAGACCGCGCCGTATTGGATCAAGTTGACCAGGAGGCCATGGAGGCAGAATTGGAGATTTTAGAAAATGCTGAGGAAATAAAGATCAAGCTCGGTGAAGCCATTCATTTACTGGATACAGGAGAAGTCGCCACCAATGACCTGATTAAACAAGCCAAAGCCTCAATAGACCAAATATCCCGAATTGCCTCAAAATATAGGGCATTGGCAGAACGCATCAATAGCGCGCTCATCGATATGCAGGATATCTCAGTGGAACTCCAGCGCGAAAACGACAGTGTAGATATAGACCAGCATCAGCTTGAGGCTTTACAGGCACAGTTGAGTGGCTTGTTTCATCTTCAAAAAAAACATCAAACAGATTCCGTTAAGAACCTCATCCTGCTCAGGGACGGGTTACGCCAAAAAGTGGAAAAAGCCGGTAACCTCGATCAGGAGATTTCCAGGGCAGAAGCCAGAGTCAAAGAGGCAGAAGATAAGCTCAAAGGCGTAGCAAAGGTGCTTTCAGAGTCCCGAAAAAAAGTAGCAGAGCCGCTGGCCAGCGAAATAATGGGGCACATCACCGCACTGGGAATGCCGAACGCCAAAATCAAAATTGAAATGGATCATAACGCTTTTGGACAAGATGGCCAGGACGAAATCAGGATCCTTTTTTCTGCCAATAAGGGTATTGCCCCTACAGAAATTAAAAACGCCGCATCAGGCGGAGAATTTTCCAGACTCATGTTTGCCATCAAAGCCATCATGGCTACAAAAACCGCCATGCCTACCATAATTTTGGATGAGATAGATACCGGTGTGTCTGGCGAAATAGCCATCAAACTGGGTGAAATGATGAAATCCATGGCCAATAACCACCAGGTAATCACCATCAGTCACCTCCCTCAGATTGCAGCCAAAGGAGATGCCCATTACTACGTGTATAAGGATGAGTCTTCTGAAAAATCCATCAGCAGGATCAAAAATCTCAATGAAGCCGAGCGGGTAGACGTTTTGGCCAAAATGATTGGGGGTGACCAGCCAACCCCTGCTGCTCTAAGCAGTGCCCGCGAGCTGATGGGTCAGTAGATTAAAAAAACCGCCCCATTTCTGAGGCGGTTCCACAACAATAAAAACCAAAAAACAACAAAATGCTTTTTGGTTATCTTAGTACCTGTAATACTCCGGCTTGAATGGGCCGTCCACTTTTACACCAATATACTTGGCCTGGTCTTCGGATAACTTCTCCAATTTTACACCTATTTTTTCTAAATGCAACATAGCAACTTTTTCATCAAGATGCTTAGGCAACATATAAACTTTGTTTTCATACTTATCTGTATTACTCCAAAGTTCCATCTGGGCAAGAGTCTGATTAGTAAATGAATTAGACATTACAAATGAAGGATGACCAGTAGCACAGCCTAAATTCACCAGTCTACCTTCCGCAAGAAGAATAATGTCTTTGCCATTACTTAAGGTGTACTTATCTACCTGTGGTTTGATGTTATCTTTCTTGGCATTTTTCTGTAGCCAGGCTACATCAATTTCATTGTCAAAATGTCCGATGTTACAGACGATAGCTTTATCCCGCATTTTCAAAAAATGAGCGCCTGTGACGATATTCTTATTGCCTGTAGCGGTTACTACGATATCCACTTCCTCCACAGCCTCCGCCATGGTCTTCACTTCATACCCATCCATGGCAGCTTGCAAAGCACAAATAGGATCAATCTCAGTAACAATTACCCTTGCGCCTGCACCACTGAGTGAGGCCGCTGATCCTTTTCCTACATCACCATAACCTGCTACCACTGCAACTTTACCCGCCATCATGATGTCGGTGGCTCTGCGGATAGCATCTACCAATGACTCCTTGCAACCATATTTGTTGTCAAATTTTGATTTGGTCACGGAGTCGTTCACATTAATAGTAGGCAAAGGTAAAGTACCATTTTGCTCCCTTTCAATGAGTCTGTGTACTCCTGTAGTTGTCTCTTCTGAAATACCTTTAATGCCCTGAACTAATTCGGGATAATTATCCAAAACCATGTTGGTCAGGTCACCCCCATCATCAAGAATCATATTGAGGGGCTTACCATCTTCAAAAGCAAAAAGGGTCTGCTCGATGCACCAGTTAAACTCTTCCTCATTCATCCCTTTCCATGCGAAAACTGGGATCCCTTTGGCTGCAATAGCCGCAGCAGCATGGTCCTGGGTAGAGAAAATATTACATGAAGACCAGGTGACCTCAGCTCCAAGCTCTATCAAAGTCTCGATAAGCACCGCTGTTTGGATGGTCATGTGCAAGCAACCTGCTATCCTGGCACCTTTCAAAGGCTTAACTTTGCCAAATTCCTCTCTTAAGGCGATCAAACCAGGCATTTCAGGCTCGGCCAATTCTATTTCTTTTCTACCCCAATCCGCCAGGGAGATGTCTTTTACCTTGTAATTTACTTTTTCGTCGATCATTTTTTAACCTTTTTTACTTAAAACGCAAAGATACTACAATAGTTTAAGAGCAACAATATGCAGGAGGATTATAGGGTTTTAAGCAAAATAAGATTTGAAATTACTCTTTAAATATAAGAGCTTATGAGTATGATAAATATTATTGCCTATTGTTCAGCAATCATCAAAGCCCCCCCAAATGGCTTTAGCTTAATATCAATTTTTGATGGATTTGAGGATATAGTTTCATACTTTAATTTCCCCTCTGAATCAGTTACCATGCTGACATTCCTTGGCTCGCCAGCAAAGGCTAGGTCAATGCTTATTTTTTTATCCTTTCCTTCTCCATTGATGATTCCAAAATACCACACCCTCCCCTTTTTTCGAGCTAATACCACATCTTTGCCGGGGTAACCGTGAATTAACCTGGCTTCATCCCAGGTCACTGGTAGTCTTTTTAGTATTTGAATAATATCCTGATCAAGGTTAAGATATGCCTCTGGTTTATCAGAAAAATGCTGTAGCGCCGATTCAAAAACAATTGCAAGAGCAAGTTCATGGCCTAGGGTAGTTTGCCTGGGATGCTCATGGTGAGAAAAGGTAACAGGCGTATAATCCATACTGCCGGTGAGGTTTCGGGTAAAGGGATAAATTGTATTTTGAACTGGTGCCTCCTCGGGCCAATTGGAATTAAAACTATAGGTTTCTGCCCCTCTTACTGCTTCCATAGTAAGCAAATGTGGATAGGTCCTCTCCCATCCCTTTGGCATAGTGCAGCCATGAAAATTAAGCAGGATTTTATGTTTCGCAGCATCTTCCAATATTTCGATATAGTTTTTTATAATGAACTGTTTATCGCTTTGAAAAAAATCGATTTTGACGCCTTTAATGCCTAAATCACTAATGGCCTGAAATGTACTGTCTCTTTTAACTGAATCATGCATCAAATCCCGTGGTGCTTCCTCCACCTGATTATGTGGCCCTCCCGAATTGAACCAAAGCCAGAGCCCAACATCCCGGTCTTCAGCATATTGGATAATTCCCTTCAAAGTATCAAGTGGTAATTCATTCCAGTTTGCATCGATGAGCGAATACGGCCACCCCATTTCATAGGCCAAATCAATGAAGTTTCTTAGTGCTATCGGATTTTTTGGGCTATCATGATCAGACCACCAGCTCCAGGATGCAATCCCGGGCTTCACCCAGGAAATATCATCCAACTTTGTGGGTGGGGAAAGACCATTTACGAGATGACTGTTGACAAGTTCATTCAGATTTTTGGTGATCGTAATTACTCTCCATGGTGATTTCCAATCGCCTTCTATAAATGGCAGGTTTGAACCTATGCCCATTGCTTCTTCCACCTCAGGAAATCTAATCCGGTACTCTCCCATATTACATTCAGGGTCTATGTGAGTAGCAGGATAGGTACCATCCAGACCGGATTCGGTAATCAAAATCCAAACTGAGTCCTTTTGGAAAAGCATAGGAAAACACCAGCCTTCCTTATTGGGTAAATTTGTTCCGGAAGGAATTTTATTAAAATAAGGCTTTTCGTAACCGGGGGTCCATTTGGTCACCTCATCATAAGGCTGCAACCAGCCAAATGCCTCACCCACATTAAAGGATGTAAATTCATTGGATACTAAGAACTCCTTGCCGGGCTCCAAATCCATTTCATAGCGAAAGGCTACCCCATTATTAAAGATTCTAACTCTTAAGTTTAATTGATGGCCTATTGAGTCCTTAAACGAAAAAAGTATTTCGTTAAACTCAATGTCAATTTCTGATTGCCTTCCTGTTACTGGAGTGTATTTTTCCCTAAGGGATTTTACTGGTGAAGCACTTTGTAAAGTCAGTGGCCCGCTAAAATAGGGCTGATTCATTTCAATTCCGATCACCGACTTATGAATAATGGGTTGTTGAGCGCCCTCATTAAGCAGGTGAATTTCATATTTGATGTTTTTACCCAGACTATCATTTAAAAGCAAAAACCTGATATTCCCTTCAGGAGAATCTACCCAGTCCTGGTTTACAGTAGATACATTGCAGGACACCAAATAGTAGAGCAAGCTCAATCCTAAAAAGGTAACTCTGGTAAGTCTCATGCTTTGTTTTTTTTCAAAAGTACATTGTCCATTCAACAATTGAGGATAATCCTAAATGGAAAAAGGGTAATTATGTCAACCACCATGATTGGATTTATTTTCATCCTTATCCATACAATTTTACCCCATCAACCATTTTTATTCCCCTAGATTTGGCAGTATAAAATCCCTAATCTCAAATGACATCACGGGAAAGTGATATCCCCAAATTTGGTATACAATTATGGTCTGTCAAGGATGAAATGGCCAAAGACCCCATAGGAACACTCAGGTCCATAGCTTCTTTTGGATACAATCAGGTGGAAACCTTCGAGGGAGATAATGGTATGTTTTGGGGCATGAAAACCATTGAATTCAAAAGTTTCATAGAAGATCTTGGAATGGAACTGGTAGGAGGTCATTGCGATGTTTTTGCCAATATCGAAATGAAAATTGACCAGGCCAATGAGGCAGGTTTGCAGTTTATGGTCTGCCCCTGGCTAGGTCCAAAGGATAACCTCAATGATTATCTAAAAGCGGCAGAGGCATTTGAAGCCATTGGCCAAAAATGCAAAAAACAGGGTATCAAATTTTGTTATCACAATCACGATTATTCCTTCACACCTATAAACTCGATCCATCCACAAGAAATCTTCTTAAACCATACCGATCCTGATCATGTGTTCTTTGAAATGGATGTATACTGGACGCATCTTTCCGGGCATGATCCCATATCCTGGATTGATAAATACCAGAATCGGTGGCCAATTTTGCACATAAAAGACCAGGCTGAATTATACCTGGATGATAAATTTATTTCTACCGAATTAGGTAAGGGAATTATTGATTATGCCGCCCTTCTGGAAGCATTTCAGGTAAGGGGAATCAAATACTTTATGGTTGAGCAGGAGCGATTTGACCATAATACCCCCCTGGATGCCGCCAAGGTTAATGCTGAATATATGGTTCAAGTTTTGAAAAAAATTGCCGGTGCTTCAAATGGATCAAATCGAAGTGCTTAAGGAATGATTAAAAATATAGATTAATAGGGAATGAAAAGTGGCGGTAACAGCATCAGGATAAAATTTATAGCTGCAACAGTTTTTGCTGGATTGGCTTATCTCATTATTACGCTTGGCTACACTCAGGCTGATTTAAATAAAAATACCAAGCCAAATATTATTTTATTTATATCTGATGACCAATCCTGGATCCATACCGGGTATGCTGGAGATCCCGTGGTGCAAACCCCCCATATTGACCGAATTGCTGAGAGGGGGGTAGTTTTCACCAATACTTTTAACAATGCACCAGCTTGTGCCCCTTCAAGGGCTTCTATGCTTACCGGAAGAAATTTCTGGGAACTTGAAGAGGCCGCAATTCATTTTTCTTTCTTCCCTGCAAAATTCAAAACTTTTACAGATATCCTAAGAGACAATGGATATGAAGTGGGCTACACTGGTAAAGGTTGGGGCCCGGGAATATGGGAAGGATACAGGGAAAGAGACCCTTCCGGAAAAGCCATTCAAGAGGTATTTTATGATCAGGTTCCCCAGGGTATTAATAAAAATCACTACGCTGCCAACTTTGAAAAATTTCATGAAGCCAAAAAGGATAAGCCCTATTTTTTCATGTTGGGGACTACCGAGCCGCATAGAGACCTTGCTGCAGGTATGGGAAAAGCCTCAGGCTTAAATCCTGACAATGTGGAGGTTCCTGGATTTCTCCCTGATACCGAAGTGGTAAGAAATGATTTGCTGGATTATTACTACGAAATCAATTGGTTTGATAATCAGATTGGAGAGGTATTAAGGTATCTGGATACAAAAGGGGAATTAGAAAACACTTATATAATTATCACCTCAGACAATGGTATGGCCTTTCCAAGAGCGAAGTCAAATCTCTATGATTATGGCAGCAGGCTCCCGATGGTAATTACTGGCCCGGCAGTAAGCATCAATGGAAACTCTGTTTCAGATTTTAATACATTAAAAGATCTGGCACCCACCATACTTGAAATTGCTAGTATTTCCATTCCTGAGGAGATGAATGGGAAAAGTCTCCTGCCCCTGCTCAAGGCCACAGAAGCCGGTAGAATAGATGAGTCCAGGGATTTTGTAGTAATGGGCAAGGAACTACACGGCTGGTGCCACCCCAATGGAGAAATCAATCCGGTAAGAGGCATCAGGACTGATGAATTTCTTTATATCCAAAATATTAAACCTGAAATGTGGCCTGCTGGGCACCCGGACCCAAAATATGCCTGGGATCTGATGCCTTTCGGAGATGTGGATCATGGACCATCCAAGGAGGAAGTAATAAAACTAAAGGATACACCATCATACCAAGATTATTTCAACCTCGCTTTTGGTAAACGGCCCCCAGAGGAACTTTATAATATCAATGAAGACCCGTACCAACTCCACAATTTAGCTTTCAAACCAGGTTATCAGGAAATAAAAAATGCGTTAGTAAAAAGGATGAAAAACTACTTAACCTCAACCGGAGATCCCCGGACCCTTGGTAAGCCAGAGGTTTTTGATAAGGCCCCCTATTTTTGGAGTCATGGCCTGGAAACGGCCGGACTGCCATTGTATATCTGGGAAAGTTTAGATGAAGGAGAAAGGCAATCAAAGATTGACTCGGTATCTTCCCTTCTGGAAAACCAAAATTATCGGAAATGAAGCAGTGCGTCATTACTGTGTTTTTATTAGCTTCTCACCTGACCCTTTTTTGCCAAACCTTCAATGTAGATGAATATGGTGCTAAAGGCGATGGATTTACTGATAATACTTTCATGCTCCAGCATTTAATTGATTCGTGCCATCACCTTGGTGGTGGCACAGTAATCCTAAATTCGGGAATTTATCTTTCGGGTACACTCCATTTAAAAAGCAATATCACGATTCACATTCGCCCTGCAGCTACCCTGAAAGCAATTCCTAAAAAAGAAGCCTTTCCCCTACTTCAGAGCACTATTCCAAGTCGTATGGATAAGGTTCCGTGGAAAGCTTTCATCCGGGCTGAGAATCAGGAAAATATCACCATAACGGGAGGGGGAACAATCAATGGTTCCGGTGATTCAGAAGCATTTAAGGAGGGTATAAGTGATAGTCCTGAAAGACCCTACGGCTTATTGTTCATAGGGTGTAGAAATATAAAAATCGAAAACTTAAGGTTAGAAAACTCTGCCTTTTGGATGCAAAGGTACTTTAACTGTAATGGTGTAAATCTTAGCGGCTTGGAGGTTTATAATCATGCCAACAAAAACAACGATGGGATTGACATTGACTCATCTGAAGATGTAATAATAAGCAATTGCAAAATTGACTCCAGTGATGATGCCATTGCCATAAAGTCTGAGGGTGAAAATCCAGCCCGAAACATCATTGTGAATAATTGTATTTTAGCTACCCATGCCTCAGCAATAAAACTGGGCACTGGATCAATTGGTGGGTTTGAAAATATCACTATTTCAAATATAGTCATCAGAAAATCGGCAGCAAAAGAGGTGATTCACCCATTAAGGCTTGAAAATGGGATGACCGGCATAGACCTAACCGCCGTAGATGGCGGGAGCATGAGGCAAATAATCATCTCCAACATTATCATGCAGGGATTAGAAAACCCCATTCATATCAGGCTAGGCAATAGGCAATCCAATAACATTCGTGACCAAAGTGAAACAACCACAGGAACTGAAAGAAAAATCTCAATTATTGAGGATGTTTTGATTTCAAATGTTCAAGCCAATGATATGGGGCCATACCCCATAGTGATTACAGGCCATAAAGGGTATCCGGTAAGGAATGTTACTCTGCGAGATGTGAAAGTAAAGTCAGCGGTATCGGGTACAATAGAAGATATGCATACCCCAATAAACTGGGAGCCTCATTGGTATCCATTTATACTGATTTATAATTCCAGGATGCCGGCTTATGGCATTGTCACTAATTATACCGAAGGCCTTACTATGGAAAATATCCATTTCGAACCTGCAAAGAATGAGCCCCGACCAACTGAACTTCATTTAAATAGAAACTAAGGTGAAAAAATTATCATTCTCATTTGGCCTTACCATTCTGCTTTTAATGTTAGTAAAAAGCTACTCTTACTGCCAAAACAATTATGAGGCATCTTACTTTAAGGGCTCTACTTTCACCCTGCCCTACAACATTTTATTTCCTGTCGATTTTCAATCTGGCAAACAATTTCCTCTACTGCTTTTCCTTCATGGAGCCGGAGAACGTGGTAGTGATAACCAAAAGCAATTGGCTCTCTTACATAAATTATTTCTCGATGCGGTCAATTCCGAAGAGTACCCGGCTATCGTAGTATTCCCGCAGTGCCCTGAGGATGACTATTGGGCGAATGCCAAAATAGATCGGTATCCTGACCGATTGGATATAGAATTCTTACCTAATGGAGCGCCAACCAATGCGCTCCAAAGCGTAATGGAACTTATGGATTATCTCTCTGAGATGAAAAATGTTGACAAAAATAGAATTTACGTTGGGGGATTATCAATGGGAGGTATGGGTACATTTGAATTACTCTCCAGAAGACCTGATATGTTTGCCGCGGCATTCCCAATCTGTGGGGGAGGCCATCCAGCTACAATCAAACCCTATTCTGATAAAGTAAAACTTTGGGTTTTTCATGGTGATCAAGATCCTATTGTTCTTCCAAAGCATTCCAAAGAAATGGTCGCAGCCTTGCAGGAAGCAGGTGCAGATGTAAAGTTTACATTATATGAGGGGGTACAGCACGATAGCTGGATAAATGCCCGGGAAGAGCCTGATTTACTGCCTTGGTTATTTTCACAGCGCAAAAGTGCGCCTCTGAAGCTCAACAGTTACCTAACAACAAATGCCGTTTTCCAACGGGATCAGCCATTAAGAATCATAGGGAAAGGACAGCCGGGACAAAGTGTTGAAATAGAATGGCTTGGCCGGAAATACTATGCAAAGATTGACATGCAGGGCAATCTTGACTTCCAATTACCTGCTCAAAAAGCCGGAGGCCCTTTTCATTTATTGGTATCTAATACAGATACCACCATATTTATTCAAAATATATTGGTTGGTGATGTCTGGTTTGCATCAGGGCAGTCTAATATGCGATGGCCACTTGAAAAAGCTGAAGGAGGAGACGAAGAGATAGCTACCGCAGACCTGGATCAAATTCGTTTTTTAATGGCTCCCAGAAGAATGGAATTTTATCCTGTAAATGATTGGGATGAACAAATATACTGGGAGGTTGGAACTGGTGAGCAACTTTCCAAATACAGTGCAGTGGCATATTTTTTTGCCAAAAAATTGCACTCAGAAACTGGAATTCCAATAGGAATAATTGATGCAAATTGGGGAGGCAGTATAATAGAAACCTGGATGAGCGATGACGCTTTAAGGCCATTTGAGGTTTTCGACTTCGATCTTCATTTATTGAAGAGCAAAATTTTTCCTTTGAAAGAAACTGAGAAAAGGACCCAGGCTACCTTCAACACCTGGAGAGAAAAGGAGTACAAAAAGGGAATTGGGTTAGAACTAAAATGGTACGAAGGACAAATCGACCTTTCTGAATGGAAGTCACTGGAGGTGCCAGGTTATTGGGAGGATCAACTACCCGAATATGCAGAATTTGATGGGGCTATGTGGTATAGGCGTAATTTTGATCTTCCTAAAGAATTCCTGGGGCATGACATTCGAATATGGTTAGGGCAGATTGCCGATCATAATATTTGCTGGATCAATGGTGAGTACATAGGTGAAACTTACTTTTCAAAAACCTGGACCAATTATTTGGCCCCAAAAGAGCTATTGGAAGAAAAGGATAATGAAATCGTATTGAGAGTATATAATGTAGAAGGAAAGGGTGGGCTTCCCGGATTAGATACTTTTTATGATTTTTATCCGGAAGGAAATAAAGCTAAGAGAGGCAGACTTAATGGCGAATGGATGGTGCGTCCCGGAGCAAAATTTGAGCCCCAAATAAATGAATCACTCTCTATATCAACTTTCAGCCCTAATGATTATCCTACCTTACTTTTTAATGGAATGGTTTTTCCATTCAGAAATTTTCCCGTCAAGGGTGTGATATGGTATCAGGGTGAATCCAACAAAATCAATGCTTATTTCTACAGACAACTTTTCCCGGCAATGATTCAGGATTGGCGTAATCTTTGGCAATCTGAAAAGATGCCGTTTTATTATGTACAAATCGCGAATTATGGCGTGGTTGAGGATGAGCCTTCTGATAGCCCTTCTGCAGAATTACGTGATTCACAACATCTTACCAGAGCAACACCTCATACAGGTATGGTGGTCACAATTGATATTGGTGACCCTGATGATATTCATCCCACCAATAAAAAAGATGTTGGAGAAAGGCTGGCAAGACATGCTTTATATAATGAATATGGACAATCAATGATAATAAGAGACGGCCCTGTTTATAAATCTCATGTGAGAAAAGGCAAAAAGCTCATCGTTTCATTTGAAAATGCCGAAGGTTTGCAGGTGCCTAACAACCAGGCTCCTTTGGCTTTTGAAATTGCAGGAAAAAAAGAAGAATTTGTGAAGGCAAAAGCACGGATCAAAAATGATAAAATTGAATTGTGGCATCCAGATGTAATAAAACCAATTTACATTAGGTATGCATGGAGTGAATCTCCGGTGGTGAATACTACCAATGCTGAAAATCTGCCTATGTACCCATTCCGTACCGATAAGAAACGGCTGATCACTCAGGATAGAATTAAAAACTTCAAGTAATTTTTAACCATCTCTTCAATAGGTAACACCCTTCTGTTACAGAGTTAGGGAAAGGTAAAATCTGCCTTAACCCAGGGACTCGATTGGTTTGAACAAAATTATCAAGAAATTAATGTGGATGATTATCCACATTATCTGTACAAATCTCTTCTATTATTTCTTTCAGTTAATTCTAATTTGAAGTGATGAATTATATGGACTCCACAACAAGCATTTTCTTTTGCTCAAAAGTAATTCTGCTCATTCTTTTGGCAAATGTCGGCTATAGCCAGTCAAAAAATTGGGAAGCATACGCCCCTCTAATCAAAACCTATGCTTCCCATAACTATAAAGGCATGTTCAGGGATGCCGAAGGTGCTTTAAAACATCCATTCATCGTTCCCGGAAGTGCCCAGTATCCTAATCAACTATGGGACTGGGATTCATGGTGGACCAATATTGCCCTGAGACAAATAATTCATGAGTCAGGTTCTAAGCAAAGAAAAAATGAATTACTTGAATATGAAAAGGGCAGCATATTGAATTTCCTGGATTATGGTGGGGCTGATGGTTTTATCCCTTATATGATCACTCCCAAAAGTGGGAGCCGTGAGGAAACCATCCAATATTTTCGAAAAATTAATGGGGGTCTTTTTGAAGGTAATATGCACAAGCCTGTATTAGCCCAGCATGCAGCATTTATTGTAAAGCAAAATAATGGGGATGCTACCTGGCTTAGGGAAAAGTTTTTTCTATTACAATCATTTGTTGATGCCTATTATCACCACTACAGACATCGATTGACTGGTTTGTATTTTTTTGCAAATGACAAGGGCACCGGAACGGATAATGATCCTACCCATTACTATCGCCCTGGAAAAAGTACTTCAACTCCCTTTCTCAATGCATTGGTATATAAAGAACTTTTGGCCATGATCTACCTCTGCGAACAACTCAACCTTGAGGAAATTGCCACTCATTATAAATCATGGGCGGACGACTTAAAAGAGTCCGTTCAAAAACATAGCTGGGATCCGCTTATGGATTATTTTTTTAGTGTAGATCTAAATCTGCTGCCAGCAAAAGACCCTAATAATGAAAATCACCATATCGGCATGCCGCGGCATTACGATGCCCTCATTATGAGGATAATGACATGGACAGGCTTTTGTGCTTTATGGGCTGAGATGGCCACCGATAAACAAGCAAAAGCTATTGTGGAAAAGCATTTTAGGGATACTACCAATTTGAAATCAAAGTATGGCATTAGGACCCTATCGCCTTTGGAAAAGATGTATTATGTGGGTGCCAGTGGAAATCCCTCTTCATGGTTGGGACCTATTTGGATCGTCTCAAATTATATGACCTTCAAAGGCCTGATCAACTATGGCTATAATGAAGAAGCTAAAGAAATCGCTATTGCCACCGTCATGCTATTGGGAAGTGATATTGAGCGGCATGGGTCCATGCATGAATACTACTTGCCCTCCAATGGGGAGCCGGTATTAAATCCGGGCTTTTTAAATTGGAATCTTCTGGTCATTAACATGATCGCCTGGCTGGAGGATAGAGAGGTCATCTATGAATTTTAAATCTAAAAATATGCGCCTTCTATGGTTGGCTTTGATAGTTTTGTTTCATTGCCGGGTACATGCTCAAAATGATACCTTAAATGTCCTTTTCATAGGCAATAGCTATACCTATACTCAAAATCTGCCCCAAATAGTTTCTCTGTTATCGCAATCAACAAGTACCTATCTGCATACCAGACAAAGTACAGCAGCCGGGGCAAAATTATCCCAGCATTGGCATGGCATCAAAGGGCTGAAAAGTAAAGAGATTATTGAAAAGGAGGATTTTGATATTGTGATTTTACAGGATCACAGCAGAGCGAGTATAGAGTTCCCCGATTCGATTCAGAAATACTCAAGGCTTTTTGCCCATCTGGCTATTTCAAAAGGCACAAAGCCAATTTTTTATGAGACCTGGTCAAGAGAAGATTCCCCAGATGAACAGGCAAAAATCAGCCTAATGTATCAAAAAATAAGTGATGCTCTGGGGGCCGAGGTTATCCCTGTTGGATCAGCCTGGAAACTGGCTTCAGAAAATACCAATATTAAACTATATACAGCTGATGGCAGTCACCCTGATAGATTAGGGGTCTTCTTATCGGCGATGGTGATTACCACTTTTTTGACCGGTGAAGTGCTTTCATTACCTAAAAATGAATTTTCCACTGTTGATCTCAATAATGAATTTATCCAGCTTATGTATATTGATGATCAGGAATATGAAGTCATTAAATCGGTGGTTGCCAATCTCTTTCAAAAAAGATAAGAGGTGAAAATACAAATTCTGCCCTTTCTAATCTTTGCATTAATATGGGTCACTTCCTGCTCCGATAAAGATCAGCTTGAAGAAAAGCCACCTAATATTATTTTAATTCTTGCTGACGATCTCGGGGTAGATGACCTGGGAATCAAAAATTCCGCCATTAATACCCCCTATTTAAATCAACTTTCGAAAGAAGCCTTAAGCTTTGAGCAATTCTATGTAAACACGGTTTGCGCACCATCGAGGGCTTCCCTTTTGACAGGAAGGCATTTTCTTCGTACAGGAGTATCTCATGTGCATGGAGGAAAAGATTTTATTCATTTGGATGAGACTTTACTTCCTCAAACCTTAAAACTAAATGGTTATACCACTGGAATGTGGGGCAAATGGCATTCGGGACATAGCATTGGGTATTTTCCATGGGAGCGCGGATTTGACGAAGCTTATATGGCCGATCTTTATAACCATGCCAATAGTTCAGGCTTATACAATGGCATCAGAGCAAACCATGAAAAATGGAGTGATGAGGTTATCATTGATTACGCAATAGATTTTGTTTCCAAAAATAAGGATGCACCTTTTTTTGCTTTTATTCCCTCCCTCACCCCGCACACTCCAATAAAAGCACCTCAAAAAATTATTGATAACTATGTTACCCAGGGATACAGTAAAAATTTGTCTGCACTTTATGCAATGATAGAGTTTATGGATTCCCAACTCGGCCGATTATTCAATCATCTAGATTCGTTGGGCATTTCAGATAATACCATCATCATTTTCCTAAGCGATAACGGCCCTCAGATTAGTACAGGATTTTTGACTAAAGAAGAGAGGCAAGAACGATACGTTAGCAATCTTAAGGGGCATAAGGGTGACATTTGGGAAAATGGGGTCAGGTCTCCCTTATTCATAAAGTGGCCCAAAAAACTTAACCCACAGACCGTAAAAAATATTTCCAATATCACAGACTTATATCCTACGCTCATTGACTTGGCAGGTGGTAATTATCCTAAAAACCAGCTGGCATTAGATGGCAAAAGCCTGGCCCCATTGATCATGGGCGAAGGCTGCTTATCAAAAGCCTATATTTTCGATTTTGCCCACTATGGCTGGGCACCCTCCGATGAAATACCTTATACCCTGGAAGGTATGAAAAATGAATATGCTCCATTTCCCGGCGATACTATTAGTTTTGGCAATCAAATCCTATCGATACGAGATGAGCAATTTAAGTTTATGCATAATCCGCAATCTCAGGAAGAATATAATTTTAAAGAAAAGGGGTTTTTGCTATTTGATTTGAGCCTGGATCCGACTGAAGATGTTGATGTCTCAAATGATTACCCTGACAAAATTGCTCTTTATAAAGAACTCCTCAAAGATTGGTTTTATGATATTAAGGCATCCCCACATTTATTTGCAAGACCCATATTTAAGATTGACTCCTCCTCAACCCAGGAGGGAAAAATTTGGACAAATGGCGCAGTAGCCAACTCTGGGGACTTGACCAACTCGGCCCTTGAACTCAAAAACTGGAAGCATAAAAGCTGGGCTACTTATAATGTAGAATTTTTAACAGGAGGTACTTTTTACCCTGAATTTAAGTATCAAAAATCTCTTTGTTCCTGCCCCGTAAAAATGAGAATTACCATGGGTGATATAATTTGGGAAGGAAACTTAAATGATGCTCACACTTGCTCAAAACCTTTAAAAATTGATAAAGGGTCTTATCTTCTAAAGATTGAAACCACCAAATATCCTGATTGTGATTGCGATATACTCTTAGATGCTCTTCGGAATATGACCTTTCAAAAGGTCTAGAAAAATGCCCTGAATTTTTGATTATGTATAATCTTCCACTTTATGTGAAGGATTCTAACCTATTCAGGATTCCAGCCATCCTAATTTTAGGTCACAGAAGCAAATTAAGGATTAATGTCAATCAGCAGGATATTACTGGGAAGCTTAATACTCGGATTTTTTATTTCGGTTGGATGCAGTAACCAATCTGGGAAGGATCAAAAAGAGTACACCAGCCCGAATATCGTCTGGATCAATGCCGAAGATATCAGCCCGGTTTTTGGAGCCTATGGGGACTCGAATGCTATTACCCCAAATATTGATTCCCTCGCAAAAAAGGCATTAACTTATAAAAATGCTTTTGCAGTGGCTCCAATTTGTTCTCCTTCCAGGTCAACTTTAGTAACAGGCCTCTACGCCACAACCACAGGCACCCAACACCTGAGATCTGAAACACCTTATCCTCAAGAATTAAAAACCATGCCTACCCTATTTTCCGAGGCTGGTTACTTCACTTCAATTTTTGGAAAAAGTGATTATAATTTCGACCCTGAAGGGCTTTGGGAATATTGGAGTGAGGATAAAGCACCATGGAGGCAAAGAAAAGGAAATCAACCTTTTTTAAGTGTTTTTACTATTAACACCACCCATGAAGGCAAGGGGAACTCAAAAGAAAAATACACCAAAGAGATCGATGATAATAACTTTACAATCAGCAAAAACAGAGGCTTAGTACCAGTGCCGCCTTACTTCCCGGATACGGAAGAGGTAAGTGACCTTATGAACAGATACTATGACCTGGTTACGGTATTTGACCTTAAGGTTGGAGAAATTATTAAAAATCTTGAAGATGATGGCTTATTAGAAAATACTATCATCTTCATTTTCTCTGATCATGGATTTGGACTTCCAAGATATAAGAGGTGGCTTTACAAAACAGGGTTACATGTACCGCTGATCATCTACTTGCCTGAAAAATTTCAGCATTTAACCCCCCATTCACCTGGCTCCTCTGTGGATGAGCTTGTAAGCTTTGTTGACTTTGTGCCTACCTCACTGAGTTGTGCAGATATTAACATCCCTGACTATATTCAGGGGTTTCCATTCTTAAAGAGCGGTGAAGAATCCGTCAAAAGGGATGAAGTTTTTGCATTTAGAAGTAGGGCAGATAATGTATATGATATGTCCAGAGCCATTATCGATGATAGATACATCTACATAAGGCATTTTATGCCCCACCTGCCATACATTCAATCCAGTAAAATATTTTCAGATGATAAGGAGGGGTTTCGGATCTTAATTCAAAAATTTCAGTCAGGTGAACTTCATGAGGAGGGGCAGAAAATGTTCCATTCCAAGCCAATTGAAGAACTTTATGACTTAAAAAATGACCCCTATGAACTTAATAATCTGGCCATGGATCCGGATTTCCATGAAGTCAAATCAAGACAAAGAAATAAACTCAAAGAATATATTCTCAATACCCGCGATCTTGGGTTCTTATATGAAAGTGAAATGGTCAGAAGGTCAGAAGGTGCCCCCCCTTACTACCTTGGCCTTGATGAAGGAAAATATAATTTAGATCGAATATACCAGGCTGCTGAGGTTGTAGGGTCATCCAATTTAAATGAAATACGAGACCTACTGACTGATAAGGATCCTGGCGTACAGTTTTGGGGGATTATGGCAGCCAAACAATTAGAAAATATTGCTATTGATGAATTCACTCCAATTTTTCAAACACTATCAGAAAGCCAATCCCCAGCAGTAAGCATATCTGCCCAAGAGATCCTTTATAGTTTGACAAGGGATGAAAGCTATCTATGGGGTATCATTCATTATTTAGATCACCAAATTCCGGAAGTGGTATTGCAGGCTGCAAGAGCATTAGAAATATCAAGAGTGGGGAATCCGGATATGATCAAGATGCTAAAAACTGTTTTGGAAAGATATAAAAGCCCCATGGATGCAGATTTTCCATACATAGATTACAATTTCGCATTATTTATTTCATGGTCAATCGAAGCAGTTATTGAAGGTTTTAATATTTAATATAATGAGAAAACAACTTTGTAGTTTGGTTATTTGGTTAGTTGTTTTTTTAATTTCCAGTTTGAGGCTACATGCCTCAGACTGGACTTTTTTAAAAGTAGTAACCAATGAAATCATTATTCTCCGGTTTGACGATGGGTATGTAGACCACAATGGATACAGGCAAACCTCAAGTACCACCATAACTCATAACGTCCCCCTGAATACAACTCTCGCAGCTACCCTGGCCACATATAATATCTACAGCCCGGATGACCCTGCCTATTCCGGAGGTTTGCATCCATTATCGGTAGGCAGAAAATCCAAAGGCCAGGACTTCTCAAATAATTGCAATTGGGTAAATAATATTTGTGATAATGAATTTGTAAGTGAACATTTTATCTACCTAAGATTACCGCACCCTCTTAAGGATGGCCACACCTATATAATTAATGTGGGTTCTTTGGCCGAGAATTACTCTCAGGACACCCTTTGGTACGATTTTTCTCAATCAAGGTCCGTAGCTGTACACGCCAATCAAATAGGCTTTATCCCGGATGCCCCAGTTAAATATGCCTATATCTCGCACTGGATGGGAGATGCAGGTCCTTTGGATCTTAACAACTTCGAAGGCGCTAAATTTCACCTAATTGATCAATCATCACAGCTTTCAGTATTTAAAGGCACCATAAATAAAAGACTTGATATCTCAAATGCATCACAACTGGATCTGCCGAGAACGCCAGGTCAGGGTTTTCTCTCCATGTCTGATGTATGGGAATGTGACTTTTCATCCTTTTCCACCCAAGGGGAATATGTTTTGGCAGTAGAAGGCATAGGTGCCAGCTATCCTTTTAAAATCCATGATGATATTTATAGAGAAGCCTATTATCACACCACCCGACAGCTTTATCATCAGAGAAGCGGCATCAGGCTGGAGCAACCCCATACTGATTGGTCAAGACCTCGAAATCTTCATCCTGATGATAATCAAATTAAGTTTCAATACACTACATCAAAATGGATCGACTGGCCTTCCGGAGCCACCGAGAATGGTATAAAGGAGGATGTATATTCAAAGGTACTTCCAGATTACAATATCACCACCTGGGGTTGGTATATGGATGCAGGTGATTGGGATGGATATTATACCCACCTTCGGATCCCAAGATTATTAATGACTGCTTATGAATTAAAGCCAGATAACTTTTCGGATGGGGAACTCAATATCCCTGAAAGCGGTAACGGTATTCCTGATATCATCGATGAGGCGCGGTTTCTCATCGACTATCTGGACCGCACCAGGGGCCCTTCAGGCGGGGTAGCGGGAGCCAGAATCCACCCCGACTTTGAGACAAAACCATTTGATAATATCCCATCATGGGAAGATGTAAGGGTATGGACCATATCAGGAGAAGATCATGTCACTACCTATAGCTTTGCTGGCCTAGCAGCCCATTTATCTCACATCTACGGCATGTTAGGTAGGGCTAATTTGAAAAATCAAATGTTGCAAAAAGCTATAGCTGCCTATGATTGGGCCGAAGCTAATAATGGAATTTATATTTCGAACCTTCACAATGCCAGAATGTATGCCGCAGCGTGGCTTTACAAAACCACTGGTGTGGAGGCTTATCAAACAGCCTATTTGGCTGGATTGCAAGCTCCACTTACCGGAAGGCATGCAGATGATAATTTAGATTGGGCCATTTGGGCATACCTTACCACTGACCAGCCGGGTATCAACTCCAATGCCCAAATCACCAGTTTGTCAAGAGTTACACAAAAGTATAACAACGAACTGGTGGTTACCGCTGAAGCCAGGAGCTTTAGAGTAGGGTTTGGATGGAATTTCAGAACATTCCTGGGTCAGGCCACCACCCCTTTGGTATTTCAATCCCTGGTGCTTTACCATATTACTGAAGATGAAAAATATTTAACCACTGCGCTGACTAGTGCGGATTATATGTTAGGAGGGAATCCCCTTGACTACACATGGATTTTAGGGTATGGGGATGAGAGTCCTAAACAAGTGCTTCATCTGGATACCTGGTTGCATCCCGATGGCCGGGAACAATTTATCCCGGGCACTGTACCCTATGGCCCTACTGCTCCCGGCGAGGGTTGGCCACCTTCCAACGGCCCCTGGAGTAATGATTTCGCCTGGGACAGAATATACCCTTCGAAAGAGATGTGGCCACTTCATGAGGGATTTTTCAATAATAGGCATGATGTACCCACCAACGAATACACCGTTCATCAAACCACTGCCCCAGCCGCAGCGGTGTATGGGCTGTTGTCTGGCACCTCCCCTGGAAATTTTGTACCAAATCAACCTCCCTATGTAACTATTGGAGTAACCGGAGATTTAGAGTCCGAAGCTAGTGTAATAATTACAGCACAGGCTTCGGATCTGGATGGATATGTTAGAAGGGTAGAGTTTTTTAACGGCAGACAAAAAATAGGTCAGAGAGAATCAGAACCATTCACCTTGGTTTGGGAAAATATACAAGAAGGCCCCTATGAAATTAAGGCCATTGCATATGACAATGAAGGTAAATCCTCGGTATCCCCACCACCAATTCCTAAACCTGTGGAGGAAATCATCATTTCAAATCCTAATTTAGAACTTAATGTTGGAGAGATCAGGCGCGTTAACGTAACCATAATGCCTGAAGACGCCACTGTAAAAACCCTTGTTTTCATTCTGGAAAACGAAGAAATCGGTTTAATGCGTCAATCGGGATTATTTACAGCCCATAAAGGCGGACAGTCAAAACTAACAGTAAGAGCCCTGGATGCCGATGTGATGGCTGAAACCACCATTACAGTAAATCAGACCATTTTAGGAATAGCACCATCTATAAGTGACTATAGTGTATATCCCAACCCTGTGCAAAATGGTATCTTAAATGTAGAACTACCCGATACGCTTCCTTTTGTGCATTTTGTGCTTGTTGATCTACAGGGAAAAGTTTTGAAATCGGGTGAGTTAAATCAAAATCAAAAGAAACAGGCTATAAACCTCAAGTACCTTAATGCTGGATTCTATATCCTCAATCTCAATACTAGCGGGCGGCAATTTCAATTTAAGGTTGTAGTAGAATAAATATTGGGGCTATTGTATCGCATCCATTTTAGACTTTAAAAACTCCTTTGGTGTTTGTCCAAACTGTTTCCTAAAACATTTGCTGAAATATTTAGGATCACTGAATCCAACTGCATATGCCAGCTCAGAGGTATTATAATGGTTTTCAAGAAGTAGTTTAGCGGAGTAGTTTAATCGATTGGTTTTGATAAATATCCCTAATGACTCACCGGTTGCCTTCTTGATTTTTTCGTAAAGCAAAGTTCTGCTTACACCTAGTCTGGAGGCAAAAAAATCAATACTTAGATCCTGACTGGTAATATTATCCTCCAATATTTTAACAACCTTCCTTACGAAATCTTTATGATTATCGCTTATCTCAAGTTTATCAATATCACCAATGAGTTTATTTTCATACTTACTTTTAACCGACTCATAGGTATCAAGGAGATTCCTTATGCGTAATTTTAGTATTTGAATATTTACCGGTTTGGTTAGGTACTCATCAGCACCTAACTCCAGACCCCTATACTGATCTTTGTCCGAGCTTTTAGCTGTGAGCAGAATCACTGGAATATGGCTTAATTCCTTATTGGTTTTGATCTCTCTGCAAAGTTCAAAGCCATTGACATAAGGCATCATGACATCGGAAACTATAATTTCAGGCTTTTCAAATCCTGCTACTGCTAAAGCTTCACGCCCATCTCTGGCCTCAATCACTTCATAGGCCTCGGATAATGACTGACTGAGAAATTTTAACAATTCCTCATTATCCTCCACAAGCAGCACCCGTCTCTTTACGGTGCTGGAAGGCAATTTAGGCAAATCTGTAGGAGGCAGGTTTTCAATTGATGCAAGGTTTAATACTGCGTCAGGATTCTCAACAAAACTATCCCTTATCTCTCCAGGTTTGTAGCTTTCACTTGACATGGGGATTGATATAGAAAACCTCGTACCCTTGCCTTCCTTACTCTCAACCTCCAAATTGCCGTGATGTAGATTAACTAGTTTTTTAACTAAGGAGAGGCCAATTCCCGCGCCAAAAACATTTTGGGTATGATGGTTTTTTACCCGATAGTACTGGTTAAATATATTGTCGATTTCATGAGTCGCAATTCCTATCCCTGTATCCTCAACAATAATATTTATCAGCTTACTTTCCTGATTATGAGTTTTATAATCGATGTAAACAGTGATGCTTTGTCCATCATCGGTGTATTTAAAAGCATTATTAAGGAGATTATAAATGATTTTTTCAATCTTATCTTTATCATAAAACCCCACTGCTGATTTTATG
>JBGTCD010000009.1:0-6273 GCA_041749015.1 Cyclobacteriaceae bacterium
ACCACTTGCTACCAACTACGCCCTGCATTTTGCCTTGCAATATCTTACTGACCGGTTTATGGCCCGGAGTCAGGAGGATGAGCAGGAAGTAGAAGCCCTGGCTGCAGGTCTTAAAGCCTATGCCACCTGGTACACCACTGCTACTCTGCAGGAGTGCAGAGAATGCTGCGGCGGTAAAGGCTACCTTTCTGAAAACCGCATAGACAGTTTGAAGAATGATACAGATGTATATACCACTTTTGAAGGAGACAATACTGTGTTGTTGCAACTGGTAGCTAAAAGCAGACTCTCCGAGTTCAGGCAGGAGTTTAGTGACATGAATCTGTTCACCATGTTTAATTATGTGGCAGGGCAGGCCAAAACCTCCATCAAGGAGAAAAACCCCATCATCATCCGCAGCACCGCACAGGACCACCTGATGGATTTTGAATTTCATATGAATGCATTCAGATACCGCGAACGAGCCATCCTGACCTCAGCAGCTCAAAGATTGAAGCGGCACATTGACTCCGGAATGGATTCCTTTGATGCCTTCAATGTTTCGCAGCACCACATGGTCAATGTCGGTCAGGCTTTTATCGAACGGGTGATCCTTGAGCAATTTCAAAATGCTATTGAATCAATCAAAGACCCTGAATGCAATCAGGTACTTACCAGACTTTGCCAGCTCTTTGCTTTGCAAACCCTCGAAAAAAACAGAGGATGGTACCTTGAGCAGGGGTATATGGAAGGCGCGAAAACAAAAGCAATCAGGAAATTGGTGAATCAGCTTTGCTGGGAAGTGCGAAAGGATGCAGTGGCCCTCACCGATGCTTTTGATATCCCTGAAGCCTGCCTTGCGGCCCCAATTGCAACTAGGAAATAGGGAATGAATTAGGATTATGGAATAGTTAACTGCAATTTTGTCAAAATTATTCTTACTTAAAATTTCTACAAGGGCACCAGGATGCTGATAAAAAATAGAATTCCAGTTTGGTATATTTTCAACAAAATCAAGGTACATGTGACCTATGTATTGGGTTTTTCTATTTCAGTATACCTACTAAGTCAGTACTACGGTGATGCCATACCGGTTATCGAGTTATCAATACCAGCATTTATTGGTACGGCCATTTCAATCCTATTGTCATTTAAATTGAGCCAATCCTATGAAAGGTGGTGGGAGGCCCGAAGGATTTGGGGCAGCATTGTCAATGATTCCAGAACCCTGGTGATGCAATTACAGTCTTTTGTGGCTCCTGGGAATGAAAAGATAATTGAGAGGATGGCTCACAGGCAGATCGCCTGGTGCTATTCCCTGGGGCAGTCGCTTCGCAGAAGTAACCCTAAGGAAAACTTAGGAAAACTGATTTCAAAAGAAGAACTAATTGGCCTTGACAGCCATGATAATAAACCTCTGGCACTGATTCAGAATCATAGAGAAGACCTAAGGAACCTCTACGAAGCAGGTAAAATTGAGACCTTCCCTATGGTCCAAATCGAAAATACTTTTGTGAAGTTAGTAGATTCTATGGGGATGGCTGAGCGCATTAAGTCTACTGTTTTTCCAATTACCTATCGTTTATTCCTTCATTTTACTATTTACTTTTTCATTGGCATATTCACCATTTCGGTGAGGGATTTTGAGTACTATTATCAGATCCCTCTGGTATTGGTCATATCTTCCATATTCTTGTTGTTGGAGAAAACCGCTACGCATTTGCAGGATCCTTTTGAGGACCGGCCCACTGACACTGCCATGACTGCAATAGCCCGAACTATTGAAATCAACATCAGGCAACTGCTTAAGGAAAAGGACATTCCTGAACCAATGAAGCCTAACGGCTTTTATCTTTCTTAAGGATTTTAGATACCAACACCCATTTCAATCTTCTGGGAAAGAATTTTTATTTCTTACCTGGGGTTGATTTACTTAAGTATTAATTACTTTTGTGTTTGATGAGTTTTGTAAACCCCGCCTTCCTTTTTGGCCTCCTGGCTCTTTCCATTCCGATCATCATTCATCTCTTTAATTTTCGTAGGGTCAAAAAAGTCTATTTTTCCAATACCCGGCTGCTCAAAAATGTGCAGCAAACGACCACCTCCAAGCTCCGGCTTCGGCATCTGCTGATTCTGCTTAGTCGCTTATTATTCGTCTTTTTTCTGGTAATAGCATTTGCCCAACCATTTATTCCAGGTACTGAAGAAGGTCTCAAAAGTGAGAATGTAGTCGTGTATCTGGATAACTCCATGAGCATGTCAAACGAAACCGAAATGGAAATACAAGCCCTTGACCAGGGCATCGATATGGTCAATTCCCTGGTAGGACTCTATCCCGAAGGCACCCGCTTTTTGTTTCTTACCAACGATTTTGGCCCTTCCTCCAATGCTTTCAAAGGTGGCCGCGAGGTGACAGAATTGACCACAGAGACCCGTGCTACCGGTGTCATCCGGTCTGTTGAGGAAGTGACGCAAAGGATACAAAGGACATTGAGTGCCCTGGGCTCTGAGTCATCGGAGATATACTTGATCAGTGACTTTCAGATGACCACATCTGGTGATCCTCAGCTATGGATCAGTGACACCCTGCATGCCTGGCATTTGGTACCGGTCACTGCAGCAGTGCAGGCCAATGTCTATATTGATACCCTATTTTTAGAAGCGCCTCCGGTGGCAGGTGCGGCGATGGTTTCAGTAGTGGCAGTTCTGGCCAATACAGGCCCTAGGGAGGTTCAGGATCTCCTGCTCCAGGTGTACGTTGATGATACGCAATCTGCTACCACCAGCGTTTCAATACCTGCTCAGGGGACGGCCCGGGTAAACTTTGACCTGCCTGTGCCCACCTCAGGATTGGCGGCCTGCAGACTGGTTTTTGAGGACTTTCCGGTGACCTTTGACAATGAGTTTTACTTCGTGGTACAGCCTGGGAAAAAGCTTTCCATATTAGAAATAAAGAACGACCCCCGGCCTACTCCGGTGGAACGGGTGTATGGCAATCGTGAATTGTTTACCATAGAAAGTTTCATGCAATCCAACCTGGATTACGGTGTTTTGGATCGTGTTGATTTTGTGATAATCAATGGCATCAATGAATTAGACCGGTCCATGACCCTGGCCCTCCAAAACTATTTTGACCGGGGCGGTGAGGTATTACTAATCCCTGGTCCTAACCCCCGTATTGAATCCTATCAACCATTGATCTCCGGGAGATGGCTCGAACGGGCAGATACTGCCTACAGGGCTAGCCTGGCGCTTCCGGATCTTGAAAATCCATTCTTTGAAAGTGTGTTTGAATCTGAGGCAAAAGACTTTAACATGCCTGTTGCGGGTAGGTCAGTTTATTGGGGTGCTGACCGGACGGCCCTGCTCAAGTACCGTGATGGGAGCCCATTTCTTTCAAAATCAGGCAGAGTATGGCATATCCCGGTGCCTTTGAATGATGCCTGGACTAACTTCCACCGTCATGCGGTGTTTGTGCCGGTGATGTACAGACTGGCCGCCTCAGGCAGTGACCTTGGTGGCGCACTCTACCACAGTCTTGACCATCCGGTCATAGTACTGCAACCGGACTCATTGATGCCTAATCCGCGTTTTAAATTGATTCGTGAAGGGGAGGAGTTAATCCCTGACCAGCGGGTCATCGGTAGGGAGGTGGTCATCGAAGTACCGCGCTTTACTACGGGAAATGGATTTTATACAGTGCTCCAGAATGAAGTGGAGGAGGCCATCCTTGCATTTAATATCCCTAAGCGGGAATCCATTTTAGAAACCTATGAGTTGCAGGCCCTGGAAGCGGTCTTTAAGGAAATGAATCAGGTTAAAATTTTGGCCTCAGGCTCAGGAGATGAATTCGTCAAATCTCTTGAATCAAGGTACGTTGGACAGCCATTATGGAAGATAGCCTTAGTATTGGCTTTGCTTTTTCTATTAGTTGAAGTATTATTGATAAGGTTTTTGAAATAATTGGGTTTAAAGTATTGCTACATTTGAATAAAATATGAAGGTAACTTTAGAATCACCGAAGATATGGTTTCCGGGATCGGCCCATCACGGCAAGAGCCTGGATGTGATTATTGATAAAGGGAAGATTTCAGATATCGGCAAGGGATTGAAGGAGGCGGGCCGCGTGTTCGAGGCCAGGGGCATGTGGCTTACCCCGGGTTGGGTGGACATGCAAGCCAACCTATGCGACCCCGGATACGAACAAAAAGAAGACCTGGCCTCGGGTGCCGCTGCAGCAGCGGCAGGGGGCTTCACCGCTGTGGCGGTGATGCCCAACACGCGGCCCGCCACCGACAACAAAAACCAGGTACATTATATCAAAGGAGAAAACCCTGCCCGACTCACACAACTCCATCCGGTAGGAGCAGTGACCGTAGAATGCAAAGGCGAAGACCTCACCGAAATGATCGACCTGCATACTGCCGGAGCTATCGCCTTCTCTGATGGTATGGTGCCCGTATGGCATACAGACATCGTCCTCAAAACATTGCAATACCTTCAAAAATTTAACGGGCTCCTCATCCAAAGACCTGAGGATCTCCGGCTGAACCTGTTTGGCACCATGCATGAGGGAATGAGCAGTACCAGGCTGGGCCTCAAAGGGATGCCGGTACTTTCAGAAGAGATCATGGTGGCCCGCGATCTCCAGTTGCTGGAGTATGCCGGGGGCAGAATCCATTTTTCAAATATATCCAGCATCGGTGCCCTTGAAAGAATCAAAAAGGCCCGTAAAAGCGGGATGCAAGTGACCTGCGATATGGCCATACACCAGCTCTCCTTCACGGATGATGACCTCCATGATTTCGATACCGTATTCAAAGTCAATCCCCCTTTCCGTGACAAAACCACCAATAAAAAGATATTATCCTATCTGGAGAATGGCACCATCGATGTGCTGGTTAGCAGCCATCAGCCACAAGACGAGGAGCATAAAAAGATGGAATTTGATCTTGCGGAATTTGGGGCCACAGGATTGCAAACCGCAGTACACCATCTTGTACGACTTTCCGACAAGGTGAACATGGAAACCCTACTAGAAAAACTTACCCTTAAGCCTAGAGAAATCCTTGGACTTGAAATGCCCACCCTTGAAAAAGGGGCAATGGCTGATCTGACCTTGTTTGATCCGAAAGGCAAATGGAAGCTTGATCATGCTACCAACAAGTCGCAAAGCAGGAACAACCCGCTTTGGGACAAGCCTTTGAATGGTAAGGTAATGGCAGTTTTTGGTAACGGTCAACAAATGCTTAATTTCTAATGGCACCGAGGAAAGTACCCCCAATGCTTCAGGTGGCTGTTAAGTATGGCTTGATAGGTTCATTTCTTGTGATGATTCTCATTGTAGTCATGTATAATCTGGGCAAGCACCCCATGATGATTCCTGTGGTTCTTGATTTTAGAATGATCCTCTTCCCTTTATTTTTGGTGCTAGCCATGCGTGATTTCAGAATTTATCGCAATCAGGGTATTATGCACATGTGGCAAGGGCTTGGTTTGGGCATCATGACTTATGTGATTATAGGTATGGTCGGGGCATGGTTTATATATGGTTATGCCATCTACCATCCTGATTTTCTTAAAGATTATGTCGACTTTTACCTGGAGCAGCTCCAAACCAGCAAGGAGGTTTTTATTGAATCGGTGGGAATAGAGGCATATGAACATGCTCTGGAAAAACTACCACTTACCACTGCCAGAGACCTTGCGCTGGATTACTTTATTAAGAGCATGCCTTTAGGCTTATTTTGGACTATTATTCTATCTGTTATCATAAGACGTAAACCTAAAACTTAAACAATTATGGAAGAGAAAAATGTTAGTGTAAAATCTGTATCGATTAAATATGGACTGATCCTTGGACTTATTTCAATTGTGGTTTCAATGGCCATGTACACTCTTGGCCCTGAACATCAAAGTTTATTACAATGGCTTTCAATAATACCTTTGATCCTTTTAATCTTTTTGGCTCATAGAGAATTCAAAAATGAAGGCGATGGGTTTATGGGCTACGGCCAGGGCCTTGGAATTGGTGTTCTTGTCAGTTTAATATCAAGTGTCCTTTCGTCAATATTTTCATTTATTTATCTTTCTTTTGTTGACAGTTCCTTTCTGACACTGTTAAGGGAAAAATCTATTGAGGAGGCCTATGAAAAGGGCACCCCTGATGAAGCAATGGAAATGGTAATAAAAATGACTGATTTATTTACCAGCCCAGCGATGCTTTTGGTTTTCGGAATTTTGGGAGGGGTATTTTTCGGGTTTATTGTATCTTTGGTGGTCTCAGCGATTACC
>JBGTCD010000010.1:0-29729 GCA_041749015.1 Cyclobacteriaceae bacterium
TGTAAGATGCTTTTCAAGCGAATTGGGAAATTTTAAAGAATCTTTGATGTATTTGCTGAAAGTATTACTTTTGCACCCGCTAGATGCATTGTCCCATGGTGTAACTGGCAACACGTCTGGTTTTGGTCCAGAAGAGTCTAGGTTCGAGCCCTAGTCGGACAACTGAAAAATCCCGATTAAAAGGTCGGGATTCGTTTTTTTAAGGTAGTAATCCCAAACAATAGGGAAGTATAAGTTTGTATTTATGTCTTCAGTGAAGATCTTTTCTGGTTCCACTTCCCGCTATCTTGCCGATAGAATTGCTGAGTCTTACGGACAGCCATTAGGGGAAGTCACCTTGCAACGATTTAGCGATGGAGAGATCTCGCCCTTTTTTAATGAATCAGTAAGAGGATGTGACGTGTTCATCATCCAAAGCACCAACCCTCCGGCAGAAAATTTACTGGAACTGTTACTCCTGATTGATGCAGCCAAAAGGGCCAGTGCAAAATACGTAACCGTAGTAGTTCCATATTTTGGGTATGCCCGTCAGGATAGAAAAGACAAACCCAGAGTTTCCATTGCAGCCAAACTCCTGGCCAATATTTTATCTGCTTCAGGCGCTAACAGAATCATGACCTGTGACCTGCATGCTGATCAGATTCAGGGATTTTTTGATATACCTGTGGATCATCTGGATGCCTCTTATGTTTTTGTGCCTTACCTAAAGTCACTCAATCTCAAAGATATTGTTTTTGCTTCACCCGATGTGGGTGGCGTAAAAAGAGCCCGCAGATTTGCCAGCTACTTCAGCGCAGATATTGTGGTATGCGACAAGCACCGAAATCGTGCCAATGAAATTGCCTCCATGCAATTAATCGGCGATGTCACCGATCGTGACGTAGTGCTTATTGATGATCTCATCGATACCGGTGGCACTATGACCAAGGCTGCACAACTGATAATGGAAAAGGGCGCCAATTCAGTAAGGGCTATGGCCACACACCCGGTATTGTCAGGGGCCGCCTATGAAAATATTAATAACTCAGTTCTTGATGAACTGGTGGTGACGGACACCCTGCCCATTATTAACGAAACCGAAAAAATCAAAGTCATTTCTATGGCCGAACTGTTTGCAAAAGCAATCAGTAAAGTCCATAGTCATAAATCTATAAGTTCACTTTTTATTCACAAATAAATTAAAATTAAATGAAAACTATTGAGATTATAGGGTATAAAAGAGCAAATCTCGGTAAAACGGAATCCAAAAGGTTAAGGGAAGAAGGACAAGTCCCTGCTGTACTTTATGGAGGCGATTTACAAGTTCACTTTTATGCCCCCATGATTCTTTTCAGGGATTTGGTTTACACCAAACTTGCACATTTTGTAAAACTTAATATCGAAGGGGAAGAGTATGATGCTATCCTCCAGGATGTACAGTTTCATCCTGTGAGTGAGATTATCGTGCATGCTGATTTTCTTCAGCTATTCGAAAACAAGAAAATTAAGATGTTTATACCGGTGTTGCTCGAAGGCACGGCCCCAGGCGTAACCAAAGGCGGTACTTTAATCCACAAGAGAAGAAAGTTGCATATTCAGGCTTTGCCTAAACATATGCCTGATCAAATCACGGTAGACGTTTCTGAGCTTGATTTCGGAAGAGCCATAAAGGTAGGTGCTGTCAATGAGGATAATTTTGAAGTACTGGATACTAAGATTGCCTCAATTGCTGTGGTAGAGATACCAAGAGCCCTACGCGGTAAAACCGAAGAGGAGGAACTGGAAGAAGCAGCAGCAGAAGCCGCTGAAGCTGCCGAAGGTGGTGATGGCGAAGGTGCCCCTGCAGCAGAAGGTGGTTCTGAAGGAGGCAAGCCTTCGGATGGTGGTGATGGAGAAAATAAAGAGTAATTTTCTAAAACCTCTGTTGATAAATTTACAAAATCCTGTTCTTTGCTGATCAGGATTTTTTTATTTTACCAGATTAAAAATAATGAAGTATCTCATCACGGGACTAGGCAACCCAGGCCCTCAGTACGAATTGACGCGGCATAACATCGGTTTTCTCGTTTTGGATCGCCTAGCCGAAAGAGAAGAGGTGAGCTTTAAAACGGAGCGGTATGCTGATAAGACCCTTGTGAAGTATAAAGGGCGCCAAATCCATCTGATCAAGCCCAATACCTTTATGAACCTGAGCGGGAAGGCTGTCCACTACTGGATGCAGACCTTAGGCATTGCCAAAGATCATTTACTGGTAGTGGTAGATGATGTAGCCTTGCCTTTTGGCAAACTCAGGATGCGGGGCAAAGGATCTTCTGCCGGTCACAATGGCCTGAAAAATATCGAATCATTAGTGGGAGGACAGGACTACCCCAGACTCAGGTTCGGGATCGGCAATGACTTCCCCCAGGGTTTTCAGGCTGATTATGTATTGAGCAGGTTTGGCCCGGAGGAATTTGATGCATTGCCGGAGCCCATGGACAAGGCGGTGGCAATGATTGAAGGATTTTGTACCCTTGGCATGGCACGTACCATGACCACACTGAACGATTAGTGGTTTAAATTCATTATAGTTAGATGTGGATAAGAACGCTTAAATGATTAAATTAGCGACCACTTGAACATTTTACAAGGTCAGGGGTTGACCTACTAAATTTGATAAATGAATTATTTTACCAATATGTATCCCATTTTTTAAAGAAATACTTTTTATGAGCCAATCTTTAAGATTTATAGACACAGAAAATTCCAACTTTTTTCAAACCGTACGTGAGCGGGTAGATGGATATTTTACTGAAAACAATATATCAAAAAAGGCAAACGGTGCGATGGTTTTTAAAACCGTCTTTTACCTGACCCTTCTGGTATTGTTATATGGTCTTATCATTATGGAGGTTTTTCCTTTATATGTAAGCTTGATACTGGCCATGGGCCTTGGTGCTACCATGGCTTGTATCGGTTTTAATGTCTGCCATGATGCGCTTCATGGCTCCTATTCTAAGAAGAACTGGGTCAATAATTCACTGGGATTCATATTTAACATCATTGGTGCCAATGATTATGTTTGGAAAATCACACACAATAAAATTCATCATACCTATACCAATATTGTCGGGCATGATGGCGACCTGGAAGTGGCTCCTGGTTTGTTGAGAATTTCTGCTAAGGAAGAGAAAAAAGCGATACATAAGTACCAGCATATTTATGCATTCTTTCTCTACTCTCTGGCTTCAATCTCCTGGTTTTTCAGGAAAGATTATCTTAAATTTTTCCAGAAGAAGATTGGTCAGCACGTGAATAAGCATCCTAAGATTCAATATTTTAACTTATTCTTTTACAAAATTGTCTACTATACCCTTTTTATAATTCTTCCATTGGTGGTAATGGACATCACCTGGTGGCAATTTCTGATTGGTTATCTGGCCATGAATCTTACTGAAGGACTGGTCCTTGGTCTTGTATTTCAATTAGCGCATTTGGTAGAGGATATTTCTATGCCTCATCCGGATGAACACGAAAATATTGAAGAAGCGTGGGCGGTACATCAAATGAGAACCACAGCCAACTTTGGGAGAAGCAGTGATCTCACTACCTTCATATGTGGTGGGCTAAACTTTCAGGTCGAGCACCACCTCTTCCCACAGGTTTGTCATATTCATTATCCGGCCATTTCCAATATCGTCAAGGAGACGGCTCATGAATTTAATCTGCCTTATCATGAAAATGAGACTTTCTTCACTGCTTTAAAATCGCATTATAACTACCTCAAAGACGCTGCAAGGGCAGAATTGCCGCAAGAGCAGTTTCAGGAAATGGAAATGGAACTGGTACCGCAACAAGGTTAAGAGGTTTTTTTCAGTAGTTAAAATTGGTGGAGCCCTTGCAGATATTTCCTAATGCCTCGGAGAATTAGCCTTTAGGTCAATTTCATAGGTCTTATCGACAATCTCTTTGATCACAGCATCCATCTCTAATGCAGAAACATTGATTTGGATCAAGAGATCATTCTTTTCTTCACTCGTAACCTTGTCGGTAGTAATCAGGTGAGCCAGCCCCATGATTCTGGCCAAAGGTGACCTGACCTTATGGGATTGAGTCCAAGCGATTTCTCTCAATTTTATATTTTGCTCTTCTATAGCATTGACATGCTTTAATTTTTCAGTGACATCACTAGCCACTACCATTTGGGCGGCTCTTCCCTTAAATTTAAATAAGCGCTCTGAGGCTGTAACATCAACATATACAATGGTACCGTTTTTCTTTTGATACCTGGTATAATCCTGCAGTAATTCTGAATCTATTTTCATTGAATAAAATGGGTCGAGTGCCGGATCAGCAGAATCTTTAGCCAAAAGGTCTGTTTGCTTCATCTCTAAAAATTCCTCAAATGAATAACCGAAATGATAGGTGGAAGACTGGTTTACATCCAAAAAATGACCTGTTTCAAGATCAACCACCCATTTGGGCAAAGGGCTAAGGTGAAATAAATCGCTGTAGCGTTTTTCAGATTCCTGCAGGAGCACCAGTGCTTTATGGCGTTCTACACAGTAGATGATACTTTTATATAATGTGATGGCTGATAGCTCATCTTTAAGCAGATAATCAGATATGCCCAGCGACATGGACTTTACAGCAAAATTAATGTCCGTATATCCGGTAAGCACTATAAAAGGTATTTTCCTATCAAGATTCAGGATATCAAGGATCAATTCCTCACCGCTTTTGTCTGGAAGGGTAAGGTCAAGCAGTACTAAATCGAGCTTAATTCTATTTGTAAAATACTGTTTGGCCTCCTTGAAACTAACTGCCCGCTGTACGTTTGGAGCAAGAAAGTATTCTTCCAGATAATCTTCTATTAAGGTAAAATCCCCAATATTATCTTCTACGACCAAAATATTAAAATGTCTCTTATCTTTCGTCATTTTGGTAATTATTTCGAGTTAGGCAGGGACACGATACTGAGCCAAAAATTTTCTATAGTGGCTACGGCTTCAAGGAAGTCATCCACTTCAACAGGCTTGGTAATATAACAGTTAGCATGATAACTATAGGAAAGATTTATATCCCTTTTGGAGGAGGAGGTGGTGAGCATTATAACCGGTATATGATTTACTGATTGGTCTTCTTTTATGATATGAAGCACTTCATGACCATCTTTTTTGGGTAGATTAACATCTAATAATATCAGGTCAGGACATTTTGCATCTTGATATTTACCTCTCTTAAAGATAAAATCCAATGCTTCCTGCCCATCTCGTACTACCGAAACCGTATTGGCGATTTTTCTATCTTCCAGGGCTTCCATGGTCAACAGAATATCGCCCTCATTATCTTCAACCAATAATATATGAATCGTTTTCATAAAATTGATCTTTAAATTATTTTGGTAATGTAATAAAAAAAGTACTGCCAATACCAATTTCAGATTCCACCCAGATGGATCCTCCAAGGGGCTCGATTACTTTTTTAACGATCGCTAAACCGAGACCAGTCCCTTCATATACATCTTTAGGGTGGAGCCGGTTGAAAATCTTAAATATTTGTTCGAAATATTTCTCCTCAATACCAATACCATTATCACTAATGCTAATGTTCCAGGAGCCATTTAAGGATTCACAGGAAATAGTTATTTCTGGAGGTTGATCAGGTTTGCTATACTTGAGGGCATTATTGATCAGATTTTGAAAAACCTGCAGCAGCATGGACTTATAGCCTTTGACTACGGGTAGATCCTTTTTCCTTACCACAGCATTCTTCTCATCAATAATATTTTTCTGAAGTGCCACCACATCATCGACCAGATGATTCAGGTCAATTTCCACCCTGGATTCTTCTGATTTACCAGCTCTTGAAAATTCCAGTAGGTCGACAATGATCTGCCGCATTCTTTTAGCCCCGTCCACTGCCAGGAAAATGTATTGTTGTGCCTTTTCATCCAACTGAGGACTGTACTTTTTATCAAGTTGAGACAAAAACCCTGTCACCATTCTGAGGGGCTCCTGCAAGTCATGGGAGGCAATGTAGGCAAACTGTTCTAGTTCTTTGTTTTTATCTTTTAGGTGAATATTCAATTTTTCTAAATCCTGCTTTTGGGCATCAAGTTCCTTTTTTAATTTATCCTGCTGGAGTAAACTGGCCTGTAAGCCTGAAGATAGCTTTGGTATCAAAAAGGAAAAAACCGCACTGAGAAAAAGAAGATTGGCAGAATTAGCCACCCATGACTGAAGGGGTAATACATTACTATTATTCGAAAAACGGTCAATGAGGTATCCATTATAAATGGCTAACCCGAATCCAAAGCAGATTACTATATTAATGAAGAAACTACTGAAGGCAAATTTATTAGGATAAATAATAACCATGAAAATAGAGATCGCCAATAAATAGATAAATCCCGGGCCAAAATATCCCAGAAAATATAACAGGACTATGCCTGCAGCATAAAGAATAAAGCAAAAAAATAATTTACGCCAAACCACCGTCATGCCTGGTGAATGACCAATTATGATTAATCCGGTTATAGCAAATATGTCAAAATAAACTACGCCATACAATCCCCCCAGAATTGAAATGTAAACACCAGGAATAATAGCAATAAGGCTTAAAGGCAGGGCAAAACTTACCGTAATGGCAAATAACTTGTCCCGCCAAAAAGTCATTGAATTTTCTTGGATACCGGGGCTAATACATCTGGCCTCAATACTACTTCTATATCTTTGCCATTGATTCATTTAAAGATTATCTTTTGGGAGGGTAAAATAGAAATTACTCCCTTTATTAATTTCAGATTTTACCCAAATTTTACCGCCAAGGTTGTCAATTATTTTTTTCACAATAGCAAGGCCCATTCCTGATCCCTCATATTGCTCTTTTTGATGGAGCCTTTGAAAAACGATAAAAATTTTATCAAAATACTCCTCCTCAATCCCCATTCCATTGTCCTTAATCAAAAATTGCCAATGGTCCTCTTTTTCTATGCAGGAAATTTCAATTTTAGGCGGAATGCCTTTAATAGCATATTTGAGGGAATTGGTGATGAGGTTTTGAAAAATCTGAGTGACGGGGCCACGGTAACACCTGATCACAGGAAGATTTTTTATAGTGATTTTCGCGTCTTTTTCTTCAATGCTTTTTCTTAGGAGTAAGGATACCTCCTCAATGATGGATTCGATTTTCAAATCCTGAAGGTTTTCCTGCTCCTTGCCTACTTTTGAAAACTCCAACAGATCAAGAATGATCTGTCGCATTCTTTTGGCACCATCTACAGCAAAGTGAATGTATTGTAGAGCTTTTTCGTCCAGTTCATCTTTATATTTCTTTTCCAACTGGGTCATGAAGCTGGTAACCATCCTGAGGGGCTCCTGAAGGTCGTGTGAAGCCACAAAAGCAAATTGCTCAAGCTCCGCATTGGATATGGCCAATTCTTTAGCCCTTTTTACTAATTCCAGCTCTGCTAATTTTCTATCATTGATATCCTGAATTCTGCCAAAAAGCCTTAGACATTTTCCATCAACTAAATCCGCCTTCCCTATAGTCCGCACCCACTTTTTATTGCCTTTTCCCGTAGTAATCTCAAGCTCTAAATCCCAGGATTTTCCGTTTTTAATAGCCTTATTTAATGCATCAGATATGGCAATTTGGGATTCCTTATCCTTATAAAATTTTAGGTATGATTTAAAATCGGGATTAAAATTCTCTGGTATCTCATAAATCCTACAGGTCATTTGTGACCAATATGAAGTACCATTGACGGGATCACGTTCCCAGCTTCCAATTTTGGCCAAATTAGCATCATCCAGAAGGTTTTGCAACTCTTTTTGCTCCGTAATATCCCTGCCATAGGCAAAAAACATCCCATCCATATTGGATATTTCAGAAGAGCTCCAGGATATCCAGACCACATTCCCACTTTTGGTAAAGTAGCGGTTTTCAAAATTAAATGCACGGCTGATTCCGAAAGCATTCTTTTTATATTCTATTTCCGTATTATCTCTATCATCAGGGTGCACGAATGAAAAAATAGGTTTGGTCGTCAGTTCTTTCTCTGTATAGCCCAGCAAAGCGGCAAATGCAGGATTCACCTTTCTAAAATATCCATCAGGACCAGCAACAGCCAATATATCGGGTGCATGTTGGAAAAAGTTGTGCGATTCCTCCTCCTGCTGCTTTCTTTTGATCTCAGAGCCGATGTACTGCTCAAGGCTACCAAACAATGCACGAAACTGCTTATCCCATTTTTCATCTCTCCTTAGTCCGAGGATAATCACTCCTATCATCTCTTTTCCATGAAGGAGAGGAAATCCGAAAACGGATTTCAACCCAACCGCTGCTGCTGCGTGGTTTCTAACAAAGCTCTTGCGCCTATAAACATGCCGCCATAATTCCGACTTTTTAGTTGTCCATATTTGGCCAGGCAGACCCTCCCCTTTTTTAAAGCTTTTTTGAGAATGAGTATTTTTATAAAAAACCTTCATTTCAGAATCAGTAATGCACTTAGATACCAAGTTAATCTTATTTTTATCTCTATTGAGCAGCCAGGCTTCGGCCATACAAAAATCAGACTGTTCAGAAAGGACTTCCAGCACCCGATTCAAGGTAGTATTGATTGCTTTTTCTGAATTAAATATTCCTGAGATTTTTGCAAGGGTCCGATTTGCTAATTCTGCGTTCATCCTGTCAGTAGCATCCCTTTCTATGGCCACCCAATGGGTATACCACCCTTTTTTATTGGCTACCGGGGTAATCGATAAGTTGTTCCAAAATTCTTCACCATTTTTCTTATAATTGAGGATGGTGCATTCATGAGATTCCCAATTTTTTAAAGCCTTTTTTAGATTTATCAGCTCCTCTCTATCCGTTTTGGGTCCCTGGAGTATTCTTGGAGTTTTGCCAATTACCTCAATAGCCTTGTATCCGGTGATCCGGGTAAAGGCATCATTGACGTGAATAATCTTTGGGCCGGGCTCATCAAATGGCTCGGCTTGAGTGACCATGACAGCATCTGTGGTATTGGTGACCACACTTTCAAGAAGCCGTAGTTGGGTTTCCTCCCGCTTTCTTTTAGAAATATCCTGCATGGCACCAACAAACCGGATGGGTTTATTCTTGCTGTCCCGTACCACGAGCCCCTTATCCAAAACATAAGCATAGGTCCCTTTTGATTTCCGAAACCGGTACTCACCTTCCCAGGTTTTCTTGTCACTCTCCAAGAACGATTTTACTGATTCTAAAATCCTCTCTTTATCGTCAGGGTGTATATTTTTCTCCCATAACCGGTAATTTTTCCGTGGGCCTAGTTCATCGTGCCCAAAAAGTTTCTTGAAACCCTTACCCCAGAAATAATCTCCTGAAATAAAATGGTGATCCCAAATCGCATCCGAAATCGCCTCTGTAACCAACTCAAATCTTTGATTGATAGCCTTGATATCTGCTTGTGCCAATTCAAAATCTGTGGTTTCAATCGTGGTGATGAAAATCCCAATAATTTTTCCGGAATCATCTTTTGCAGGCTTATAGCGGTTCTCGTAATATCGAATTGGCTTATTGGTCAATGACACCTGAACCTGTTCTCTATCCCGTTTGCCATTGAGAACTGATTTACAAATTTCGGTGACCTTCCCTCTGCGGTCCCGTGGGACGTAGTCAAGAATTCTAGCACCCTTTTCAACTTTTAATCCGAAGTAATCCTTGTGTATGTCGCAATACTGTTGGTTGAAAGTGACTATTTTCAACTCCTTATTAATCAATACAAAAGCCTCATCGGTATTATTTAGCATCAAAGACCTTTCGGTCAGAAGGGCATTCATTTCGGTGGCATCCCGAGCGATGCTATAAAGTATTTCCTCATTCTTTTCCCATCTTGATGACCATAATAAAGGGACCAGCTTCCCGCTTTTATGGAAATATCGGTTCTCAAAATTGGTAATGGTTTTACCCTCCTCCCTGATTTGTTTTGCTATTGCTCTGGTGGCAGGGAGGTCTTCAGGATAGATAAAATCAAAAACTGATTTACCAATCATTTCCTCAGGTTCGTAGCCCAGAATTTGTTTTGAGGCAGCATTCATGGTCAGAAAATTTCCTTTGGCATCGGCTGTACAAATGATGTCCATGGATTGGTCATGGATTTTTTTGATATCGATCTCCGCTTGCCTTTTGGCAGCTTCTGCAAATTTTCTCTTACTGATATCAATCATGATGCCTTTCAGCCTTGAAGGCATACTATCGTCCATGGTCATGGTCACCAAAGCATGGATCCAGATCACCCTGCCATCTGCTGCAAACAGCCTGTATTCGAAATTATGGTCCTTACCTTTTTTAACCTTTTCCCTGTGATACCGTATGGTAGCTTCCTTATCCTCGGGATGCAGGTGCCGCTCCCAAAACTCCGGTTCGCCAGTCCACTGTTTAGGTGAATAGCCAAATACTCGCTCCACTTGTGGGCTGACATAAGTTATGGCGAGGGTTTTCGCATCTGCTTCCCACAATACCCCATTAATGGACTCTGCTAAACTCTGTATATGGGCCTTGTCCGCCTGGTGCTCCTCTTTGATTTTGATGATCTCGGATCGCTCCGTTATCTGACTAATAATAAAAGTCACTTTCCCAGAGGTGTCTTTTACAGGATGATTTAACACATCCCAATATCTTTTTTCATAAGATGATGGATCAATTTCAAGGTCATATCTTAAGAAGGTAGTCGAATTGGGTAGCCTGGATTTTATCACCTCCAGATAGGTGCCCTCCAATACTTCCGGGCTTTTGGATTCAGGACGGTCTGGAAAAACTTCGAATATGCCTTTTCCAATTATGAGTTGCCCGACGGTTTCAGTTATTTTTAGATAGGCTTCGTTGGCATCTACTATGGTAAAAACAGGAGCGTCCGTTTTCAAAACCACAGTAGCCATCGATGATTGCTTAAAAACTTCTATTAATAATTCATTATTCAAATTTGTAGTCTTTCAACCCTGTTAGAATTACCATTTTAGTTTACAACCAGGATTTCTTTAAATCCTTTAAAATCAAATATAGTAGAGTATATTTTAGAAAACATAACTTATCAAGTTAAAGAATTTGCAATAATAATCATGTTATATGTAATATTTACATCGGGTGGGTAAATAAGGATTTTAAATAACCCCTTGAGAGGTGTAAAAACTTACTTTTCGACAGATTGCTCAATAAATTCAAAATGGAGCCTATGTAAGATTTAATCCACTCATGCTTTAAATTATCAAGAAGATAAAATTTTAAGGAGGATAATTTGGTCTCTGCATTGAATGCCATTTTCATAGATAGGGTCCGGGTAGTTTTTGATGAAATAGTCTTCATGAACTTCATAAATCTCAAATCCCTGAGATCGATACAGGCGCAATGGGCCAAGGCTAGAATTCCCAGTTGCGACTTTTATTGCTTCAAAATCCTTGTCCAAAGCATACTCTTCTGAAAAGTCCATCAAATACCTGCCAATACCCCTGCCCTGAAAATTAGCCTTTACTGCGATATTCTTAATCTCCAAAACCTTATTGAGTTGAGGTTCAAGAGCAATTACACCTGCTACCTCCGCTTTATAATTCACTACAAATACTTTAGCCTTTTGGATGTATCCAGCCAGTAAATCCGGGTCAGGGTCAGCTAATATTAGGAGCGAATAGGTCATAGAATCCCGCCAGTCTCCGGCCTTGATTTGCAAATCATCTTTCAAATTCAATGACTCGTTCACGGTGATTCAATACTTTTCAATAATACACATAAGAGGAAACTAATAAAACATCATCAAGGTGATCACCAGGCAGATACCCAAAAGCAGTGGCCAGTAAAACAGCTTCATGATGAGGTTATCTTTGTAGTCAAACACGGTGGACTTATCAGTATTGGAAAAAATAATGACATCAAATACTACCAGCAATAGTATGAGATACATGATGAAATAGAAGTATTCGATATAGGTAATTTCCTCAGTATCCATCCCCTGCCTCAAATCAATATGGGCCAGAATGATCACGAAGAAAAAAGCCGCGCAGGTCTGCACTACGCCAAAGGCACTAAAACCAGCCAGCACATTCTTCTTCCTGTTTTTGGTGGTGCTGTATACCACACCAAAGAGCATGATGGCTACTACCATGATAGGAATTACGGTGGAGATAAATGGGCTCAGAATGTGCCGTTTCAACAATAAGTTATAATGGAATTCCGGAACGTTGTCTTGCCTGGAGAAATCTTCATATCCAAAATTAGCATTATAATCCTGAAGCCTGTAGTCAAAATAACTGGCCTTCATCTCCCATCCTGGAAGTACTAATTTACCCAGGGTGCCAGGCATAGAGGACGGAATGATTGTCTTATAAGCCGTAAAATCAGGCGTCAGCAATATATTCTGACTGAAGTCAACAGGCCGGATCTGGAGGTTGATCTCTCTGCGGTCAAAAGGATATATCCTGTAGTCAAAATCCAGACGAAACATGACCCGGAAGCTCCACCCTACCAACTCATAGCCTTTAAATTCCTGCCTGTAGGCTTCCTCAATATAGACTAACTCGGCATCGGGAGCAGCCTGGGGAAAGGTAAAACCTTCCTGCACTTTGCCTCTGATACTATCGGGATATTTTTGCCATACATACCCGGCTACCTTTACATTATACCCATTGATGAATTCCATCTCTTCGATAAAAACACCGGTAGGGATATTGATGATAGGGGCCTCGTTCATGGCAGCAGCTTTCTCCTCAGCCCCTGAAAGGAAGGTATTTAATCCGGTATAATCTGCAATGAGAATATTATCATTGCTATGAATGCGCTGACCATGGCGGATCTCCAGGAACCAAATAAATCCAATATTCAGCAAGATTAATATGGCGCAGATCATGGACAGGTTCCACATCGCGTCTTCTTTACCCTTTAAGGCCCCGGAAAAAATTATGGCTAACAAAAGGATGGAAAAAGCAGCAAACAGGGCTATTTCTATTTTTTTCTTATTGATGATGGTTTTGTCAGCAAGCAATTCATCCTTAATCATCACTACGCCTACCCTCCAGCCTGACTTCTCTATAGGACTGTAAAACACCCAGGACTCCTGCCCGGTCACGGTGTTGGTATAGGTGCCATGCCCCTCATTACCTTTGATGATCTGGTTTGCGATTTCCATGAAAACGGGATCACCATGGTCCTCAGCCACCTCAAAAATGGTCCGGCCCTGCTTGAGGTAGTCATTGTTGGGGTGGGAAAGATAGGCGCCTTTTTTGCTTAAGGCATAGGCATAACCAGTGTTGCCCAGGCTTAGTGAATTTAATAAGTTGTTAAGTGATTTTAAGGTAATAGTAGCGGTAATGGTACCTGCAATTATCTTTTCACCAGTCTTTGAATCAACTTTGTAAAATGGCACCCCATAATCAGCCACCAGACGCTGAGCAGCACCGGCGAAGGAGGGCTCGGTCCACTGCTTGCCGTGATCTCTGACTCCTACATACCATTCGGCCTTGGCAAGGTTGGGATCAGTGTAATCGTAGTAATCTTCTATATAAATAAAATCGTTATCCACCTGAACAAAAAAAGGCGCAAACAGCTTTTTCCCCTTATCATATTGATAGGGTTCGAAAGCGGCGAGCATGCCCATGATATTAGGGTTACCCCGACTGACCACTTTTAATTGGTTCAATATCTCATCGTATGCAAGGGACCCTTCAGTTAAGGCATTTGCAAAGGCTTCGGTCTCCTGCATGACTTTAGACAGTATGGAGTCCATATGCCTGGTCACTTCCAGGCTCGATTGGGTGCCATAGCTGATATGCTCCGACCTTTGTGACTGATTGTAATCATACAGGTCATATACTTTATACCCTGTATAGAGAACTGAAATAATGGCAAATATGGTGATTACAATGCGCACCAGAGCTTTTGAGAAAAGGTAAATATAGTATTTAAATTGAAAATGAGGCCATTAACCTGATTATCCTCATCGATATCAGGTCCAGGAAAGTTTAGGGATTATGAATTTATCGTGATATATTTAAATATTGAAGGGGATTTTTGGGTAAATTGGGTGGTGTAAACTACCTGATTCTATATATAGGATAGGCGCAATCGTTTGGGTGATTGGGAAAATCAGGTAGTAGTGTGCCATTCCCCACATCCCACAGAATAAACAGAAAAATATTTTTAAGTTAATGAATGGAGAATAAAATTAACTAACAAATAGTAATTAGATTCAGTTTTATCTAAATATTAAATACTTAAACTTAAGTCTGTTACAAATCAAACAAATGATAGCAATTAAACTGAAAAAAATGTCCATAGAAAAATGATTTGCCTAGTCATTTTAATAAGAGCTTTATGACAACTAAATCGCAAATAAATAAACTTGGAAAATCGCTTCGTTTAACTATTAAAGAAGGTAGTAAAATTGATACTCACGATTTAGAAAAACTTCAGGAATATAGAACCTCATTCAAAGAGGACATATCACCAGTTTTTGAAAATGTTGCTAAAATTTCAAAAAGAATTAGAAAGGACTGTGTAATATCATTGAGGATAAAAAGGATAGAATCTATACTATCCAAAATAAAAAGAGAGCCTCTATGTCCTTAGGAAACATGGGAGATATTGCCGGGTGTAGAGTTATTGTTCATTCGAAATTTGCTCTTTCACTAATTAGAAATGAGATTTTCAAAATATATGAAATCACTCAAGTGAAAGATTACATAAAGGAACCAAAACCTGATAGATATCAAGGGTATCACATTTACATAAAAAGCCCTGTTAATAAGCATAAACAAGTTGAGATTCAGCTTAGGCATATAAGAACCCATAAATGGGCTTCCTTGGTTGAAATTATTGACATAATTTTTGACCTAAAATTAAAGGAAGGGCAAAAACAATCAGACTTACAAGACTTTTTACACTTGCTTTCATTGGATAAACAGAAATTAGATATAAAGCAGATTGCTAAAATATTGAACATAGATTCCAAGTATGAAATCTATAAAAAGCTTAATCAAGTCTTTATTCAAAATCATATCCCTATTAGAAAATTCTGGGTAGAAGCGACGGATCAAAAACCGCATAGCTATTTCATTATAGAAGTAGATAAGGAAAAAAAATCAAGTATTAAGGCTTTAGATAACTATCAAACTGCTGAAATCGAATACTTCAAAATGTTTCTTAGAGACCAAACATCAAATTTTGTGCTGATTTATATAGAGAACCCAAAATTCAAGGAGGTGTGCATTGCATATTCTAGTTACATGATGATAAAACATAACTATTTAGATGATTGGAATTTTTTTGCTCGCAAAATTCTGAAGAGTGAATCCAAACATGGGGAAATCAAGTCCTACAACACTTATAAAGATTTTATTGATAGAAATTTAAATGATCAAAATCAGCTTATTAAGTCAGAAATACAAGAAATAAATAACCATCTTGAAAGGGTTAATGATAAGGCTGGTATTGCTGTTGATGATTGGATTCAAGAACTCATAGAAATAAGTAATGAAATTAGTGAATTTTATAAAGAAATACAATTATTTAGCCCCCCCAAAAAACAATCATTCATAGGAAGACTATTTAAATAAATATTTTCCTAATCGAGTCTCATGCCCTAACTCGGTTTAAGGGTCTCATTCGTGAAGAACAAGGCAAACTCAGGGAAGCGGGGAGTTTTTTTTTTGATTCAACATTTAAAGTAATTGGATATATGAGCCGGAGCCTAGAAAATATTTTGGGCACTCTATGAGACCGACTGCTGAATACCAATGGGCTTTCTGAAAAATGATATTAAATTTTTATTAGATTGGTCTTTAAAACTGCACTCGATGGATTCATTTCATCCCATTTATTCCAAGAAGCGCATCTATCAACTGAACTCTTATGAAGAAGATCAGAAGCTAATTTCAAAGGTTTTGGGTGAGATTTCACGACAAATAGGTATCACCAATATCAAGGATTCTGACCAGGCCAAATTAAGGAAAGAACTCGGAATGTTTGATTCTTTCAAGGAATATCCCTTGGTGGCCCTGTTTGATGCTTATGAGATTCAACACGCTTACCCATTTAACCTTCTCATCCTGACCACCAATTCTACAATTGATAGAATTGTGCATAGAAAACAAATAAACAGAGAAACTATAGTGGAACATGAATTTGTCGGAATGGGTCAACTCCAAAAAGATTATGGTCATGTATACATAAGGCCTGAAACCATCGCTGATAAGATTAACGAATGGGTCAATCCGATTGAAATAGATTTTAAAACCAATAAAAAATTTAGCCAAAAATATTACGTCTTAGCATCAGATGAACCAAAGCTTAGGGAACAAATCGCTTCCGAATTTCTTAATTCAATTTCCTATTATGGTAAGTTAGAAATTGAAATACTATATAATAGGTTAATTGTCCGAACGAGGAGTAGAATTTCCTTAAAATCTGCCATCAAAATTGTGAACTTCCTCGGGCGAATTTGCAATGGCAAAAACTAAAGAAGCCAAAATCGAGCCCCCTACCCGATCAGTCACTTTTGCAAAAGCGAGCGAAACACATCTTGAATCCCCAAAAAAAAGTAAATTTAAACCCCATACATGAGAGTGCCGTTTTGATTTTATGGTTATTAAGTTTAAGTATTTATTTGCGGTTGGTATTTTCACTGCCTTTGGCCTGGAGGTTTCGGGCCAAAGCACAGGAGCAGAGGTAACATTTTTAGAATCAGGAAGCCAAAATCCTATCTCCGGGGTAGCGGTCACTGATGATTCCGGCACCTCCTGGTACAGTGATGCATCGGGAGTAGCAAGGATAACCGGGCTCACCCAAAATCAGACATTTAAAACTTACCATCATTTTTACCAGGCCAAAAAAATAAGCCTTGATCCGGGCGACAGCCTCATCATAACAATGGATCCGAAGGTGCAGAATCTTAGAGAAGTGGTGGTAACCGGCTACGACTCTGAGCGCCCTCTGATGGACCAGGCGGCCCCGGTGCACCTGCTCACTGAATGGGATTTCAACCGGTTCAATGAAACATCACTGGTGCCTGTATTTAATACCCTGCCCGGCATCAGATTTGAAGAGCGGGCACCTGCCAGCTTCAGAATCTCAATTAGAGGCAGTAGCCTTAGAGCACCATTTGGTGTACGCAATGTAAAAGTGTACTGGAATGATATTCCCTTCACCGGGCCTGAAGGCACCACCACACTCAACTTACTTGATTTTTCAAATGTAAGCCGGGCTGAGGTCATCAAAGGCCCTGCCGGCAGCATCTTTGGTGCGGGAACCGGAGGGGTGATCAATCTTTCAGCAACGATTCCTTCAGGCAATAAAGCTACAGTAGAAGGCCTTGCCGGTTCCTTCGGCCTCCGGCGGTATAGAGCTCAAGTAACGCAGGATATAGAAAACGGTGCCATTTCTGCAGGGTTTGTGATGCAGCAGAGCGAGGGCTACCGGGACCACAGCCAGTCAGACCGGAGGGTCTTTCATCTCAGCGCAGAAATGGACCAGGGCTGGCAAACGCATATCCTGGTTTCAGACCTTCAATATCAAATCCCAGGGGCACTTACAGAAACGCAAAGAGCCGAGAATCCACAACAGGCCCGGCCCGGCAGCATCGACCAAAACTCCTCCATCCACCAAAGAGCACTATATTGGGCAATAGGAAAGGACCACAAGATCAATTCAAAATGGAGCAACAAAACCGCCCTCTATGTAACCACTGGAGATTTTGACCATCCATTTATTCTGGATTACAAAAAAGAAGTTTACGGTGGGCTTGGAGGCCGTACACGCTTTATCTATGACGGTACTATCGGAGGACTGACAACCAAATGGACTGGCGGGGCTGAATACCAATACCAAAGGACTGCCGCTCAGAATTTTGGCAATGTAATGGGTCAGGCAGATACCCTCCGGTTTAGCGATGACCTCAAAAATCTTCAGTTTTTCTTCTTCACCCAGGCCGAAATCAACCTCTCTCCTACCTGGATCCTAACTGGTGGCCTCAGCCGCAATTACCTCCGATATGATATCGACCGCACCGCTGATGCCGGTCCCGGCAACCCGGCGCGTCTGGTACGCGATTTTGATCCCGTTTGGATACCACGGGTAGCCTTGCTCAAAAAGATCACCCCCAACACCTCCTGGCATGGGAGCGTCAGTTGGGGATTCTCCCCCCCTACCCTCGACGAGGTGCGCACCAATGAGGGCAGCATCAATATAGTCCTGATGCCTGAGCAGGGCACCAGCTTCGAGACTGGCATCAGGTCCTCGATTTGGGATGGGAAGATTTTCGCAGATATTACAGCCTTTTATTTCAGATTAGACGAAACCATCACCTCGTTCACCAATGACCAGGGGGTCGTTTTGTTTAGAAATGCCGGCAGCACCGATCAGCCGGGCATTGAAGCCATGCTTACCTATAGGATCATCAGTAACCCGGGGGCTTTCCTGCATCTGCTTCAGGTCCGGCAGAGCTATACAGGACATTTTTTTAGATTCAATGAATATGATCAAAGAGGCAATGATTTTTCAGGAAATCAACTCACCGGAGTGGCACCGCATACTCTTGTGCATACCGTGGATGCCAATATCAAAGGAGGCTATTATGCCAACCTCACCTGGCAATTTACAGACAAGATACCTCTCAATGATGCCAATACCGTCTACCAGGAATCTTACCAGTTGGTCAACCTCAGGATGGGGAAAAGATGGTCTGTAAAAGGCAAATGGGATGGCGAGATTTTCTTTGGGGTGGATAATCTACTGGATGAAGATTATAGCCTGGGCAATGATCTGAACGCATTTTTCGACCGATTTTTTCAACCGGCTCCTGGTCGCAACTATTATGGTGGTATCAAGGTGGGTTTAAATTATTGACAACCGAAAACATTTTTATATATATTTGATCAAAAAATTACTGCCATGAAATTTCTAAAAATCTTTACCATCATTTCAGCAGTTATTGTAGTGGCAATCTTAGTAGCCCTGATTTTACTGCCTGAAGAAAATTCATTTGAAAGGTCCATCGTGATCAACAAACCTGCATCAGAGGTTTTTAAGGAGGTCAACTCCTTTAAAAATTTTAACGAATGGTCACCCTGGCACAAAATGGATCCTGATGCCAAATACGAATACTCTGGTCCTGAATCAGGCGTTGGTGCGAAAATCTCCTGGGCCGGAGAGGAAGCTGGTATAGGTTCTCAGGAAATTATCGAATCCAAAGCGAATGAATACGTAAAAAATAAACTCCTATTCGATGGATTTGATGATCCTTCCTATGCAGAGTTTAAACTTTCAGAAACCAGTGAAGGCACTCAACTTACGTGGAGCTATTCAGCAAAAATGGGCGGTTTCTACAAATTCTTTGGTGCCATAATGGAAAATTTACTCGGTCCACAGTATGAGGAGGGGCTGAAGGAACTAAAGACCTATATGGAGGGCAAAGATTAAAATTTCCTCTTTTTATCTCTCTTAAAAAGCTTTTCTAAACTTGTGGGATCATCCTTAAACTGCTCCATATCCGACAACTCTAGCTCCAGAGCCTTGGTTGATATTTGAATTTCTACCAATGATATTAAGAGGGAAACCAAAAGGGCGAAGAGGCTCGCCATGAAGGTATAATTGGCCATTTCTTTGTATTCCAGATAAAGCATGAACATGCAGAATACACAAAGCACAAAGCTCAGAACTCCAAAAACCTGCATGTTTTTGATCATCATCAGCCTTCGGCGAAGGTTTCTGAGCTGATCTACGATGATGTCCTGGTCAGGATTTTCGAGGTGCTTTTTATGCAAACCCCTGATCAGGTTTGCAAGTCCCAGAAATCGGTTGGTGTAGGCCAGCATCATTAGGGTGATAGCTGGAAAAAGAAGTGCCGGAGTAGAAAGTTGTAGATCCATCCGGCAAATTTAATCTAATAAGCCCTTGTTACCGTACCCTGTCCAAAAGTTTTTCGGGTTACATTCCGGGTTTGGCCTTTATGGTTGATATTACCTGATCCCATGATAGTAGCGGTCAACTCATCACTTACCTTAACATCACAATTACCGGAGCCTGACACTATAACCTCGGCCGTGTTTAATTCACAGTCGAATGCGTTGATGCTGCCAGATCCGCTGACCTCAAGTTTACCATGAGTAGCATACCCCTTAACTGATAGATTACCGGAACCGCTTACTGAAGCTTTAAGGTCCTGCCCTTTAAGATCAATTTCCATACTGCCAGAGCCACTAACAACCAGCTTGATGTTATTGGCTGCAAGGGAATTACCAGCTATAATTTTACCAATACCATTGACACGCAACTCTTTGATATCGCGCATCTGAATATGCAGGTTGATATTGGGCCTGAGTTTGATATCATCAATTTTGGCCCATACGCTTTTCTTTTTGCTATCTTCCTTGGGCTCCATATTGATGTGAAGGACCCCATCCCTTACTTCAAAGGTGCTCAGATCATAGATTTCTGTTTGTACATCGGTTTCCACCTCGTTTTTATTGGATTGTTTCAGATGGACGGTATAGGCAGAGTTGACCCATATACTATGAAAATCAGGTAAGTCTAATTTCTTTTTGGTGATTTGAGCCTCGGAGATATGTGTTACAATGGTGAGGGCGGAGAAAAGCAAAATAAATAGTCTCATGTTAGTCTGGATTTTATTTAAACATACTAAAAACCAAAAGACTATTCAATTGACAACACGATATAAGGCAGAATATGACTATCAATGGACTATTGCAGGGTATAAAGAGACCTTACCAAACTACAAGGCCCAATCCAAAGAGCACTACAAAAATTAAGGTAGTCAAGGCCAGTTGGCGGAGCCAGGGATCAAGATGCACCTCCTCTTTGACGGCACGAATATTTCTTAAAAACATAGGGGCAGAAAGGACAAAAACCCACTGCAAGGGCTCTATAAAATGCAGCACGGAATGCAAACCTGCTGCCAGTAATCCTAAGATGATAAGCATGATATGGTAAAAGACCGCAGCCTTTTTACCGATGCGCACAGGTATCGATCGTTTTCCGGCTGCTTTATCAGATTCGATATCCCTGATGTTGTTGATGTTAAGCACTGCTACTGAGAATAGCCCACAGCTAATCGCTGGCAGCCATATGCCGGCTGGCAACTCCCGACCGTAAAGGAAAAAACTACCTGCCACTCCTACCAATCCGAAAAACAGAAAAACAAAAAGATCGCCAAAGCCGGCATAGCCGTAAGGATTACGACCCGCCGTATAGGCGATGGCTGCCACGATCGCCAAAATACCCAGGCCAAGGAATATTAAAAAATACTGTAACTCATCTGAAAAAGCGACCCATAGAAGGCCCAGCCCTGAAATCAGGCTTAAGATAGCAAACAGCATCACCGCTTTTTTCATCCCGGCCTGCGAGATAGCCCCAGATTGCACTGCCCGCAATGGGCCTGTCCTGCCCTGATGATCCGCCCCATTTACTGAGTCGCCATAATCATTAGCCAGGTTGGAAAGGATCTGAAGTAAAATGGTGGTGACCACGGTAAGGGCAAAAATGAGCCCATTAAAAAAATCGTAGTATTCTGCCAAAAAAGCCCCCATGCCGACAGTAGAAAGTGCCAGGGGTAAGGTACGGAGGCGCGCAGCCCCAATCCATGCCTTGATATTCATTTATGGGATTTAAAAATTAATATTTGCCGGAGATCATTGGTCATTCCGCATGCAAATATACAAGACTTAAAGTTTACCCGATATGGCTTCGTCAATGGGATTTACCCCAGGGCCAAAAAATTCTACCGATTGCCCGTCTTCACTGACGAGGTATTTACAAAAATTCCAGGATGGCTCTTTCCCGGACTTTTCTTTAAGCCATTGGTACAGGGCATGCTGATCGCTCCCCTTTACAGAAATTTTTTCAAACATCTGAAAGGTGACACCGTAATTCCTCTGGCAGAAACTTTGAATCTCCTGATTAGAACCCGGCTCCTGGCTGCCGAAATTATTAGCAGGAAAACCCAGAACTGCTACCTTATCGCCGTGCATTTCATGAAATTTTTGCAAGTCGGCATACTGCGGGGTGTACCCGCATTTTGAGGCCACATTGACGATGAGCAGCTTTTTGCCTTTAAAATTTGCAAAATCAATGGTGGTACCATCAATACCAGTGGCCTTGAAGTTGTGAATTGTACTCATATCTGATTTAAAGTTGAAGGAAAGGATTCCGAAAGTTAAAATTAGAATTAATGCTTTTAACATGATTGATTGGGTTAACTAACCGACCGAGTCCGGATATTTTTAAAACCAAAATTGCTACTTAATGTTTCGTTACTTAACGAGGTGGCATGGATAACCGTTACATTCTGTCCGGCACCCTGATCCCCAATAGCCCCATTGCCTTTCTGATGGTGTCACCTACCAGTACCGAAAGGCCTACCCGGAACCGGATCAAATGCTCATCCCTTTCATTAAAAATTGGGATCTCCTGATAGAACCGATTGTATTCCTTGGCGAGATCAAATACGTACTGGGCAATCACCGATGGAGCATAGGCAGCACCAGCCTCCTGTACTTTTTCGGGATATTCGCTAATGGCGTTGATGATGGCCACCTCTACCGGTAAGAGCACCTCCACTTCTTCAAAAGCTTCTAATTTTGGTCCAAGACCCATTTTTTCAGCCTTCCTGTTGATGGCAGCAATCCGTGCGTGGGTATATTGGATAAAGGGTCCGGTATTGCCCTGAAATTGGACGGATTCTTCAGGATCAAACAGCATTCTTTTCTTTGGGTCTACTTTTAGCAAAAAGTATTTTAAAGCACCCATGCCTACTGTTTCATACAGCTCCTGAGCCTGCTCCTCGCTAAACCCTTCAATCTTACCCAGCTCGGTAGTATGCCTTCTTGAGGTTTCAATCATCTCATCTACCAAATCGTCAGCGTCGACCACGGTTCCTTCCCTAGATTTCATTTTGCCGGATGGCAGATCTACCATACCATAACTGAGGTGGAAGCAATGCTCTGCCCAGGCATAGCCCAGCTTTTTCAAAATCAAAAAAAGCACTTTGAAGTGGTATTCCTGCTCATTACCTACCGTATAGATCTGTCCGCTTATATTGGGATAATCCCTGTATCGTAATATGGCAGTCCCGATGTCCTGAGTCATGTACACCGAGGTGCCATCAGCTCTGAGCAGGAGCTTATGGTCCAGGCCTTCCTCAGTAAGATCTACCCAAACGGAACCATCATCCTTTTTATAAAATGCACCAGTTTCCAAACCCTGCAGGACCTCATCCCTTCCTAAGAGGTAGGTTTCAGATTCATAGTAAAGCTGATCGAAATCTATCCCTACCCGATCATAAGTAGCATTAAAACCATCATAGACCCAGCCATTCATGGTCTCCCATAACTGGTAGGTTTCAGGATCTTTTTGCTCCCATTTTCTGAGAGTTTCCTGGGCCTGAATCAAAATCGGTGCCTGTTTACCGGCTGCCTCCTCACTCATACCCTCAGCAACAAGGTTCGCGATCTGCTTTTTGTACTCCTGGTCAAATCTCACATAGTACTCCCCTACCAGGTGATCTCCTTTTTTTCCGATGGATTTAGGAGTAGCCCCCGCTCCATAGTTTTGCCAGGCGACCATGGATTTGCATATATGGATCCCCCGGTCATTGATGATCTGAACCCGAGGCACCTTATAACCATTGGCCTTTAATATTTTGGCAACCGAAAACCCAAGGAAGATATTCCTTAAATGTCCCAAATGCAGGGGTTTGTTGGTATTGGGAGAAGCATATTCGACCATCATTTCCTTTCCATTGAAAGGCTGGAATCCGTAATCTTCGGTATTCCAAATGGCCATCATTACTGATTTCCACACCGTATCATTGAGTACCAGGTTCAGAAATCCTTTTACTACATTGAAGCTTTTTACCGCATTTCCATTGTTGACCAAATAATCCCCCAGGGCTGTGGCAATTTCTTCAGGCTTTTTACCAATCTTCTTTGTGTAATTAAAGCAAACCAGTGTATGTGAACCCTCAAAATCCTTACGTGTAGGCTGGAGCGTGATCTGCTCACTGGGTATGTCTTTGCCAAAAACTTCTGAAAAGGCCTGTGATAGTGCTTCCTGAAGGGTTTCCTCTATATTCATTTATGGTGCTAAGGTAGCTATTTTAATAATTTCACGGTGTAGAGATCTGTGCGACGATCTTTGAGATTTTTCACACTGCCATGCATGTGCAACTCCTTTAGGTCGTTAAGGTCCACATCAGCGACCAGGGTCATTTCGGTGTTGGGCGTACCCTCAGTGACAATACCATTATGGGGGAATGCAAAATCTGATGGAGAAAATACTGCAGACTGCGCATATTGAATGTCCATATTCTTGACCTTAGGCAGGTTGCCTACACTACCTGAAATCACCACGTAACATTCATTTTCGATAGCCCGGGCCTGTGAACATAACCGCACGCGGTGGTACCCGTTTTGAGTATCGGTAGCAAATGGCACAAAGAGGATTTCCACCCCCTGCTCTGCCTGCAAGCGGGCCAATTCCGGAAATTCACAATCATAGCAAATCAATATCCCAATCTTGGCGACATCGGTATTAAACACCCTGATTCTGTCGCCCCCTGCCATACCCCAGTCAGCCCGCTCAGAGGGTGTCACGTGGATCTTAAACTGAGCCTCATAAGTGCCATCCCTCCGGCACAAATAGGAAACATTATACAGATGGCCATCATCATACTTGGGCATTGTCCCTGCGATGATGTTGATGTTGTATGATACTGCAAATTGCACAAATTTGTCCCTGATCTCATCGGTGTATTGGGCGAGTTTTCTGATTGCCTCAGCAGCATCATCCTCATTAAACTCTGCCATTAAAGGCGCATTAAAAAGCTCTGGGAAAAGGAGAAAATCTGCTTTGTAGCCGCTTACCGCATCCACAAAGAATTCCACATTTTCAAAAAAAGACTCCAGATTCCTCACTGTCCGCAACTGCCATTGCACCACCCCTATCCGGGCATAGCCTTTCTTATCGCCAATGAGCTTTTCTTTTTCCCGATAGTAGATATTATTCCATTCGATTAGGGTAGCAAAAGACATCGACTCCTTATCAAAAGGCAGGTAATTAGTCAGGATCTTCCTAACGTGAAAGTCATTGCTGAGCTGAAAATACAGCACCGGGTCATATATTTCCTTCGACCGCACCAATTGGATGTATTCTTTTGGTGTATGCTCCTTTTGATATTTATGGTAGTTAGGCATCCTGCCACCAGCCATAATGGAGCGAAGATTGAGATTTTCACAAAGTTCTTTTCTCAAATCATACAGCCTCCTGCCCAGGCGCATCCCACGGTAATCCGGGTGCACACAAATCTCAATGCCATAGAGAATATCCCCCTCAGGGTCGTGGGTATCAAAAGTAAAATCACCAGTCACCTGGTTATAGGTATGATTGTCTCCAAATTGCTCATAATCAATCATAATGGTGAGTGCAAAAGCCACCATACTACCCTTGTCTTCGATGCAGATTTGCCCTTCCGGGAATATCTTCAGCAGTTTTTTAATTTGATTCTTACCCCACTCTGTATTCATAGAATAGGCCATCCTCATGATTTCGTTGATCCTGTCAAAATCACTGATGCGGATATTCCTTGCTTTTAGCAAGTGTTTAGACTCCTCTATAATCCTTTCTTCCTCCTTCATAATTTACCAACCTAAGAGATATGCAAAAATTAATGGCGCTACGATCGTAGCATCTGACTCGATAATATATTTTGGGGTGTCTATAGAAAGCTTCCCCCAGGTAATTTTTTCGTTGGGCACAGCTCCTGAATAAGACCCGTAGCTGGTGGTAGAATCTGAAATCTGACAGAAAAAGCTCCAATAAGGCACATTTTCCCTTTCCAGATCCTGATGCAGCATAGGCACCACACAGATAGGAAAGTCCCCTGCAATACCCCCACCAATTTGAAAAAATCCAATCCCCTCCGAGCCTGCATTATCAGTGTACCAGTCGGCCAGGAATGTCATATATTCTATCCCGGATTTTACTGTTTGTGGCTTCAACTCTCCGGTGACACAATAGCTGGCAAATATATTTCCCATCGTAGAGTCTTCCCATCCAGGCACTACAATAGGCAGATTCTTTTCTGCTGCTGCCAGCATCCAGCTATCCTTAGGATCTATTTCATAATATTGCTCCAGCACCCCTGAGCGCAACATTTCATACATATATTCATGAGGAAAAAACCGCTTTCCTGAAGCTTGGGCATCACTCCAAATCTTAAAAATATGGGCTTGAAGCCGTCTGAAAGCCTCTTCCTCAGGAATACAGGTATCCGTGACACGATTTAACCCCTTACCGAGTAAATCCCACTCCTCCTGAGGCGTTAGGTCCCTATAATTGGGTACACGCTTGTAGTGATTATGCGCCACCAGATTCATAAGGTCTTCTTCAAGATTTGCCCCTGTGCAGGAAATGATGTGCACCTTATCTTGTCTGATCATCTCAGCAAGCGACTTGCCTAGCTCAGCCGTACTCATCGCACCTGCCAGGGTGACCATCATTTTTTTACCTTCGCTCAGATGTTTCTCATAACCTTTGGCGGCATCTACAAGAGCTGCTGCATTAAAATGGAGGTAATGCTTGAGTATGAATTCTGAAACCGGACCTTTTTTCATGCTTTAACAATTTTATAAACTATGGTAGCCACCGGAATTGCAAGTGTGCTACCAATCAAATTTTCTATTTTTCTAATAAATTAAAATTTCACCCTCATAAACCCCTGAAGGTGACCTGAATTTTGATGCAAAGGTACGTTAATTAGTTCTTAGGCAAAAATACCTCAGCCATCATACATCGGGCACTGCCACCGCCCAGGGCTTCCAGTGTATCGAGCGAACTGGAAAGGATTTTACAATGCTGCTCAATGGTCTTTTTCTGCGCATCATCAAGACACTTATGCGCTGCTGCTGACATCACCAGGTAGGCTATTCCATCCTTGCTTACCACCTCCAGCATATTGCCTGCAAAATGGAGCTTTTGATCTTCCGAAATGGTGACTACCGTTTTTCCGGAACCCTTAAGGGTGGTGAGCACCTTACTCCGCTCCTCAGGATGATCGATGGTATCTGCGCAAATTATGGCTAAACTACCTCCAACATTCATCATGACATTGGTGTGGTAAATTGGCAGCCGCTCACCATTGACGGTTTGATTGGCAGTAAATTTTACGGCCCGGTATCCAAAATCTTCACAGAACTTATCCACCAGGTCGGAATCAGTCCTGAGCGATATGGCTGCATAGGCGATTTTATTGACCCGATCCAGTACCAGGCTGCCGGTACCTTCGAGAAATTGACCCTGATCTTCAGTCGCGCTGTAATCATTTACCTGAGTAATTTTATACCCATGTTCCTTTCGAAGGATTTCCAAAATATCATGCCGCCGCTCCAGCCTTCTGTTTGGGGCATACATAGGGTACAAAGCCACCCTCCCATCACTATGAAAGGAAATCCAGTTATTAGGAAAAACTGCATCAGGCGTCACCGGATGGGGCTGGTCCTGAATGACCACCACATCGACCTGGTGATCTCTTAATTTTTGTACAAAATTATCAAACTCATACTCAGCCCTTGCCTGGGCCTTTTTTGGATCCAATCCTTCAAGAACCTTTTGGTAGTAATTATTGGAGGCCGTTTGTTCATTAAACTGAAACTGGTACGGCCGCACCATTAAGATTGTGGAAGTAGTCTGCTGATCCATAGTTATTGCCTTTTACGCCTTAGTGGTAAAGTAGAGCAACGCAGCAGTCCCTCCATTTTGGCGCATTCCGCATAGGGAATGGGTTCCACTGTAAAACCCCTTTCCTTCAGGATATTGTTAAGCCGGGTGAAACTACTTTCAGAGACCACCACTTCAGGAGAAATAGAAAACACGTTGGACCACATTTGATACATTTCCTCCCTGGTGATGTCAATTACATTATCCCTGCCGAAGTAATCTACCAAAAATTGATAGTCCTTTTTATGCTTAAATCCACCCTCAAAAACAATAGCCTGATTGGTGCCAATAGGCTGGAAGCAACAATCCAGGTGCAGGGCATTAAACAGTGGGTCGTCATCCGACTTATTGAGTTCAAAAGCATGCACCTCACGATTAGGGAAATTAGATTGTAAAAACTCAACGCCCTCCCGGTTGGTGCGACTTACCAGATATTCATCAAAATCCTCCTGCTCAGAGTACCCAACAAAAATCCTATCGCGCCATGGCATTACATCACCACCTTCAATGCGCACGGTACCAGAACACTCCAGAACCTGATTTTCAGAAATTCCGGATACTATCTTTTCAATGCCCCTTATTTCTTCAATCCGATTTTTGATAATTCTGGGCTTGATGAAAATATCATCAATCACAAAGCCAATGTCTCTGGAAAAAATCTGATTGAGATTGGGAATTACCTCGGGGCGTAAGACCTTAACGCCATATTTTTTCAATACTTTTTCAAAAGCAGCCATTTCAGTCTTTAGGGCCTCCTCGACAGGATAAGTGCCGTTTCTGATGTGCTCTCTTGATTTGGGATCATAGGCCTCCTCAAGTTTTGGAGTGCCCCCAAAAGATTCCGCTGTTCCTAACACCACCACCTCCAGAGGAGCTGTTTCATCGCTTACAAAAATATCCAGCATAAAGATTTCTAATTCAGGCTGCAAATTTAGTGAGCCTTAAGCGGAAAGCAATATGTTTAATCTTTTATAAAAAATTAGGGGGACTAAGGGGTAGATCTATTTCAGCTTTAATATTTAAATTGTAGTTTTGCAATCCTTATCAGTAAAAAAGTAATTATACAAATCAGATAATATCCCTGGTGCATGGACTCTTAAAAAGGCTTTCTTAAACATCCACCGGAGCATAAAAAAAGATGAAAAGTTATATTGATCTCATTGAGCAAACCTTTGAATTCCCAACCCCGGAACTCAAGGTGGTAGATAACAAGCTCTACTTTCATGATGTACCTCTCATGGATATCATAGAAGAATACGGTACCCCCTTAAAAATTACCTACCTCCCGAAAATCGGTCAAAACATCGACCTTGCCAATAAGCTATTCAAGGATGCTATCGCCAAGTATAAATATAAGGGTGATTATACATATTGCTATTGCACCAAATCCTCGCATTTTAGTTTTGTGATGGACGAGGCTTTAAAGCATGGGGCCCATATAGAGACTTCTTCGTCCTTTGATATACCTATCGTCAAAAATCTCTACGAACAAAGAAAAATAACTAAGGACATCTATGTGATTTGCAATGGCTTCAAAAGGCCTTTGTATAGAGAATATATCTCCGGACTTCTCAATGATGGTTTTAAGAATTGCATTCCTGTGCTTGATAATCTCAAGGAGATCGAACACTATGAAGAACACGTCAAAAAACCCTACCAGGTAGGCATCAGGGTCGCCGCTGATGAGGAACCAAATTTTGAGTTTTACACCTCCAGGTTAGGAATCAGGTATGGCGATATAACTGACCTTTATAAGGACAAAATAGAGCCTAGTAAAAAGGCCAGTCTAAAATTGCTTCATTTCTTTATCAATACAGGGATCAGGGATACGGCCTACTATTGGAGTGAGCTGAGCAGGTTTATGTATAAATACTGCGAATTGAAAAAGATTTGCCCTGACCTCGATACCGTGGATATTGGCGGGGGCTTCCCTATCAAAACCTCTCTTCAGTTTGAGTTTGACTACAAATATATTGTGGAGCAAATCGTAGAGAATATCCAATGGATCTGCGAAAAAA
>JBGTCD010000011.1:0-12941 GCA_041749015.1 Cyclobacteriaceae bacterium
CTTTTTTTTATGCAAAATTTAATCCATACCCCTGCCCTCCCTGTCATTTCTCAGCAATCTGAGAAATATGTAATATTTGATTTAAGTGCCTCAAATAGGCCATTGGAAGCCCTGCTCAAAAATACCCCGGAAAGATTTGAATCCTATATTTTTGATTCAATCAAGGAGGGTGATGCATCCTATGGCATCGGCCTTTACGGCGAAAACAGGATTATTTATCGATCAAGCATTTATACTGCTGAGGCGGAGGAAAGAAGTATCCACCTGGGGATTGACCTTTGGGTGGAGGCAGGGACGCCAATATTTGCTCCCATAGCAGGAACCGTTCATAGTTTTAAGGACAATGCAAATCCAGGGGATTATGGCCCAACGATCATCCTAGAACATCTAATTGCAGAGCAACAGTGGTTTACCCTTTACGGGCATCTCTCTAGAAAATCTCTAATAGGCTTGAAAGTTGGTCAACCCGTGCAAGAGGGTCAGGAAATAGGAAGGCTCGGGACGTACAAAGAAAATGTATTCTGGCCACCACATTTGCATTTCCAAATTATTAAAGACCTCGAAGGCAAACATGGGGATTATCCAGGAGTGTGTAAACCCAGCGAACAAGACTATTATTTTAAAAATTGTCCTGACCCAAACCTGCTTTTAAAAATTCCCGGACTCTGAGCTACTCTTTGACCACCAGAATTTCCCTTGCCTTTGAGCGGAGCCATCAAATGCTGCCGTTTACATCTTTATTATCTTCTTTGTAAAAGTATTTTCATCAGTAATTATCATTAGAAAATAGATGCCTGGAACATAACCTTCCATATTGAGATTTATTGGCGAGTGCGTATCGGTCTGGTCAATAAGAAATTGGCCCATAGTATTCCCGAGGGAGTTCAGTAAAGTGATTGACTTAATTTTGTATTTCCCAGCCTGAATAAATATGTCACTTGATACAGGATTGGGGTAGACGATCGGGTCATCAATCATAGCTTCTTCAATAGCTGTCACTAAAAATTCAATGGATCCCTTTAGGTCACAGCCGCTAATGTGTACCACCACACTATAGGTACCGGATAATTCAGGCTTAATGGTTGTTTGGGTGGCCCCTGGTATGGGCATGTCATTAAAATACCATTGAATATTCTGTTTATAAGGCACTGAAAGTACTTCTTCTGTTGTCTGAATGACAATGGAAGCCGCCTCCTTATTGGCATGCAATACAAACCGATCAATGCCTTGCGAAAGTGGATCTGTCGTTACGGTAAATGGGTACTCCATATTTTCTAGAATAGGGATCGTCTGGGACGTGAAGTGGTCAACCAAAACAAGTTGTGTACCATCTGAAAATGAATCCAGGTTTGTGAACTTCAGAGAATACTCACCCACTGCAGCATCGGTAACACTGAGTTTAATGGAGGTGTCACATTGCAAAGCTGACCAGGAGTTAATTGCCAGCTTTTCATTATTACTCGATAACGAACTAAGATTAAACCGTTGATTTTTAAGCTTCCAGGCATCAGCCCAGTAGTCAAAGGCGGATGTGGCATCCGCTCGAAAATGTATCACTGCCTCGTCTCGCAGGGTTCCTTTTCTCATCGTTATTCGCAACAAATTATCAATGCTGCCTACCCTGAAAAATGTCGTTTGAGTGCCTGCAGCCTTTGTATTTTCATTTGTGCTTAATGCGGGACCTGGCCCATGAGCCTTTACCCAAAACCCTTGGCCCATTGCAATGTATTGCGAACCATCGTTGGTACCAACTGAGCCATTCCAGGTAGCAAACTGCCCCAAAGTGTCGGCGTTGTCTCTAATATAAATCGTGGCGTCAAGATTAGTTTTCGTCCATCCGGTGGGTGCATCCCAATCTATGGTGGAAGGAAACGGATTCCCCACCAGATTCCAGCCATCATTAAGGCTATCTCCTGATGAGGTGAACGTGACCGGTAATGTAACATTCGAAAAGTTTCCAGCGTTGATAGGGCCAGTCAAATCCCATAAGGTGGAGGTGGAGGTTATAATATTTCCTCTTACAAATACAGCATAGCCTCTTCCGGGTTCGAATGTTTCCGAGTTACTGGCAACAGGAAAATTAATATACCCATCATTAAGATCGGCAGTGCCGCTTCCATTGGTGTCTGTGATCACCGTTTCATCATAGGCAAACATCGATTGGTTGGTAAAGCATCCTGTACAGGTGCTTGACCCAATGAATGGACCAGTAACCGGAATTTGAACTTGAAAATCGCTAACAGTAGCATCTTGTACCGGAGATGAAATGTATCGGTATATCCGAGTATTGTTGGGCCCTTCTATCTCCATGAAGCGCTGTACAGTCACATTGCCTGTGACCTGTGCTCCAGTCGGGAGAATGCCAATAGCCGCATCGATGGTTGGATCATCCCCACTGGAAATTAAGGTGAATATAGTAATGCCACTAATCCCGTCAGCATCCAGAATTGAATATTCAGCCAGGGTAAGGACACCCGCCAGGTTTTGGTCGCTTTCTATACTGACTCCCGGAATACCTGTGGCGTTGGTAACACTAATATGATTAAACGTATTGGCTATCGGTCCGCTGATATTTTGAGTGGTCGCACCAGAAAATCGAACGGTTCCATTATTGTGAACAAAACTCCCGCTATTGACCACCAAATCATCCTTTAGTTCGAGGGTGGCAGCGGTGGATGTAAAGGCAGTTCCTGAAAGGGTAAAATCTCCGTTTACCACGATGTCGGCAGTGCCACCTGAAAAGGTACCACCTGAAAGAGTAGCGGCATTAGTTAACGTAATTGTACTGCCGCCTTGAATAATAGTGCCCGTATAACCCGATTCAATTGATAAATTAACAGCCGTTAGATCTGCATCAATCGTGCTATTAGCAGTGAAGTTGCCATCAAAGATCACTGCATCTACCAAGCTCGGGATACCCGCATTGCCCGGACCTCCCGGAGATAGCGACCAATTAGCCGAAAGGTTTGACGTAGAATTAGAGGGTGCCACCCAATAGAGATTTGCTCCCAGCATACCCACCACCCACCAGGGGTGTAGATTTGTAGCGTCTACAGTGGCAACGGTGACCGTATTATCGGTGGTGTTCAGGGTGCTTTCCAGAATCTGGTCGGTCCAGCTGGAAAGACCGCTATTGTAGCGATTTGCTCTTAAACTGTTCTCATTGATGGTGTTGCCAGGGGCAGAGTGCTCTGCATCGATATTGGTAAATTCAAGGGATGAAAGTGTAGGTTTAGTAGTATAATCCTCAGCATTGATTTGCCAAAACCGGTCAGCGGCAAACGCAGAATTATCGGTGCCGGATGCCCCATTCATATTGGCAACTCCGGTGGGTAACTCAACACTGTTCTCCCAACCTGTGTGATAGGTGGAGAAAAGAAAATAACCATTGCCAGTACCGGCAGTTTTGGTGAAGGAGAGTGGAATAAAATCTACCTCATAGCCCCAGGGAATCGAATAGGTGCCTGTGTTCGTGCCGATATTCCATTTAATGAGGTTGTTTTCGCCCTCACTAATGATGAAACCCGAGTTGCGGGTGATGGCATCTGATTCCGGGTTATCAAGGACCAGGTATGCCCCTTCTGCAATCACTAGAGAAGCACCATTGAGCACTATCCTCCCCTGGCTGTAGCTTTCGTTGAAATAACCACAACCAAACACCATGCAGAAGAAAAAAATAAATTTTTTCATTACGATCAATCTGTAACCCGAAATTGTAATTCTTCCACTGTGATGGAGGTATCACTGCTATTCCTTCTTATAAAGACTTCGATGTAGTCTTTATTAACTAAATCCACTTCGGACGCAAGAGTAATTTGGAAGCTTTGATTATTAGTGGTTGATCCCATGGATCCATTAGGAATAGGTATTACGATTCCATTTTTAGCAATGGCGATAGAGAAATCTGAATTGTTACTCGGTGCTTTTGCACCCATTGTTACTAAAATTTTACCCGTAATAATATCCTTGCCGGTATAGGTCAACCTGTTATCGCTTGCCGTGAAACGTTTCTGATTGATTGGTGTCGTTGCTCCTTGAATCTTATAGAATGTACCTTGTACAGTAAGTGATGTTTGCAGTGGACCACTCATATACAATGCACCAAATGCACGCGTGTTAGGAATATTAGTATTTTGCCGCATTTCCCATTCAGGGGTGTAAGAGTCAAAACCTGTTATAAATGTTGTCACTCCGCGAAACATATTGGTGGTCATCCTGCCGCGATCAATGGCTGCCCCGCCATTCACTTTTACACCAGTTTGGCCTGTGTAAATAAAATAGTTATTGGATAGATCGATATCATTAATGTCAAGTCCCGAAAGAAACTCAATACCTGCGCCACCATTGGCGATCCCCGTGATGAAGTTGTATGCTGAAGCAAACTTATCCACAGTACCGGTCACTTTAATGCCATCCGCACAGCTCCAAAAATTTTTTATTATTGTGGTGGCTTTAAAGCCGCTAACTTGCCCTACACCCAAACTCGGAATTCCAATCTCTACCACCGAACAGCCGGAAAACAAATTACAATACTTTGTGCCAGTGGCATCGGAAAAATCGTAAGCTTTTGTACTTGCACCTGATGGTATCACTGCGAAGTTTTCAATAAATACAGAAACATCGGTGCTTCTTAATACACCACCGGCTACTGCTGACATCACACCATCTTTACCAGGATCTGTACCTCTTAGGCCTGCACCATTTAAATTGAGGTAGTTAGGTGAAATATCCACAAAACCTGAAAAAACATACATTTTGGTTGAATCCAATGTGATCGCATCACCAGCAGGCGCAGGCAGATTAGCGAGAGAATACACGTATACTAAGTTTGAACCCGGGTTAATTGAAGCCGTGGATTCCCATTGCGTACCTCGGTAAATATCCTGAGTGTTGGTGGTGATGTTATAAATTTGCAGACCATTTGGGGGCGAGGTAATCGCATCGCGCTGCTCCGTAGTCATACGAGGAATTAGTAAACCGCTGGAGGTGGATACAATGTCAAGCATGGCTTTTGCATCTGGTGATGCACCTGTGGCGTTTATGCCGATGTTTTGGCTGAGCGCTAAAAGGCTCATGCAACATGTAAGCAATGTGAAGAGGGTCTTATTAATCATGATATATTTCATAAAAATTGTAGACAAATTAAAAATAAGGGCAATCAATTATGCCAAAAAATATCGCTAGCTGCAGAGGACAATTATATCGAAAGAAGGAAGCGTATTTAGATCTAAGATACGAGGGTTATGATGCCTAATCTGTTGATAAATGCAAGTAAAGGCACTATACTGATAGTTTCTACCTACCGTGATAATCCCACCCACAAGGTTGTTGAAAAGCCCCGAAAATTTTATGTTAATAATTGCCCTGACCCGAATCTGCCCTTGAAAATTCCAGGAATCTGAACTACTCTTTGACCACCTTAAACTCCACTCGCCTATTGAGCTTCCTGGTCTCCTCAGATTGATTACTGGCTATTGGTTGGTCTCCGGCAAATCCTTTGCCTGAAAGTCTATCTTTATTGATGCCTTTTGATTTGAAGTATTCAATGACAGCATCTACCCTCTGTTGTGACAGTTCCAAGTTCTTTTTGTAGGAGCCCCTGTTGTCGGTATGCCCTGAGAGGAAAATTTCCATTTTAGGGTTTTCATGAAGCAGTCTTGCTACCTGATCTAACTGCCTGTAGCTGGTCTCCAGTAGGTTGGCTGTAGATTGCTCAAACAGCACACTCTCAAGGTTTATCACAGAGCCGAGCCCTGCCCTTCTTAATTCCAATTCTAATTCGAAATTCCCGGATGTTTTGCCGAATAAGTTAATTGACTCTTCTACCCCCAAATACCCGGGAGCGGTAATCAGTAAACTATAAATTGAGTCCCCATCCACAATTAACGCAAACCTGCCATCCAGGGGATTGGTTTGCACCATTTCTGAATCCAAAGCCTCTTTAATAGAAATATTGGCCAATAATGGTTGCTGGTTTTCAGCATCCAATACTTTGCCTAAAATCCGGACCATTAAGGATTCTTTAGTCCCAGTCTGTACGGTATCCGGTGGATTTAAGGCAATTAATGGGATAGAGTCCTGGATTATCTCCAGCTCCGGTGGATCAATTGGCTTCACAAAACGGATATCCCCATACCCGTCACTATTTAGGGTTGAGGTAAAATATGCCAGATCCTTACCGGATGCATACCGGTAGTACATTTCCCTTCCAATGGTATTGACCTCCGTACCCAAGTTTTTTGGGGTACTCCAGTTTTTCCAGGTATCATCGAGTCGTTTTGTAACAAAAATATCTGCACTACCCTCCCCTTTCCTTCCATTGGATGAAAAATACAAAGTACGGTTATCCGGGGCCAAAAACGGACTAAACTCCTGTAATGAGGTGTTGATCTGAGTTCCCAAATGCCTGAGATCAGACCATGCACCATTTTCTCCAAGAAAACAGGCATACAAGTCTTCAGCACCCAAAGAACCAAACCCCTCCAGAGCCAATACTATAATATCACCTCGTTCAGAAATCGACCCACTTTGATGGGAGGATTTGTTCTGAAAATATGGAATGTTTACCGGCATGGGTTCGCTCCAAGCATCTCCTACCTTCTGGGATACCGATATGCCCTGAGTATTGGCTACCCCACCCTGTTTATCATAATGATGGTGGAGGTACATGAGGTTGCCTCCGGCAGAAAATCCCAGCACTGCATTCCATCCACTATTGTTAATGGGGTCTGTTACTCTTTGAGGGGATGACCAGGTGCCATCTTCATTTAAAACTGCTCTCCAGATATCACCTTTATCCCTGATACCCCCATGATTCTGGGGATGGTTTGCCCGGGTAAAATAAAACTCCTTACCATTGGGATGCAAAACAGGGCCTTGCTCATCATAGGGTGAATTAATATTGGTTGGCGGGTTGATCTGTCCAAAGGCCTGATGCGCAAAAACAAAAACCAGAAAAAATCTGAAAAGCATGAAATTAAAAATTTGTTACAAAGGTAGTTAAAGTTATAGAACGAATAGCGTGCCATAATCTATCAGAGGCCACATCATACGGTGAATTGATACAATTATTCTTTAATGATGAGCAAGGGGTGCTTGGTGATGTAACCAATTCTTTTGGACAGACTCTTGTGGAATATATTTTCAAAAAAATTCCGGTGTCGGGTGAGCAGGACCAGTAAATCAGCCTGCTCAGTATCCATGTATTTTTCTAATGCAAATCCGGGATCATCTTCACCCTCTATCCTTTGAAATCTGATTTTATTATATTGAATAAAACTAGTTAGGTCAGTGATGGTCTCCTCAAACAGGATGCTGCTTAAAGCACCATATTTCGAATTCACATGCACTACATTGATGCGACCATCAAATATAGTAGCAAATGAAACCACCTCCTGAAGGGCCACTTTATCTGCGTCCTTGAGGTCAGTAGCATAAACTATTTTCCTAAAGGAATTATAGGTAGCTTGTTGGGGGATTGACAAAACCGGGATTTCTGATTCTTCAATAATTTTTCTGGTATTACTACCTATATAAGTCAGATTAATTTGGCTGATGCCTGTGGTACCTATTACAATGAGGCCTATTTTTTCTTCCCTTGCAAAAGCAACTATTATTTCATCCAATATGCCCATTTCCAGCCGGTTATCACACTGCACCGGATTTGAAAAATCTTTACTCTTAATAATTGTATCAGAAAGCGTTTTTAATTTTTTTTTGGCCCGCTCCAATAGTTCTTTATAGGTGAGAAGATCTTTATCCTTTTCATCCAGAGATTTGGCAAAATCATCTTCAGTAAATACATGTAAAAGGGTCAGTGAAGCCTTGTATTTATCCGCAATTCTCGCTGCAAACTCAATGGCATTGAGGGAGGTGTCCGAAAAATCAACAGGGCATAAAATCTTATACATGGGTTTGCAGTATGCAATAATCCAAATATAATATAGATTATTGAAAATCAACGGATAATTCTTAATTCATCTTCGGCTTATGTAAGGATTCCCTTTAATAATAAACCGCCATGGGAGGGCCGCGGCAGCACCTGCGTAGTCGACTCCAATCCTTCTTGTGGCTTCAATTTCGATATTGGAATCCACCCCAGAGACGATATTGATCCTCGAGTCGCCAATCTTCAATCCATAATCACCCAGCCCTATACCCATGGCCTGAGTGAGCTTGCCAGGTCCGGAGCCTATATTTTTGATCACTTTCTGCTTCGGTTCCTCTGGATCAAATTTGCGATTTTTCAGCATTTCTTCTATGCCATTCATGGGCTCAATGGCACGGATCAGTACGGCTTCTGCTGTGCCTTCAGGACCGGTTACAATATTAAACAAGTTGTGCATCCCGTAACAAAGGTATACATAAGCATAACCACCAGAACCAAACATAATCTGATTCCTAGTGGACTTTCTTCCTAAATGAGCGTGGCATGCACCTTCTGACTCATGATAGGCTTCTGTTTCTACAATTTTTCCCACCAGATTTGAGTCTTGATCCGATACGCATAAGTGCATTCCCAGCAGACGTTTTGCGATGTCTGTGACATGCACTTCATAAAAAAAGTCCTTGGAAATGGCCATCTTATAACCCTAATTTACATTTTTCGTTATGGAAAACATAATCAACCTAAATCACATCAATTATGAAAGTTAGAATACCATTAATTTTTGCAGTAGCGATGGCTATTTGCTTGTTTGGCATTGATGCCAGTGCCCAGATAATGACCCCACAGCCCAGTCCGATGACCACCATCGAAACAAAAGTGGGGCTCACCGATGTAAAAATAAATTATTCCAGACCTGGGATGAGAGGCAGAACCATATATGGGGACCTGGTGCCCTATGGTCAGGTATGGCGTACCGGTGCAAATTCTGCAACTGTAATCACTTTTTCAGATGATGTAAAGCTTGCTGGTAATGCTGTAGCTGCAGGAAGCTATTCACTTTATTCCATTCCACAAGAGAATGAATGGACCATTATTCTTAACTCCAACACTAAAGGCAATATTGGTAATTATTCTCCTGATGAGGATGTGATAAGATTTAAGGTAAAGCCTGGAAAAATAACAGAGGCTTCAGAGGCATTCACCATCGATTTTGGTAATTTCTCCACTGCTGGTGCTCATTTGAATATTTATTGGGCAAACACCAAGGTTTCCATTCCTGTTGAAACGGAAGTTGACAGTAAGGTAATGGCCCAGATCAAAGAGCAAATACTGGATAATCCTGAACCGGATGTCAGGTATTTGAGTGTAGCTGCTAACTATTACCTCGAAAATGGCAAGGACCTCGATCAGGCATTGAAGTGGATGGACAAATCATTAGAAGCTAGTCCTAATGCCTTCTGGAATCTGCACACCAAGGCCAAAATACTGGCAGCCCAGGGTAAAAATAAGGAAGCCATAAAGGTGGCAGAAGCCTCCATGAAAATGGCTCAGGAGAGCGAAAGAGGAGATTTTGGATATGTAAAAAATAATCAGGATCTGATCGCTTCTTTAAAAAAGAAGTAATCCACATTAAAAAATAAGAAAGCCCGAATCTGGTGTCAGATTCGGGCTTTTATTTTGCCTAAAATTTCTAATTAATTGGCTTTATTATTCATTCTTTTTCGCTCATTTTCATCAAGATAAATTTTCCGCATCCTGATGCTTTTGGGTGTAATCTCCAGATATTCGTCCTTTTGAATGTACTCTAAGGCCTCCTCCAAAGAAAACTTTTTGGCCGGCGGTATTTTTACATTATCATCAGACCCAGAGGCACGCATATTGGTCAGCTTTTTTCCTTTTTGCACGTTTACCACTATATCATTATCTCTGCTGTGTTCGCCAATAACCTGACCTGTGTACAGGTCATCCCCGGGGGTTACAAAGAAGGAGCCCCGATCCAGTAATTTGTCGATGGCATAAGCCGTACATTGCCCGGAATCCATAGAAATTAACGAGCCATTGATACGACCGTGTATAGGGCCTTTGTAAGGTTCGTAATCTTTGAATCGATGGTTCATCACGGCCTCCCCGGCAGTGGAAGTAAGCATGTTATTTCTAAGTCCTATCAAACCCCTGGCTGGGATATCAAATTCCAGGTGTTGCACATCTCCCTTTGGCTCCATGATCTTCAATTCGGCCTTCTTCTGAGTAGCTAATTCGATAACTTTACCTGAGTAAGCCTCCGGAACATCTACCACTAGGGTTTCGACCGGTTCGTGTCTCACCCCATTAATCTCCTTAAAAATTACCTGTGGCTGCCCTACTTGTAATTCATACCCTTCCCTGCGCATCGTTTCGATCAATACTGAAAGGTGCAACACCCCACGACCAAATACTAAAAATTTATCTTCAGAGTCAGTAGGTTCCACCTTTAAGGCAAGGTTTTTCTCAGTTTCTTTCATGAGCCTGTCCCTAAGATGCCTGGAGGTCACATACTTTCCTTCCTTACCAAAAAATGGGGAAGTATTAATGGTAAACAGCATATTCATGGTGGGCTCATCAATGGCAATCCTCGGCATGATTTCAGGAGCTTCCCAATCCGTTACGGTATCGCCGATATCAAATCCTTCCAGACCAGTAATGGCACATATATCTCCGGCCTTCACCTCTGTAGTTCTAAGTCTTCCCAGCCCCTCAAATACATGGAGCTCCTTGATCTTCATCTTTTTAAAAGACCCGTCTCTTCGGGAAAGCCCAATGGTCATACCTTCTTTTAAAGTGCCCTGGAAAACACGCCCAATAGCGATCCTGCCTACAAAAGCAGAATAGTCCAAAGAGGTGATCTGTAGCACAGGCACTCCTTCTTTAAACTCCGGGGAAGGAATGGTCTTAATTATTTCATCCAAAAGGGGCGTGATGTTATCTCCGGGTACTTTCCAGTCATGGTCCATCCAGCCTACCTTACTTGACCCATAAAGCGTCACAAAATCCAGCTGTTCTTCTGTAGCGTCAAGGTTAAACATCAATTCAAAAACTTGCTCCTGGACCTCATCAGGTCGGCAATTTTCTTTATCTACTTTATTAATTACTACAATTGGCTTGAGACCTAGAGCCAGGGCCTTGCCAAGCACAAACCGGGTTTGAGGCATGGGGCCTTCGAAAGCATCTACCAGGAGCAATACCCCGTCAGCCATCTTAAGTACCCGCTCTACCTCACCACCAAAATCGGCGTGACCGGGGGTATCAATGATGTTGATTTTATGATCTTTGTAACGAACGGACACATTTTTACTTAAAATAGTAATTCCGCGTTCGCGTTCAAGGTCATTATTATCCAGAATCAACTCTTCCCTTACCTCATGGTCTTTCAAGACATGACAGGTTTGGATAATACGGTCCACCAAAGTGGTTTTGCCGTGGTCAACATGGGCGATGATCGCCACATTTCTTATTGCTTGCATTTCTTTTTTTATTCAATGAAATCACCCTTCGATTTCAGCCCGCAAAGGTACAACTTTAAAACCAGATAATATCTGTTATTTAGAAACTTAAAGTAAAAAATGATGCTATTTTGAATCTAAAATTTTCATCCGCTTCATTTGAACATTAAAATAATTTTATGTGTTTAAACTTATAAAATAAAATTTGCCATATGAGAACCATCAAAAAAGTCCATAAGTCTGATTACAGCCCCATAGCTGATCTGATTACCTACTCCCCACTTCCCTCCAAAACTGTGGATCAAATTGATCCTTTTTTGCTCATCAACCATCACGGGCCTCAGACCTACCCTGCTCATAATAATGGCCTTCCCTTCGGTCCGCATCCGCATCGCGGTATGGAGACGGTTACCTTTATTGTAAACGGGGACATCATGCACAAAGATTCCGGGGGGCATCAAAGCATCATCAGCGCTGGCGGGATTCAATACATGCGGGCTGGTAAAGGGCTCATTCATGCGGAAGTTTCTTCAGAAAACTTTAAAAAGGAAGGCGGAAATCTGGAGATCCTCCAACTTTGGCTCAACCTCCCTTCAAAGAACAAAATGGCGGAACCGATTTACAAGGGCTTTCAAAAGGATGAAATACCAACCTCTACGGTGAATGACGGGAATGTGACAATCAGCATCCTTGCCGGCCCCTGGGACGACACTCCCGCTGCATTCGAAACTCCGACCAATATCCACCTGCGGACCATCAGCTTCAAAACGGGTTGTGAATTAACCCTGGACATCCCTACCACTCACAACATATTTTTTTATTTGGTTCAAGGCGCATTAAAGGTCAATCAACAGGAGGTGATACCAATGGATCTGGTGGAGTTCAATAATGATCATGAACACCTGACCATCACTGCAGAAAAGGATAGTCTTTTAATTTTAGGGCATGCAGAACCATTCAATGAACCCGTAGTTTCTCAGGGCCCATTTGTAATGAACACAGAAGCAGAAATCAGAGCTGCTTATATGGATTATCAGTCAGGTAAATTTGGAGTCTGGAAGGACTAAAGTTGCAAAAACACCCCAAGAGAGTATGATGGCTTTGCAAGAATATTCCTTCCTTGAAAGGCAATAGCCGATTGGGCGACAAATCCAAAATTTTCGGTAACTCTATACAATACCTCAGGTGCAAGGGTCGTGAATTCCATGTTATTGGCAAATATTGAATTGCCGGCCACAGAGGCATCACCATTAAAAAAGGACCGTATGGAGTATGATTTGAGGATCAGTACCCACTTGGTGGTATTAAATCCAATTTCTCCAAAAAAATGAAATTCATCAGAAAAATCTCTAGTTCTGTTATTAAAGGCTACCCCTGCAGTAGCATAAAATGGAGAGGGGTGAAATGAATAGCCACCTGCTACCCTGATCATCGGATTAAATTCACCGTCACCGGTTTGAAGTAGTCCTGTTTCACCCCCATTTACTTTGCCTGTTGGCAATCCCAAAACTATTTCTGCGGAAAGCACAAAAGGACCATTATCAATCAATCCATACTTATACCCAATATCAATA
>JBGTCD010000012.1:0-25405 GCA_041749015.1 Cyclobacteriaceae bacterium
CAGGTTGCAGTCGGCCCTGCGTCCCAATCTTTGCACCATCACTCCAGTACCCGGGATTGTTTTTTTCTTACCAATAATCAATAAGTCAATATCATTGGTATGGGTCAAGTCCATGATCTTTTTGGTCGGATTGCCCTTTTCTACAATGATGTGAGTTTTGATATTGCGCTCAGGCTTAAAATGAGTATCAATCATTTTAGTGATTTCACTTTTTCTTTGCTTGAGGGCTTTGGATTCAATATCAGGGAATTCTTTCAGGACCTCCTGGGGTAGATTAAGATTTTTGGCAATGTTGACGAAATAAACTTCCTCAGCCTCACCATGACGGGTAATGAAGGAGGCAAAGGCCACTAAGGTGGGGTTCATTTCTGTATTATCGAGGCCTACTAAAATTCTCCGAATGGGTTCCATGGACTATTTTTCTTCTGGGGCGCAAATTTAAGGTTTTTTACTGTTTTTTAAGGACTTATTAAAATTTAATTTCCATTAATGCCCATTCCAATTTTGGATTAAATCCGCAACCATTTCAATGGATTCTCTGGAGTGGGTCGGGAAATTAGCGATCCGGATATGCTGGTCTTTATAGGATCCGTACCCGGAACCAATAATCAGTTGTTTTTCTTTGAGGTGGTGAATTAATGATGAAGATGGAGGTATTGTTTTGGCCACAATAGTGGTCAAGGATCGATGGGGTTTATTTTCAACGTAAGGCTGTATCAATTCATTTTTTTCAATAGCCTGATACAATACGGCTGCCTTATATCGGGTATCCCTATGCATCATTTCTTTTCCAGCCTTGAGCATATCTCCGGCTACTTTTCCCAGGAGGTAAATGCCCAGCACATTGGGGGTTTCAGGGGTTTGATTTTTATCACCCTGCTCTTTTAGGGCACTTAATTGATGGTATGAACCTGTGCTATGGCCCTGAAACTGGATTTTCTTTTGCCGCTCCAGACATTTTTGGTTGACCATCCAAACGCCAAGTCCGGCAGGCAGCCCAAAACATTTCTGTACCGAAAGATAGGCCGTATCTACCAATGAAAGGTCAAATGGTATGGCAGGCAGGATCGATACCACATCCAATGCGATGATAGCCTCCGGGAATCTCCTACGCATATCTTTTATCTCATCGGCAGTGTGCATGGCGCCTGTGCTGGTTTCATTCAGCGTGATGGCGAGTAATTCCGGATTTGCATCTTTAGGTAGGTGTTCAGGGCTGATACAAGATCCTTCAGTGCAAGAAGCCGACACAGCTAGCCTGCCTAATTCATTTGCTATTTGTTGGAAACGCTTCGAAAAGGACCCATTCACCAAATGGAGACTTTCTTTGACCACAAGGTTTTGAATGAGCCGTTCCCAGATCTCAGTTGCGGAACCTGTAAAGAATATTTCATACCCATCAGGAAGATCAAACAACTCTTTGAGGTCGGCTCTTGTATCTGCAAAAATATTCTGAAACTGACTACTTCTGTGAGAGATAGAAGGGATACTTTCCCTGAGCGCAGTCTTAATGTGCTCAGGTACTGTGTGATATAATTCGGAGGGTCCGGGGGTAAAAAATATTGGTCTTGGCATGGTGATTAAAATTTCCGAGATCTAAGGATATTCGGTGGTAAGTTTAATTGAAAATATAATCATTGAGTTGGGCGAATCCTTTTTAAGTGTTTATCTTTGTAGTACCCACTTGCGTTTGGGACACGTTTTTGAACCTAACACGTTTATAATACCGAGTGAAGCCATTAGCCAAAACCGGGCCTCATCCCGACTCCGTCGGGACCTCGTCACAACTTCGGTTGTTTCAGGTTAACAGTGGAGGGTTGCAGCTGGTTGGCAGCTCAAAACCTGTCTGATTTGAGGTTCAAAATCAATCTTTCCAAACCTTGTGGGTTTCTTTTTTTTCAGCACTACTTTTTTTAGGCTTATATTTTTTTGGTGCGTATAAAAACCCAAAGGCCTCAGCACCTTCTTTAGAATGCGTCTTGTGATGGATGTAATGAGCATTGATCATTCTCTTCAGATATTTGTTTTCTGCTTTAAATTTTAATTTAATCCTGCGATGGACCAGCACATCATGGAAAAGGAAATAAAATATCCCGTAGCAGAGAATTCCGATGCCAACTGAAGTAAGATAAAAAGACTTGTCAAAATAGGTGCTGTAAAATATCAGACCTATGGATGGTAAACTAAATACCAGAGCGAACAGGTCATTGCGTTCCAGTACGTGAGGGTGCACTTTATGGTGCGAGCGGTGCCATGTCCACAGGAACCCGTGCATGATGTATTTATGGGTAAACCATGCCACACCCTCCATAAAAAGGAAGGTACCTATGATAATGATTGAATTGATGAAAATTTCAAGAACCATGTCTTTAACCCGCTACTTCAGATGCAAATTTACCAAATAACTGCTCTAAAACCTTAAACCTGTAATCAAAAATATTACGCACCTGCTTTCCAACGAATAGCCATTGTGCCAACCTTCCTACCAACCCGAATGGGATGGCGTAATTCACCTCATCTACCATTTCAACACCTCCGGGCACAGACTTGAAAAAATGCTGGTGGTGCCAAAGGGCATAAGGGCCAAAACGCTGCTCATCCACAAAAAAATTTGGTTGATCCACATGGGTAATTTCGGTAGTCCATCTTACGGGGATTCCTGGAATCGGATAGAGTTTGTACCTGATTACCTGACCGGCATACATCTTCTCTTCACCCGAAATGTAATTGATTTCAAACTTCATATGCGGGGGTGTAATCCTGGCCAGGTTCGTTGGAGCGGAAAAAAATTCCCAGGCTTCTGCCATCGAAATGGGAAGCATTTGCTTTCTGTAAATCCTGTATATTCTCATTGCAATAAGAACAATCAGGATTTTACAATGTTCCGGGCCATCCGGCTAAAAATAGCTAAATGGGCTGGCACCAGCAGGTACCAATACATCCGGCCCCAGATGCCTCTAGGCCTGAAGGTCGCGGTCTGCACCAGGACATGGTGGTTTTCCGCTTCTTTGATTTTAAACTCCAGCCATGCTTCTCCGGGAAGTTTCATTTCGGCATACAAAAGCAGGCGACCGGTTTTCTCATCAGCGAGTAATACGCGCCAAAAATCAAGGGCATCTCCGGCTTTTAAGTCCGTCGGGCTTCTTCTGCCCCTTCTCAAACCCACACCGCCAACCAACTGGTCCAGGAAGCCTCTGGTTTTCCATAAATAATTACCATAATACCACCCTCTTTCACCGCCTATGGTCCATATGTTTCTGATGACTTCTTCTTTGGGCCGATCAAAAGGAATGGCTTTTCTATCTTTCATGCACCCGTGTTCAGGTACCTCAACAAAATCCAGGAAATTTTTGTCAAAGTCATCATTAAGGATGGCGTCCTTCCAGCTGGAGACAATATTTTTTTGACTGATCCTACTGAAAGCCATTTCCAATGTTTCTTTATAGGTATATAGTTCAAGGGGAATGAATTCTTTAATGCTACTGTCTTCGCAGATTACTTCATTTCTCATACTGTCTACCAGATTTCTAGCCAATGCGAATGAAGTAGAGGTGACAAAATACAGCCACAAGGAAGAAAGCCTTGGAGTAAGTACCGGCACTGTGAGGATGTACCGTTTGAGCCCTCGCATTTTAGCAAATTCCAACATCATGGCTTTGTAGGTCAGGATGTCAGGGCCTCCAATATCAAAAACCCGTCGCAGACACTGCTTATTGCCAAGGACGCCATTGAGATATTCAATCACATTGCGAATGCCTATGGGTTGACATTTGGTACCGATCCATTTGGGTGCTACCATTACTGGTAGTTTTTCTACCAGGTCGCGTACAATCTCAAAGGATGCACTGCCAGATCCGATAATGATGGCTGCCCTGAGAATGGTGACGGGCACCGAAGATGACTGTAGCACATCCCCGACCGCCCTTCTGGATTCCAGGTGGGCTGAAAGTGCAGCATCATTGGCAATACCCCCCAGATAAATTAGCTGCCGGGCTTTAGTTTTATCCAGATAATCAATAAAATTCCTTGCTGTCTCCAGCTCCATACTATGAAAGCTGGAAGAAGTGTTGGTGAGGGAATGGACAAGATAATAAGCGGCATCAATATCGGAAGGTAGGTTTCCAAGTGATTTTGGCTCGGTGAGGTCTGCTTCAACCAGGGTGACATTCTTCATAAAGTCAGCTGAAAAATCCCCATGGTCAAACCGACGCTGGTCCCGCACCATGCATACCACATGATGCCCGTTTTGTACCAGAACGGGCAGGAGTCTGCGGCCTATGTAGCCGGTGGAGCCAGTAAGAAGTATCTTCATGATTTGATTATTTGGCCAGAGCTTCCTTAAAAGCATCCAGAGCTCTTTGCCGGGCTTCCTTATGATTAACGATAGGACCCAGATAACCGTCGGAATTAAATTCTGGAACCCACTTCCTGATGTATTTTAAATCTTTGTCAAATTTCTGAGTCTGGAGCTCGGGGTTAAAAACCCTAAAGTACGGGGCTGCATCACATCCTGACCCTGCCGCCCATTGCCAACCACCATTATTGGATGCCAAATCAAAATCCAGCAGTTTTCTTGCAAAGTAGGCCTCTCCCCACCTCCAGTCTATCAGCAGATGTTTTACAAGAAAACTGGCCGTGACCATCCGCACTCTGTTGTGCATAAATCCGGTATTGTTGAGTTCGCGCATGCCAGCATCTACAATGGGGTACCCCGTGGTGCCTTCACACCAGGCTTTAAATTCATCTTCGTTATTCCGCCATTTGATATAGTCATACCCTGGTTTGAATGCTTTTTCTTGCACATGAGGAAAGTGCCAGAGGATCATGGCATAGAAATCTCTCCAAATAAGCTCATTGAGCCATGATTCACTTTTTTGCTCTAATGCAATTTGCACCAGCTTACGGATGCTGATGGTGCCAAACCGTAAGTGCACGCTCAGCCTAGTAGTGCCGTTAATGGCCGGAAAATTCCTTTTCTCTTTATAGGATTTAATAGTGGTTAACGACACTTTCCGCTCAGGAAATTGAATGGCAGTAGATTCAAATCCAAGTTCCTCAATTACAGGAAAGGGTAGGGGCACCACCTGCACAAGGTGCGCCTGGTTGGCTAGGACATCATACGGATTGTAAAAATCGGTGGCCAGTTTACTTTTCCATTTCCGGCTGTATGGTGTAAATACCGTGTAGGGATTCCCATCATCTTTGAGCACCTCATCCTTCTCAAAAATTACCTGATCCTTAAAAGTATAGAAGGGGATATTTTTCTTCTCCAATATGGCAGCTATGCCTTGATCCCTATCTCTTGCATAGGGCTCATAATCGTGATTGGTGTATACCGATTTAGGATTATGATTCTTAAAAAAATCAAGCGGATCGCCATGCCAGACTAGGAGACTGCTTCCCAATGACTCAAGCTTTTCTTTTAAGGTTTTGAGGCCGGATATTATAAAATTCACCCTGGCATCATCCTTATCCTCCAGTTCATCTAATATCCTGGAGTCAAAAATAAACAGGGGTAATACCTGCTCCTCGTTTTTAAGAGCGTGGTAAAAAGCAGCATGATCCTCAATCCTCAGGTCTCTTCTGAGCCAGACCAGGCTGACCTCATGGTTGATCAGATTTTGATGAGCCTCCTTATTCCTGAAGCGTTTCAATTTCTTTTTCTAGTTCGTTGATGGCTGCCATCTTTACGGCATATAGTTTGAGGTCTCCTGATCTTTGAATCCTCATAGCCTCCTCCAGGAGTTTTCTCCTTTTGTCCTTGAGTTTTTTGACTGGGTCCTTTTTAAATAATCCAAACATTGAAGCCGTATATTTTTACTTAGAGAACCCTCCCGGAGCTAGAATGTTCAGGAAACCTTTCTTTTTAATTCCGGGTGGTATTGATTGATTATCAGCTTAAACCATTCCGTATATTGATCTGGCTGGTTTTGGATTTCACTTTCAAGATTAGAGAGGGAAATAAAACGGAAATCCTCTACTTCCAACGGATTTAAAATGGGTTTTCCGTCAAAATTACCAGTATATACATAGTCAATTTCGTTTTCAATAAGACCACTGGAAAATTCAGTCCTATAGGAAAACTTATAGGCAAAATCTAATTGACAATGGATGCCCAACTCTTCCGTGAGTCTTCTGTTGACTGCCAACTCCATCGACTCGCCTGGTTTGGGATGGCTGCAGCAGGCATTGGTCCAAAGCCCTGCAGAATGGTATTTGGAAGCAGTTCTTTTCTGAATCAGCATTTCTCCTCTTGAATTGAATAATAAAATGGAGAAACCCCGATGTAGCATTCCTTTCTTGTGGGCCTCCATCTTTTCCATGGTGCCTATGATTTGATCTTGGTCGTTTACCAGTATTACTTGCTCCATATTGCGACTAGATTAGATTCAACCTATGTTTTACATAAGTCTTAAACAGAAGGGAGTACTTTTTGTTATTAGGCACCCTGATTCTTGTTTTTAAAATGTGAGAAGAAGGGGTTTTACGGATTTTTCTAAATAATGCATAATAATAAACATAAGCCAGATACACGCCGAATTTTGAGTTTTTAGGCAGCATTTTTATCCCCTGATAGCCTTCTTCAAAATCCTTTTGGATGTCATCCATGATCCGGGATTTACTTTCTTCATTAAACTCCTCAATCTCCAGCCCTGGGAAATAGGTTCTGCCCATTCCTTCATAATCGGCCTTTAGATCTCTAAGGAAATTAATCTTCTGAAATGCTGATCCAAGGCTCATGGCATAAGGTTTGAGCTTTTGATATTCCTTTTCATTACCATTTATAAAAACCCTTAGACACATTAGCCCTACCACCTCAGCAGAGCCGAGAATGTATTTCTCGTAATTATTCTGGTCATACTGGGTTTTATTAAGATCCATTTCCATACTTTTTAAAAACAGATCTATAAGTTCATTTTCTATTTGGTATTGATTGACCGTCTCCTGAAAACTATGAAGAATAGGATTGAGGCTAATACCCTCATCTATGGCCTGATAGGTGTCCGTTTTAAACCGGTCCAGAAGCTTGGCTTTATCATAGTCATGAAAGGTGTCGACAATCTCATCAGCAAATCGCACAAACCCATAAATCGAGCAGATGGGTTGCTGTAGAGATTTATCCAGACATTTGATTCCCAGGAAGAATGAAGTGCTGTAGGCTTTGGTAGTGAGCCGACTGCATTTTCTGGAAACTTTATCGTAAAGTGATTTCATGCGCCTATAAAGTTAAGAATTATCTTTGATCAATTCACCAGCCACCACTTGTCCTGAAATCAGGGAGGGCGGCACACCCGGTCCTGGCACGGTAAGTTGTCCTGTAAAATATAGATTTTTCAACTTCTTATTCTTAATTGAAGGCTTTAAAATGGCTGTCTGCTTCAAGGTATTCGCCAATCCATAGGCATTCCCTTTGAATGCATGGTAATCAGAAATAAAATCACGCATGGCATAATCTCTTTTAAAAATGATATCATTGGTGATATCTACCCCGGTATGCTTTTGTATCCGGTCGGTCACCATCTTGAAGTACCGGACCCTTTGACCTTCGTCATCCTCAAGGCCTGGGGCGATTGGAATTAGGATAAAAATATTTTCTTTCCCCTCTGGAGCTACGCTTGGGTCTGTTTTTGAAGGGCAGCTCACATAAAACAAGGGATTGTCGGGCCACTGAGGCTTCTCATAAATTTGAGTCGCGTGGGCGGAGAAAGGCGCATCAAAAAATAAATTGTGATGGAGCAGGCCAGCCACCTTCTTATTAATCCCCAAATAGTAAATCAGGCAGGATGGTGCCATGACTCTCGAATCCCAATATTTTTGGTCGTAATTCTGATAGGGAGCTTCTAATAGATGCTGCTCAGTATGATGATAGTCTGAACCTGCCACAACATAATCTGACAGAACCTCATGACCGCCGATCCTTAGGCCGGTCACTAATTTATCGGCCACCAATATTTGTTCTACTTCACTATTATAATGGAAGGTCACCCCTAATGACTCGCCGAGTGCCACCATCCCTTCCACGATTTTGAACATACCACCCTTAGGGTACCAGGTACCAAGGCTTATATCTGCATAATTCATCAGACTATAAAGGGCGGGGGTATTTTCAGGCTTGGCACCCAGGAACAGCACTGGAAACTCCAGGAGTTGAATGATCTTTGGGTGTTTAAAGTATTTTTTGATGTAGGAGGAAATGGACTTGAGCATGTGGAGCCTGAATAATCCGGCAAAAACCCTTAGATCCAAAAATTCTGTTAATGACCTCCCAGGCTTCATCACCAGATCCTGCATTCCGACCTTATATTTGTAACCCGACTCCTCAAGAAACTGGTCGAGTCTGTCACCGCTCCCTGGTTCTAAGGACTCAAAAATTGATTTTAGTGCGTCAAGATCTGCGGGAACGTCCATTTGGTCATCCACCCCAAATACGACCCGGTACGAAGGGTCCAGTCTTTCCAGATCATAATAGTCTGAAACTTTTTTACCAAACTGAGAGAAAAAATTCTCAAATACATCTGGCATCCAATACCAGCTGGGACCCATATCAAACACAAATCCTTCAGCCTCAAATTTTCTGGCCCGACCCCCGGGAGAGGAATTTTTTTCGTAGCAATGAACGTCATAACCCGCCTTGGCCAGAAAACATGCTGCTGAAAGACTGGAAAACCCAGTACCAATAACTGCAACCTTTTTGCTCATGAAAATTTGTCGTGTTAAAAAAAAGCGGATATCAATCCGCTATATTTAATCCTAAAGTTAAAAACTTATTCATGATGTTTAAACCGTTTCTCTATAACCTTTCAGTTTTTTCTGAATTTCCTTTCTGGCATGGAAGATTCTATTCTTAACCGTTCCAATGGGTATTTCCAAATGTTCTGCAATCTCATGGTATTTGTAACCTTTGGTATGCATTTCAAAAGGTACCAGCAAATCTTCTTTGATTTCATTCACGCACCGCATGATATCCTTGTATTCAAATGAAGAATCCGGGAGGTTGAAAGTATGATCATCAGCGACATTTAAGAAATATAATTCCTTTGTATTGTCGTGGGTCGTATTAGCTCTTTGACGCTTGCGATATTGGTTGATAAAAGTATTTCTCATAATGGTATAGAGCCATCCTTTCAAATTGGTATTTTCCTTAAATTTATCACGGTACATCAACGCTTTCAGAATGGTATCCTGTACCAGGTCATCAGATTCTTCGTCACTATGAGTGAACCTGCGGGTGAATAATTCAAGGGTATTCCTTAATCCTGCTATTTGGTGGTTAAATTCTAGAGCTGTCATAACCTTTGTTTATTGTTTAGAGATATAAGTTGAACAAATATACCACTATATACCTGTTATAACAAGTAAATGTTTAAGAAATTTTTAAAAATAATAAACAAAATCTTTGAGATGGTGAAAAAACCCCCTGAATTGCGGAAAAAGTGGGATAAACTGGAAAAAAATTATTGATTTATTTGATCAAAAATTGCCTTCAAGTCCATGACATTATGAAAATAAATGATATTCTCAGGCATCTCAGGACGATTTTCCCGGAGTTGGTAGCCGGTCACATAAATGGTTTGATTTCGGACCTTTTGCCCCAATCGGTTAAGGTATTCGGCTACACCACCATCCTCCATGCTGGCTGTGATGGCCGTGACCAGATATTTTGGCTGATGGGTCCTGACAATATCAATCACATCAGCCAGGGGTACTGACTGGCCCAGATAATAGGTTTTAAATCCAAGACTTTTAATAATATAATGGAAAAACAGAAGCCCTAATTCATGGAGCTCCCCTTCAGGCAGATACAAAACCACCCGATCAGCTTTTTCATTGTTATTGAGGGGTATCCCATCAATGGCCACGATCAATTTTTGGCGGATAAGGTGCGAAATAAAATGTTCCTGTGCCGGGGTGATATTACCCGAAAGCCAAAGGATCCCTATTTTTTCCAGAAAGGGGTAGATCACATGTGTGACTGTTTTTTCAAACCCAAGTTTAAGAACCAGGTGGGAAAGTTGTTTTTCAAACTTCGCCTCATCCAGGTCGATCATGGCAATGATGAGTTGGTCGATGAAAGTGCCCGATTCATGCTTTTGGTTGGAGACTTCCATTACCTTTTCAGCAAGGTCAGTAGTGCTCATTTGGGCAAGGGCTGAAATCTTAAATCCCTGATTATTGAGGATGGAAATATTCAATACCTTTTTAAGGTCCTCATCAGAGTAGTAGCGGATATTGGTGGAAGTCCTGCTCGGTTCTATCACATTATGGCGCTTTTCCCATATACGAATCGTATGGGCTTTGATGCCTGAAAGTTGCTCCATTTCCCGGATAGAATATTTTCCCATAATTTTTTAAAGTATATACTTCTGCACCACCTTCAACAGGGCTATTCTGAATTTGTTTTTTTTGGACCAAATTTAATTATTTGTTCATTTTCGAACATACCCTGTTGAATTTCGAACGAAAAATTAACAGGGTCCCCTCCAAATCCCCCCAATTTAAGTATTTTCTTTTATGGCACAGGCTTTGGCAGGTAAAAGCCAAAATACAACCTATCCTTAATCATGCACACCGTCTATCGAATAATAATTAGTTTTCTCATCCTTCTAACGATTCACACTCCAATCCTGGCCCAAAGGGTAGTGACTTTTAGTGATGCTGTGCAAATGGGACTTGAAGGAAGTTTTGAATATCGGGAAAATCAAAACAATCAACTTCTGCTAAGAGCCAACCGTCAGGAGGCCACCGGCATGATGGCACCCCAGATCAATACGGCCATGCATGGATGGCGGACCATGGGCAACCAATTCATTGAGCAGGAGGCAAGGGTAGTGAATGATGCCCGGACTAATAATTTTTATGGCACTGTCGATGCTAGAATGAATGTATTTAATGGCCTCAGCAGAAGAAACTATATGCGTGAAGCCCAGCTCAGAGAGGATGCTGGGATGGCAGGACTCACCAGACGTTCTCAGGTAGTAATTTGGGAAGTGGCTTCGGCTTACCTGGCTTGTTTGCTGAGCAAGGAATTATTAGCGATTGCCGACCTGGAGGTCAACTTACAATCTAATCGATTAGACCAAATCTCCGGGCAGGTAGTGGCTGGCATGCTGCCCGGAGCAGACCAAACCATGCAAAAGGCCCTGCTAAAATCTGCTGAAGTGGAATTACTTAAGGCTACTGCCAACCACAGACGGGACAAGACAGCTTTAGCCTTGCTGTTACTACTTAACCCATCAGAATCTATTGAAGTGAAAGTGCCGGAAGCCGCATTGACTCAAACTGACTTTACCGGATGGGATGAAGGCAAGCTTATGGAGACTGCTATTAACCACAGGCCTGACCTCGAGCAGACCAAGTTGGTGTTAGCTGCGGCCAATCGGCAAGTTGCTGCCAGTAGAGGGCTTAATACCCCAGAATTTGCAGTATATGGAAGTGTTAATTCCAGATTCAGTACGGCTTCCCTGCCGGCATTTGATATGCAGCTTGAAAATAACCTAAGAAAGGAGTATGGGATGAGTCTTTCGATTCCAATCTTTCAAAACTATCAGAACAAAGCGCGGTACATAAGGTCTAAAATAGAATACGAAAACCAGGTGCTGCAGCAGCAGCAGGTCGAAGCTGATATCCGCAATGAGGTAATTGATGCCTGGTTGGGCTATCAGGAGGCGGCAGCTACCTATGAAGCCACCCTTGCTGGGATGGAAGCAGCTGAACAAGCATTTACTTTTGAAGAAGAACGTTTCCAACTTGGTATTACGGATCTTGTCCAGTTGGCTCAGGCCTCCAGGATAAGGAATGAGGCTGCGGCCAATCTTGCCATGGGTCGTTATGATTACATTTTTCAGGGATTGGTCCTGGAATATGCTTTGGGCATCTTGGATATTAATGCCCTTTAAGATTTCCTAAAAAAATTTAAACTCATGATGGAGCAAAAATTAGTATTAATCACCGGGGCCAACTCCGGCATTGGCAAGGCAGCAGCATTACGTTTTGCGATGGAAGAGTACAAAGTGGTCATGGCCTGCCGCAATCTCAAATCGGGGTTAGAGGCCAGAAATGAAATCATTGAACAGTCCAACAACCAAATGGTCGCCTTGATGCAGGTGGATATGTCTTCCTTTAAATCGATCAAAGACTTTTGTAATCAGTTTGCAGGCAGGTTTCCCAGGCTTGATATTTTGATCCACAATGCAGGTTATTTCAGTCATGGCGAAAAGGAGTATCAACTCAGCCAGGATGGTATTGAGATGAATTTTGCTACCAATACCTTTGGTCCTTTTCTGATGTCCATGTTGCTCAAAGACCAGCTTACCAAGTCTGATGATCCCAGAATTCTGCATGCCTGCTCTACCAATATCAAGCATTTTCTGGACCCTAAAAGAGTTATAGATTTTGAGAACCTTTGTGCTGAAAAAATTGATGAACAGCCTTACAATGCCCACAAGTTTTACGGTGATTCCAAGATGGGGCTCATGATTTTGACTATTAAAATGGCTGAAGCTTTTAAGAAAGAAGGCCTTAAAGTTAATGCGGTATTGATTCCCGGCATTCGCCAATCCAGAGCTTCCAGAAGTAAATTTAAAGGCCTGCAATGGCGACTTGCAGCATCAATTATGCAACCATTTTTGGCAACCCCTGATAAAATAGCTGATTTATATTTTCATGTTTGCACCTCCGAGACTTTCATGGATGTCAGTGGGCGTTTGGTCAATATTGATAAAAAAGTCATGGGAACCCCCGATTTAACCAGACCCATGGGGTTCGCTACTCTTATTCGTGAGTTGCGAAGGATGACTATGGTGCCAGCCTACGCCTGCCAGGACAATAATATCAGTAAAATCTGGTCACTTAGTATGGCCCTAACTGAAGGGTATCTGACGGAAAAGGTTGAGGCTGAACCCAAGGAACGGCCAAAGGTTTGAATTTATTTCTGATTTAGGTTATCCTAATTTAATAAAAAATTAAATAGATAAAGCTAATTTACCCCATCCTTCTGTCCAAAACAAAAACTTAAAAAAACCCGGAGGATGCCCCCGGGTTTTCGGTTTTAACGGGTAAAGTCGTTTAGATGCTAAGCCCTACAGAAAGTTTGAAAAAGGAATCATTTTCCTCCATCAGGTCTGTACCAAACGAAAACCGGGTCCATGCTTTGCCGTCAGGGTCGGAAAATTGAACGTATGGCCCAAGCCATTGGTAAAAATCCTGTGATTCAACTACTGCTGATCCACCGGACAATATTAGGTGCTCCCAGTGCAGTCCAAGAGAAAAGAATGGGGAAACTTTGTAGCCCATGTTGGCCCAGTAATGGATAAACGCCCAGGTGGTGCCGTCTACAGGAGCCTCGTCCCTTAGTGGCATATAATAACCGAAGTATATTTCACCTTCCAGGTTGTCGTTATCCAGTCCTATGGTAAGATTGGGTACAATCCCATCGCCAAATACAGCACCTGAAGATGTGGCACTGGATAAAAGGTTACCCCCCAGGATACCTATCTGCGGATTGATACTTATGGCTTCTGAAAGATCAAAACTGACACCTACGCCAAATTCGGTCCAGTTGCCCCAGCCACCACCAGTGCCACCAGACCACTGAATACCATAAAAGGTAAAATTAAGCCCGTCATTCAGCTCGTAGCTTCCTGCAAAAAATGGATAGAAACCAAAAAACTGATCTGAATTGAGAGATAGATCAAAGCTAAATTTGCTGTCTTCCTGAGAGTAGGCAGGCTTGGTAGCCATCTGTAAAAACAAAGACACTAGTAGTGCATAAACCGGAAGTTTAATTACTCCCGAGCGAGTAAAATTTTTCATGTTGATCATTTTTAATTGTTACGTTTAATTTGTTGAGTAACCCCTTAAAAATGGAATCATAATTACCGGTAATTACAAATTTCCTATCGTTTTAGGGTTAATTTTAAACTAATTATTGTGAGTAAATCAAATAATACCAAATAATTAACTTCATTTAGATACTATAGTAAACAAAGTGGTTAATTTACCATATAGTCCACATGATTATTGTTAAATTGTTGAATATCAGAGCCTCATACCTGATGGACTGATTTTGTCCATTCAGATTTCTGTGGGATTGGCGGATAATTCAATTATCAGGGTAGGGGCATATAATTTCTGATATTTTTCACTAACTTTGCGCTCCGTTCAGAATGAGCGGCCCTTTTAAGGGATTAATATAACCATTTTGTTGCCTGATTGCTCTGGGGCAGCATGTATAGAGAGCAGGATTAATTATTATGGCAAAGGACCAGGAAACACAGGAAACGGAAGCAAAGGAAGTTAAGAAAACTACCAAGACTACCGCAAAGAAAACCAAAGAGGCTAAAGAAGGTAAGGAAGAGAAAAAACCCGCTAAAAAAGCCGCTAAAAAAACTACAGCTACCAAAGCCCCAAAAGCTGAAGCTACCAAGAAGAAAGCTGCTGCTAAAGATGATAAAGAGGAAAAGCCTACTGCTGCAAAGGCAAAAAATGATGAGGAAGCAAAGACTCCAGTAGCTGAGAAAAAAGAGGAAAAGAAGCCGGAGGCAGCCGCTCCTGAATCGGAGACCCCTAAAGCTGAAGAAGCTCCAAAAAAGGAATCTGCCAAAAAACCAGTAAAATCCGAGGAAAAGGACCCACAAGTCCCTGGAGAATTTGATTGGGATGCTTTTGAAAGCAAAGGTTTTGGTGAGGATTACAATGACTCCCAGAAAGCCGAAATGGAAAAAATGTACGAAGGTACATTGAATACCATCACTGAAAATGAAGTGGTAAAAGGCACCGTAGTGGGCATCAACGAGCGCGACATTATCCTTAACATAGGGTTTAAGTCCGACGGCCTTGTTTCTTCAACTGAATTCAAGGATTACAAAGACCTTAAGGTAGGCGATGTAGTAGAAGTGTACATCGAAGAGCAGGAAAATGCTCAGGGCCAACTGGTATTGTCCAGAAGAAAAGCCAAAATCGTTAAGGCCTGGGAGATTATTCAGGACTCTTACGAGAATGATAAAGTGATTGAAGGGTTTGTGAAGAGGAGGACCAAGGGTGGTCTTATCGTAGATGTGTATGGTGTTGAAGCCTTCCTTCCCGGTTCTCAAATTGATGTGAAGCCAATCCGTGATTTTGATGTTTTCGTCAACAAAACCATGGAGGTAAAAATTGTTAAGATCAATTATTCTAACGATAACGTAGTCGTTTCTCATAAAATACTGATCGAGAAAGATCTTGAAGCCCAAAAAGCAGTGATCCTCAATAATCTTGAAAAGGGTCAGGTACTTGAAGGCGTGATCAAAAACATGACCAACTTCGGTGTGTTCATCGATTTGGGTGGTGTAGATGGTCTGTTGCACATCACTGATATTTCCTGGGGTAGGATCAACCATCCTGAAGAAGTACTCAACCTTGATGCTACGGTAAAGGTGGTTGTTCTGGACTTTGATGAAGATAAGAAAAGAATTTCACTGGGAATGAAACAGCTCACCGAGCACCCATGGGATTCTCTGCCTAAAGACTTAAGCATCGGCTCCAAGGTGAAAGGTAAGATTGTGAATGTAGCAGATTATGGTGCTTTCCTTGAAATTGCTCCTGGTGTAGAAGGTTTGATCCACGTTTCTGAAATGTCGTGGTCCCAGCACCTGAGAAATCCACAGGATTTCATCAATATTGGTGATGAACTGGAAGCCGTTGTGCTTACCATGGATCGGGAGGAGCGCAAAATGTCTCTTGGCATTAAGCAACTCACCGAAGACCCATGGACCAAGCAGGACCTGCTTACCAAATATGCCGTAGGAACCAAGCATAAAGGAACCGTGAGAAACCTTACCAACTTTGGCCTTTTCATCGAGCTTGAGGAAGGTATTGATGGTTTGGTACACGTGTCTGACTTATCGTGGACTAAGAAGATCAAACACCCTTCTGAATTTGTCAAAGTAGGCGATGAGCTTGAGGTGGTAGTATTAGAACTTGATGGAGACAACAGAAGACTAGGACTTGGCCATAAGCAGCTTGAGGAAAATCCATGGGATACCTTCCAGACGGTATTTAATACAGGCTCAGTACATCAATGTACTGTTCTTAACATTACTGACAAAGGCGCAGTGCTAGAGCTTCCTTATGGTATCGAAGGTTTTTGCAACAGCAAAAATCTGGTCAAGGAAGACGGCTCTAAACCTGAGGTAGGGGAGAGACTGGATTTTAAAGTCACGGAGTTTTCTAAGGAAGAAAAGAGAATACTCCTTTCTCACAAAGGGATTTACTCAAAATCTGAGGAAGAACCCAAACAAAAATCTCAGGGTAAGCCTGCTTCAAAATCCAAGACTATTAACAAGATCAATAACGATGGGGATAAATCAACCCTTGGAGATCTTGAAGCACTGAGTAATTTGAAAGATAAAATGGATGATTCCGACAAAAAGGCTGCTACCGCTAAAAAGCAGGAGAAGGCCGATGCGGAAGAGAAAAAACCAGTGAAGGCAGAAAAGGATGATAAAAAGGAATCCAAAACCGCTAAAGCTGAGAAAAGTGATAAAGAGGAAAAGGCCGAAAAATAGTCCTCTATTCATTTAAATATTAAGAAAAGGTGGCCAATTCAGCCACCTTTTCTATTTTAATATTCTTTTGAACAAAGGTAAAGTATCCCTACTTTTGTATTCATTAAGGTCGCGTGGCCGAGTGGTTAGGCTGAGCTCTGCAAAAGCTCCTACAGCGGTTCGAATCCGCTCGCGACCTCAAACCCAAAGGAAGGGCAACCCCACGCAGTGGGGTTTTTGCATTTATTGGCCAGCAGAAAATTAATTTTCATGCTGGCCAATGGCAAAAAAGCTTTCGCAGAAAGCGCCCTTCCTTTGGGTTTGTCACTCCCCCCTTACCGGATCAGCGCAGCTAATCCGCTTTTTTTCTTACTAGGCGCAAGCGTCACGCTTGTGCCTGGGAGGTCTGGAAGGGTCTAACTCTTCTACCTTTGCAATGTCAAAGAAAAATCATCAGGATTTTAAATCCCGATTATTGGGGTTTATGAGGGGCACAAGCGTGACGCTTGCGCCTGGGCTTACTATTGTGTTATCTCGATGAACCATTTTTTGAGCAAATGAGGATCAATATCATCCATCGTCTTTAACTTGATATGCCGCATATCCTTGCCGGTGCCTTCAAGCAAACCCTTTGGATCGCTGATTTTGTGAAAGTCCATAAACCCAAGGTTGACATGGTTTTTGGTAGCCAGTAAGTAGGAAAAGCTTTTATCTTTTTTAAATACTGGTCTGCTCCATTTAAATTCTTCCGATATACCTTCCAGACTTTGGTGAATCAATGACCTGACCGAATTCATAATTGCCTTCTGTATTTCGGGAGCACTGTCGATATATTTGGTTACTTCTGTATTCATGGCGGATTTAATAAAATTGGGCCTTAATTTTCAATAATAATTACGCTGCCTTTTAGTTAACGGGGGAATAAACAGCTCCCGGAAGTAGGTGCCGGTAAGGGCTGCAAAGCCGGCGGTAAGGGCTCCCAGCATGGTAGCAATTAATACAATTAATAAAGGATTCAAGCCCATAAACAATGCACTTACCCGATCGGTAAGAACCCCGTCATAGGAAATATGGGATTGGAAGGCTGTGCCAAAGTATAGCACCGAAACCGCAAAGAATCCACAAAAGAATGCGGCTCTGGGGGAGGTGATGATCAGAAGGCCTCCGATAAATCCTGCCGGAATAAGATACCAGAAGGGTCCGCTGATCAGGTGTCCCACATAGGTAAGCACCAGGATTAAAACGATTTTGCCTAAATACTTCATGGTTTTGGCGTTAGGGTAAACGTTAGAAAAATGTCCTCAGGATTGAAATTTTCCCTGGTCTTTAATTTGACATTCAGGTAGGTGCCATCCTGATACATGGGCAGTAGGTTGCTATAAAAAGGGCTGCCGGGATTGCCTGATTGTCCTCCCGGATACACTACCCAGGCCTCTGGGGGCTCTGTAAGATGTACGACCATCCTTTGGGAAGGCCCATGACCTTTTGACTGAGCATTGATAGCATTCGAACTGCCCCCCATATGGATATTGGTGATGCTCAGAGCCTCCTGGCGGCTCAGGTGGGTGAGGGCAGTACCTTTAAACTGTCCCCAGTTTTGGTCATCTGAGGCTTCGCTGACCATCTCCCTGAATGCAGATTCGAAGAGTTGAGTCATGGAGGCTTTCCCCGGACTAAATTCTGTCAAGGGTCTTGTTTTGATCAGGTGTACAGTTGTAGCCGTATTGGGATATGCCACCGGGTTATCATCATCCTCTAGCCAATCCCAAACAGCCTTATAGATATTCCGCCACCATAGGTTAAAATACATTGGAGCCTTGAGGTCGGCCTCATAATAGTAATCCCATTGGGTTAGGGACCGGTAAACTTCGCGCTCCTTTTCGTTCATAGTGATGCCTTTAATGCTGTCTAGCAGCATTGGCAGTGCTTCTTCAGCCTGGATGCTGTAGTTATCCAAATGAAGCTTCATAAAGTCTTTTGGGGTGATCCCTTCCATTTGAGTAAGCCTTCTATTGATGCGCCTGTTCCGGTAATATTCACTATTGGAATTAAAGAACCAATAGGGGTACTCAGCATCTACGGAGTGCTGATTGGCCGAGCTCACAAACCCCCGCTCTGGATTGACCTGCCGGGCATGATGCTCAGGTGAAATATAGCCCTGCCATTCGTGGTCGGGTCTTGAGCCATCCAGAACAAATTTGCCCTGACCCTCCCAGCGATGGATGAATTTACCGGCCACGGTTAAAGCGAGATCACCTTCCGTAGAGGCAAAAACTACATTCTGCGGTGGGGTTTCCCAAAACGGTATGGCCTCGAAGTAATCTTTTAAACCCTTGCCTTTATTGAAATTAAGGTAGGCCTTAAATATCCTGGAGGGTTCGTGAGCGGTCCAGCGCAAGGCCATGCCCTGTTTGGGATTGTCCACGCCAAACCGGGCATCATACACCACCGGCCCATGGTGGGTAATCAAGATGGTGTCGACAAAGGCTTCCTGACCTTTAATTTTGAAGGTATCAATCCGATGGGTTACCGGCCTCCATGTGCTGTCGTACCAATATGAATCCTGCTTGTCGTCCTTAAACCGGATCTTATACCAGTCCCGCATATCCCTTGGCGCATTGGTAAATCCCCATGCAGTCTTTTCATTAAACCCGATCACGATCCCGGGGCTTCCCGTAAAGGTAAAACCATACACATGGTATCCCGGATATTGAAGCTCCATCATGATCCACAGAGAAGGCAGGTTTAGGCCAAGGTGGGTATCGTTGGCAAGGATGGGCTTCCCGGATGCGGTCTTGGTGCCGGAGACTGCCCAGTTATTGCTCCCATTTTTAGGATTAGACTTTTCCAGAAGCTTGGTAATTACCATAGGATCTGCAGCAATATCCTCTGGAATGGGGATTTCCTCAGCTTCAAAATCCCATGGCCCATCACTGGGGACGGTAGGGTCTATTCCAGGAATTCTTTCGGGAAAAAGCAGATCAAATTTTTCCTTTCCTAATTTTTTCAGCATCCAGGTGTATTCTATGTCCTGGTCGAAACCCGTGAGGTTGTCTGACATATACTGCAACAGCAAGGCTGTTTTAAAGCTGGTCCATGGCTCCGGGTGGTAGCCCAGGAGCTTGTATTCAAAGGGCAGAGTAGCATAGGTGAGACTGCTGATGTAGGCATTCACACCCTCGGAGTAAGCTTCGAGCGCTTTCCATAATTCAGGATCCTTCTTGAATAAGCCAAGGGTAGCCTCTGCGCCAAGCACCATGCCTTTTCTGCGTTGCCCTCGGTCAAAATCAAGTGCATCCGCCCCGATGATTTCTGAGATTCTCCCCGCTGCTGCATGGGTTTGAAATTCCATTTGCCATAGCCTGAGCATGGCCACCACATAACCTTGTGCCCTGAATAGGTCTTCCATATTTTCGGCATAGATATGGGGAATCATCATCGAGTCAAAATGGATGGTAACCTCCCCTTTAAGGCCCGGGATTTGAGGGTCGGTTGGCAGCAGGTCACGCTGGTTTTCCCAAAATCCCTGTAAGGGGTCCAAAAGATACCCTAGTGGGGGAATGCCGGTACCTTTGATATTTTGTGGGTTGGTGAGGAAATAGGCCAAAGCACCTGTTATAAGGGCTGCAAGCAGGAATTTAATCCATTTCATAGAGGTCCCGAGATTTTCGAACTCTAAATTATGTAAATACTTTTGTAAATAGGAAAAATAGTATGTTAAGAATTTCTTATCATCAATGCTGCCTGAAGCCACCCCTATAGTTAAGATTTCAAAACTTAAAACTATATTGTTAATTAATTGAATTAAAAGCCATGGAATCCAAAACCAACCCACTCTGGGATGATCCGGAATTTCAGCAAATTCTAAGTGAGGCTGAAGGCCTTAAGGATCATCCTTTTTCAGATCTCATTGATGCGGAAGGGCATCAATACGTGGACCTGGTACAAGAAGGGGGCGGGGTACTTGGCATTGCCCTGGCTGGGTACACCGCAGTGCTGGAGTCGGCAGGCATTAGGTTTTACAGTTTGGCAGGTACCTCTGCAGGGGCCATCAACACCCTGATTCTGGCGGCTATGGGGCCTATTTGGGCTCCTAAAAGTCAGGCAATAGTTGCGGCCTTATATGAAAAAAACCTGTTTGACCTGGTAGATGGCCATAAAGGCATCAGAGCCCTGATCAAAAGAGCCGTGAGTGGTAAAAAGGGCATCGGGTGGGCCGTATTCTGGCGGGCCTTTCGTATTTACAATACTCTGAAAAAGCGTCTGGGGCTGAATCCTGGCGATAATTTTACCAAATGGATCGAAAGCCTCCTGGGATCAGTCGGTATTCAAACCCTAGATGACCTGGTGGCGCAATGGACTCAACAACCTGAGGGATTTGGTCAGCGAGGCAGGCAGGGGACTGTTATTAATTCCCCCAGGCTGGTCATGATCGCTTCCGAAATCACCACCCATACGAAGGTGTGCTTTCCTGAAATGGCAGGGCTGTATTGGCCAGAGCCCGGGAAGGTAAATCCCGCAATTTTTGCAAGGGCCTCTATGGCAATCCCGTTTTTCTTTGAACCATTGTTGATAAAGGATATTCCGGGAAAAGGTAAATCCCAACATAAGGAATGGGTGGAACAGGTCCGGTACTATGGCCCGGTGCCCGAAAAGGTGCGCTTTGTAGATGGAGGGATGATCTCTAACTTTCCCATTCAGGTTTTTCATAGGGAGGATGGGGGGATCCCCATGAGGCCCACCTTTGGGGCCAAGCTCAGCACCTACCGCGAGGATTATTCCAATACCGATAATTTTATGGGTTTTAATGGTGCCATGCTCAGCACCATGCGGCAGATCCACGACCTGGACTTTCTGCTTCGCAACCCTGATTATAAGCACCTGATTTGCCGGATCGATGCCGATGAAGAATTTAACTGGCTCGACTTTGAGATGTCTCTGGAAGAGCAGAAAAAGCTGCTCCGACTGGGAGCTGCCAAAGCCCTGAACTGGCTGAAGGGATTTGAGTGGGAAAAATACAAAAGCATCCGAGAGGCTTTAAGCAATTGATTTGTACGGGCGGATACCTCCTCACATCATCGTGCCATGTATTTACAAAGTTAAATGATAAGCGCACCGAAAACCCTATTTATTTAAAAAAAACCAGTAGTTTTAGGTATAAAGAATCAATGTAGTTTCGTAAAGGCGGTAGGCTCTCGATAACTTTTCCAAAGTTGGCTTATAATAACGGGCAGTATAGGAAACCAATGTTTAACTTTGGAAAAGTTCATCGGACTTCATTACGTAAATCGACATTGAATAGAGGATAGACATAAAATAGAATCCCTTGCAACAAACCTGGCTCATTATATTTTGGATTTTATCAGGCTTCATTATTCTTTTCAGTCTTATCCCTTTAGTCAGGCACGATCACTGGACTTTTCGGGTTTTTGAATTTCCCAGAGTCCAGAAGTGGGTTTTAAATGTGGTCATTGCAGCGGGTTACATTTTGGTCCCGGGCATTTCCACACCTACTGACTGGGTGATTATTGGTATTCTGGCCATTAATTTTTGCTATTTGACTTACCAGATTTATCCCTATTTACCTTTTGCCCCCAAGCAAATTCAAAGTGCCGGGAATGGTGAGAAAGCCGATATCAGACTGTTGATTTTTAATGTATATCAAAAAAACAAAAAATCTGAAGAACTGATTACCCTGGTGCAAGAAGTTGATCCTGATCTGATATTATTGATTGAAACCAACCAATGGTGGAAAGATCAATGTTTAGATGGTTTTGGTGATCAATATGACTATCAAATTTTAGAAGACCGGGAGAATACCTATGGGATGCTGGTCTTTTCTAAACTCGCTTTGACCAATATTTCAGTACGCCAATTAATCAAAGAGGAAATTCCGTCCATCGTGATGGAGGTCACCTTGAGCAATAAAAGAAAAATTAAATTTTATTCCTTGCATCCGGAACCACCGGTGCCGGGTGAAAACCCTTATTCAGCAGACCGGGATGCGGAGATTCTCATTATTGGCAAAGAAGCAGCAGAGGAGGCAATGCCCCTGATTGTAGCCGGGGACTTGAATGATGTGGCCTGGAGCTATACTTCTACCTTGTTTCAAAAAGTAAGCGGTTTGTTAGACCCGAGAAGGGGTCGTGGCCTTTTCAATTCTTTCCATGCTAAGTATCTAATCTTTCGATGGCCCCTTGACCATATTTTCTGCTCAGGGCATTTCCGGGTATGTGCGATGGAGCGCCTGAGAGCGATCGGCTCTGACCATTTTCCTATTTTGATTGATCTGCATTTGGCCGATACAGATGATGACAGCGAATCCCTTGAAGTGGATCGCGATGATAGGGAATTAGCACAGGAAAAGATTAATGCGGCAATGTGAAACGGAGGAGTTTTTAGTCCTGAGTCGTTATCCTTAGTCTTGAGTCAGTCAGTAAGCAGCTGTAGCGAAGCGGAAGTCCAGCTGCGGAAGTAGCGGGATAACCAGTTTTCAGTCACCAAAGAGAGCTTCGAACTCCCGCCAACAGTTTACCTACCGAAATCCCGAAGGGATGTAGATAGGCCAATAGCAACCCATTTTGACCGATCAGAATCATTCAAAAATAATTTGCAAAATGTTATCATTTAAGATAACTTTGTTGGATGGGTAGAAAAATAATCTTCTACGAAAACCACTTTCTTGAATTTTATCAAAAGCAAGATCAAAAAGTAAAAGGAAAAATTCAATATGTTTTAGAGTTGATTAAACAAGTAGATTGAGTCCCTAAAAAGTTTTTAGAACATTTAACCGGAACTGACGGACTTTACGAAATACGCATTGAATATCAATCGAACATCTACAGGGTTTTCTGTTGCTTTGACGAGGGACACCTTGTTGTACTCTTTAACGGATTTCAAAAAAAGAGCCAAAAGACACCGCAAAATGAAATTGATAAAGCAGTGCAATTAATGAACAAGTACTTTGCCAGTAAAGAATAAAAAAATGAAAGACTATAAAAACATACAGACATTAGATGAGTTAATCGAACTCGAGCACGGAAAAATTGGCACCGAAAGTCGGAATAAATATAAAGAAGGTGCTCAGATGTTTATTATAAGCGAGTTACTAAAATCGGCCCGAAAAGCAGCCAAAATGACGCAAGAAGAATTGGCCGAAAAAGCAGGAACAAAGAAAAGCTATATTTCAAAACTTGAAAATGCAAAGGGAAACATCCGGCTTTCCACATTAATCCGAATCTTTGACCAGGGACTCAATAGAAAAATCGGTCTGACTTTTCTATAACCTCAAGAATAAATTTCACGGTTATGGAAATTTGGATGTTATGCACCAACTTAAATGACAATAGGAGCAGACAATGGAAAGAATAATAAAACAAGTAATAATTCTAACGGTCATCCTGGCTTTTTATAAAAACCCACTTTTAGCGCAAGACGGCAAAAAATTTAACTTTATCGGCATAAATCCAAGTGTGACTGTTGAACCCTTCTATGAAAAAGGGGAATTGGATATAAACATTTTTCCGCTTGTTTATCAAAGATCGCTAACAAAAAGATTTGACATTAGATTGACCTCAATATTAAATCTGGGTATAAGGAACAATGGAAATGAAATAAGCCACTTTGGATTTGAGGCAGGCTTGCCAATATTTTTTAAAGCAAAGGAAAACCCAAAAGAAATCTCAAAAGGATTTTTTGTAGCACCGATTTTAAGTTTAACAAGAAATAGATTTGAAGAGCATAATAATCTTGGGCTTTGGATTGAACCCGGATACAATTTATTGTTTGACAATAATTTTGCTATGACATTTGGTCTCCAATTTGGCGGAACCTATTTCGGTTACGACAATGGACAAACTAAGTGGGGAAATCATTTCGGAATTAAAATAATCATTGGAAAATGGTTATAATAACACGCAAGCCGAACGTCCTTTAACACCTACCCAATTGTGGAGATTTCCCACAGATGCTATTGCTCCATTCCGAGATATTTGACTTTTACACTGCCAATAGCTAACAGCCAACAGCTAAAAGCTAACAGCCAATAGCCATTTTGCATTTATATGCCACCTGAAAAAAATTGCTTAGATTTAGGACATGATATCCTCAGAACAGCAAAAATTGATACTTGACATTGTGTCAGAGCACAATCCAAAAAAGATGGGAATATTTGGTTCCTATGCACGTGGGGAAAATGATCAAAACAGTGACTTGGATATTCTCATTGATTTTGACCCACCCTTGGATCTTTTAGAGATTATCGGATTGGAACAAGAATTAAGTGAAAAGCTTGGAATAAAAGTAGACTTAATTACTGTTCGCTCATTAAATCCCCGGTTAAAAGAATATGTAGAAAGGGATTTAGTTCCGTTAGTGGAATGAAAAAAAATACGCTCATCTACCTGAATCACATTTTAGATTCTATCAGGCTGATTAGGGAGTGATTGAGAAAATCATTCCAAAGTTTCGAGAGCAAATTCAAGAGATTATAAAAATAGAAAATAGCGGCATATAACAGTATAAATATTTTGAATAAATATTTACTGATGACTTATGAAATATGCGAAAGAAATTAAGAGCAACAGAGCGGGGACAATTTATAATAAAACTACCCGCTGACACAGGGGCGTTTCTGACCTTGAATTAGCTAGTGGAGTCCGGAACCCACTCAAAAAAACGGGGCAAAACCGAAAAGCCAGATGAGTAGGACTCTTAAAAGGTAGAAAAATGAAGAGTAATTCAATTTTAACAATAGCCCTTATTTCCGCACTATCCGCAATAGTGGTTGTAGTGGTTTTGAAACTTCTTGGTTATGACAATCCAACAGTAATTGGCGGTGGCGTTGCGGGTGGCGTTGCAGGAGCAATAAGTAGCTCTTTAAT
>JBGTCD010000013.1:0-16772 GCA_041749015.1 Cyclobacteriaceae bacterium
CAATGCTTTTAGCCAACTATGAAGCAGAACTCAAAGCTAAAGGCGTTGAAAATTGGCAAGTGTATCAAAACTTCGATTTAATCTGTGGCACTTCAACAGGCGGAATCATGGCTATTGCTTTAGCTTTGGGAATTCCAGCCAAAGAGATTTACGAACTTTATTTGGATAATGCTGATACTATTTTCGGTAGTAAAAAGGGCTTTCTGAAACGATTCAAATATGCTGCACACAAACGTGATGCTTTAGAAAAGTTAATACGAGTCAAATACAAAGCATATCACAATGGAGAAGATGGAGAAGATCCAAGACTAAAGCATTGTAAAACACATGTAGCTATCCCCATTTATGATTTAATGGAAGGAAGACCTTCCGTTCTAAAAAGTAATTATCACGAAGCATTTGTAAGGGACTTTCACATTCCTGCATATCAAGCCGCGTTAGCTACTTCAGCAGCACCCACTTATTTCGACCCTTATTCTGCTTCCTATATTGATTTAAACGGTTTGGAAAAACCATTCCAAAACAAAGTGGATGGCGGAGTATTTGCAAATAACCCAACCCTAAACGGAATCATAGAAGCAAAAAAAGCTTTTAACCTTGAGTTAAAAGACTTATCAGTTTTATCCGTCGGAACAGGTCATCAACGCTTTTGTGATGCGGGAATAGATAAGAAGAAAAAGCATCGGGTGAAATATGGCATTTGTTACTGGATGCTTGAAGATGGCAAGAAACGGTTGATTGAAGTTTTTATGCAAGGGCAAACGCAACAAGCACAGAACTTAATAAGCATCTTAAAAAATGGTATAGACAAAAGAGAGCCTGACAACTTTAGCTATATAAGAATTGACACGCAATTAGATGAAAGTTGCCCTATTGAAATGGACGAAACTGACAAAGAAAAACTAAAGAAACTGGCTGAAAAAGCCAACATAGAATTTCAAAACAATGCTACCAATATTATTAAGAATTTTGGGAGTGGCAGTCGGTGGACTGATACTCAAAGAGCTTTTTAGCGATGACGAAATAAAGTTTAACGATGTGGCAAATTCTCATAACCAATTTTTAAGGTTTGAGCAGGCCATATCGCTTAGCACTTATCAAAAAATAAAAATCCGCTCATCCAAAAATGCTTTACAAAATAAAATAAGAAGATATTTTAAGAGCTATTATATTGGTTTTACACCTAAGTTCTTTATACAAGGTTCGTATAAAATGAAAACCATGATTGTTAAGGAAGATGGTACGTATGATGTTGATTTGGGAATATATTTTTTAAGTAACCCTTTTGTAACTCCTCTCACACTTCAAACCTATGTAAAAGATGCAGTAAGAAATCACACTTCAGGAGGAGTTGAACATCGAAATAAATGCCTAAGAATTATATACTTGGGAGAGTTTAACATTGACTTACCAGTCTATTATAAAACCCTCTCAGATTTAAATCCATATTTGGCTACTAAAACAAATTGGGAGAAAAGTGATCCAAAGGAACTTTGCGATTGGTACGAATTACAAAAAATAAAAAAGGATATGAATGGTCAAATGACCAGACTAATTAAATACTTTAAGAAATGGTCGGACCGTCAAAGGTATAAAATGCCAAGTGGAATCGCTTTTACAGTATGGGCGGCTATTCATTACAAGCCTAATATAAGAGACGATATATCCTTTTATGAAACTGCGAAATCTATATATGAGTCCTTTTTTTGGCAGGTGAAGTGTATAAATCCCGTAACACCAGGCGATGATTTTTTGGCTAAACTTACTAACACGCAAAAATCTAATTTTAAGATTTTTTTTAAAAGTTTAATTGAGAATGCCGAGACGGCTTTGAATCAGGATGATCAATTAAAAGCAGCGAGGGTTTGGAAAGGGCAGTTTGGTGTAAAGTTTCCATTAAGCTAGAGCTAGGTAATATGAATATTCAATACGCATCAGACCTTCACATCGAATTCCCTGCCAACAAGGAATTCTTAAAGCGGCATCCTTTGCAGCCTATGGGTGAGGTGTTAGTATTGGCAGGAGATATTGTGCCTTTTGCGGTGATGGATAAGCACAAAGACTTTTTTGATTATGTATCTGACCATTTTGCCATTACCTATTGGCTGCCGGGCAATCACGAATACTATCACTTTGATATAGTAGAAAAAAGTGGTGTGCTGCAAGAAAAAATCCGGAGCAATGTGTTTTTGGTAAACAATACTTCGGTGGTACATGAAAACAAGAAACTGATTTTCTCAACCCTTTGGAGTAAAATCAGCCTGGCCCGGCAATGGCAGATTGAAAGAAGTATGAACGACTTTCATCTCATTAAACACAATGGCTATCGCTTTTCGGCTGAGCAGTATAATCAACTACATGATGAGAGTTTGGCTTTTATTCAAAACAATTTGAAGACGGTTCAAGAGTCGAAAGTTGCTGTTTTTACACACCATTGCCCCACCTTTCTCAACTACCCTGAGCAATACAAAGGCGATGTGCTAAATGAAGCTTTTGCCGTAGAGTTGTACGAACTTATTGAAGCATCCGATATTGTCAATTGGGTGTATGGGCATCACCATATTAATATCCCGGAATTCAGCATAGGTAACACCAAGCTCATGACTAATCAGTTGGGCTATGTACAGCGAAACGAGCATAAGTTATTTGAAACGAACAAAGCCATTGAATTATGAAAATCAGAATAATAAATCCAAGTCCGCATAATAAACCTGTCAACTTTATTGTGCAAAAGCATAAAATGAAAAACTTATGACAGAATCAGAATTAAAACACATACTCCAAAATCTTCGTAACCTCACAGCCGAGAACGAAATAGTTGAGTTTAAGGAAGCCAAAACAGGATATGATTTCAACAAGCTGGGCAAGTATTTTTCTGCCTTGAGCAATGAAGCCAACCTGAAAGGAAATCCTTATTCTTGGCTAGTGTTTGGAGTAGAAAATAAAAATCATGCTATTGTGGGTAGTCAGTTTCGCTCACAACGTAAAGACCTGGACAGCTTAAAAAGTGAGATTGCGAATAAGACCACTAACCGAATAACTTTTATAGAGATTTATGAGTTAATTAAACCTGAAGGTCGTGTAGTGATGTTTCAGATTCCTGCTGCCCCAAAAGGCCTCCCCATTGCCTTTGATGGACATTATTACGGCAGAGATGACGAAGAGCTTTCTCCGCTGAATTTGGAAGAAATTGAGCGTATCCGTGCACAAGCCACAACCGAAGATTGGAGTGCTGCAATTATACCTGATGCAACCACAGAGGAACTGGATGAAGAAGCTATTGCTGTGGCAAGGAAAAACTACAATAATAAGTTTCCCGAAAAATCCCGGGAACTTGATGAATGGGATGATATCACTTTTTTGAATAAGGCGAAACTCACCATAAAAGGAAAAATTACCCGAACAGCCATCATTTTATTGGGCAAGGAAGAATCCGAACATTTTATCAATCCGGCAGAAGCAAAAATTCGCTGGTTGTTAAAAGACGCCAATGGCAATGATAAAGATTACGCCATTTTCGGCTGCCCGATGATTTTAGCTGTAGATAAAGTTTATGCCAAAATCCGTAATCTTAAATACCGCTACATTAAAGATGGTACCCTGTTTCCTGATGAAATAAACCAGTACGAGCCTTACACTATACGAGAAGCACTAAATAACTGCATTGCTCATCAGGATTACACCAAGCATGGCCGCATCAATGTGGTGGAGATGGACGACCAATTAATTTTTACCAATCTCGGCTCCTTTATCCCAGGTAGTGTAGAAAAAGTGGTAAAAGATGATGCTCCTGAGGAACATTACCGCAATCGTTTTTTAGCTTCTGCCATGTTTAACCTAAAAATGGTGGATACCGCCGGAGGAGGAATCAAAAAGATTTTCAATTTCCAAAGAGAACGTTTTTTCCCTATGCCTGATTATGACCTTTCTGGTGGTAAGGTTAAAGTAACCATTTCCGGTAAAATACTTGATATAGAATATGCTCGATTACTGGCAAGAAACAAAGACCTGACCTTGGAAGAAATCATTATGTTGGATAAGGTGCAAAAGAAGAAACCTTTAACAGAGTTTGAGGAGAATCATCTGCGAGGCAAAAAGCTAATTGAAGGTAGAAAGCCAAATTATTACATAGGAATAAAAGTAGCTGGAAAAACAGGTCAGAAAGCCGCTTATTCTAAAAATAAGGCTTTTGATAAGAGTTACTATCTGGATTTAATTGAAAAAGCTATAAAAGAACATGATAGTTTAGGAAGAAGTGATGTGGATGAATTGCTATGGAAAAAATTACCTGATTGGATGGATGATAATCAGAAGAAGAATAAAGTAAAGAACCTGTTGTCCGAACTGAAACGGTCTGGCAGGATAGAGAATATTGGGACATTTAAGAGTTCTATTTGGGTAATGAATCAAGAGAATAGATTGAAGAAGAAGTAGAAGATGGAGTTAGAAGAAGTCCTAGAAGATAAAGTTAGAAGAAGAGTTAGAAGAAGGCTTAGAAGTAGAGTTAGAAGAAGAGTTAAAAGAAGAGCTAGAAGATCAAGTTAGAAGAAGAATTAGAAGAAGAGTTAGAAGAAAAACTGAATTGTTAATGCAAGATTTGTAAGGATAACTTTTACATCAATATGGATTTATTCAACCTGTTACAGAATGTGGGTAAGTTATAATCAAGTGCAAAAACAGTCAGAATTTACCCATGACAACTTGGTCATAGGTAAAATATATAAAAAATTACCTATGAGGACCGACTCATGTAAAGAAAAGGACCAAAATCTACACATGACCGAATCATCATGTAAAGAAAACAGCGCATTTCTACACATGATACAAACTGAAATTAGAGAGTAATGGAAACACCCAGTTTTAAAGAAGACCATATCAGCCAGGTCCCTGCATTGCAAATGCTGGTGAATTTGGGTTATGCCTATTTAAGCCCGGCAGAAGCCGAGCGCATGAGGGGCGGAAAAACTTCCAATGTATTGCTGGAAGATGTTTTGCGGAAGCAATTGAAGGAAATCAATAGCATCAGGGTAAGTGCCTCTAAGACCAGCATTTTCACAGATGAGAATATAGAGCGGGGCATTTTAGCGTTGAAAAACCTTCCCATGAACGATGGTTACATAGCAGCAAGTGAGAAAGCATACAACTTACTCACCTTGGGACATGCATTGGAGCAAAATGTAGATGGTGACAAAAAGAGCTTTACACTACAATACATCGACTGGAAAAATATCAATAACAATGCATTTCATGTAACAGAAGAATTTAGCGTAATGCGAAGCACCAGCAAGGAGCACTACCGCCCCGATTTGGTGCTGTTTGTGAATGGTATTCCGCTTTGCATCATTGAATGTAAGCGTCCGGATATGAAAAAGCCGTTGAAACAGGCAATAAGCCAGCACATACGCAGCCAACAGGAAGACGGCATACGGAGTTTGTACGTATATTCTCAATTGACCTTAAGCTTAGCCACCCAGGAAGCAGGCTATGCCACCAATTCGACACCCGAAAAGTTTTGGTCCAAATGGCAGGAGCAATTCAACAACGAAGAGGAAGAAAGTATTTATAAAAGGATATTACATGAATTCAAAAATAAAGCACTTTCCGTTGCAGTTAAGGACCAGTTGTTTTCTGATCGATTCAAATATGTTCGCCAATACTTTGATGCTTTAGAACAAGAAGAAATACTGCCAACTGAACAGGATAAATACTTATATGGCTTATGCCGACCTGAACGATTAATGGACATTATTTTCAATTTCATTTTGTTCGATAATGGGGAGAAAAAGATAGCCCGCTACCAGCAGTTTTACGCCATAAAAAAATCGATGCGCCGGATTACGAACATTGAAAACCAGTCTACCGGACATGCAGACGGCAGACGAAGGGGAGGATTTATCTGGCATACCCAAGGCAGCGGTAAATCATTGACCATGGTGATGTTGGCGCAAGCCATCGCCATGGAACCTAGTATACGCAACCCTAAAATAATATTGGTAACGGACCGAACAGATTTGGACCGTCAAATTTCAGAAACCTTCCGTAAGTGTGGCAAGTTCGTAGAAAACGCAACTACCGGACAGCGATTGGTGGAATTACTGGAAAGCAAAAGCGATGCGGTGGTGACTACTATCATTAATAAATTTGTAGCCGCTGTTAACAAAATCAGCTCCCCATTATTGAGTCACGACATATTTGTGTTAGTCGATGAGGGTCACAGGACACAGCATGGCACCTTTAATATTGATATGCAAAAGACCTTGCCCAATGCCTGCTTCATTGCCCTGACCGGAACCCCACTTTTCAAAAAGGATAAAAACACGGCAGAAAAATTTGGAGGCTTGATAGATGCCTATACGGTTGACCAGGCGGTAAATGACGGAGCAGTGGTTCCTTTGCTTTATGAAGGAAGGTTGGCTTTACAGGATGTCAATGCCAGCCCGATTGATACATTTTTTGATATGGTTTCAGAACCCTTGACCGATTATCAAAAGGCAGATATTAAGAAAAAGTTTGCCCGAAATGATCACCTGAATTCGGCTGAGCAGAAAATGCGAATGATCGCCTGGGACATCAGCTATCATTTTCGTGACAACTGGCAAGGAAGAACCCAATTTAAAGGCCAATTGGTTTGTGACAAAAAATTGAGTGCCATTAAGTACAAAGAGTATCTGGAAGAAATTGGCATTGTAACCTGTGAGGTCTTGATTTCATCCATTGACGAAAGAGAGGGAGAAGAAAGTGCTTATGAGAAATCAACGGCAAAAGAAAATCAGTTTTGGAAAAAGATGATAGACGAACATGGCAATGCCAAAAGCTATGAAAAGAATATCATTAGCCGATTCAAAAATCATAAAGACCCGGAAATCATCATTGTGGTAGATAAACTGCTTACTGGTTTTGACGAACCAAAGAACACGGTTCTTTATCTCACCAGAAACCTGCAAGGACACAAACTTTTACAAGCTATTGCCAGGGTCAATCGCATTTATCCTGACAAAGAGTTTGGTTATATCATTGACTATTACGGAGTGATTGAAAATCTGGATGATGCCTTGCAGTTGTATTCCTCCTTTGAAGATTTTGATGATGCAGATTTAGAGGGGACACTCACCAATATTACAGATGAAATCAAAAAACTACCCCAAAAGCATTCCGACTTGTGGGATATTTTCAAAGCCATTGCCAATAAGAGAGATGCAGAGGCTTACCAGCAATTATTGAAGGACGAAGCGATCCGGGTTTTGTTTTATGATAAACTGGCTGCTTTTGCCAAGAGTTTGAAACTGGCATTATCGTCAATCCAATTCCACAAAGATGTTGAAGAAAAAACCATCAATCGCTACAAAGAAGATTTGAAGATGTTTCTGAAACTTCGTTTGGCAGTGGTGGAGCGGTACAGTGACGTCATTGACTACAATCAATACGAAGGGCAAATTCAAAAACTAATTGACACGCACATCACCACCGAGAAAATTGAAACCATAACTGAATTGGTAAATATTTTCGATAAAGACAAATTCCAACAGGAAGTAGAAAACACTACAGGTAAGGCAGCCAAAGCAGATAAAATTGCCAGCAGAACATCGAAGCACATCAATGAGAAAATGGATGAAGATCCTGCCTTTTATAAAAAGTTTTCGCAGATGCTTAAAGAAACCATTGCTGATTATGAGGCTAAACGAATCAGCGAAGCTCAATATCTGAGCAGGGTTCAGGAAATCATGAATAATGTGTTGGATCACACTGATAATGACATTCCGAAGCAGTTACAGGACCATAACATTGCCAAAGCATTTTATGGGTTAACGGTTGAAGCATTAGCTGACAAGATTCAAGACCATGTAATACTTAAGGAGGTTTCAGTTCAGACCGCATTACAGATTGATAAAACGATCCAAGAATCTGTTTTGGACAACGGAAAACCAATTATTGACTGGCAATTCAAAACAAATATCACTGGCAAATTGCTCATTGATATTGGGGATTATTTGATAGATGAGGTTAGGGACAAGTATAATGTGGATTTGACTTTTAAAGACATGGACAAGATAGCCGATGATTGTATTGAGGTGGCTAAAATTCGATATAGGTAATTGAGAATTGAGAATGGATAATTGAGAATGAGAGAGAATATCGTAAAAAATAAGAGTTTTGATTTTGCATTGCGAATAATAACGGAATGTCAGTCTTTAAATGAGACAAAAAAGGAATTCATTTTAAGCAAACAACTTTTAAGGAGTGGAACTGCTATTGGAGCCTTAGTAAGAGAATCCGAACATGCTGAAAGTAAAGCAGACTTCATTCACAAGCTTTCCATCGCTTTAAAGGAAGCAAACGAATCCGATTATTGGATTGAATTGTTGTATCGTTCAGGTTATTTGAGTGAGTCAAATTACCAATCTTTATTTTCTGATTTAGATGAAATAATTCGTCTTTTGGTTTCAATAGTTAAGACTTCAAAAGCTAACAAAAAATGAAGTCAACCGAATTCTCCATTCTCCATTCTTCATTCTCCATTCAGTTTGGAAGCCGAATAATTGATTTCCGTTTAGAGTTTTCGGACAGAAAATCCCTTGGTATTACCGTAAATCCTGAAATGGGAGTGCTGGTAAAAGCTCCTGAAGATACTTCTATTGATAAAGTGAAAGAGAAGATCCGAAAGAAGGCACCATGGATTATTAAACAACAAAGCTTTTTTCTTTCTTTTCAGCCAAAGACCCCAAAACGAAAATATGTAAGCGGAGAAACGCATTTGTATTTAGGTAGGCAATACCGTTTACTTATTAAAAATGAGAATGGGAGAAAGGAGAAGGAAATTGTGAAGTTAAAAGGTGGATTTCTAATGGTTTATACTTCAGATAAATCAAAAACTGAAAATTTAGTCAAAGGCTGGTATCGCCAAAAAGCCGAGCAAAAGCTACCAGAAATAGCAATTCCACTTATTGATTCCTTTGCAACTCGACACAACCTCCCTATTCAACATTCGCAATTCACTATTAGGGACATGCCAACACGATGGGGCAGTTGTACTCCAAATGGGAAAATCATTCTAAATCCTGAATTGATTAAAGCACCTAAAGGCTGTATTGAGTATGTTATTATACACGAACTTTGCCATTTAATTCATCACGACCACACACAGAAATTCATTGATTTACAAGCCAAGGAAATGAAAGACTGGGAAAAGTGGAAGATGAAATTGGAGAAAATGTTGGCATGAGAAGCCCAGGGTTCACTCTAAACCGGTAATCGTTACAATCTCCCCATCATACACTATCTGAGGCTGACCCTTATATTCCGTTATGGGCCCATAGACCTTTATGGCCTTTCCTTCCAGGGCTTTAATTTCAGCATCTGAGAAATCTTGGTGCTTAGCCCCCCAAATCAGGAAGGTAAAATCGTTGTTTGGATACTTACCACCAAAATTCACGAAGGCTGGCTTGTCTCTGGCCTTGTTCTAAAATACCACATGGGTAACCACATCCTCCAGCCAAGTAATACCTCCATTTTCTGCCCAACCTTCCAGGTCGTAGTATCAATCACTTTCCTCAAAGATAAAATTGAGCATTTCACAGGGATCTGTGTGCATGGCTTTGGCGATGCGGTACAGTTCGTCGGCTCGGAGGTGGGAGTTTGGGTTGTTGGACAGCTCGTTGATCCTGGCCTTGCTGAGGCCGGTACGCCGGGCTATTTCGGCCTTATTCACTGAGTACTTCTGCAAATAGATTCCTAGACGGGTAATTTTTCTTTCAGATTTCATTTCATTATTGTAGACAAAACCCGGCCTTACCAATTATTTTATCGGATTTCATATCATAAATGTAGACAATCTATATAAAAGTAAATAAAACCTGATTATTTGATTTTGATAGTATATAGAATATCCATATAATTGTATAAAATAAAAATACTATGGAATCCGATTTAGATTACCATGACTTGCCGGAATCGTATTGCAAAAACAGGGCTGCCCAAAAGGAGGCCTTATTGTGGGTCTTATCTAATATTACAATGGATGAGGTGGACCCTGCCAACAGGCGCCATATCCATGCTCTTTTCACTCTTCTGGATACCTTAGGTGAGGTCACCTCTAAGGAAGTGGAGCCTATTATTAATAGCCAATCCTAACCTTAAACTTTGACCAATGAAAACTACCCCAAAACAAACTGAGTCCACCCGAATGAACCCCCACGTCCCGTATTTGTATCGGATGCTGCCGGATGTCAACCTTAATTTGATTTCACTTTCAAATCCGGAGGACCCTATCCGACGGGTTCGCCTGAGAAATTACCTGGGCAGGTACGTGATCATCCTGCTGATGGACCCTGACCATCCCTATAACCGGGATGCACTTAGATCCTTGAGGAAAATCGGAGAAAAATTTAAAGACATGGTTTGCGTGGCCGTTACCATAGCGAGTAAAGACAGGGCCCTGCAGGAGGTTCGGAAATTTGATTTCGAGTCATACGGTCCTATAGAATTCGGGGTAAGTGCCGGGGAGTTATATGCCCACCTTAATTTGAATGAAGCCACTGAGTTCCCACTTTGGCTGCTATATGATGAGGAATCGGCGTTGACCTTTGACCATGACGAGCCTTACATGACCATTGATGAGATTTCCCATTTGATCAGAAAAAATGACCGGATTAAATCTATTGTAAGTTATCACCACCCCATACATCCCGGGGACCAGGCTGATCTTTTAGTCAATAACCCCCTGGCCAAAGTCTCCATGAGTTCTACCATTTGTGGCCCTATGAAAGACGTCCTGCCAGCCTGGGAGTGTACCAATCAGAACGGATATGTCTATCTGAAAGTCAGAAACATGACCCTTCAGGAGATCCACCTCAAGCTTTATGAGCTGTTGGGTGGGCCTTATCCATTTGTGTTAAGATCCAGAATCGATGGTTCCGATACTGTAAGTAGGGGAGTCCAGGAATTGAGCGAAAGTGAGCAAAAGGAAAACGATATCCATTTTGAAGAAAATTCCGAGGACTTCGTAGAAGTGAAATACGGGGAGGATTATGAAGGGGATCCCGAATTGGAAATTGAAATGGATTTGAAGGAGTTTCTGAACATGAGTACCAGCCTCATGGAAGAAAGCAGTGAATTGGAGCAGATTCAAACCTCCATCAACAGGATGTTTTGCTGGGACTTCATCCTTCCAAAAGCCCAGGAAGACAGTTTCTGGAGAATTGCTTTGAATGAAATGAAACGGATCAGCATGCCCTTCTGGTCCACCATTGATGAAAAGGAAGCGGATGGGTTTGCCATCCAGCTATCCCCTGAGTTTTCATCCTTCAGTGATTCCGACCAGGATGTAGCCTACAGCATGGATGCGCATCATTTATTCCTGAACAATTGCCCTGTCGACCAACTCGCCAGGCTCCTGACCACCAATTTCAAGGACCTGTATTTTATCAATGAAGCCAATACCGACCGCAGGATCAGCATCAATATGAAAGGTGATTTCAGCACCCTACAAAATACCCAATCCAACCTGGCCCTGGCCGACATATATCTGATCGCCAGGCGTGGCGTATTCGCAGAGGTCACCTTCACCAGAATAGGGCGACCCGGATAATTCATTGGTAGGGCCCTTCTTTATTAAAGCCAGGTATTTATGCCTGGTTTTTTTGTTTGGGGTGGGCCAATCCTAACCATCAAATGTGTAGGTAAAAAAAATGGCTGGAAATTTTCTTGAAGTCAAATATATAAAAACAGCCTTAAATAGGCCTTAAATTAGGTTTATTAAATCATAAATACCATTGATAAAGTTAAGTATAACAAAAAAAAAGCATATTTAAATTGACTTAATTGTTTTTAATATCTATTATTAAAACATGAATTACTGATTATGTCACGTTGGCTCTTAATTATAGGTGGACTTTGCCTTTGTTTTGAAAGCTATTCTCAAAACCCCGGGAATGATGTAAATACCCCTGATACCCTCAATAAAGAAGTTCCAAAGACCATATTGAAAGCCTCAGTGCAACTGGACTCCTTGAAGGAACAGCCCATAGAAATACTTGATTCTCTGAATGATGCTGGTAAATCAGAATTAGACACCCTCCAAAAACTGGAATCAAAGTTCCAAAGAATAATAGGAGATGCCCGAGACTCTATCAATGATCAGGTTCCAAAACTACTGAAAATTAGCCCGGTACAGCATAATTTGCCAGGAAATCCCCTGGATTTTAATTCAAAAAACCCCGATCAGAACCTTAAAATTATACCAAATATGGGTTTGGAGCTTGATGCTCCCAAACTTCCTGATACCCATCTCAATGCTCCCAGCCTTGCCACTGATTTGAGCCTCCCGGACATGCCTTATGATACTGCCGGACTGAATAAAGAAAGCCTGGCCGGTAGGGTGGAGCAGGAGGCTGAGTCGCGCCTGAAAAAAAATAATTTAATTGATATCCCTGATCAGGGCCTGCCGGATCAGGGGGATTTATTGGCACCTGAATTTGAGGGGATGGATTATTTTCCTGATGATCCTGATCGGTTTAAGAAAGAAGCCCTTCAAAAATCACAGATGGCCATACAGGAGAAGTTCCGGGCCAATGCAGATAAAATAGAGGCGGCCAGGGAACGGATGACTGAACTAAAGCAGAAGTATAAAAGCATTGAAAGCTACAAAGACGGGAAATTCCTGAAAGTCAATTCCCTCAAGGATAAGACCTTCTTACAGCGCTCCCTGATCGGGTTATCAATACGACCAGCCCGCTCACCCCTGCATCCCCGTACCGACATTGGATTGTATTATGGGTACAGGCTGAATAAAAAGTGGCATGTTTACGGAGGCCTCACCCATCGGATTGAAATCCAACCCAGTGAGGTTTCATTAGAATTTGTGCCCCTTCAAGGGGTCACCATATTCACGCAATATGAAGTTAAAAAGAGTTGGATGTTGATGATCAGATATGAATATTATGGAAGCCTTGATGGTAAAAACAAATCATATTCAGGTAAAGGGTTGAAGCCATTGGACTTCAATTCAAATTTGGGAATGGGGATAGCAAAAAGATCTTCAATTTCTAAGAAAGCCTTCCTGATAGTTGATGCGGGCTTTAACTTTTTAAGTCTGATAAATCGTGATAGCCCAACCACACAATTTCACTTAACTACCAGAATAGAAAGAAAACTAAAAAATTGATAACATGAAAACAACCTTCTTCCTGTATCTATCCATTCACCTTTTAAGTGGATATTTTTATCAAATGCCATGTGAAGTAGATATACCTACTTCCAGTGATTGGTCAGGAAAAACCATTAATGGAAGCCTGAATACCTATGGCCAGAACCCTTCAATTACTATTGAAGCACTAGTTGATGATAGGATACAGGTTTCAGACTTTAGTTGTGGATTTTTAGATGCTTTTGGTTTTGGGTTTGATCACCCACTTGAGCTGGAAATTGATTGTGCTACCAATACCGTTAAGCCAAAATCATTTATTTCAGATTTTGGGGAGTGTTTGGTAACGGAAGGGTACTGGAATTCTGCGCAAAAAAAGCTAACCATTCATTGGAAAATTGATTTCAATAGTATTGATGAAATAAGTGAATTTACTTTTAATTAAATTTTTAAACTGATGTTAAGAGCTGTCCTTCTAATTTCCTTTTGTATTATTCTTTTCCATATAAAGGCTCAGGATAATTTGCCAAGCCCTATTTATGAAGACATCATTCCACCATCACCTGAGGCTACAAGCCTAGGAAAATTTGGTGATACACCAATAAGTTTCAATACCGGTACCCCACAGATTTCCATACCTATTCATAACATAGAAGGTCAGGATATTGGACATTCTATAAGCCTGGTATATGATGCTAAGGGCAATAAGGTTGCCGATGTGGCAAGCATGGTTGGATTGGGATGGACACTTAAGGCCGGAGGGGTGGTAGCAAGAACGATTCGCGGAAAGCCGGATGATGATGTAGAAAACGGCTACTTTATAAGAAGGCCACAATGGGAATCCTTAGAAGGTTCAACATATAACGTCATGCCTGGGCACCCTGACTATTATTATAGCCATCAAAAATATATTTTTGAAGAGGAGGCTGCTATCGGGAAAATTGATTTATTACCAGATGCTTTTAGTTTCAATTTTGGGGATTACTCAGGCACAATTACTTTTCGGTATGAATCGAATTCAGATGAGTTTTATCCAATTATTTCTCCTGCACAGGATATAAAGGTAATACATCCTTTTTCTGGGGGAGCGAATGAATGGGTTTTTATTACCCCAGATGGCGTAAAATATATTTTTGCCAGGACAGAAAATATTAATATGCATCCTGGATTTTATACCAACTCCTGGTATTTAACTAATATAGTTTCACCAAATCAAAAGGAAACAATTAATTTTCTTTATCATCAAATTAATGGTGGGCCTCCGCTATCCTTGAATTTTTCAAACGCTATGACCACCATTTTAAAGAAAAAGGTATATATCTCTGGTAATAGTCAAGACCAATTTTTTTGTCACCCTTCTCCCCAAAACACCGACATAATGGAAGATTATACCTATCCCTTTGTATTCTTTTTAAAGGAGATAATCTACACTGCCAATACTGACATGGGTGGAGCTTATTCGACAAAAGTTTTATTTCACATATCCGAAAATAGGCCCTGTGATTACATGCATGGTTTTACACAAAAACTTGTTAAACTAGAATCAATTAAAATAGCGGATGGTAATGTAAAATATTTATATCTACCAATCCATGTCAATGATGTTGATTCAGTCTTTGACATTCATGGTAGTTCCGGCTGGGTTCAATGTACTTCCTCGAATCGATTACAACTTACCGGTCTTCGGATATTCAGTAATATTGGAGATTCCTGGCCAGGATTTTCGAATTCCTACGAAATGAATCCTGGGTATACCTTTGAATATAATAACATCCCAATGCCGCAATATAATGCAATTTCTGACCATTGGGGTTATCCTAACGGGCATCATCTTTCAACCAATGGATCATTTTTACCGGTTTTACCCTCTTATTATTTTAATCACTTCCATCCCAATCCTTTATTAGTAGCAAATAGAAAACCTCACCATTCTGCCACTTTAGCGGGCTTAATAAATAAAATCACATATCCTACTGGCGGTTATACTGAATTTGAATTTGAGCCCCATCGGTTAGAAAGATATAAGAAGGCTAATGGTGTAACACAAAAATCAATTACCGCTACTGCGCATCAGGATTATAACTTACATGGTTCCATGAATGTCCATGAATTACATATCCGTGGATTATGGGAAGCTCAAGATACTCAATTTGAAAATGGCTTGCCCATCGTAAGGGCTGTAAATTTTAACCTTCAGAAGAGCCAGGAAGTTGTAATCAATAGTAATTTTTCTCCGGAGGGTTTATATGCATTTCCTACCAGGTCCTACTTATATAAGGCTCCAATAACTGATGTATGGGATTTTATTGGCTTTCCAAATGGATCCCCCATGTACCTTGGAGCCGGCAATTATGTATTGGTTGCTATGGTAGCAGAGGATTTAACTGGCGTATCCTCATCCTTAAGTATTAATTATACGGAAGAATCTCAACAGGTAACCTACACCACAGAATTAGTAGGTGGGGCCAGAATTAAATCCATGAAAGACGTAAGTGTAACCAATCCTGAGGATAATAAAACCACCAATTTTTATTACTACGGTAACTATATCAATCATTTAAAAATGATACCTGAACTCACTCAGGAATTTGTGATTGATGGGGAGACCATTACAATATATACTGGAAAACAGCCCGTTTCCAGTGGTACATTACATTATGAAACTGTTTACCTGGATGAAGCCAGATGTGATGACATTATTGTTTCAGCTACCAATTCCAATCCCTTTGGTAGATTTAAAGGACATCATATTGGATATTCAGAGGTTACTGCCGAAGTAAAAGGAAAGGAATCAGGGTTTACGGTCTACAAATTTGTAAATACTGCTAACCCGGACTTTAGAGACCAGCCCAAGTCTGTTCAATATTTTGACTCCGACTTTAATCTACTAAGCGAAGATATATATTATTATGATACTGCATTTTATAGTGCTATGTCCACCGGGATAAAAATGAGGGTTAAGGAGGTTGTTCATACTGGAGGCCCTGGGGTTTTCATGAGTATTTTCGAAGATGATATTAACAGAACTCAATACAACTATGGCAGTAGTTGGCGGCCTAAAACCCGAAAAATTAGCAGGACATTTGACAGAAATGGTAAGTCCCTTGAGCAAGTTACCGAATACTCCTATTTCACAGAAGGATTTGATCTCAGTGATCAGATTTACTATCAACTAAAAACCAGTGAAAGGACAACACTAAACAATGGCTTTAAAATAGTAAAAAACTGGATATACCCGCCTCAAAACTTAACCGACTTTTATTCCATTGCGATGTTGGATGCAAATCTTCATGGAATGGTTTTGGAAGGATTTTTAGAATTGGAAAAACCGGATGGCACGAGAAATAAAATCACAGGGCTAAAATATGAATTTTTTCCAGGAGGTTTATTTAGACCGGTAAAAGAGTTTGTTTGGAATAATAAACTGGATTCCTATGAATTGTCACGAGAATTCAGTCATTATCCTTTTGGAAGGGTAGAAGAAATTGAAAACCATAGGACCGGAATCAAAACATCTTTTATCTGGGACGAAACAACAAAACACCTGCGGCATATGATCCATAACGCAGGCTTATCAGATGTCCAAGTTATTGATCAGCCTATCAGTAGTCAATTTGAAGTTTCAGCTGCAAAC
>JBGTCD010000014.1:0-16664 GCA_041749015.1 Cyclobacteriaceae bacterium
GACAATCGACAAAATCCTAAAAAAAAGAAACTTTAATACCCTTCCAAAAGTTTGCCGCTTGAAGGCGGTACGCTGCCAGCTTATGGCTGGTAGCGGAAAAGCGGTGTGCCTGTGGTGCGTTGGCAAGGCTGCAGTCCGGAAAAATGCAAATCCTCACGCCTTAAACCGCTCCACAAGTAAAATGATACAGTGATGTTTTAATGGTTTATTGCACTGCAGAAAAAGCAGAGCAGAATCGGAATCACCCTATCATTTTACTTGTCCGCTATTTAGCCGACCCTCAAAAAGCCCATTTGCATTTTCCTCCCTTTGCTTGCCATCCGCTCCTCGGCACGTCTGTTCCCTTTTGCTTTTTTGTTGATTGATGAGCCTCCGGCAGGTAGGCAAAAAAACAAAACCACAGCCAGAGTTAGGCGGGCCTGCGACCACCGCCAGGCACTGCCAATCATGCTCGTTCCTCACACTCCTCTTGGCAGGCTGGCTGGTGGTACCCGCAGTGGCCCGCAGAGCAAACAGTATAGGCAATAGCAAAGTAATTAGTTTTAAGCAATCATCATCAAACCTTTAGTATGCAAAATCCTTCCGCGCTCTGTGGGCAGGTTTACATTTAATAAAGTGAGGCAGTTCGCTTGGAGCATCCCGATAAAAACCAAATGGCAGGAAAGGGAGTGCCAAACAGCAAAGGGCAATGATGCCATTTACTTTTTTTCGAGATGTTTAAATTTTTTCGCTTCACATGTGTCCCCTGGAAATCATTGAGAAAAGCAGATTAAACAAGGACACCTTCTCATAGGCTTTAGCTGGTTCTATAAATCAGACTTTTTTCTGTCCTCTGATATGAATTATAGTAACTGTAACTTTCACAATAAGCTAGTAGAGATATAGCTACAAGGATGAGAAAGATAAGAATGGAAAGGTAGTGTTATAGGTTGTGAATCAATTGATTAAATACTTTTGAACTCTCAAAAATCCTCTGCATTTTTCCTAAATCTGATGAAATAATTACGTCCTAAAATAGGAAATAAGGACGTAGTAATTTTGAAGGTAAGAAGTAAGGAAATGAGTTCCAGAAAAAGAAGAAGTAACAAATAAGGAAATGATAAATGGCTTTTGCTGAACCACTTTATTAGTAAGGGGAAAGGGAAGATCTATTTAGCGGGATGAAATCCTTTAGGGCAAGACAAAAATTTATTGTGATGGAAAAAGAAGAACGAATACGAATTAAAGTGCTTTGGATGAGCTTTGAGATCAATAACCCAGGAAAACAAAGCTTCAAGATTATAAGCCTCATACTAGTATTTATAATAGTAGTAATGGTATTAATAAAATATTAAAACTATCTTGAAAGCTCGATGGGCTGTTTAAAATTATATAACCAAGAGGCAGGGGAAGGCATAGTCAAAACCGCATTTTTTTCAGGGGGGAGCCTAGAGAAAAAAGGGGTTTCGCTAAAAAATCGCATAGATTACTATCCTTTTGGTTTAACTTTCAATAGCTACACAAGAAGTTATATAACCCCGAATAACTATCTCTACAACGGAAAGGAACTGCAAACCGACCTGGACCTGGAGTGGTATGATTATGGGGCCAGGATGTATATGGCGGATATCGGCAGGTGGGGGGTGATTGATCCATTAGGGGAGAAAATGTATCAATGGAGTCCTTACAATTATGCCTTTGATAATCCTATAAGATTCATAGACCCGGATGGAAGGGAAAATTTGGACATCAACGCCATAGATTCAGGAGAAGAATGTTGTCCGGAATTTTATGTGTTTAAAGCAAAGGTAGAAGGTATGGGCGATGCTATAAAAGATAAAATGGATATAGCATGGGATAAGGTTGTGGATTTTGTTACACCTAAGAAAGTCGATGTCAAAAAAGGATCCCCAGGTAATAAAACCGAAAAATTAGATACTGGAATAGAAGATGGCATTGAGGTTGTCAAAGATGGTGGTGATCAAACTGATAATGCTGGAGTTGGTAAGGGGACGGTATTTGAAGAAAAGGATCCCCTATTGCAAACCCCTAATAGTGATTCAAGGTTAAAAACGTTATTTGGATTAATTTTTAATATTGAGCCATATGATTATATAAAAGGTGCTGAAATTGTACCAGGAGATTCAGTTCCTGGAAGAGGTCCTCAGGGACAAGTTATAATTATGCCACCGATGAGGAATGGAGGGTATACTCACCTTGGTGCCAAGACAACTATCACTAAAGAAGATTCTGCTAAATATGATATTAATGAATACAGTGGATATAAGAAACCCTAGCATCTTTTTTATAATAATTTTATTGTTATTCTTCCAATGCAATCGAGGTGAAAATATTAATTGCATTGATAGATCTAATAAAATTCTAGGGCTCAGCCTTGATATGAAAAAGAATCATGAGGATTTAGTTTTCCTTATTGAGAATTCTAAAAATAATAAGGATAGTTTTAATTTTTATTCCAATGTCTATGAAATTATTTTGCATATTCATAATCATTCCGATTCGATAATAGCTCTTAGCGGGGGTATTAGTAAAGATTTTACAATAATCAATGGGTGTAGTAAAATTGGTAAAGAACCCTATTTGAAATATTCTAGATTTCTTAGTACCCTACATGATCATTGGGCTGAATTTAATGAAACATCGAATACAGTCTTTCCTAGAAAAATTCAATCCATAAATTATTTATTGAACAATCAATTTTATGTAGATGATCCTTATTTCAATGAGGAATATTTTAGATATGCAAGGATAAATGATTACGTACTTGACCTTTATATGATTGAGTATTTTCTTATTAATATTGTTTTGCCTCACCGTACCGAATAGTGGTGGATTAGTAATAAACCTAGACAAATAGTTAAGCTGCTAGCTGACGTATGGGTTTTGCGCACACATGAGTGGGATCATCCGTGCCTTCCAGAAATCGAGGGCTTTTTTACTTAGCATAGGCTTTTCTGGTTTTGGCTTGCTACTTCCACAAAGATTCTGAATAAAGCACTTCGATACATCGAAGTAGTGGGTCAGAGGTATTTTGCGGGGAAGATCCTTATGGAGAAGAATATTTGTCCGGAAGCGGAAAGTTTATTGGGGGATCATATGATTATTCACTACTTCACCTGCAAGTCAGGCAGTTTTCCTTTCGGTTTTGTACGATCCTCAGACTTTTAGCCTGTTGAAATTGTTCTTTGAAGCTCAATGATCCGGAAGAATTGCTATATGCTTCCAAAGGGGTAAGGCCATTGAGAGATCCATGAGGACGGGTTTCGTTGTAATCTTTTATGATCCTGGGCAGGAACATCTCCAGCTTGTCATATTCATGTGCGGTGTGATGGCGCAAATACCGCTTCATGATCTTGTTGATGGCTTCTACAGAGGAGTTGGAAAAGCTAATGTCCTTCAGTGCAATTACTTTAGTGATCTCCGGGCGATCTGTCTGAAGGAGCAATTCGCCCACGACCACTGCATGATTTTCACTGCCGCCGTCCGCTACCAGAGTAGTACACACCTGGTGCGGATGGTACTGATGAATACTTTTCACAGCCAGATCTAATGCCTGCCTTATGTTCATGGCTTTATTTTGGAGGCACATACTCCAGCCAAGAATCATTTTCGAAAAGTTGTCACTCACTAAAGCAATAAAAGCTTTAGTGCCGTTATCCAGTTTCCATATGGTGGTATCTACATGCAGATACTGGTTTGGAAAGGAAGCTTTCAGGCCATTCTTATTGGATGGGCGTTTTTTCCATTTTCTCTTCAGCCCCAGCAGATTCACGTATTTGTAAAAGGTGCTTAAGGAAATAAATAGTCCGTGGTTCCTTAATCCCTCGTAATACAAAGAAATAGCCGGCCAGCAGGCTAAAGCCGGCTCATCGAAAAGCCCTTTTATCTTTTTCACTTCATTGCCGGTAAGTTGCAGGGGGTGTTTTTTGATGCACAATTGTAACGGTGATAGTCTACACTGGAAAACCATTTTTGATAGGTGAGCATGAAAAGAAGAAGCAGAGATCCGGGCTAATTTGAGGCTGATCTTCTTTGGGATAACCGTGAAGAGCCGCTGAATTTCTATGATGAAGGTTTTTATGTGTTGCTTTTGTTTGAGTATGGCAGGTACCAGGATGCCAGAGACAGCAAGCCATACCCTTGTGAGTACATAAATTGTTTTTTTTAGGTTTTGGTGTTTTTGTAAAATTTCATACTGATGGATTGCTTCCTTCTGAACGTCCCTGAGTTCGTGACCGATGAAAGAGGAGCAGTCGAGACTTCTCCATGTAGAAGCTGTAGAATGGGGAATGAGCTGTTTGATATGATTTGGGACAAGGCTGTCTTTATCGTGAGCATAAAGCCAGACAAGAAAACTGTCGTAGCGGTTTCGTTGGTAAGGTGACACGGCGGAGTTGGTTAAAAAACCCGCCTTCAATACGTTTTGGCGGGCAAGGAGCCACTAAGATAGGTACTACTCCCCAACCAAAGGACCAATGATCAGGATTTCTTAAAGGCTGTTGGTATCCGATACCGGGGATCCGGCCAAAGTCTACACCAAGTATAAACCCTGAGAAGGCCCCCAATTTTGGTTTTAAAAAGTTTTGTCCCCCTTTCTGTCCCCCTTTTTTTCGTAAAGTATTGAAAAACAAAAACTTAAATAGAAATTAAGTACCCAGAGCCAGAGTCGAATGGTAATTGGTACCTTGGTGGTGGAGTTGCACACCTAAAAAAATAAAGAGATGTCTATTCTTTAGATTATTCCCCAAAAGCTCTTATCATCTGCTCTTTGTTGGTTTTTTGGTCTATTCCATAATAGTGCTTAAGGATCACCTCTACACTTTTTCCTGTGATCTCCGAAACGATCTTGGGTGAAATGCCTTTTTTGCCGCATAATGAAATGAAAGTCTTGATGGCAATATGGGAGGTGACCAGGTTCCACTTGGGCACCAGGTCGTATGACTTATTGCCAGATTGGGTTTTTACCACTTCAACCATTTCATCGATGTTTGCTTTTTTGCAGACTTCTTTGATGTACTGATTGAGTTTTTGTTCCGAAATGATCGGTAGCTGATATTGATATTTTTCCAGTATGGCTAGGGGCTTGGAGGTTAAGGGAATAAATGCCTCTTTTTGATTTTTATGGGTTCTGATTTGGATGGCATTATCCTTAATATGATTTTTATTGAGCCTTATGAGATCGGAGTACCGCAATCCCACATAGCAATTGAATAAAAATATATCCCTTACCCGTGCCAAACTAGGTGTTTTAAACTCGAAGGTCTCCAGTTGTGTTAACTCTTCCTCTGAGAGAAAGTAGATCTTCCTTTCAGACTTGGGTACTTTGAAATCAGAAAGTCTTGCTGGGATGTCGTACCCGCGTTTACCAAGATTGCGCAGTAAAACCTTCAGGTTTTTTATGCTTTTTCCTACACTATTGTCAGAAAGGCCCTTTTTACCGCTTGGTTGAGTAATATGCCTGTATAGAAATTTAGAGAAGGCATCATAAAAGTCCAGATTAATGTCCTTCAGAAAAATTTCCTTTTTCATTTTGGCTTCAAATGCCCTGAGGTGGTACAAGGTGTTCCGATAGCTTATTTTAGTATTTTTGGATTTATTGGTTGTTTCAATAAAATCCTCAAACAGAACAGTGAGACGATGCTCTTCAACCTTTTTTTCCTCAATAATTGGCTCCTGGGGCTGGGAGCCCAGGTAGGTTTCCTTAACAAGGTCTCCAGTTGGGTTCTTCTTATTCAGACTAAGATGCCTCGCAATCTGAATCAATTCAGCTTTTATGTTTTCGATTTGTGTATTGACCAACAGGTCATTTTTTGTCAATGTTTTGATCAAGTCCGAATTTCTTTTGCTGTTATTCAGAAGGGTGGCGGATTGTACTTTTTCTTTTTTGAGATTCCATACATTTGGATTAATCTTAACACCTGTGCTGATGTCTATAACCTTTTGCTTATGCCCGTACCGAATGTATATTGTACACTGCCCCTTGGCATTAACTTTATTGCTTCTTATAACCGCTTTTACTGTAGCCATAACTTTTTTATAAATATAAAATAGGTCAAGTTATAGGTCAAGTTATTTCAGGTATTTATTAGTATTTTTTAGTTTTTGTAAAATCATAAAATGCCTTTAGAGGCCATTATAAGTGTTTTTTAGTAATTATTTGTCATTAAGGTCGATTCCCCTACGGACTACGAAATCTCCTAAAATAAAAACCGCTCTAAAAAATAAATTAGAGCGGTTTTTTCATTTTAGGTCAAGTTATAGGTCAAGTGATTTGTAATATTTTTTCTACCATCGCCCTGGTTCGTGTCCTCACGAACCATAAATATTGAAATAAGATGAAAGTTTTCCTCGCGAGCTTTGCAAAGCGTGCAACACCCAGTGAATAAAAATCTAAGGCTATTTGTATATTTACCTTAGCAATTTCCTGCCGAAGCACAGCAAAGGCAGCTTTGTGGGGCCACGAACCATGGCGGCGGTATTATTAACGGGAAGATGAAACGGACAAACACTTATATTATATTCATAATATCGATAATATTTATCATATCATGTGAAAGGCCTTCGGATAAATTAAATCATGACTATCTTTTTGGAATTTGGTATTTCTGTGAACCTAATGGCGATTATGTAGAAACACAATATTTTATAGATTCCCTAATTGTGAGAAATCATTTTGACCCTGATGGAAGGACCTACCTTTATCACATTAAAAATGATTCGATAAAAGTGTTTTTTTTGAACCATGATCCTTATTTTTCATTCAGAATAGAGAAAAAAAATGAAAATGAATTTTATAGAACGGTTCCATTTTATGAAAGCCATTTTTTGATTTTTTTAGAAACCAGGATATCTAACTTAGAATTGGATTCATTGACCGACGTAATTAAATGGAGTAGGGCGGATTATGATAAAAGAAAGGCCGAAATAAATTGTGATAAAGTGATTTTTTCCAAAAAAATAAATTTGGAAAATATAGACACTATATTCGAAGATTACTCTTATTAGTTAATGAAAGAAAAAGATTCCTTCCCCTCCTAGTTACCTATAGGGATTATTAATGGTTTGAATGGCCCATCGCCCTGGTTCGTGTCTGCACGAACCAAAAATTGAAATAAGATGCTGTCCGTGAGAAAAGCATGTGCTAAGCCCGCTTTGACTTTTCCCAAACCACAGACTGACACTTATTCAGGTGCCTGATAAAGCCCTGGTAAACAGCAAAATTCATAAACAGGAAATAAAAGGGGATGAAAAACCCTTTGACAGGTACCTTATAATTTTGGAGTAGCCATCCCAGCAAGGCTATGCCATAAAATATCCCCTGGGCCACTAATAGCCATTCATAAATACCACCTAATCTGTGCGCAAGGAAAATGTTAATGCCAAACACCAAAGGAATTGCAATAGGAGCGAGGGTCCACCGAAGGACTCTGTGCCCCAGGAATAACCAGGAAAGGGTGCCGTATTTAATAGGGTTAAAAAGTGCACTTAAGAGCTTCATGGCCTGAAAGCCACCTGCTGCAATCCTGACCTTTCTCTTTTTTTCTTCTTCCACTGAAAGAGAGGCTGTTTCTACCGCCACGGCCCTGGGCTCGTAGACTACCTTATACCCCTGCATGGCAATTTTTACTGTGATCAGGAAGTCTTCAATGACCACATTTTTGTCCACCGGTTCATAAAGGGAGGTCCTGACGCTGAATAGCTCCCCGGCCGCCCCAACCAGGGAATATAAATCACTTTCATTTTTCTTCATCCATGACTCGTATTTCCAGTACATGCCTTCCCCCGAACCGCTGGCATTGTCTTGTTTCAGGTCTTCGATCCTTTTTTCTCCGGAAACAGCACCGACATTGGGGTCTGCATAGTGCGCTGTAATGTATTTAACTGCTTCTCTGTTGACCATGGTATTGGCATCAGAGAAAACCACAATTGGAGTTGATACTTCTTTCATCACCCTGTTTACCGCATGAATTTTTCCGTTTCGCCCCTCCTCATGAAACAAATAGACTTGGGGAAATTCTTTGATTATTGCACCTGTATTGTCGGTAGAGCCATCGGTGACAAACCAAAAGTGAATCCTATTTTTCGGGTAATCTATTTGAAGGCAATTATTAATCTTTTCCCTGATAATATCTTCTTCATCATAGGCGGCAATAATCATGGTGACTGCGGGAAATGGGATTTTCTCCTTTTTAAGAGTAACAGAGGATCTATTTTTCCTAATTTTTACTATAAAAGCCAACAATAATCCGAAGCCTATATAGGCAAAGAACAAGACAAACAATAGAGTCCAAAATAATAACTGGATTATAAACATTACATAATTTTAGGATAGGCTACCCTTTACCGGCAGGTTTCGTTGTACTTGTATACGCACGCCATTCCTTGAGGTCCGGTTTTTCACAGCCTTTTATCAATGATGTTAATTTTTTGTACCGCATACTCGTTTTTAATCCATGAATTTGGAAAGGCAGGCATAGTCTTAATACTGTTCATTTTCATCCCTGGTATGATATGGGCAATACCGCCTGTGATCACTGGTCAGCAGCAGGTAACCATGGAGGAGCAAGGCACCATTTTACTTGAATTATCCTTTCTCACAGTAGACGACCCCCAATTTAACTACCCCGATGATTTCACATTACAGGCATTTGGGGGCCCTCGGTACCATTTAAATGGACTTCTGCTTACGGTTACTCCCAACTTCACCGGGACCCTTACCGTGCCTGTTCGGGTCAATAACGGTGTCGAGGATAGTGAAACTTTTGACCTCCTAATCCAGGTACTGCCTCCGGATACCCCGGCTAATACCCCACCTACTTCTTCGGGGTTTGCACCCATAGAGGTACCATCCAATAATAATGATACGGTATTGAATCTATGGTCCGTATTTGATGATGAAGAGGATGATGATCAGGATCTGGTGCTTACGATAGAAAATATTGAGAACCCTAACATTTTTATAGCAGTGACCATTGATAATGCCAATGGTACCCTTAGACTTAATTATAATCCTGATGCGACCGGTACCTCAGAAATAGTCATCAGGGCTACTGATACAGGGGGTTTATTTGTTGAAGATGTGCTTCACGTAACAGTATTATCCTCAAATACCCTTCCGGTGTCCCTCGGTTTGCCTACCCTGGTATTCGAAGAAAACCCTCTGACCATGACCTTACCCCTTTGGGATTATTTTGATGATGCTGAAGATGGCCCGGAAGGACTCACTTATGAATTGAGAAATTTTGTTCCGGATGGATATTTCGAGAGTGCTGAGATCGACCAGTCCACGGGAATACTAACTGTGAATTTCACTACCGGTGCAGTTGGTGTAAGGACTATCCAAATCAGGGCTACAGATTCCTCTACAGCTATAGTGAATGATGAACTTACCATCAATATACAGAATCCCGTTGCTTCACCTCAGCCCCTTGGATTTCCAGTTTATACTTTATTGGAAGGTGCTGATGACTTAAGCATAATGCTGGAGAATTTCTTTCAAGATGCCAATGGTTCTGAAAACCTGGATTATCTCATTGTCAACATCTCCAACAATGAATTAGTAGAAAATGCTGCTATTAATCCCCAAAATATTTTAACCATTTCATTTACTGAATTCCGATCCGGAGCCGCTGTTATTCGGATCAGGGCGACCAATGAATTTGGCCTTTTTGCTGAAGATGATATTGAAATAATCGTTCAGCCCGTAAATGACCCACCATTTTTTGATCCCTTGCCGACTCCTTATACGATTGAAAAAAACGCAGGGCAACAGGAAATTCCTATAACAGGGATCACTCCCGGGCCTTTTGAAGAAAACCAATTGATTAGTTTTTTAGCATTTTCAGGCAATGAAACACTGATACCCAATCCACAGGTCATCTATACACCTGGAGCATCACAGGGATTATTGAGGTTTACACCTGGGGTAAATCAGGCTGGAACGGCGCAAATCACCGTGGTAGCAGTTGATAATGGTTCTAACATACCCCCCAATCAGAACTCTTTCCAGCGGGTGATGACGGTAATAGTAACGGATGTCAACTTCCAGCCCACCCTCAATGCGATTGTTTTTGAAAACCCCGTGTTTGAAAACGATCCTGAACACCAGGTAGCCCTAACGGGAATTTCAGCAGGTCCCGGGGAATCGCAAAGCCTTACCGTCACCGCTACCAGCAACAATCCAGGACTCTTTGAGTACATAAGCATAGATTATCAATCGCCTCAGACCACAGGGCTGCTCCGCTTTAAAACTGCGCCATTCCAATCAGGGGAGGCGACAATTCAAGTTACTGTAACTGATAGCGGACCATCAAATCCCCCTAATGTTAATTCCATTACCCGATCCTTTCAAGTAATAGTATTACCGGTTAATCATCCTCCGGAATTTACCAGCCAACCTGGGCTAGTGGCTACAGTTGGTGAGGTGTACGAATATAATATCACCACCACTGATCCGGACGGCGATCCGGTAGTTATTGATGCTGTTTCAGTACCCAATTGGTTAAATCTTACTGACTTTGGCAATGGCACTGCCTTATTATCTGGTACACCAGGCATTAACGATCGGGGATTAGTTGAAATAATAGTGCGGGTATTGGATCCTGACCAGACCGGGGAGTCGCAGATATTTAATCTCCTGGTCAACACCAGACCGGTAGTGGCCGTAGGGGACATCATCCTGGATCAGGATACGGATTATGTTTTTACCGCTGGGTTTTTCCAGGAGCTCTTCACTGATCCGGATGGCAATGACCTCGCAGCCATTCGCCTGGTGTCGTATCCGGATCATGGCACTATTTGGCTTGGAGATGTCCTGCTGGAGGTAGGGGCGGAAGTGGAGCTGGAGTTCCTGGGGCTTCTCAGGTATCGTCCCGACCTGTATTTCAATGGGCAAGACAGTTTTCTATGGGATGGCAGCGATGGCCTGGTTTATTCTGAAAATCCTCAACCTATAAATATTGTGATCATAGCCGTGAATGTACCCCCACAGATTGTGGAATTTGAAAGTCAGGAGGTGTTTTATATTTTGGGTAGCGAGCCCATATCAATCATTGATCACATCACCATTTTTGACCCTGATCATGATTCGCTTACAGTGGCCGAGCTTGGCATCCGCGCTGCTGGTTTTCAATCTGGGGTGGATGTACTTGACGTTGAGCCAACCGAAAATATCAGTGTGAGCTATTCCCAGGAATCTGGCTTATTGGTTTTAAGTGGTAAAGCCCCTTTAGCGGAATATGAAGAAATTTTAAAGTCAGTTACTTATCATAATACCAACCCATCCGAGAACCTGTATTTTAATAAAATCCTCGTCTTGTCATTAAGCGATGGCATTGCTTATGGCAATCCAATCCAATGGAAATTGACCATTGAAGATAATTTTGTACCACCTACTATCCCAACAGGGTTTACACCTAATCAGGATGGCGCTAACGATCTCTGGGAAATCGAGCATCTTGAAAAATATTCTAATTCATCCGTGCAGGTTTTTGACCAAAATGGCATTAAGGTCTTTGAATCCATAGGTTATGGTAACCCATGGGATGGTCAATACAGAAATCAACCCCTACCCAGGGGACCTTATTATTTTGTGATTGATTTAAATCTAAATCTTAGGAAAGTGGTGTATACCGGGGTGGTCACTATTTTGAGGTAAATCAAAGAATTTTAAATGAAGAGATTTTTAATCTTATTGGTACTATTGGGGCTTTCAGGTGGGCATGTAACTGCACAAACACCTTACATGTCACCCCAATGGTATGTATACCCCTCACTTATTAACCCAGCCTACACCGGTATTAACCAGGAAGTGCAGTTTAATGCCGGTCTCAGGCAGCAATGGGCAGGATTTGACGGTGCTCCTACATTTGGAATTTTTCAGTTTCAAAAAGGTTTTGGGAAAAAAGCTGATTTCTGGGATGGGATGCATAATAACCTGAGAGTTAGTGATCCCGATTGGATTAAACGGCAAAAGACCCCTTTTTCTTCTCGTATTTTCCATGGTTTGGGTGCTACGCTGCTAAGTTTTGAGAGCGGGCCATTTGATTACATCAATCTTGGCTTAAACTACGGGATGCACATCAGGCTCAAAAATGATTTGACAGTTTCATCAGGGGCCAGCTTTACTTATGTGAATAATAGAATTGACTGGAATAAGATCCAATTGGCTGATCCGGCTTCTGATCCCTTGTATAACAGTCTGATTGGTGGAGCGGCCAATGCCGGAGCCCTTTATGGTCAATTAGGTATTCTGGTGCACTCCAGGCGTTTTTTTGTAGGGGTTTCGGGATATTTAAATTTGGTCGAGAATATCCAATCTAACGAAGGTATATTTTTTGACCCCATATATCCACTTATTAGTACCCAGGCTGGTGTAATAATACCCTTGAGCACTCTGGTTGAGGTTGCGCCAATGGTTCAGGCTTTTCATAATGATATAACTGGTATCATCCTGGATTATGGGTTTAGAACTAATTTTGAAGAGCTCTTTATGGTTGGGATGGGCTACCGTGATAATGGCATCGCATACGCCACCTTGGGCATGGATATTTCTTCAACCCTTAGAATAAACTATAGTTTTGAAAAGGGAATGGCTGAAACTACGATCCTTAATTTTAACACCCATGAGCTGGGGATTCAATTGTTTTTGAAGAAAAACAAGGAAAGGAATACATTTTTATGGTAAGGTCGATGATCATAGGGTACCTGTTTTATTTGCTTCCAGCCTTGAGTGTAGGACAGGATATAGAATTTACTGAGATAATGCCACTTGAAAGCAAGGTGAATTCTGAAGCCGAGGAAATAATGCCTTTGATGAACCCTGAAGGCATTTTATACTTTGTTCGGGCTTTCCATGACCAAAATACCGGGGGAATAAATAGTGGACAAGACATTTGGCGTTATGAGTTTAATACCCAAGGTAAAGTGAGTCGGCCCGATGAAATTTTCTGGAACTCCAGGGGAAATGATATGGTCATAGGTTTCAGGAATGAAGCTCCGATCTGTTTCCTGCTGAAGACTACTGGAAAATCCAACGAGAAAATAAAAGGGATATATTTTGTAAAAAAGGTAGATGACGCGTGGTCTAAACCGGAACTTATCCCTATTGACGGCATCATTTCCACCGGTCATTTGGGCATGTATATGAGTCCGGATTTTGAAGTTTTGATTCTCTCAATGAAGCGGGACGATTCACTTGGGGAGGAGGATCTATATGTTAGTATCAAGGATACCGAAGGCGAGTGGTCCTATCCTGAAAATCTCGGTCCTACCATCAATACGACCGGCTATGAGATTTCCCCTTTCCTATCTAAGGATAAAAAGAAACTCTATTTTTCCAGCAATGGGCATGGTGGATTTGGCGATGCGGATATTTTTGTTGGTGAAAGAAGATATGATAGCTGGAAGGTGTGGGCTAAGCCAAAAAATCTGGGGCAGGAAGTAAATTCCTCAGGATTTGATGCCTATTTTTCAATTTATGGCGATTCAGTTGCTTTTTTTAGTAGCAATAGATTGGGGGGTCTCAGTGATATCTTTTCAGCCAGAGTTCTATCTAATGTAGGGAAAAATCCAAATTTGATCGGTATTCAACCGGCTACCTCTGGTGAAATTGCCAACAGAAATTATCTACCTCGGGAGGAAGTGGTTGAAATCTTCGAATTTAATTTTCAGCCTCAATTATTTTTTAAAAAGGATGACTATGAAATTGATCCTGCCGGTTTTGAAATGCTCTATTTTATTGTTCAGAAAATCTTGCCTATGGATGATGTAAGAATTGCCCTGACAGGATTTGCGGATATAGACGGGGATGAAGCTTATAACCTTAGCCTATCAGCACAAAGAGCATTGGAAGTTTCCATTAAGCTCATGTCACTAGGCATATCTGCGGCAAGGATTTCCTATGATGGATTAGGCATTCCTGATAATGCCTCACAAGGTAGTGAGGCGGCTAAAAGCAAAGACAGAAGGGTAGATTTCAAATTTTATAGGGTGAAAGCTAATTAAAGTATTAGGCGCTCGGGGAGGTTTTTTTTTCAATTTTGGCCGATTCAGGAATATCCCATATCCCCTCTAGTTCCTCCAAGGTTTTACCCTTTGTCTCTGGAATGAATTTGTAAGTAAAAAACAGAATTATTAATATAAAAACGGAAAAAATAAAATAGGGGAGGGAACCATTCCAAAAGGTGTTATTATTTAAATTACTGTCAACTACGACAGGGAAAGACTGGGTCACTATATAGTTTGCCACCCATTGTGCAGCTACAGCTATAGACATTGCGGTGCTGCGCATGTTATTAGGGAACATTTCAGAAAGGATTACCCATACAACAGGGCCCATTGACATAGCAAAAGAGGCTATAAACAGAAGGACTCCAATCAAGGATAATACTCCTACCGAGTCAGTCATAAGGGTGACCCCTAAAAAAATAAAACCGATTATCATTCCCAGAGACCCTATATAAATGAGTGGTTTCCTTCCGAATTTATCAACAGTTGCCATAGCTATAAAGGTAAAAATCAAATTCACGCCTGCTAATAGGATCTGTTGCTGTAGAATATCTTCTTTACCAAAGCCAAGGGCCTGTTCAAAAATATCTGCACCATAATACAAAACCGCATTGATACCTGTGAACTGTTGTAAAATCGATAAAACTGCACCAATAACAATTATTGAAAAAACACCTTTTGCAAAAAGATTTAGTTTAACACCTCTTTGATTTTTTTTAATCGAGTTTTCAATTTCCTGGATTTCGAGATTGGCAATTTCACTACCGTGTATTTTTGTCAATACCATTAATGCTTGTGATTTACGATTTTTAAGTGCAAGCCACCGGGGACTTTTGGGGACAAAGAATAAAAGAGCGAGAAAAGCCAGACTCGGGATTAATTCAGACCAAAACATCCATCTCCAGCCTTGCTGAATATTTTGTTCTTCTGTTCCCATATTCCCGATGAAATAGGTGGCCAGAAATACTATAAAAAAACCTATAACTATAGCGAGTTGATAATAAGTAACAAGGGTTCCTCTGATTTTTGCTGGGGAAATTTCTGCAATATAAGTGGGGGCATTCATTGACGCTAACCCAATACCTAATCCGCCTATAATCCTGAAAATAACCAATAATGTCACTGACTGAGGCAGGAATTCAGGTAGACCAGAGCCCCCGGCTGATATAGAAAATAGGATGGCTGAGATTATTAGAGAATATTTTCTTCCTATTAAGTTACTTAGCGGTCCGGAAACAATAGCACCTACAAAACAACCAATTAAAGCGCTTCCTACAACCCACCCCTTCATCCCTGCATCCAGGTCAAAATATTGGCTGAAGTAGTACTGGGACCCATTTATTACACCTGTATCATACCCAAAAAGCAGACCTCCTAAAGCCGAAACGGCAGTTATAAGGATTAAAAATCTTTTATTGTGCATCGAATACCTATCGTATAAAATGTATCATTAAAACATGCCCGAAACTATAGCAGGTCAATTCCGGATAATACCGGGAGATGATCAGAAGGGTAGAAGCCGTTATGAGAATCTGTAATAAATGCATGTGTAAGCACTTTGATCTTGCTATTTACAAAAATAAAGTCAATAGGTGGCTGACTACTATGATTGGCAACAGAAAAACCGGCTGATCTTGTTAAGGGCCCTTTGTGAGGCGATTGAGAAACAATTCTGGCATTTTTTAGATCTGCTTGAGGGGCTGTTAAAATAGAATAAGGTGTATGATTTTGAGTACTATTAAAATCTCCTAATAGAATGACCGGCTTATCATTAGCATTAGATTGAATTGTTGAAACAATTAATCGGGCACTCTCATCCCTTGAAACGGCTCCCAAATGGTCAAGATGGGTATTTAAAAAGAGAAATTCTTTTCCGGAAGTTTTTTCACGAAAAGTAGCATAAATTAAAATTCTAACATGTAATGCATCCCATCCAATACTCCTAACATTGGGGGTTTCTGAGAGCCAAATAGATTTATTACTCCCCTGAACCAATTCCAGAATATCGGGATTAAACAGAATTACTGTAAACTCCCCAGCTACGCTTCCTCCACCAAGGATGCTGTAATTACCAAGTTCATTTTTAATATACTCTAGTTGGGAAGGCCTGGCTTCCTGTAAACCCATTATAGCTGGATTATACTTTTTTATAAGATCTACCACCTTTTCTTTCCGGAATTCCCATTGGTTTTCTCCATCGGATGTTTGATCTCCCCGAATGTTAAATGACATAACATCCATCAAAGGTTGTTCCGGTGGATTTTCGTCATTTGGAACATCAGTATCGTCTGAACTACTACATCCCAGTCCTATAAAAACTAAAGCTGCCAGAAGAACTATTTTTAAATTGGAATATCTAAATAACATAATTTTAAATTTTTGATTTTAATTCACTATTTCAGTGACTTAAATAACATAATACTAAGAACTGAAGAGGTAAAAGTACCTATTTTTACTCTTTAGACCTTTTGTAATCATCTTCATACCGGGTAATATCATCTTTCTGCCAATTGCCAAATGCTACTTCTAAAACCCTTACAGGCTCAGATCCATTGCAACCTAATCTATGTTTCTCATTGTTGGGAATCCAGACTTCATCCCCTGCATTATATTCTTTAATATCTTCTCCTATTTGTATTGTTGCGCCATCATCCAGT
>JBGTCD010000015.1:0-15525 GCA_041749015.1 Cyclobacteriaceae bacterium
GGGCCACCAGCTTGATTTCCGGTTTTTTTTCTGTGATGGTTTGCATAATGGGGCCAATAATAAATTACCCATGGGTAACAAGCCGTCTATTAACCATTTATAGTCGTTTGTAAGCGTTTGTAAGCGTTTGTAAACGATTAACTTTGTAAGCTTTATGAAGCGAATACGGCCTATAAAAACAAGCGAAGATTTTTTATGCTCAGATTCCCGGGGTATCACCTCTTAACTTTCTGAATCGCTTCCTGGATTCGGCAACATACGCACTACCAGGATATTTTACCATGAGATCAGCATAGATCTCCTTTGCCTTTTCTTTATCTCCAAGGTGCCGTTCGTAAATTTCTCCCATCAAAAAGTACGCGTCATCGGTAAGCAGGTCAAATTGGTATTCAAACACAATCTTTTCAAGCAGGGCCAGGGCCTCATTAAAACTTCCTCTCTTAAGATATAGATTGGCCTCCAGCCACCATAATTCATCCTTGAGACTATGATTGGGAAAATCCTCGTGGAGTTTTTGAATCATTCCTATGGCCTGATCAGTCTTGTTTTGGTAAAGGAGAAGGTCAATTGCTGCATATCTGCTCAAAGCAATATCGGAGGTGTCCAGCACGGAGTTGTCTTTTATCAAAAGACTCAAAGCCATGGCATCGTTTGATATTTCTCTGCTGGTGGCTATTTTTAATATGTCAAGATGCTCCTGGGCCAGGGCAAATTCTCCCTTATAATACGAAAGCTTAGCATTTCTCAACTTGGCTTCATAACCAGCTGCGGATTCCTTGTTTTCCTTTTCTACCTGAGAATACACCAGGGTAGCCTCCCAGGGCTGGTCGTCTAGTAGAAAAATGTCACCCAGATCCAGTTTAGATTGTGCGATTAGTTCATTGCCGGCTCTTTGATTTTCCTTTACCGTCTCAAGGGCCTCGATAGCCTCTTGCTTTTGATCCAGGTAAAAGGCCTGGAGTCGTGCTTTACTCCTTTTTCCATCCAGGGTGATTCTGTTGATGCCCATATCCTGATATAATTTCTCGTATGAGGTGACCAGGGTTTGTATATCTTCCATACTAACTGGAAAAGTATTTTTTACTTTTTCTTCTCTGGTTCTTATCTGATAAAGTCGCGCTGATAAGTATTCATTCCCATCCGGAAAGTTGGCTACGACATAATCAAATATTTCAGCAGCATTTTCATAATCCGCATTATCAAGTGCTATTCTTCCGATTTTCATGGTTTCAGAGCCGCCTGATCTTTTTCTTCTGTCCAGAGCCCGGGCCTGCATAAAAGCCCCGTAAAAATCTAGTTGTTGGAGATAGGTCCAAATCAGTAATTGAGCATAGACTTCGCTGTCGGGCTTTTTTTGAAGTCGATCTATGAGTAGGTTCTGCAAGCTTTGGATGTCCTCAGGGGTATCCAGTAATGACTGAAATGAGTTTTTTACATAATTAAGGTTAGAGGGATTCTGCGTCATGTAATTCAGATATTCCTCGACCATCAGGTCTTTATCACCTGTGATGCGATAGATATTGGCAAGCTCCAAAGCATAAGTGCTTGGATTGTTGGTGTTTTTGCGTGCAGACAAGAGTGCTGCTATGCCATATTGCGGGAGATTTTTACTCACGAAGTATTCTGCAGCTACTCTTATTCTATAGGTATCATTTTTAAAAGTCTGGATAAATGATTTAAAATATTGGTCTGCCTTTGCCTGGTTGCCTTCATGATGATAGAGAATCCCCTGGTCAATTTGATAATAAATGTTTCCCGGGCTCCACTTTAATAATCTTCCGATGTACTTATCAGCCTCCTTGTGGTCCTTGGTTTCCAGCAAAAGGAAGAAATAGTTATTGTGGATGGCGTTAATATTTTTAAAATCTCCGGCCAAATCCTTATAAATCACTTTTGCCTTTTCATGCTCTCCCTGCAAATAATATTCATTGGCAAGCCGGATATCCTGGTCTTGTCCGTTGACGAAAAAGGAAGCGCAAATAAATATGAAGGCAAAAATGTACCGCATTGGATCTGCTATTTATATTTAGTTATTAACATTAATACCTGGTCTTTATAACAATAATGTTTTTAAAATAATTAAACCTTTGTATTTGTTATACTGTGGATATGTGGGTAACTCATTAATTTATTATTTGCTTATATGACTAGTTAATAACTTGTATTTGGATTTCAATTTTATGCACACCTCTTGTTTTAATAAGTTACTTAAAATTAGTTAGTTAAAAGGTTATCCACTGAATTTTAATTATTGTTAATATCCTTACCGATTATTTTTAATTGTGTGTAAATGCCTGTTATTTTGCGCAATGGTGTTGGCCATTAATTCTGTGACTTTATTTTAAGTTATGGTTGTGGACCGTTGGGCTTTTCTTCACTTTTTCCACCAGGCTTATCCACATTAAATATGAAATCTAAAGGACCTATTTCCCAGTTAGCCCGAGTCATGATGCTGGGATTTTTTTCCTCTGAAATATAATGTTTTACTGGTTCAGGAGGCTGGTCTAGATTTAAATCCCCGGGGCTCCAGACTCCATCCCCATCCCTGTCGATCAAAGCTCGCATTTTATACTCTCCTGCCACCAACCTTCTAAACACAGGCATTTTGTTATTTTTTTCTTCTGCCATCACTTCCCAGTTTTTATTGAGCAGTTGTATCGAAAAACTGTCAGCATTAGTGATAGCATTCACGTGAATGATTGCTAGTTTATTCACGTCAAGGTATTTAATTTTCTCGTTTTTCATTTTGCTTGAATCAGCTTCTATACTGATGAAGGCGGCGTTTCCAAGGTAAACTGACATAGGAGCAATTTTTGGTGGCTCCGGTGCTTTCGCCTCCTCGTCTGTTTTTGCTGCAGTACGATCAGGTATGCGGTCCTTGGCACCAATTTCTCCCTCAGGTGGGCCTTCTTTTTGACCATTTTTTTGATTTAGGGAATCGGGTACTACTTTAGGTTGAAACAGGGAGTCTGGTAAGGCCTGATTAATATGAAGGATGTTTCTTGATTTGTTCCATGTAAATTTTTCCGGGTCTAGATATATGCGGCTTAGGGTGTCTATATTGAAAAACATACTATCTGCAATAGTAGCATTTATTGGCTTGTTGAAGGTAATGGTGCTTTGAATGATGGGATTCTTTTTCTCTATTTCATTTAATTTTATGGTGTAAGAGAAGCTTTCCGGCTTTCTGCGGGTCTCACCAAACTTTAGCATAATTGTATCCCTTGCTGCGTAGTATGCTGTATCGATGATGTTGATAAATATTGGAATGCTGTCGTTTTCAGGAAGGGTATTGTATATTCTGATCGCAGTACCGTCTTCTACCAGGTCTGACCATATATTTATGGTGGTATCTGCTGCGGTTATGGTGTGATCTCTTATGAATTTACTGTAGCGAACCTTAAAGTATTTCCCATCCTGACGGGCGTTTTTTATTTCGGGTTGGCTAATATCCCATTTTACCAATGGAATCTTAAGCTCCTCTACTATAGAGTCTAGCTCAATATATCCCGGCACAAAACCATATAGCTCGTTTCTTGGCTGCAGGATGTAATCTTTATTTTTATCCTTAATAGCATAGAGTTTGAATTCCCCGTGAGGCAAATTTTCAAATTTAAATACCCCGCTTTCTTTCGCTTTGGTGATATACCTCGGCTTTCCGGTCAGGATGTCTACCGTATCACCTTTGGAATACAGCATTACTGTGATGTCTTCCGGGATTTTATCGGTCAAAGCTTCAAAAACTCTTCCTGATATTTCCATCGAATCCAGATAATCGCCTGTGCTAAAAGCCAATCTCAAATCTACCGCAGGATTGCTCTCGGTGAGGTCCTGCACCGCATCACGAAATGTGAAAGTATAGGTGGTGTTCTCATCCAAAGGATCCTCCAATTCAATAAATACCTTGGTTTTTCGGGCCTCGACTTTATATTCTCCCTGGATAGAAGGCGTAATCAGTAATTGCTCCTTAGGCTGATTAAGCTTGATAAGTTCATTAAATTCCAGCTCAATTCTTTGCGATATGAAATTGAGTTGCCCATGTTCAGGTGTTGATTTTAGGAGCATGGGTGGATCCTCGTCTTTTGGGCCGCCCATTGGAGGGGTCTGATTAGCACATTTTACTAATAATAAAAACAAAAATATATATAAAATATTTTTAATCATTTCGATAATATAAAAATATTACTTGAATACCTTTTAATTTTTCCACTACTCATTTTATTAGATTTCCAGCCATTTTTTAGTGCTTTCCAATATTGATTTTTGCCAGATTTATAGGCCTCACTCAATAAAGCAACGTAGTAGCTGTCAAGCTTCATTGGATAAATCTTTTTTATTTTTAAGTCATTGCCCTTGGCAAATAATTTAAAAGTTTTGGGTTCAAAGTGGTATAAATGTCTGGGCACATCATAACCTGCCCAGTGCTCTTTATAATGCAACGCATCCCAGGAGCTGCAATTTGGTAGTGCTACAATTAAAATGCCTTTTTTATTCAATTTCTTTTTAAGTGTCTTGATGGTTTTATGGATTTGGTGCACATGTTCTAATACGTGCCATAAAGTTATTACATCATAGGTATCAGGGGCTTTCTTGATGGCTTTCAAATCCTGGTATATCCCTATTCCAGTAAGGGTACTTGCAGCATCTCGTGCGAGCTCGGAAGGCTCCATCCCTGCAATTTTCCAATCTCTGTTTTGGTAATATTTAAGAAATTCTCCGGTACCACAACCAAAATCAAGAATAGACCCTTTCCTGGGTTTATGCTTATTGATTATACCATATTTCTTTCTTATGGCATATTGCCTGGCTTTTCTGTAAACCCAGCCGATGATGCCTATATTGGTGCTTTTATGGGAGATGTAGTTATCCTCAGGGTAATAGTTGTAAATCACTTCCTCTAAGGGCCTTGGGTTGGTAAACTTAAAATTACAGTTTTTGCAAGCCACAATATTAAAGGGCTCTTTACTGTGTGCATGGTCTTGTGCTATCAGGAAATTTTCATGTTGCTTAAATCCACAGACCGGACAGGAGTCTAATTTTTCAAACATTTTACTTTCCCAGGTAAACCATGATGATAGAAATATCTGCTGGTGACACCCCGCTGATCCGGGATGCCTGTCCCAGGGTAATGGGCTTTATTTTCTTTAGTTTTTCTCTTGCTTCGGCGGATAAGGCCTTAAGACGGGCGTAGTCAAAGTCAGGTCTGAGAATATAGTTTTCAAGAGTCTCCATTTTATCCACCAGTTCTTTTTCTCTTTCTATATAATGTTCGTACTTGATCAGGATGCCTGCCTGATTTAGCACTTCTGTTTCGAAGTTCTCGAGATATTGTTTTAAGCCTGCATCCATTTCCATGAGGTCTTCTATTTCAATCTGTGGCCTTTTTAAGAGATTGACCACCGGCATCTTTTCCTTGATAGTGGCCGTATTGAGGTTATCTAATGCTTCATTTGCCTCTCCAGGGGCTATTTTATAGGATTTAAGACCCTTGATCAGTTCTTTTAGGTCATTTTCCTTATCGATCACTTTTTCCATCCTTGCATCATCCGCAAGCCCAATCTGGTGCCCTTTCTTGGTTAATCTCAGGTCCGCATTATCCTGCCTTAACAATATTCGGAACTCAGCTCTTGAGGTGAACATGCGATAGGGCTCATCAGTACCTTTGTTGATAAGGTCATCGATCAACACCCCTATATATGCTTCAGATCTTTTCAGGATTAATGGGTCCTGTTGGTTGAGCTTCAGATGGGCATTAATGCCAGCCATTAGCCCCTGACTTGCAGCCTCCTCGTATCCTGTAGTACCATTGATTTGTCCGGCAAAGTATAGGTTTTCTATTTTGTGTGTTTCGAGTGTCGTTTTAAGTTGGGTAGGTGGAAAGTAATCGTACTCAATGGCGTACCCAGGCCTAAACATGCGGGCCCTTTCGAACCCGATAATTTTTGTCAAGGCTCGAAACTGAACATCCTCTGGTAGTGAAGATGAAAACCCGTTAACATAGACCTCAATGGTATTCCAGCCTTCAGGCTCTACAAATATTTGATGCCGGTCTCTCTCAGAAAAGCGGTTTATTTTATCTTCGATCGAAGGGCAATACCTTGGACCCAGGCCCTTTATTCGACCGTTGAACATTGGGGATTTTTCAAATCCTTCTTCCAGGATGGCGTGTACCTCAGGATTGGTATAAGTAATATGGCAACTCCTTTGTTCGGATAAGGGCTCTGTGTCGGTATATGAAAATTTACCAGGAACCGCATCACCATATTGTTCTTCCATGAGGGCATAATCAAGAGTGCGGCCATCAACTCTTGGTGGTGTCCCGGTTTTCATCCTTCCTGATTCAAATCCTAATGTTTTAAGCTGCTCGGTGATGCCAGTAGCGGCTTTTTCACCGGTGCGGCCACCGCCAAATTGCTTTTCTCCTATATGGATGATCCCGTTTAGAAAAGTGCCATTGGTCAATACCACAGCCTTTCCAGGTATTTCAATTCCCATTCCCGTTCTTACCCCAACTACTTTATTATCCTTTACTACCAATCCAGATACCATTTCCTGCCAGAAATCTACATTAGGTGTTCTTTCCAGGGCCAGGCGCCACTCTTCCGCAAATCGCATGCGGTCATTTTGGGTTCTGGGGCTCCACATGGCAGGGCCTTTGGATTTATTAAGCATCCTGAACTGAATCATGGATTTGTCTGCAATAATCCCCGACAGACCTCCAAGGGCATCAATTTCTCTTACAATTTGCCCTTTGGCTACGCCTCCCATTGCCGGATTGCACGACATTTGAGCAATGGTATTCATGTTCATGGTTACCAGCAGCACTTTGGAACCCATGGTTGCTGCAGCAGCCGCTGCTTCGCACCCGGCGTGCCCCGCTCCTACCACTATGACATCGTATTCAGGAAACATATACTTTTGATTATGTTTCACGTGGAACACTACCAAAATTAATCTGGTTCATGTTTCACGTGGAACAATTGCATTTAAAATTTTAGCAAAGATAAGCAGGCTTCTTCTTTTTCCTGCATGGCTTTTTTATCCAGTGGAGTCTTGTCATCGTATCCTAATAAATGAAGAACACCATGGATGATGATCCTGGCCATTTCCCGGGTTGGATTGATGCCCCGTTCAGCAGCATTATTATTTACACGGTCTACACTGATGAAAATTTCTGCTTCGATGGTATTGGGGGCTTCGGCCATATTAAAGGTGATGATATCAGTGTAGAAATCGTGGTTCAGGTATTCCTGGTTGATCTTCAATAGATGGTCATCCGAGCAAAAAATATAGTTTAGATATCCTAAATTAAACGAATGCTCCTCAATGATTGTCTTAATCCATTTTTGATATTTGGCTTTGTCGGTAAGGTTAAAGGTGATGGACTCAGAAAAAAAATGGATGGGCATGACCTAATTGATGTAGAAGCATAACTCTACCACCTTCCCCTCCTCCTTAAAATTGACCTCATCAGAAAGGTGCTTCATCAAAAATATCCCCCTCCCTCCAGGCTTTTCGATATTTTCAGGAGCAGTGGGGTCAGGCAAAGAATTATAATCAAATCCTTCTCCCTGATCAGTGATGGTAAATCGAATCGAGTTTTCTTCCATGACCAGCTCAAGAGACACATTTTTATGTTTGTTGTTTTTATTACCATGCTTGATGGCATTATTGACCGACTCGGTGACGGCAATCATGATATTCCCGTAAATATCATCATCCAGCAAAAAGCGTTCCCTGGCATTATCAATGAAGCTTTCAATCATCCTGATGTTTTCTGCCAGTGACGGAATAGAGATATGAATGGATCTCATAAAATTATTGGTCATTTAGTCTGTTAAAATACTCCTGTACCTCATTTCGATAATATGGAAATAGTCTTGGGGGCACAGTTTTCAGCAATTCTATCTCTTTTTCCTTTAAATTAAAATATTCTTCAAAAGCTTTTGGTAAAGCTTTGTCATAATCGGTAGCCGTTTCGCCCTTCCGCTGCTCATCCATATCCCGTTCTCGCATGGAATTTTCAGCCTCAAGAAGCCTTGTTAAAATATTTCTTTGTCGTTCTATCAATTCATTAGTAATTCTTTTGTTGACCAGGTCAAGCTCAGTTTCCTCCATTAATTCCCCGACTCCATTGCCGAGCTGTTTTCCCTCTTCTCCATATTTTCCTTCCATCTCCTCAAGCATTTTTCTGATCCTTGCCTGCTCTGCTGCCAATTGGGCCAGCGCTTCTGATAGCTCCCTTCCAGTTTTTCCGCTTTTTTTAAGATCTTCAGTTTGCTCATTGAGCTTTTTTTGAATTTCACTCATGTCCAAATCCCCATCTTCACCTTTGCCCATAGAGGCAGCCATGCTATCCTGCATTTGATCCAGTACATCATCCAGGAGCAAGGCCAGGTTATTAATAGATGTCATGGTAAACTGTTGCTTGGCTACTGCCTGAAATTTATTACGCTCACGGATTTCATGCATGGTTTCTTCAATATACTGATTCATATTGCTGACCTCCCTGGTTACAAATGATTGGATCTGTAGCACACGGCCTGCAAGCGACAAAAGACTATCCTGAAGAATTTGTGCATCGTCACGGATTTTAAGCTGTTGCTGGGACAAGGTAACAAACCTGGGGTCGCTTTGTTGTACTTCCCTGAATTCATTCATCAATGATTCCTGGTCAAAAGAAAGCTTAATCAGGTTGTGCATGATGTACCGGAGATGATCGAGATTTTCCTGCATCTGATCCATTTGCATACCCCCCATCATGCCCTCCATCTTTTTTGCCATTTGTTTCATTTTGCCCAGGGCTCCTTCTTGAGCCTTTTGAGAACCTTTTGAATCGTTCTTTTCCAGCGCATCGCGACTTTGCTCCTGCTCCTCTTTTGTATCTTCAATATCATCATCCATATCAGGCATCGACTGTGGAGATTTTAAATCCTGATTTTTCTTTTCTATTTCCTTTATTTCTTCTTTCAAAGATTCTGTTCCCTCTATTAAGGATTTCTGTTTTTCATTAAGGTCCTGTATATCAGGAGATTGTGTTTGCTTTTCTTTATTTTCAGAACGGGAGTCCTCCGAGGAGGATTCTTGATCAGAACCACTGTCACCATCATCTTTCTCAGCATTATCCTCAGGGTCATCGGCATCAGGTGTTTTAGAATCTTCAGAAGCCGCCTGCGTTTCTTCCAGTAGTTGTGCCTGCTCCGCAATCTGATCTTTCAATTCATCTAATGCAGCCTCAATTTTAAATTCAAGTTGCAGTCTTTTGAACAGTTCCATAGTCCGTTCCAGATCTCTTTCTAAGCGCTGCTCCTTTCTGCTAAGCTGCTCTAGCATCTTTCTGAATGTGTCGGAATCTTTATTTTCTTCCAGCAATTTTTCCAGCTCATCATAAAGCTCCCTGGTTTCATCGTCCAGAAGATCCTCCATTATTTCCTGAAGTTGCTGGGATTTCTCCTTCATGGGGTCGTTCTCCTTAGAAAATCGATCTCTTTTCTGATTCGTGGATTCATTCATTTCCTTGAGCTGATTGATGGCATCTTCCATCTGTTTGCGCTGTTCGATGAGCTCCATGATCCTTTTTTCATCCTGCCACTCCATATTTTTCTTCCCACGAAGCCGCTCTTCCAGAGCCTTTGCCTCCTCCCTGATCCTTGCTGCCTTATTTTTGGATTCCTCCAAATTTTCCTCAGTCTTTTTTATGCTTTCATCAATCTCCTTTTTTAAATCCTGCTTACCAGGTATTTTAAAGCGAAATTCAGGGGTGCGGGCAGACTTGCTGCCATTCACGGCATCATTATCCCATACCTGAAGGTAGTACCGCAACACACTGCCTTCTTTTAAATCAAGGTCCGAGAGGGCCCATCTTTCGAAAATACTCTGACTGGTTTGCCCCTTACCTACCTGTAGATTAAAGCGCTCATATTCTGAAATATTACCCTTTTCATCTTCTATAGAATACCGAACCTCAAGTTTTTGTATGCCGTGGTCGTCCCTGATGTTTCCTGCCAGGGCAATGTACTGGTAATACACGGTGTCGTGATAGGCCTCTACGGATATTTCAGGATGGGCATCTTTAATCACTTTGATAAAATATTGAATCCGCTCCTTATTCTTACTGTGTGGATTTTGAAGGCCTATCTGATAATTTTGTGTTTCGGATAAGATTTTTTCAAACCTAAATATTTGATTTTCAGTCCTTTCTGATTTAATGCCCTCATTTTCAAATATCAATTCCAACTCGTCGGTATCCCGGGTATTAAATAGCCACCCGGCCTTGGTGCCCTCAGGCACTTCCAGATTTCCGGAGTTGGATACATTCTCAGTTGATCTGCCGAGATAGGCTGGAAAATCGAGGCGGATTTCGAAATCCCGAATATTGGGCCTGTTCAATACCTCCAGATGATAGGTGACAGACCGGAATCCTGCACCTTCAAAATAAAAGGTCCTGTCAGCCTGTACCTTTTTGAAATTATACTGAAAAGTACCGGAGGCTACCCCTGCCATTTTTATTTTTCTGCCCTGACTAACCAAATACACATTTTCAGGAATTGATGCCCCTGTAAGCGTTACCCCCACCTCAAAATCTTCGTTTCTAAATGCCTGAAGGCTATTATTCACCAAATTGAACTCAAAAGGGGCCGCTGGAATAAATTCTTTATGAAACTGGGTTAGTCTTTGGGATCCATCACTGAGCATTTCTGGCTTAAAAGCAAAGATCAGACCCCACAGCAGCAATACGGGCAGCAAATAGGTAAGATATTTTCTATTTTGCCTAAGATCGATGGCTGTTGAGAAGTCATACTGCCTCAGAGCAGCACCTTTTTGCATGACGCCCGCCATCGCAAGTTCATTTTCCCTTGCCGATCGCTCCAACTGGAGCATATTGATCAGTCTGTCGCCTACTTGAGGAAAGGCTTTGCCAATATTTTCTGCAGCGTCCAGTATTTTCATCCCGGATGCCTCGTTGACCATGTGCAAAACAGGCCTGAACACTAATTTCCAAAGGAAGTAGCCTGCACCACCTAATAATAGGAAGAAAAGTGCTCCCCTGGTCCAGGAGTTCATCCATAAATTGTATTCAAGAGCAAATGCTGCTAATAAATACGTGAGAAGACCCGCCAGAAAAATAAGAATACCCCTCAAAGCGGCATTCCAATAAAACCGCTTTCTGTATGCCCTTACCTTTTTATGTATTTCTTCTTGTCTTCCCATATTGCTCCTCAAGAGAACATCCTATTGTACGCAGTCTTTGGATGGTATGTTATTAAACGCAAACAAATGAAAATAATTTATTCAAACTGCATGAAAACCGGACAATGATCAGAATGCTCGGCATTGTACAGGTGTTTTACATTTTTAATCCGGTCCTGGATGAGTTCTGATACCATATGGTAATCGATGCGCCATCCCAGATTCTTTCTTCTGGCTCCAAATCGGTAAGTCCACCAGGTATATTCACCCGGATCAGAATTTACCGCTCTGAATGCATCTACAAATCCGGAATCAATAAATTTAGAGACCCATTCCCGCTCTTCAGGCAAAAATCCAGAGCTATTTTTATTGGCTACAGGATTGTGAATGTCAATAGGTTTGTGGCAAATATTATAATCCCCACTGATAATAAGGTTGGGCCGCTCTTTTTTGACATCCTGGATGTAATGATAAAAATCATCAAGCCATCTCATTTTAAAACCCTGCCGGATGTCGCCACTGGTTCCGGAGGGCATGTATACGCTCATCAATGAAAAATCATCAAAATCAAGGGTGACAACACGCCCTTCGTTATCATAATCTTCCATTCCGCACCCATAGCATATATCTTTTGGGGGAATTTTGGTAAATACAGCCACGCCGCTATATCCCTTTTTTACGGCAGGCATCCAAAAAATATCAAATCCCTGGTCCTTTATGGCCTCCAATTCTACCTGGTGTTCTTCGGCCTTTACTTCCTGAAGGCATATCATATCAGCCTGTGTGGATTTTAGCCATTCAGAAAATCCTTTTTTCATAGCGGCACGAATGCCGTTTACATTGTAGGTAATGATATTCATATGAAAGCTAATTTAAAGCAGGAGCTTATACTCCTTTTCAAAATACTCCAAAACGTGCATTTTAAGCAATTTTTCCTGTTCCAATAAGTCAAAGCGAGGAAGTTTCTTTATCAATTTCCAGTGGGGCCATCCTTCTTCATCTAATCCTTCCAGCTCATAAAAACCAGACAAACTCAAAACTTTGCATATGGCAATATGCATCAGGTCCTGTTTCTCCTCTTTTGAAAATGATTTTCTGCCCTTTCCCAGCTCCTGAACTCCAATCAAAAATAACAGCCCGTTAAGATCTTTTGGCTTCTTGCCGGTCATGGCTCCTACAGTTTCCAACAGGGCACGCCATTTCCGATCCAGATCCAAGTCCTTTTTATACATATATAGGTAGGGATTTCAAATATTTTGTAAATTAAACAAACCAAATAAAAAATCTATTCCAAATGAAGCAATGGATTCGGGATTTTTTTTGTCTGATTTTTCCTCACTATTGTCTGGGATGCCAGGAATCGATGGTCAGTGGAGAGGAAATCCTATGCACCCGTTGCCTGGTGGAAATACCAAGAACCTATTATCATACTCATCCTGAGGATAATCCGATGCACAAAAAGTTTTGGGGGCGGATCAATCTTCGTTATGCATTCGCCTTTGTAAGGTATCGTAAATCAGGAAAGGTCCAGACCATCCTGCACCAGTTGAAATATAACAGGCATCCGGAAATCAGCACTTTTTTTGGCAATATATACGGAAAAGAGCTTGCAGAATCCGTTGATTTGGGGCCTTTTGACCTGGTGGTGCCGGTGCCTCTTTATATTTCAAAAGAGCGGATCAGGGGCTATAACCAGTCCGATGGATTCGCCAAGGCCCTGGCCGCACATCTGGAGGCCGAATTCAACAATCGCTTATTAGTACGGAATCAGGCTTCCTCTACCCAGACGCGGAAATCCCGATCAAAAAGATGGAAAAATGTATCAGAGATTTTTTCAGTAAAATACCCTAAGGCAATTGAAAACAAAAATATTCTATTGGTTGATGATGTGGTAACGACCGGAGCCACTTTGGAAGCATGTGCTCAAAGGATTATGGATTGCCATCCGGCATCGTTAAGCGTCTGTACCATAGCAGTGGCTGAATAAAATTTGACCATAAAAAAAGGCCGACTCCAATGGGTCAGCCTTTTCAATAATGTTGTTTTATATCTTAATAATTAGAGCCTGCTCTGATCATAGCACAACGGAAACCGATAGTAGCTGTGGCAGAATCCTCATCAAGGTATCTTCTGGTACCGGGAGACATCCAATAGGCGACATCTTTCCAGGAACCCCCTTTATAAACCCTTGATTTGTCATTGATCAGGGAAGTAAAGTTAGAGGTATTCCCATCACGATAACTGTTATAATTGTCCTGTGGATCCTGATAACCGTCTCTTCTCATAGGGTTTAAGTCGTCCACATCCTGAAACGACATGGGGCGATAAACATCCAGAACCCACTCATTGACGTTTCCTGCCATACAATAAAGACCGAAATCATTAGGTGGGAATTCATAAATATATGAGGTGATCAACGCTCCGTCATTTAGCTTACCGGCGATACCGGCATAGTCACCACGACCTCTTTTGAAGTTGGCAAGAAACATTCCCATTTCTTTTCCATAAGGATTCCTTAGGGCATGACCATCCCATGGGTAAAGCCTCTGGTGCGTTTGATTTTCATCCAGCCATTGGGTACCAATCAATGCTTGAGCTGCATATTCCCACTCAGCCTCGGAAGGCAATCTATAATCAGGAAGAACAACTCCGGATTCCAATGGAATACGACCATCAGATTCGGCATATTCTCCTCCTGAAAGTTCAGCCAGATTTTGATTTACAGCAAGGGTCCTCCAGCGGGCATAAGCCTCAGCTTGTTTCCAGCTTACCCCTACTACAGGATAATATCTGAAACCAGGATATCTTAAATAGTGATCTACGTAAGGATCATTGTAGGCAAGCCGGCTCCTCCATACTGTAGTGTCAGGCAAGGCAGCAAGATAAACTTCCCTTGAAGAATCAGATACATTTAGGTGGTGCAGGTATTCCAACCAGTGGATATTGGCAATTTCAGTTTCATCCATATAAAATGAAGCTACCGAAACGGTGCGCTCCAAATTATCTCTGCGTGTAAGCACATCTTCCTCGAAAGAGCCCATTACAGCGCGACCTCCCTCAATGAAAACCAAATTAGGACCTTCAGGCTGGCCACGGTATTCCTTTACTTCAAAGCCATTCCGGTCCTCATCATTATAAGCAAGTCCGGTGGTGGTACTAAATGCTCCTGGATGCACACTTGTGGGAGCACCGCCACCCTTCAAAAAACATGATGACAGCAGAAAACCTCCTGCTACCAAAAATAAAGCTCCTTTTAAAACCTTCAACATGTTGTTCATGATACAATAAATTTAAAAAAATAGGCCTTAAAACTCTCGATCAAGGCTACTGCTAAAGTTTGCAGCCTACAAATTAGTATTAATCTGAAAAATTCTCCTAATTTTTTCCAATAATTTACACAAACGCCGGTGAACCGTATCCTAAAGCGATGAGTAACACGAGTGTTTATGCTGGAATTAAAAACTTCTCAACATGCAAATTATTGTATTTTAAAGTAATTTTCAAAGCATTAAACCAATTAACCTAATAACCCTTTACCTGCGCCGGAAATCCGTTAATAATATTTTAAGCAAAATTTTCGGAGGCATATCCTTAAATTTGAACTTTAAATTTAGCGTAAAGTGGGTCAAACACAGGGAAATATATATTGGTGGTGTCAGTTGGGGGGATGGGGATTATATTTTTTAATCAATGCCTTTGTGGGTACTACTTTGGCTGGTTTTCAGCTTTGGGTGGTGCTATTATTTTTAATTGTCAGCCTTTCAGGCCTTCTAGTCATTCATCTTTTCAGGATTTATATCCATAAAGCTGATTGGAAAAACCAGCTAATCGGCCCCCTTATTATTAAATCACTGGTATCATCTGTTGGGCTTTCGGTAATATGGATGGCCATCAGCTTTCCTACCATATACGGCATGCTGTACTGGCTGTCGATAGACTTTGAAAATGTGTTTGACTGGCCCTATATGCTGCTCACACTCATCAATTATTCAATCTTGTATTTAATGTGGTTCCTGATTTATTTTGGTTATCACTTATTTGAAAAGTACAGAAGAGCGGAAATCGATAAATGGAAACTTGAGGCAGCAGTGAAAGATGCAGAGCTTTTAGCCTTGAAAGCCCAAATAAACCCCCACTTTATTTTTAACAGCCTCAACAATATCAGGGGGCTTGTACTAGAGAATCCGGCAAAGGCTCAGGATATGATAACCAACCTCTCAGGGCTATTGCGCTATTCCCTTCAGTTCAGCACTAAAGAGACCGTAACCCTGGAAGAGGAGCTCAGAGTGGTACGTGACTACCTCACTCTGGAGTCCATCCAACTTGAAGACCGGT
>JBGTCD010000016.1:0-2021 GCA_041749015.1 Cyclobacteriaceae bacterium
AAAATTAGAAGGAACCGCGTCCATATCCAGGCCAAAAAAATCCTTGATCTGCGAACTGAATATGATCACTGCTATTCCGGAAGTAAAACCGACGATCAGGGGATATGGAATATATTTTAATAGATTCCCCAGTTTTAATAACCCCATCCCGATTATTAGAAACCCGGCCATAAATGTTGCTATGGTCAGTCCATCAATACCATATTTTTCGACAATGCCATAAATGATGATAATAAAGGCTCCGGTCGGGCCTCCGATCTGTACCCGGCTACCGCCCAGGAAAGAAATCACAAAGCCGGCAACAACAGCAGTGATTAATCCCTTTTCCGGAGATACCCCTGAGGCGATTCCAAAAGCGATCGCCAGGGGTAATGCAACAATACCCACAATGACGCCGGAGAGAATATCTCTGATAAGTTGTTGTTTTGTAATCCCTCTTTTGATAAGGGTAAAAAGCTTAGGAATAAACTCTTCATGCATGATCATACGAAAATGGCCATAAAGCTAATTGAAATTGATGACTGATTTGTGACAGGCTTCACTCACTAATTTGGGATATAATTTTTTGAATCGCTCATGAAAATGCATCATAGTCCGGTTTCCTGAAATACTTTATCCCGCTTCCAGAGACCCAATACCAGCTCATTATGGGGAAACCAGGATTTTTCAGGCTTTAACACTTTAACAATTGACTAAAAATAAATAAGTCTGTAACCGAGTTTCTTATCAGGAAAATATAGTTAACTGTGAATCTGGACGAGGCAACACATTTAATCCATAGTGGAGTTCCGATAGGGCCATCCATCTGGGCAGATTTAGGAGCAGGTTCCGGAAATTTTACCCTCGCTCTGAATGAAATTCTCGGATTTGGCTCGGTGATTTTTGCAGTGGATCAACGACTTCATATTTTAAGGGATAGATTAAAAAGCACCTACACCAGATCGACCATCCACCTTTACGAAGAGAGCTTTACTAGCAACATGTCCTTTCTGCCCGAGCTGGATGGCATACTGATGGCAAACTCTCTACACTTTGTACCAAACCAGCAGGACTTTCTAAAAAATCTATGTGAACTCCATCTTAAACCGGGAGGTACTTTGTTAATTCTCGAATATGATCGTTTTGAGAGTGATCAGTGGGTGCCCTATCCTCTCCCCTTACCCCATTTCGAGCGGCTGGCAAGTCAGATAGGGCTTTCGCTGCCCCAGGAAATTGGCCGGAAACGTTCTATCTTTGGCAATCAGGACCTATATGCAGCCTATTGCAACAAGGCAAAATAGTAATCTCCAACATGCATTCGGCCTAATACGAAGCAAAGCCAATCCCAGAACCCTGCAAAAGACTATACCCTTTACCAGCGTCCCTTTGTAACCTTACTACATCCCTCTGCATTGAAGAAGCACACTCTAAATGCTCTGCCTCTCATTTTGTATCTTCATGACGTTCTAAAAAAGTAATTTTTATGAAAAGCTCAGTAATTCTGTTCATTTCGCTTTTTTTGCTCTGCTGCAGTGAAAAGCAGACGGATACCGGAGAATCAGCTCATCTCGGAGAACTGCATCATCAGTTTTTAATCAGTGATATAGCCAGAACACCTTTTGAAAAAGGCCTTTTGTTATTACATAGTTTTGAATATGATGATGCACATGAGGCATTCGGGGAGGCAATAGCCGCCGATTCGAACAACCTCATGTCTTATTGGGGAGATGTAATGACCCGATACAAGGCTCTTTGGGGGTTACAGGACGTAGAAGCTGGTCGAATTATAATGGCCCAGGTTGACTCCAGTCCTGAAAGACGGTTGACCCATGCAAAAGATGATCTGGAACGAGATCTTTGGCAGGGGGTGGAGATTCTTTTTGGAGAAGGTGAATTTAAGGAGCGTAATCAAAAGTATGCCGATCATATGGGAGTCCTGTATGACAAATATCCAGGTAATCAGGAGGTGGCTGCATTTTATTCCATCAGTCTTTTGTGGGCAGGAAATATGGGGGCTGATAAAGAAAAGGCCCGGCTTTCCG
>JBGTCD010000017.1:0-7353 GCA_041749015.1 Cyclobacteriaceae bacterium
GACAAACCGTTTTCTGAATAAAACAGGTGAACCGGAGGGGATTTTTAATTTACCGGAAATAAAAGAATCTGCAGCAGTTGCGCTTATTTCTTCTTTTGATATAGTGGCAAGCACAGAATGTTCCTGTTCCAGCATTTCATATAGAGGACGTTTGAAATCTTCATCACCTTTCAGACCAATTCTGGGGTGAAAATAGGAAATAAAATACACAAAAGGTTCATCAGGCTTTCCCCTGACACGTTCCATTTTTAGAACATTTGAATCCTTTTTTATTTCGAAAAAATCCGCAATAGCATCACTTGCCGTTACCCAGGTTATTTTTAATTCAAAATTTTTAATAGGAATGCCCCTCAATTTCATTTCTTGAGAAAAGCTTAGCCAATTGTTGGATTTGGAACTAACTTGTTTAGGTGCCACCTTAGTCCCGGCTTTTTTCTTTCTTATAATTAAACCCTCAAATTCCAGTTTCTTGATAGCGTGCCTTACAGTGGACCTGGAGACAGCCAGCCTTTTAGAAAGAACAACTTCACTGGGTAAAATTTTACCATTTTTATAATCTTCCTCCTCAATCATACCGCGTAAAAGCATCTCCACCTGTGAATGTAAGGGTATTTGGCTTTTATGATCTATGTCAAGTTTCATTCATTCATTCATTTTCTTTGCTACAATAATATATATTAATTTAATAGAGACATTATTTTTTTAACATTTATACCATTTGTGCAAAACCTAAATGGCCCTTGGAAGTTACATTAAGCTCATGTCACTGGGTATATCTGCGGCAAGGATCTCCTATGATGGATTAGGCATCCCTGATGATGCCTCACAAGGCAGTGAGGCAGCTAAATGCAAAGACAGAAGGGTAGATTTCAAATTCTTCAGGGTGAATGCTAATTAAAGTGTTTATAATAAGGGTAATGACCAATCTCTAGCATTTCAAAATCTCCTTTTGAATCCCCGTACACATGGATGTCGTTGTAGGCATTTAGATTGATCATTTCTTTTATTCGAGCTACTTTCTCGGGTCCGTGGCAGTTATGCCCATCGATGTTGCCGGTGAGTCGACCTTCTTTTACTTCTAGTTTAGTTCCAATCAGTTTTACCCTGTTGGTTTTCACCCAGTTTTCTAACCACAATTCCGCAGAGGCAGTGACAATTACTACTTCATCACCCTTTTTTTGATGTTCTCTTATGCGAGTCATGGCGGATTCCTTTACTATACCGGGTAAAATATTATCAGAAAATGCCGCGCATTTATCCTTAAATTTTTCCAACATCTCATTCTTAAAGAAATGCTTAATGACCTTCTCCTTAGCGGTATGGTTGTTTACCAACCCCAGTTTAAATGCGGCCAAAACAGGGGAAAGTATTATACTTCCTTTTACTATGCCCAGATTGTCATGATAAAATTTAATAAATTCCAGGAAACTGTCTTTTCGGGTAATGGTGCCGTCAAAATCAAATAGAGCAAGATTTTTCAATTTGCCAATGCATTAGGTTCAATAAATGATAATGAAAAATGAGAAGATCCAGCCAATCACTACCAGGAAGGTGAACCGGTCACTGATAAGGATCCGGGTAGGTGATCCACTGTCCTTCTCTACTATTGTAATTTGCAAGTACCGCATGATGCCTGCAATTACAAATACACAGGTCAGAAATAAATACTCGGTATTAAATCTTTCAGTTACTTCATCTGAAACAGTGTACATAATGTAAGCGACTATTACTACTGCTGAAAGCATGGTAAGGCATGCATTGATAAAATCCAGGTTATATCCTGAAGATGACTGTCTGACCGGTGTACCATCTTTTACCATCTGGATAAGGTCATCCCTTCTTTTGGCAAGAGTTAAAAATAGTGCCAAAAGCAGCACCATAATGATCAACCAATGTGAAACAGGTACTGAACCAAGGAATCCTCCTGATATAACCCTGAAAAGGAACCCGGAAGATACTATAAAAAGATCCAGAATAGGGATGTTTTTCAAACCGAAGGTATAGGCAATATTGAGGGCAAGGTAGATGCATAAAATTATGGCGAATTCATTATTCAGGTAGAATGCCCAAATCAATGATAGGGGTAACAATATTACTATGGTGCCGATGGCGGTTGCATTCCCTATTTTACCCGATGCTAATGGTCTTAATTTTTTGACTGGGTGCACCCTGTCGGTTTTTATATCTCCCAGATCATTTAATATGTAGATGGTGCTGGCAGCAAGGCTAAAGCAAAAGAATCCCTGTAGCACCCATAGGAATTTACTGTATTCAAACAGTGATCCGGCAAAGAATATAGGAATAAAAAGGAACAGATTCTTGGTCCAGTGGTGGGGTCTTAGCAGAAGTATAAAGTGTTTCATCACCAGGGATTTTTCAAATCATTCTTTACATAATAATGATTTCTGGTGAAATAATAGGAGGCGGAGGTTTTTTTCAGTCGGAGCGGGTCTTTAACAAAAAATCTTGCTAAAGTGGCTATCGGAAAGAGAAACACAAAAAAGATAACGCCCAATAGTATCCTGGTATTGACCCATCCCAGGACCAATGCAAGTTTCATCCAGAACCAGTTTACATAGGTCGCTATCGGGCTGATTAATGCACTAATTAAGCCCACCCCACAGGCTATATAAATCAAGAGATCAACCTTAAATATTAGGTAAAATACCAGGAGTCCTGCCACAATTACCAATATGTTCCTGTATTTAAGAAGCGGATCCATTTAAAATAAGGTATATATAAATGGTGCTATGGCGGAACCTCCTCCGATTACCACCAATACCGCAATGATCAGTAATAGTAATATAACAGGCATAAGCCACCATTTTTTCCGTTCCTTAATGAATTGAAATATGTCTTTTAAAAATTCCACGCGTATTTATTTTTACAACATCACTTAGTCAAGCACGTATTCCTCTTGCCAATTGTCCTTTTCCTGCCATTCCGGCTGATCTTCTTTGCGAAATATGAAATTGTTGATCACCAGGTAATCCATTTCTGTTCGCATAAAGCAACGGTAGGCATCTTCTGGTGTGCATACAATAGGCTCTCCGCGCACATTAAAGCTGGTGTTTACAACCACCCCATATCCGGTTTTTTCTTTAAAGGCATTTATCAAGCCCCAGTATTTGGGATTAGTATCTTTATGTACGGTCTGGATTCTTGCTGAATAATCCACATGAGTTACTGCCGGGATATCTGATCTGGTGGTATATAATTTCTCTTTGATATCCATGTCCATATAATTATCAGGGATGGTTTTTCTTCTTTTACTGACCACAGGCTGGACCAATAGCATGTATGGTGAGGTGCCGTTTATCTCAAAATAATCACTTGCATCTTCCTCTAATACCGAAGGTGCAAAGGGCCGGAAAGACTCTCTATACTTTATTTTTAAGTTTAATTTTTTCTGCATTTCATCATTTCGTGGGTCACCCAGGATACTCCTTCCTCCCAAAGCCCTGGGTCCAAATTCCATTCTGCCTTGAAACCAACCTAGAGCTGCTCCGTCAGAAAGATATTGACTAGCCTTGTCGTATAGGTCAGCTTCTTCTTCCATGAATTGGTATTGGGCATTATATTGCTTGATAACTTTTATTACTTCCTTGTCAGAGTAATCCGGCCCCAGGAATGATCCTGAAAAACCGTCTCTTCCCTGAGGTACCTTTCTTTCTTGTCCGAAATAAATATGGTGTGCAGCCAGGGCTGCTCCCGGGGCCCCTCCGGCATCTCCTGCCGCAGGCTGTATAAATACTTGCTTGAATATATTTTCATTGATAAGCTTTCCATTTGCCACACAATTGAGTGCCACCCCACCGGCAAGGCAAAGATTGTCTGATCCGGTAAGTTTTTTTGCCTCCCTGGCCATCAGGATTACGATTTCTTCAGTAATATTCTGAATGGCTAAGCCAAGATCACAATGCTCCTGAAGGATGGGCGCCTCTGGGGTTCTTTTCTTAAGGCCAAATAGTTTTTCCCATTGTTGGTCTTTCACCATCCTCAGACCGGTGGCGTAATTAAAAAACTTTTGATTCAGCCATATTGACCCATCCTCATGAATGTCTATCAGGGTTTCTTTAATGATTTTTTCATAAGCGGTAACCGAAGGATGGTTTTGTCTTCCATAAGGTGCGAGGCCCATGAGTTTGTATTCGCCGGAATTCACCCTGAAGCCCAGGAAGTATGTAAAGGCTGAATATAGCAGTCCAAGAGAATGAGGGAATCGGAGTTCTTTAAGTATGGTGATTTCCTTGTTTGTACCATGACAAATCGAGGCTGTGGACCATTCTCCTACGCCATCCAGGGTCATGATGGCGGCATCCTCAAACGGTGAAGGGTAAAAGGCGCTTGCTGCATGTGATAAATGATGTTCTGGAAACAACATGGTGACCAGTTCCTTGTCGTAGGGGCCAACCTCACTTAATCCCTCGTGAATGATTCTTTTGAGAAACATTTTTTCCCGGAGCCATACTGGAATAGCCTGGATGAATGAAGGAAAGCCTTTTGGTGAGAATGAATAATAGGTTTCAAGTAGTCGTTCAAACTTGAGTAAAGGTTTGTCATAGAATACTATAGCATCCAGGCTGTCAATGGAAAGTCCCGTCTCCTCCAGGCAGTATTTGATAGCATTTAAAGGAAAAGAGGGGTCCTGTTTTTTACGCGTAAATCTTTCTTCCTGAGCCGCAGCGGTAACCGTTCCTGCTTCAATCATGGCAGCAGCTGAATCATGATAAAACGCAGAAATGCCTAAAATTCTGATGTTTTCGTTATTTTTCAATTGTTTTAAGTTGACGGATGGCATTAACGGGGCATCTTTCAAGAAGACCAGCCTAATGGTTACTCAGAATTATCTTCCGGATATTTATATGCTATTTTTGATCATCCTTACCAAAATGTAATTGCAAATATTTTGTAGACTACCCCAACACATCCCTACTATTCACGTAATATACCTTATACAGTTGTGGAATACTTCAAATTAAAAACCAGATCTGAGTGAATTGAGGCGAAAGGTGTAGTTTTAGAATCAATTCCATTAAAGGATAGGTAACCAATTAAGTATAAGTTAGAATTGGTTAATGGGTATTTATTTTAAATAATTAAGATCTGGCACCCCTACATTTCCCGTGATCATAAGGAGACTTTGGTAAAATGGATATATTATATCTTTTAACAGTGTTATGGAGGAAGAAATGGGTCATCCTATTATTACCTGTGATTTCTGTAATCGGCACTTACCTTTTAACCAGTAATATTGCCTCTGACTACAGGGCTACCTCTCAGTTAGCTACTGGGTTTACTACAGATGAAGGGGTCAGTTTTACCGACGAACTATACAACCCCAGAACCGCTGATATGAAATTCAGCAACCTCTTATCTACTATGAATTCAAGTATTCTATTCAACCTTGTCTCCTATAGATTGATGCTCCATGATATTGATTCTTCCAATACTAATTTTATAAGACCTGATGAAAATACTCATCCAAAAGACTTTTCTGCTGTCCAAATAGAACAGGCACAATCAATATTTGAGAAGAAATTGCTGCATCAAAAACCTATTGTGATCAATGAGCCCAATACCCCACTACTAAGAGATCTATTAGTAGCTTATGGATATACTTTTCCGTTTGTGAGGAATGGATTTGAAATCAATAGGGTGCCCAACACGGACTACATTCAGGTTTCGTTTTTTTCTCATGATCCTCATTTATCTGCCTTCGCTGTAAATGCCTATTGTGAAGAGTTCCTGAAGTATTATGCAATGACCAAATTAGAGACTTCCGGTGAATCAGTAGCTTTTTTCAAGAATCTAGTGGAAAGTAAAAAATCAGAATTAGAAGATAAATCTGAGGCCCTTAAGGTATTCAGGTCTAATAGTAGTTTTGTCAATATTGAATCACAAAGTGAATCGCAATTAAACCAAATCTATGGTCTCGAAGAGCAGAGGGACCAGATCAATAGCAATATATACGGATTGAAACTGAGCCTTGCGAGTCTGAAGGAAGCTTTGAATTCATATGGGTCGACAGATGATTCGGGTTCTACTGCAGCCAACCAGCGCGTTATTGACCTAAAAAATAAGATAGATGATATTAACCGGAGATTTATAGGGTCAGGGTCCACTGACCCTGATTTACTTGATTCCCTGAATTTGCTGCGTCAGCAACAGCGAATGGAACTGAGCCTATTGGAAAATAAAAGAAATGTTGCACAGACCAAGGGGATGTCAACATCTGAAATAAGGGAAGCCATTAGAAATACCGAAATAGAAATACGGGTAGAGGAATCCAAAGTGAATCAGGTGAATTCCAAGCTGTATAATACCAGGGGAGGTCTTACAGGATACGCCTCCAGTAAGGCGATGATGACCAGCCTGGAAAGAGATGTCAATGTAGCTTCGGATGAATACCTTTCTGCAGTAGAAAAACTTAATGAAGCACAAAACAGACTTATGGCATCGGCGGGGTCGCTCCGTCAGACCTTTCAGGCTACCCCTCCTGCAAGCCCGGAGCCTTCCAAGAGAATTATGTATTTGGCTCTTGCTGCGGTCGCTTCTTTAGGAATAGGGGTATTTACATTTATTGTAATTGAATTGCTGGACACCAGCCTCAAGACCCCTGACCAATTTCAAAGGACGGTAGGCTTGCCATTGGCAGGTTCTCTGATCAATGTGGATGTTAAGAGACTAAATTTCTCTAATCTCTTTGCTATCAAACAAAAAGATCATAAACTGGAAGTTTTTAAGCATTACCTCCGAAAAATAAGGTACGAAATAGAAAACTCACAAGGAAAAATATTCCTGGTGACCAGCTTAAGGGAGCAGGAAGGTAAGACTTTCGTAGTATTCGCATTAGCCTATGTACTTGCGCTGGTTAAAAAGAAAGTGTTGATCATTGACACAAATTTTAAAAACAACGACCTGACACGATGGCTGGCAACAACACAGAAACAGGCAAAACTCCTTGATCAAAAATTAGAGTATAGTTCTAAGGAGGTGAGCAAATTAAAAGTATATCAATCAGATGAACATGCTCAGCAAGTGAAAGATGATATACCAGAGGATGAACCGGATCTTATTTTGCCTACCAAATACAAGAATATTTCGATTATAGGCAACGGGGGAGGTAATGCTTCACCTGAGGAGATTTTTAACACCAGAAACTTTCATGCCTTTATTCAAGGCCTATCAAAGAAATTTGATTACATACTGCTCGAAGGGGCCGCCTTAAATGAATATTCTGATTCTAAAGAACTGGTGAAGTATGTAGATAAGATTATCCCGGTATTTTCAGCCCAATCATCTATCAAACAACTCGATAGGGAATCTCTGGATTATCTTGAATCACAGAGC
>JBGTCD010000018.1:0-2078 GCA_041749015.1 Cyclobacteriaceae bacterium
TTTCTTCGCATCCATGATCCATCTGGTATTTGTGAAAATCCACCCCTGGAACGATGGCAACGGGCGCAGTGCCCGGTTAATAGAAAAATGGTTCCTGGCAGAAAAGCTGGGCGAAAAAGCATGGTTTATTCAAAGCGAAAAATACTACTATCAGAACCATCAAGCCTATTACAAAAACATCCGCTTGTTGGGGCTTGAATACCCCGAATTGGATTACAACCAAGCATTGCCGTTTCTGCTGATGCTTCCAAATTGTCTGAATCATGATTTTCTTGATTCGAAGGATTAAAAAGATTAGAAAATGAAGTATCAGGCCATCACACAAAACATTATAGGAGCTTCAATGGAAGTACATACGATTCTTGGTAATGGATTTCAGGAGGTTATTTATCAGCGTGCTTTGGAATTGGAGATGAATGCAAGGGGGTTGGGTTTTCAGCGGGAATATGAAATGGATATTTATTACAAAGGCCAAAGAATCGGGGGCAGACGAGTAGATTTTTTTGTAGAGAACTGCATTATGGTGGAGTTAAAGGCCCAGATCAGTTTGGAAGATGTCCACTTAACTCAGGCGATGAATTATCTGGAAGCTTACAACGTAGAAATAGGCTTGCTGATAAATTTTGGGGCAAAAAGCCTGCAATTTAAAAGGGTTCATAATAATCGTCTAAGCCATGATTTACCTGATTACCATGATTCAAAGGATTCTAAAATTAAGCTAAATCAATATAAGCCAAGTGATCGTAATCAAATAAATCCCAAAAATCAAGGTTCAGACAAATGAGCAAGCAACCCGAACAAATATTAGGGGTACCCCTTTAATATGCAGCGCCATACTTCGTTGATGGTCAGTCAGATAAAATGGTACCTAGGAGGCTGTTGAAATATTCAGATTGATGCTGCAGCCGTAAATCGTCGCTTTCTGACGCGGCGAGACGAAGGAAGCTACCGGGTCGTAACTGACTGAGGATCAACAACGTCAGAAACGACGAGAACGGCTGAGTTCTTTTAAAGAAAAAGTGATTGGACAAATATCAGCGCAAATTGGGTATTTCAACAGCCTCCTAGACAATTATTATCCTAAAGTCGCAATTGGTGAAAAATGACACTAAGAGGTGGCCATCAGCATTTGAAGCAAATCCTCCAATTGTAAAATTTATTATAATCAGTCAGGTAATTTAATCAGATTTAAGCCAGGTAGTGTACCGGTAGGAAATTGCTGCAATTTGCCCCCTTCTTTTAAATTACCAAGGTATACCGGCGCAAATCCCATCCGACCGATTATTTCTGCTACAATTTCATTCGCCTCCCGATCATTACCTGAATAGAAGATCACCCGGTTACCTCCGTTTTCCTCAGGTGAGGCATTGATCAGATAGGGAGGAAAAGTATTGAAAGCTTTGACCACTCTCGCTCCGGGAATGAGAGCAGCAACCACTTCACTGGAATTCTGTCCATTGAGTTCTGCTAGTTTTAAACCCGGTAGAATGGGATTAGTAGAATCCACGACGATTTTTCCCTCCCAACCACTCACAGAATGAATCATGGATTTAAGATGATGCCATTGGATGGCCAGAAAAAGAACTTCAGCTGTCAAAGTTTGTTCAAGACTGCCGGCTGTAACATTCACACCTAGTCTGGTCACCACTTCTGCAAGAGATTCGGGACCACGGCTATTGCAGATAATCACTTCATATCCAGCCTTTGAAGCCTGATTAGCTAAGGCCTGTCCAATAGCACCAGCACCAATTATTCCAATTCTCATTTAGTTGTCCTGATCGTTTTAAGCGGCCACAAATATAAAGACCAATTATTTACTTTCAGGGTGCTTCCGTTTTTAAACCGGAATTATTGATAGAAGTTTTGTCATGAAAGACGGAGGTACCTGCATTTTGCAGCAATTCTGGCTTGCAACAGGAAGTCTAATGAATATTCTGGTTTAACCCACATTGCTCAGAATGGTAATAATAGAGTCACCAAAAGTTAAATAATGGTAAAATTTGGATGTTTTTTTGGTTGATTGAAGTTGATGAAAAGCTAAACCTGCTGTGGTTACTGGAAGACGAGAATCAAAAAGG
>JBGTCD010000019.1:0-23074 GCA_041749015.1 Cyclobacteriaceae bacterium
GACTGGAAAATCCCAGCTCTGTAAGGCCCTCCTGTATTTCAGGACAGCTCATAAATAAATCCCAAAGCAAGCCGGTACGGTGATTCTCTATCATCACTATGATGGGGCCCTGGTCGATTGCCAGGTAAGAATTGGCGATCCAGCCTTCGGTGATATTAAACGCGTCATAAAATCCATACTCCCCCCAAAGACGGTCACCCATATTGTAGTAAAAGAATTCAGCGGCCTCCATGGAGGCTTCTGGAGTAAAAGGCATAGAAGAGATGGCTGCCGTTGGGGTGATGACTCCTAAGTCATTAGTAGGGCTATGTGCAGAATATCCGGAGTGATTATCACTTGCCGTTAGTCCCCAGGATTGCGGATAATATCCTGCATAATTATTAGGGTTTGCAATACTATGGGCACGGTTGATCAATGAATGATTAACGTTTTGCTCCAGGTAATCGGCATATTGATCTGAAAGCCCTCTCGGGTCCAAACCCAGAAATGAATAATGTGCAAAGAATAACGGGCCTCCAAAACTTGTTCCAAGCGGAAGGTTAATATCATAATATTCGTTACCATTCACGATCCCGCCATTTCGTGCCCATCCCTGGTGATACACCTGGGGATCTATCGGATGGGTAGGAGATGATGCTGCCAATACGTAGGTGATCAATGCCTCATGATACCCTCTGATTTGCATGTTCATTTGCCACTCATAGTTTGGTGACCAGTGCCAAAAGAGCACATTTTGTCCACCCCTGGTATACCAGGTCCATTCTACTGACTCCCATAATGAATTGATTTTACCTATCAATTCGGCCTCCAACGGCACCCCCACATTGAGGTATTGCCTCCAGGTTAGCAATCCCTGGATCATAAATGAGGTTTCAACCAGATCACCCCCATTATCAAAGGTGCTGAAAGGAAGCACGGCCCCCGTAGTACCATTAAGCCAATGAGACCATGCCCCATGGAATCTTTCGGCATTCTCCAAAAAATCAACTATTGTTTCCAACCGGTCAACTGCTTCATTTCTGGTAATAAACCCTCTCTCCACCCCTACGATCATGGCCATCAGCCCAAATCCGGAGCCACCTGAAGTAACGAGGTTTCCGCTGGTATTGCGCTCTCTGGCCAGGCCGCTCACAGGATGTCCGAAATCCCAGAAATATTTGAAGGTTTGTTCTTGAATTAGTGTAAGAAAATCCTCTTCCCCAAGAACTGGAAATTTGCGGTTTTCATCAAAGGTGGTATAAAAGAATATTGTTTCGGTTTCAAAATTGAAATTTCCCTCGCCTTCCAGGGCATCATTAATGATTACCCGATACCTTCTGAGGTCCTTCAAAGGCGCATTAGGAGTAATAATTATGGTTTTAAAGTCTTCTGAGAATGATAATTCAATCGGAGTTATTATTGGATCAAGTAACCTTATGGTATTGGATTGGATAGAAGCAGGATCTACCGGATGGTTAAATTCTATACTGATGACTGCATCAAAAGGTACATCTAAAATTCTAGAGCTGAGGTCAGCCGGGATGCCATTAAACTTTACGCTTACAATTTCAAGTAATCCAAATTCCGTAGTAAATGAAACATCATATCCGGGGAATACTTCTCCCTGAGCCCCTAAAAGGTCAGAAGTTATCTTTATAGTATAAGTGGCCCCGTGTGCCAAGCCATTATCCAATTGTATGGATACGGTGCTGCCCTGGTCCAAAATATCAAATTCATATAATTGATTTTCCTCATGATGAAATACCTCTATGGAAGAAGTTATGGTGCTTGCATCAATGGGAACTGAAAACTCGATCTCAATCAGCCCATCCACAGAAATTCCTTGATTGTTGTTCGAATTGTTTAAATCTAATTCAATAGTTCCAACCCTAATCTGCTTAATTTGAATTGAGCCTGGAACAAAATCATTATTGCCTTCATCGTCGTTGCCGCAATTCGTAAGGAAAAGCGGTGTTAGAATTGTAAAAAAAACAAGTACGATTTTAAAATTCATAAAAAATAAAGGGGTCCGGTTGGATACGGACTCCCTTTTTAAAATCAAGATTCAAATTAATTATGGTCTTTCGGCATTGTAAAGTGCCATTACTTCCGCATCTGTAAGTGCTACACTATACATCCTGAAGTCATCCATTTGTCCTTTGAAAGCAAATTCTTTACCTCCTCTGAATGGAACAATACCATTGCCTTGAATATTAGCCCAGAATGGTACAGCAGAACCCAGGTAAAGATTTTTGTTATTGGTTGCATCAACATCGATACCTTCTGTATCAATTATGGCATCGTCTAAAGCGTATTCAGCTGATGGCGTTAATTCAAAAACAGTAGAAGGAACTCCATTGATATAAAATGCCTTTCTACGACCTGTTGATTCCCATGAGGTTACAATATGCACCCACTCACCGGTTTGTTCTCTTAACCAATCCACATTATCAACTTCAATTATCTTATCTCCGCCAGGATTACCTTCATTTTTCATTTCGATATGGGACCCTGCCAAATCAGAAGCACTTCCTGAGTTTAAATGGTTGGTAAAGTATTTTAATACATCAATATCAAAACCTAAATCACAACAAGTAAACCTGTTCCATTCGTGATAAGTGCCATTATTTCCACCTATGCCAAAAGTAACAAACTGAGTGATGGTCCCTTCGTCTGTGTTGCCAAAATGCGCTTCAAATACAGATTCTTCAGGCAATTTCATCCAGTAACTTACTGTTGTGCTGGCATTTGACATATCAGAAGAGTATTCTACTCCAACATAATTGGTAGTACCATTGAATTCTGCCGAACCATTAAAGACTCCAAACCGGTCTTCGGCAAAAGTAACCTCACTATTTAAAACAGTATGGCCCATTTCATCCTCAACTGAGCCATTCAATGGAAGATAAACTACAAGGTTGTTTTCCTGAGGAATAACGGCTGGTGCTCTTCCAGCAACCTTAAAGGTTCTGGTAGTAGCAGTGAAGGCCCCACCATCTTGTGCTTTAACAGCATTTGATACACTCAGAGTATAGTCAATACCTTGCACCATATCCTCCGAAGGGGTTAAGGTTACTTCGCTACCAGAAGCGCTTGCACTGGTCGCAATAGTTTCTCCTCCGCCAGTAAGGGTAAAGGCGCCAGAACCTACAGAGCTGGCATCGACATCTCTGTCGAAGGTGACATTAAAAACAGCATCCGGCGGCACATCAGTTGCAGCACTTACAGCATTTAAATCTTTGGTAATTTGGTTACCAGTGGTAATGTCTGTACCGGTTGCCGTCAAAGCAGTAATGGCCAGCCCGAGAGCTGTGCCGTCATCATCGTTACCACAACTTGTGGTCCACGTCACTAAACAAATCGCTATAAATAGCGAAAACAGAATTTTAAACTTTTTCATTTTTCTTCATTTTTGGTTATAGATTTATTTAAGTATTTACTTTACCACCCTGGATTCTGGGTCAGTGTACCTCCGGAAAGATCAATTTCCTCCTGAGGTACTGGTAGTAATTCATGCTTACCGACAGTAAACCCTGCCGGCCCCAATATTTCTAATGCCTTTCCGGAGCGCAACAGGTCATAAAACCTGTGCCCTTCCAGAGCTAATTCTCTTCGTCTTTCTTCAAATATTAAATCTCTAAGATCGCTTTGATTGGTGGTTAAAATGTCAGGAAGAATATCAGGATCGCCACCTCTGGCTCTTTCCCTGACAGTATTCAAATGGATAAGAGCATCTGCACTCTTATTATTTTCATTGAGGGCCTCTGCTGCGATTAGCAATACTTCGGCATATCTGAACATCCTTCTGTTATGGCCCCAGGAATATCTTGGAGCATCTCCAGCCACAAATACCTTCCGATTATAGCTTTCGATCTCTAGGATTTCAGTGCGTGTAGGGTCTGTCCAAGTAGTATCAGGGGTACCTGGATCTCCAAAAATTGTAACCCCGTCAATGGTTTGTCCGGGTAAAATTACCGTGCCCTCAAACCTGGGATCTCCCTGCAGGAATTGGATCAAGTCGTAAGACGGGCGCCCAAAACCCCAACCCAAATTAGGCATACCTCTAACACCCTGTGCGTTACCATACTGATTACCCCCAGCGCCAACACTACCTTCTGGTATCGCTGAAATCTCAAATACTGAGCCTGATCCATGCTCATTATCCACTGAAAAATCATCTGAAAAAATATCAGGTAAAATATATTCTCCTGATTCAATTACTTCGAGTGCAAATAATTCTGCATTTACAAAATCCCCTAAATAAAGATACACTCTAGCCAGGTAGGCCTTGGCAGCCCCCTTGGTGGCCCTACCGGATTCAGATTCAGGATATTCACTTTTCTCCAGCAGGTGTTCTATTGCAAATAGCAAATCAGGGAGAATGATTTCATCATATATTTCCTGAGCTGGTGCTCTTGAAACTTCTGTGGGCACTGCGAATTGTGTAATTTTAGGCACATCACCCCAGGCTGTGACAAGATTAAAATAGAACAATGCCCTCAAAAAGCGGGTTTCTGCCTCTAATCTCAACTTCAGATTATTATCCATCTGTATGGCAGGCATTCTTTCCAAAACAAGATGGGATCTTTTGATGCCTTGGTACAAAGTATTCCACCATCTTGAGAACGATTGTTCTGCAGGACCAAAAGTAAAATTTTGATAAGCATTTAGCGCCCCTGATTGATCACCAGGATTACTGCCCTTTCTGCCATCATCCGACATGAAATCAAGAATTGGGTATCCGCCTTCATGAAAAAACCAAATCCTCAGGGTATTATAAACTCCATTTACAGCAAGGATGGCATCACTTTGAGTTGACGGAAAATTATCCTGGGTCTCAAGACCAAGTGGTGGGTTTTCCAAAAAATCATCACATCCGCCCACTGCAATGTGGAGGAGCAAAATCATCATCAATATATTTTTGGACTTTTTCATATTGAAAATCTAAAATGATATGTTTAATCCTGCTGAATAAACCGTGGTAATTGGATACAATCCGTTATCAATACCTGAGGCCAAAGGTGAGCCTCCTACTTCAGGAGAATACCCTGTAAATCTTGTCAATGTAAATATGTTGGTGGACCGTAAATAAAAGCTTGATGGGCCTAAGCTGAGTCGATCTCTAAAGCTTTGAGGAAAATCGAAATTTAGCTGGGCGGTACGCAATCTAAGAAATGATCCATCCTCAATGAAATAGGTCGATGGGGGATAATTTCCTGAGGCTGAGGAAAGCCTGGGTTCTGTATCAGATGGGGAATCAGTGGTCCATCGGTCCCTTACCCTGCCCTCAAAATTGAAGGTGGAAAATCGATTTTGATTTTTTCCATTGTATATTTTATTTCCTGTTTGACCTTGAAAATCAAGGCTCAATCGGACTAGTTTATAGCCGATCTCAAATCCAAATCCAAAAATAAACTTGGGTATTGGGGAACCAATGATGGTTCGGTCATCGGCATTTATTATTCCATTTCCATCAATATCCTCATAAATAAAATCTCCTGGTTGCTGGCCAAATAAGCTGGGTAATGCATCAACTTGTTCCTGGTTTTGAAAAATACCTGTTACATTATATCCAGTAAACGAACCAATAGGGTGTCCGGGAGTCGTGACCGTTACCAGATTTCCTAAAATAGAGCCTGCTCTAATTAAAGAATCCGATTGTGTTGTTGCACCTAATGACAGTACTTCATTGTATATAGTGGATCCATTTGCAAATATTTTGTAATCGATTACCCCAGCCTTATCCTGCCATAAAGCATTGAATTCAAATCCTTTGTTTAGTACAGAGGCGGCATTAAAAGGCACCTGGACAAAAGCACCAAACCCCAGGTACCCGGGTGCAGAGAGATTAACTAAAATATCATCGGTCACACGATTATAATAATCCGTTTCAACATTTAGTCTGCCATTTAGGAAGTTCATTTCCAGACCAATATTCCACAAAGTGGTAACCTCCCAGCGGAGATCAGGATTTCCTGGTCCGGCTAATGTGGCCCCGGGAAATAGGGATGGGTCTACCCCAAATACCGCCTGGGTGCTGCCTATTGTAGAAAATCTTCCCAGTGGGTTAATGTCCTGATTTCCTAGACGGCCCCAACTAGCTCTGATTTTGGCAAAATCCAAGGCTTGAATTTCGGGAAAAAATGATTCGTTGGTAAAATTCCAACCTACAGCAAATGATGGAAAAACACCGTATCGGTTTTCTCTATTAAAAACCGATGAACCATCTACCCTGACAAGGGCTGATACTAAATATTTATCCTGATAACTGTAGTTGGTCCTAAAGAGATAGCTGACCAAAGATCGTTTTTGAAGCCTGCCGTAACCTACCAAAGTACTGTCAGAAAGGCCGGTATTCAGATACCAAAAATCCGGGTCATCTCTAAGAAGATTCCTAATGGCAAAATTAGGACGTTCAAAAGATTCCTGTTGAACTGTAAATCCTCCAAGGATATTACCCCGGTGCCCACCAGATTCAAAATCGTAAGATACCGTATTCTCCCAGATCCAGTTGACTTGCTCCCCATAACCCATATTAAGGGTGGAGAATTCCTGATTCTGAACCGGAGAAACAAAGAACTCAGGGGTGAAACTCCTTGCCCTGAAAAAAGACAAGTCATTTTGAAAACTAGTCTTAATTCTTAGATTTTTAATCGGGCTGTATTCTGCAAATATGTTGGAAAGAAATTGATAGCTTCTCGATTCAGAATTAGTGTATTCTATTGAAGCTAATGGGTTAGAAGTACCACGTACTTCCAGAAAATTACCTACACTATCTAAGGGATTGTCAATAGGAAATGCCCCGTAAGCTGAGAAAATAACTCCAGGAGCATTTTGCTTGATAATATGCGTACCCAAAATATTGGTACCCAAGGTAATTTTTTCATGAGCTTTAAAGGTTGTGTTTAATTTGAAAGAATACCTTCTGAAATCAGACTTTGGAATTACCCCTTGCTGGTCAAAAACACCACCACCAAAATAATAGGTCATTTTATCTGAACCACCCGAAACTGAAACATCTGTGGAATGGATGGGGGCTAAATCTCGAAAAATAAGGTCTTGAAAATCTATGTTAGGAAGGATATCAAGATTATTGTAGGTACCAGGAAAGATATCATTATAAGCCTGGGCAAATTCCCTACCGTTTAAAAGATCTAACCTTTTGTGTACCGACTCTACACTAGTTTCGGTCCTGATATTAATAACCGCATCCTGGTTAAATTTGCCTTGTTTGGTAGTAATAATAATCACCCCACCGGAGGCCCTGTTACCAAAGATGGCCGCGGCTGATGCATCCTTCAATACTTCCATTGACTCAATATCATTGGGATTGAGAAAATTAATGTTTTCGCCTCTGGGCAAAATAATGCCATCAACTACAAAAAGGGGTCCTGCTTCATTGAGGGTGCCCACTCCCCTAATCAAAACCCTGGGAGCAGCACCAGGATCACCGCTGGGACTCGTTACCTGAACACCGGCAATTTTCCCTTGAAGGGCTTGCATTGCATTGGCTGCAGGAATTTTAGTAAGATCTTCACCACTTATGGACGAGACAGATCCTGTAAGGTCAGATTTCCTAACAGTACCATAACCTATGATAACTGTTTCTGCCAATTGTGTAATAGAAACCTGAAGAGTTACATTGATAGTGGATCTACCTGCAATAGCCACGGTTTGAGATTCATATCCAATATATGAAAAAGCCAGGTGGGTAACTTCTGGTCCAATTTGCAAAACAAACCTACCATCTATGTCAGTAATAGCACCGTTATTGGTACTGGGCACTACTACCGTGACCCCCGGGATTGGGCCTCCATCTTCGCTGGAAATTACTACACCGGATACCGAGGTAGTCTGCCCATAGGCAGCACCAAAGGGCAGGATAATAAAAATTATCCATTTTAAGACCAACCAAAAAATGTTTTTCATTCCGCAGATTTCATTTTAAAACTCTACGGAATTTTCAAATTATGGGCTTAAAATCCAACCGGAAACTCTTAATTATTATGAACTATTATTACCCAAAAATGTAATTTTTATAAATTTATAACGCCTTAATAGCATGATAAAAATCGATTGAAATGAACAGAAACAAAGAAATAAATTTTTAATACCTTATTAATATCAAGTAAGTGTTATCAGGTGGTTGCTTTAATTTTGGCCTCGAATTCGATAAGAATGTTTTGCCAGTCAGTAGGAGCAAATTCTGTGGCATTATCATTTCGTTTGATCGCATCTTTAACTTTCTTTTTGAAATTCCATACTGTATTTCTCCTTAATTCGAGCATGTTGGATAGCTGGTCAATGGTCAGCTTGTGGTTCTGAGTCATTATGGTATATAGGATATAAAATGCCTTGTTGATTGGGAATCTGATGCCCTGAAAAAGTGTATGAGACGTAACCGACTCGTCATACCCGCATTTGGTGCAACGTAAACTAAACTTCCGGCTACCTTCACAAAATTTATCATAATGGCATTTTTTACAGTGAAACTCTTCCGACCATTTGAGCTTAAATAAATATCGCATACAAGAGCTTTCATCCGGGAAAATCGTTTTAAATTCATTGAAGCTCAAAACTTTGGGGAAAACCCGATCTTTTAAGACCTCTTTCAAATTATTCTTGAGTTTCCAATTATCAAAATCTAACATGGAGTTAATTTGATTTAACTCCTTTGATTGGATCATGAGTTTTTCATGCGTTTCTTCTAGGACCCTATTCTTTTCATTTAGTGCGCTGGTTCTTTCCTTTACCTTTTCCTCAAGTTCCCGATTTACCTTTTCCTTTAGATCTGCATTGATCTGCAACTGTTGGATAATCCTCCTGGCTGCCTTATCGCGATTATTTTTTATGATTTTGACCCGATCTGCTAAAGCAAAAGTCAAAAACAGCATCTCTAACAAAAAGCCAATATGTAGGCTGTAATAGGAAGTAATTGTAAAAGGAATCACATTGTAATTGACGAGTGCCTTGATCAAAAAGCCAGAAAGGAGGATACCATAAGCAATCACAAAAAAACGTGCTGGTTTGTATCCTTTATACCAAACTCTAAGACTCGTGTAAAAAATAACACCAAATGGTATGACCTCAATAAAAGTGTAATTAAACAAAATGTCGAATAACCAGAGGTCTAAAACAAAGAGTATGCTTCTGAATACTATAAGAAAAACTAATACCTTATCAAGAATCGGAGCATTGAACTTAGTTTTTAAAAAGCTCCTGGAAAACACCAATGCCCAAAAAACCAATAGGTATAGGAATATGCTGGCGGCTATTTGGTTCCATTGAGGGGCATTGGGCCATAGATACTGAAAAGCTATTCCATCGACGCATGCAGCATAAATCGCTACGCTTAGGAGATAAAAAATGTAGTAAACGGTCTTTCTTTCCCTTATGGCAATGAACATTAGAAAATTATAGAGGCATATGATCATTACCATACCATAGAATATCCCATACAGGTAATATTCATTTAAAGAATAAAAGACAAATCGGTCAATGGTACGTACTACAATTCTAATATCTGCAAACCGATGCGACTGGATGCGAAAGAAATAGGTACGCTGTCCAGGGAAATCATCCAGTAACAAATGGAAATTCTTATGCAGGAAGGTGCGCTGTAAATAAGGATAGGCATCACCGAATATTTCATAAGAATAATTGCCCTCTAAATTCGGGATATAAGCAGTAATCTGATCGATAGTCTGATCATAAAATTCAATGGTCCAAACCTTTTCAGATTCCTTGGGATAGTCAATGGTTAACTTTACCCAGTAGGCGAAGTTAGGGTTGTAATCCTTATTTTTAAACTCAGGCAAAAAATAAAAATTATCCTTTGCCGCTTCCTGAAGAATTTGATCGAATGTAGCTGTTCCGGTAGAGTCAATGAAAATATTGAGCTTATCCAAAGGAAAGATCATTTCCTCCCGGTGATCCTCAATCGGAATGGAGGTCTGGGCCCAAGCTAGAGTCCCGCAAAATTGCTGGATAGAAAATAGCATCAACAGGAAAAATACAACTCGCATATTTAAATATAACGGTTTATCCCATCAATTCCATTCCACCATCGATTTGGATTCTGGATGGTTAAGGTTTGAATGATCTATAATTTTAAACCAGGTTGAATTAACTACTGGTTTAAAACAGTTACCTTAAATCAAGCAAAATCGGGAAAAATGATTCCAGATAAGGAGCAAATCCCGAGCCATGATCGGTTCCAGGCAAGTTGGTGAAGGTCACTGTTTCTGCTGAGGCACCATTGCTGATGAATTGGTCAAAGGTGTCAATCGAAGTGAAATAAGGCACTGTGATGTCCTGGTCACCATGATACATGTACATTCTCCGGGTTGGAGTCCAATTGTGGACGCTGTTGGTATTAAAGGCATTCACAATCTCATTATACAAGGGATCAGTATCGATATTTTCCAGAAAATGAGGATTGATAAAATCAGCAACCACTTCGGTGAGCTGGCTATTGATTTGTCCCCCATCCTGGGTGCCATCAAACAAATCAGGAATCAGAGAGGCATAAGGCTCCTGAAAAAAATCTGAAGGCTCATAATCCCAATTATAAAACTCCTTGTATGCCATAGCCACATAAGCCATATAGAAAGGGTCACTATAAGTTTCCCGCCCAAAAAAATATTCCTGAACCGATTTTACATTATACCCTCCTGCTGCCGGAAAAGACGCCACCAGTTCCATGCCGGGAATACTCTTTGCTTCTATTCCTTTATGCGCAGCCATGGTGGTGTAGCCACCTTCAGAATATCCTGCCAAAAATATTTTTCCATTGAAGTTATTCCCTATTTCCTCTGCAAGGAATTTAGCGGCTCGGATATTGTCGCGTACCACCTGAGCGGATGGGCCCTCAACATAATATGGATGCAAAACCTGGGTAGAAGCGCCAAAACCGATGTAATCAGGGAGCACCGCAATAAAGCCTGGACTGGCCATTGCCTGAAAAAATATCATAGTAGGTGCATTTGGAGCAGTCACAGAAAAGGCACTGCTATGGGCCACAATGGTGCCATTCTGAAAACTAAAAATACCTACAGGATCATCAGTATCAGGCAAAACCACCAAACCGGAAGCCTCTATCGTATTGCCTTTGTAGGTAGTTTCATAGGTGACTTTATAAACATTTACCCGATACACTAGTTCTTCCAATGGCAGGTCAAAGTCAGCAAATTGCAACAATGATCTAATCTCACCTGCACTTCTTGTAGATATATATTCATAATCCAAAAGGTTAGATATCTCCTCAGGATCCAGAGGCTGTGGTGGCAGGTCATCCTGCTCACAGCTTATCAAAAATAATAACCCAGCCAGAACCCCGATTACCGGAATAAAAAATTTAAATCGCTTCACATTCATTTCAATTCGTTTTTGCGAATATAGAAAGAAAAATTTAAGTACCAGAGACCAATGTTTTAACTTAGTGATAAACACCGCTATATTGCTAAAACCATCAATTAAAGATGCCATTTCCTTCAAAAACCGTATATTTGAATACTTTTTCCTACATTTTAATTTAAACCCAGGATTTTTGAGATTTCTTCGTGTCTTCGTAATTGTCAGCTCAATTCTTACTGCTCTAATGCAGGAAGGTTATTCTCAAACCTATAAAGAAGTCAAGGTATATCTGGACCATGCCGCCATGCTAAGACTCCAGAGTTTGGACATGGACCTCGGGCATGTTCATGGTAAGCCAGGAGAATATCTGATAGGCGTGTTCAGTGAAGTAGACCTGGAGGCTTTACACAGGGAGGGCTTTCTTACCGAGATATTAATTGATGATCTCCAGAGCCATTTTCAGGAATTAATTACAAAAGATATCCCAAGGAGTGAAAAGAGCTCATGTGAAGGTGGTACGATTTCAAACCCTATTGACACAGTGACCGTGCCCACTGATTATGCACTTGGCAGCATGGGTGGGTATCCGACCTATCAGGAAATGTTAAACCACCTGGACAATATGGCCACTAAATACCCTAATCTGATCAGTGAGAAAGCCCAAATTGGAGATTTTACTACACATAATGGTCATCCAATTTATTATGCAAAATTGAGTAATAACGTAGATCCTGAAAATCCCAACGGCAAACCCCAGGTTTTGTACTCTGCACTGCATCACGCCAGAGAGCCAGGGAGCTTGTCCTCTCTGATCTTTTTCATTTATTACCTCCTCGAAAATTACGGATCTAATACCCTGGTAAATCAAATTTTAAATGAAAGGGAACTGTACATCATCCCCTGCCTCAATCCTGACGGCTATATTTATAATGAACAAATTGCCCCAAATGGCGGTGGCATGTGGCGCAAAAACCGAAGAAATAATGGGAATGGATCATTTGGGGTGGACCTAAATAGAAATTATGGGTTTGAATGGGGAACTCAATACTCATCTGGAAACACCTTCTCGGATGTATATCGGGGACCTTTTCCTTTTTCGGAACCTGAAATACAGGCTATGCAGTATTTTACTGAAAGTCATGAATTTGTTATGGCATTTAATAACCATACTTATGGCAATTTACTCTTATTCCCGTACGGGTATGCACCTAATGTGCCCTCTCCGGATGATGCACTATACCGTGATTTGACTGAAAAAATGGTGGCGGTCAACAAATACAATAATATGATCAGTGCAAACCTATACCCTGCTGCCGGAGATTCTGATGACTGGATGTACGGGGAACAAACCACCAAGAATAAAATACTGGCCATGACACCTGAAATCGGAGAAAGCTTTTGGCTGCCACCTTCACAAATCACCAGAGTAGATCAGGAGCTTTTATGGCAGAACATGTCCATGAGTCTCATGGCTGATGAATTTATCCTTTTTAAGCCTCAGGTTTTTGCAAATGGCATCACAAGAGATGGCAGCTATTCTATAGGCTTCGATATTGAAAACAATGGGATCAATCCCGCGGAAACAGTAAGTGTAAAATTCCATTCTAATACTGAAGGATTAGCTTTAGAAACAAATGAGATCATTTTTAATAATCCGGCTCATTTTCAATCCATCCCAGGACAATTTGTGCTCGAATTTGAATCCCCTGAGATGATACCAGAAATCCTGGAATATTCTATTGAAGTGGTCTATGGCACATCTTCAAATACCTATTCCTTTTCACAATCATTAAATACTGGACTTGTTCCTGTCACAATATTTGAAGACCAATTTTCTGATTTGGATGCCTGGGAATTTGATCAACCTTGGGGTACCACCACTACATTTTTCACCTCCCCACCAAGGTCCGCAGCGGACTCACCTGGTGGTAATTATGCTAATAACATCAATTCTGCAATGGTGATGAAAGAACCCATCGACCTCAACCTAGCCGAATCAGCATTTCTATCATTCTCAGCACGCTGGAATATTGAATATGATTACGACCTCATGCAAGTGAGCGTAGTGCTCCCTGGCGGTCAAAAGACTACCCTTTGCGGGCAATATACCCGAACCAACCAATTTGATGCAATTGGTTATGATGGCAACCAGCCATCCTGGATACAAGAAACCATCGACCTTACCCCATTTATTGGAGAGGAAATTCGGATTGAGTTCAGGATGATTAGTGATGCCTTTGTCACGGAGGAAGGATTCTATCTTGACGATTTAAAAATAACGGTATTAGCCCCTTCTGAAAATTTGGTGCCAGCCGTCACCAATTTAATCCCAAACAATGGCGACAATAATGCACCATTAGCATCTCCCTTAAGGGTGATTTTTGATCAGAAAATTTTTCTTGAAAATGAGGAAGGGGTTCAACTAATTACCTCAGAAGAACTGGAGGTACCGGTTTCGATATACGTTTTAAATGATAATGAACTGATTATTGAACCAGAAACAGGTTTGAATTATGAAACTAACTATACGGTTATTGTAGGTCCAGATGTGGTCCGTAATTTTACCGGAAGTTTCTTTGAGGGGATATCAGACTGGAGCTTTTCAACCAGGGCAGTACCAGTGCCACCTACCATCGTCCAAACGCTGCCAGAAAATAACGCCCTCGAAGTACCTGTTGATACTGAAATTTTCATTGAATTTGATCAGGTAATAACAGATGTCAATCTGGACCAAATTAAGCTGATCAGTGAAGATGGAATGGGAATATCCATTGAATTGGCTTCAGATGTGGGCAATTCCAAATCCAATGACTTCTCCTTAAAACCTTTGGAGAATTTATCCCAGGGTACCAATTATGATTTTTTTCTTTATGAAGAGTCTGTATTAGGCTCTGATGGGGCCTGGAATATAGGCAGTGATACACCTGTTCTGACCTTTACTACAGTAGCTCCAGTTTCAGGCTTACAAAATTCAGGTTTTGAACCATTCATTCTTTATCCAAATCCAAGTAAGGATAGACAAATTAACCTCCTGGTGCCTGATTTTCATAGGGAAGCTCCAATTCAATATGCCTTAATGGATATGAGGGGTATCATTCTGGAGGCAGGCAATATCGATGGGTCTCAAGGTAAAGTAAGACTCAAATTGAACCACCATCCGGTAGGAGTTTATTTCTTCAGCATCAATTTCGGCAATGGCACTCAGATGTTTAGGATTCTAATTGAGAATTGATCAAGCAATTCAGTTATCTGGTTTTACTGAACCATTCCCTACTTTTGATAGTTGAAAAATAACGTCTTATTTATCCAACTGGCTTGCACCCTTAGGAGATGAAAAAATTCTTTTCTGCTTTACTCATCCTGCCCATACGCCTGTATCAATATGGGATTAGCCCCTATCTGGGACAGCACTGCCGGCACCAACCTTCCTGCTCTCAATACACCATTGAAGCCATCAAGACATGGGGGCCAATCAAAGGCGTCTGGCTGGGAACAAAAAGGATTAGTAAATGCCACCCCTGGGGCACTCATGGCTATGACCCTGTGCCTGAAAAGAAAGCTTCCCCACCAAAAACTTCATCAATAAACCCTTAATTCTGTATCTTTAAAAGTTATTAGTTCAAGTCCGGATCCGACATGCTTAAAATCGACATGCATACCCATATTATTCCAAAGGACCTTCCCAACTTTGCGGAGCGGTTTGGATATGGCGATTTTATATTTCTCCAGCATCATAAGCCAGGATTCGCCAAAATGATGCGGCGCAATCAATTTTTTAGGGAAATAGGGGAAAACTGCTGGAACCCGGAATTACGCATCAATGAATACGAAAAATATAATACACAGGTGCAGGTAATATGTACCATTCCGGTGTTATTTAATTATTGGGCCCGGCCTGATGACGGACTCATCACCGCTCAGTTTTTAAATGACCATATTGCTGGGGTGGTGTCAAAGTATCCTAAAAATTACATAGGGCTTGGCACCGTACCGATGCAGGACATTGATCTTGCCGTTCAGGAGTTGGAACGTTGTAAGAATGAACTAGGGCTGCCCGGCATCCAGATTGGATCTAATATTAATGATGAAAACCTCAATGATGAAAAGTTTTTCCCATTCTTTGAGGCTTGTCAGAAATTAGGAATGGCTGTTTTGGTGCACCCCTGGAATATGATGGGACAAAAAAATATGCCCAGTTACTGGCTGCCATGGCTGGTGGGTATGCCTGCTGAAACGGCCAGAGCTATTTGCTCCTTTATTTTTGGGGGTATATTCGAAAAATTACCAAAGCTAAGAGTTAATTTTGCACATGGTGGAGGCTCATTCCTCCCTACCCTGGGCAGAATCGAACATGGTTTTAATTGCCGTCCTGATTTGGTTGCAGTAGATAATCAGGTAAACCCCAGGGCCTATTTGGGAAAATTTTGGGTAGATTCAATCACACATGACCCTATGCTCCTTGAGTACATCCTCAAGTTGGTGGGCTCATCGAAAATTACTTTGGGATCAGATTACCCATTCCCTCTGGGAGATTTAGAAATTGGCAGGATGATTGAAGAGATGGATATGTATCAGAATGATCTGGAAAATATTTTCTCTGGTGCTACTCTGGATTGGCTCAATTTAAAGAAGGATAACTTCGTTAATTAAAATGATGGTGTATAGATTTTTCTTTTTCTTTATCTGCTTCTTAGCATCCATAGTCACTTTGGCTCAAACACCCACGGAGCAACGCGAAAGAAGTGCTCTGCTCAGGGAAATGGATCGCGGCATCGATTATATGCTCGTAGAAAAATATCAAGAGGCCGATGACCGCTTTCTTTATGTATTGAGCAATATTGATGTGGTACCCAGCAACCTGACCTATCATTTCGGCAAAAACTCCTACTATCTGGGAAAATACCAGCAGAGCATCGACTGGCTCAATAAGTATATTGAATTGAGGGGTACAACCGGAGAATTTTATAAATCGGCTGTAATTATCCTTTCTCAGGCCGAAGAAGAATACCGGCAGGAACAGAAAACCATAACTGCCACTACCGAACAAGTCCTTGCCTCCTCTTATGAAATTGATTGTGGCCCTGCAGGAAAGGTAAAATGTCCCGTTTGTAAGGGCCGGACGGTCATCATAAAAGTGAGTTACTTCAGCCAAAACCAATATGAAGCCTGTGGATTTTGTGACGAGCATGGCCACCTTACCTGCAACCAATATAACCAGTTGCTCCGTGGGGAGTTAGAGCCCCGACAGTAATCTGCCGATGAAATTTTCTTATCTTTGACGCAAATATTTAGGCCATGATACTGCATAACAGGGTGGAGCGAAAAATCCTCAGGGAAAAGATGCGAGATAGCGACCAGCGCAGGCTTACCCTTTCTTTTTATCAGTACCATCAGGTTAAAAATCCTCAGCTTTTTAGAGACCATCTATTTACAGTCTGGGCAGAAATTGGGGTGCTGGGCAGAGTATACATTGCTCATGAAGGCATCAATGCCCAGATCAGTGTGCCAAAGGAAGGGTATGATCAATTCGAAAATTCCATTGCTGATATTGCATTCCTGAATGGAATTAGAATGAATATGGCCATTGAAGATGATGGAAAATCATTTTTTCAATTGAAGATTAAGGTTCGCGCTAAAATTGTTGCTGATGGTCTGAATGATCACACCTTTGACGTCACGGATAAGGGCACACACCTCAATGCAGAAGACTTCAACAAACTGTCAGAGGATCCGGATGCCGTCATCGTGGATATGCGCAATCATTACGAAAGCGAAATCGGCCATTTTGAAAATGCCATTTGCCCGGATGTGGATACCTTCAGAGAGGCCTTACCAGTAGTGGCAAAAATGCTGAAAGATAAAAAGGACAAGAAGATCATCATGTATTGTACTGGTGGCATCCGATGCGAAAAAGCCAGTGCCTATTATAAACATATTGGATTCAAAAATGTATTTCAGTTGGAGGGTGGCATCATTGAATATGCCCGGCAAGTGCAAAGAAAAGGGTTAAAAAATAAATTCCGGGGAAAGAATTTTGTATTTGACGAAAGGCTGGGTGAAAAAATTTCTGAGGAAGTCATCAGCAAATGCCACCAGTGCGGCACCCACTGCGACACCCATACCAATTGTAAAAATGAAGCATGCCATCTGCTTTTTATCCAATGTGAGGCCTGTGCCAAAAAGCATGAAGGTTGTTGTTCCACTGAGTGTAATGCAATATTAAACCTCCCTGAAGCAGCCCAAAAAGATTTAAGAAAAGGAAAAAATCAAGGCAGGCAGGTCTTTAAAAAAGGCCGCTCTGAGCGCCTGGGCATAAAGATCAAAACTATTGGATAAATAACTGCTAAAATGATTACTCCCCAATTAATACAAAAGCTCCCCAGAAGTAGGGATGTGGATAATCCTGCATTATTTTCTTTTGAGCTTGAATCAAAGCTTGCCTTTTAGGCATACCATTTAGCCAATTGTGATAAAATTGTACCATTAACTCTTTGGTTAGAGCGTCATCGACTTTCCACAATGACATGATCACATTTTTGGCTCCTGCCACTATTAAGGCTCTTTGTAGACCATACACGCCCTCGCCATTACTGATTTCTCCTAGGCCTGTTTCGCAGGCTGACAAAACCACGAGATCGGTGTTATCAATATTCAAATTCATGGCCTCAAATGCGGTTAAAATACCATCCTCCTGGCCATGGGCAATATTGGCTCTCAGGTCATACTCCTCACTCAAGGTATTTGCAGAGCCAGTGAGTAAAAGACCAGAACTATACAATGGATTTTTTTCATAGCTTACCTTACCAATAATATCTTCTCCAAAGAACCCATGAGTAGCAATATGGAGCACCTTTGGTTTCAGCATATCCTTAAGCACCTCTTCTTTGGCATTTTCCCCTAAATAAACCATCTCCCGCCAGCCCCGGCTTTTCAAAAGTTGACTGATCGCAATGATTTCTTCACCGGTACCGGGTACTGAAGGAATTATTTCATTTTGATAAGAGCCCTGAGTAACCTTACCAAACTGTGGATTCCCTATTAAAATACCCAGTTGACCAGGCGGAGGGCCGGAACGATCTATTAAAAGGTCTCTCCCGCTACTGATCAGATGAATATTGAGTTCATTAATAAGATATTCATTTGTAGATGGGTTTTGCAAGGTCATCAGATTGATTTGATGATAAATACCATCAGGAGAAAAATAAATCTTTTTAGATTTTTTTAAGGCCGGCATTAAGGGTTCCCACAGCAGTGTGTAAGAAAAGGGTTCCTCCACTTTGAAACCTATACCATTTCTATAAGCAGCAATACCCTGCCGCTCCAAGTAATTTCCATTTTCAAGAATAATTACTTCTGGTTTTTTAGATTTAGGCTTAATTACAAATGCTGCATATTTTACTTTTTCGGTAAGGACTTGTTTCTGGTAATCAAAATCTCTGAACCTGACAATTTCTACAAGAGCTTCATTTTTTTTAAGCTTAGATCTCACATTATTCCAGGTAAGAGCCTGATGGTCTATTTGATAAAATGAGCTATAAGTATTGATTTGTCTGTCTTTTTCATCCAGAGCAGTTAAAAGGCTATCTCTTTTTAAGCCTCTCTTTCGTAATAATTCTTCATCTGTGAAAGCAATAGTTTGCCCTAAAATCTGCCGTAGTTGCATCACCTCATCATAAAGGGAGATTAGTTTTCGGTCATTAGAGGAAGTGATCCTTCTGCGAATTTGATTACTGGTATTAAGTAATAAGGCTTTTTGCCTTAATTGCAAATTCAGGGCATATTCAGCAAGTTGCGGGTATTGATCAGCCTCTGTAATGGCTAGAGAAAAAAATTGCTCAAAATTGTCTCTTACAGTATTGTAGAAATTTTCTCTCTCTGATTCGCCCAAATAATCAAAAAAATCTCTTATGAAATCAGAGTAGAAGTCCATGGCCTTGATATACATTGGTATGGCTTCAGACTTTCTGCCATTCATGTATAAAAAATTAGCTAGGCCCTGTTGAGATTCAATGATCCTCTGATGTCGATCACCATAAGATGGCTCATAGAATTGAAGAGATTTTATATAAAGACCCTCCGCCTTGGAATCTCCCAAAGCATGATAAGTGCAGGCAAGCCAGTAATAAGTACGCCCAATGAATGGGTGGTTTTCACCGAGTGAATTAATACCATGGTTGAGTGTGATTTCCAGTATTTGAATTGCTTCCTCATACCTTTGGACGGTATAATAGTATGAACCAAGCGATGCCATCATACCATGGTAATAGTAATGATTTCGATTTGGCAATTGTTCGAATATTGCTCTCGACTCAAGATACAGGGACTCTGCCGGATCCAACTCATTATTGGATTGAAAACACATCCCCAAAAAATAAGTAGCCTGAGCATACAGGTTATTAAAAGTACCTGTTTTTTCCTTTATAATATCCCGGGCAATTTGGGCGCTTCTTACAGAAGCATCATGTTTGCCCATAACCCGGCAAAGCATGGAATAATGTAGATGACTCTTTCCATACATCAAACCTGCTGTTTGACCTGTGGCTTCCAAGTGGCGTATTGCCAGGTGGATGTATTCCTCTGCCAATGCATAATTAAGCACTTGTCCGGAGGTTTCAGCTAAAATAAAGCAGACCTCAATAAACTCCTCATTTTCCCTGCCAAGATGTAGATCAATAAGCTCAAATGCCCTCTCCCCCGCCTGGAAACCCTCAGCAAGGCGGGACTCAATAAGGCAGATTTGGGCAATTCGAAGCAAAACGTTTACCTCGGCTCTAACTGCCTCGGGATTATTTGCGAGTTTATGGGATAAAGAATCCAAATGCTTTATTGTCAAGTCATTTTGTATTATCCCATCGCGGTAGAATTGGGCATTTACAGGATGTCCATTTTCATTAAATTCATAAAGCAGTCCGTCGTATCTATCAGGTGAAAGTGATAATAACCTGCCTTTACGAAATATTTTACCGTTAGCATAATGGTCGGTAAACTCACCTATAATTTGACCTTGTTCGTAGGTCAGCAATCTGTAAAAATGGGATTCATTTTTATCGGTGGAGAGAACATTAAACTGGTCGTCAAAATAAATGATCCAGTCCCCTGATCTTTGATTATTATGATCTAATACATTTGGCCTTAACGGGGCTGGCTGTCCCTGGCAGACGACAACAATAAAACAAAAATAACCAATGATTAAAACCTTCATTAATCCCCTAAAATAAAAAAAATCAGAAAACGGTGGAAAAAATTTAGGAAATAAATAAAGAATCAATACCAATTCAAAATAACCGGATCAAAAGAAAAACGCCCAATTTTAGTAGTATGAGATCAAAATCCGGACCTATATCTTCTTAAGGGTTATTTGAACTGCTGCCGGGTCATGCCAAAAGTCGGATTTTGATGTAAATTTTTTTAAGGAAAATGGAAAAAATGATTTTCGAAGTTTTAAGGCAATAGGGTAAAATTTACCTTTCAAAATAAAAAATATTTAAGGTTCTTTAAGCCTAAATTTTCAAAAACGATAAAAATAAGATCAAACCATTGGATAAGCTTAAAATAGGCATCATCAATGTCTCAGACCGTGCCAGCAAAGGCATATATGAAGATTTGCCCGGGAAGGCCATCGTCAACACTTTGAATGATTATCTTAAAAATCCCTGGGAGCAGGACTATGCCGTAATTCCGGATGAGCAAAATGAAATTGAAGCTACCCTCATAAATATGGCTGATGTGGCAGGCTGCTGCCTGATCGTTACATCAGGCGGCACTGGGCCGGCAGTGCGCGATGTTACTCCTGAAGCCACGGAAGCTGTATGCGAAAAAATGATGCCTGGGTTTGGAGAGCTGATGCGCTCAGTAAGTCTCCAATATGTACCTACGGCTATTCTGTCAAGGCAAACTGCCGGGATTCGTGGTAAAACGCTCATCATCAACCTGCCAGGGAAGCCTAAAGCCATTAGAGAATGTTTGGATGCCGTCTTTCCTGCAGTGCCTTACTGTATTGACCTTCTTGAAGGCCCTTTCATGGAATGCCATGAGGATGTAGTAAAACCATTCCGACCCAAAACCTTATAGCCATGCCTAAAAAAAATACTCAAACCGCCTTTGGGCAGTACTACAGAGATATCAAAGATAAGGTCAACCGAAAGGTGTTTCGCAAATATGCCGTACCATGGATGAAGTCCAAAGAATTTGACATCGTACGAGAGGCACTGGAGCAACTAAATCCGAAGACCTGCCTGGAATGGGGAAGCGGATTCAGCACCTTGTATTGTCCTACTTTAATTAATGGACTTGAATCCTGGCATTCCATTGAACACCATGTCGCGTGGCACCAATTTATTTCCGGAAAAATTACCGACTCCAGGGTAAGCGTCACCTGTATTGAGCCTCAGGACAAGTTTTATGATTTTGAAACAGAAAAAGACCCTGTTATTAAGGAGGGGACCTATGAAAATTTCCAAAAGTATGTCCATTATCCTTTAGAATTAAATATGAGTTTTGATTTTATCTTCATTGACGGCAGGGCGAGGAAATACTGTCTAAAGGAAGCTTATAACTTATTGAATGATCATGGAGTAGTGATAGTCCATGATGCCAACCGGCTGACCTATTTTGAAGACCTCCCCCCATTTGAAGATTTTAGCCATTTCACCGATTACAGGCTATGGCGCAAAACAGGGGGCATTTGGGTGGGTGTAAAAAAGGGGCATGTCCAGAAATACCTCAACGTACTCCACCACAAAAAACTATGGAGACAGCATGACCAGTTGGCTAAAACCTTATTTTTGAGGTAGTGCTCTTCAGGTGGAAGTTAATGCCCTATCATCATCCTTTGAGCAAGAAGAAATTATTGTGAAGGATATTATGAATAGGAAAGCCAAAAGCTGTTTTGTCATCTCTTCAATGATAAATAATTAGTAAATGATTGGTAAAATAAGAAACAATTCTCTTAATTCGCAGTTCCAATAGGTAAATGCAAAGAACTAATCACCATATCCATCACCACCACCTTCAGGTAAGGTCACATGGCAGGGTATAACCTTTAGTTTTTAAAAAAAAATATTCAAGGGCTTGTCATTTGGCAAGCCCTTTTTTGTTGAACATTGTTAATCATATAAATGGAACCAATACTAAGAATAGCCATCCAGAAATCAGGTCGGCTACAGGAAAAATCTGCAGCATTACTCAAGGAGTGCGGCCTTTCTATCAGTAATGGCAAAAGCCAACTCAAGGCACGTGCCTCAAATTTTCCTGCAGAGATCCTATTCCTCCGCGATGATGACATCCCGCAGTACGTGGAAGATGGGGTGGCCGACATTGGCATCATTGGCGAAAATTTACTCCTCGAAAAAAAGAAAAAAGTGATCCTTGTCGAGCGCCTTGATTTTGCAAGGTGCCGCTTATCTATTGCAGTGCCTAGAACCACCCGGTATCCAGACACCTCTTGGTTGGAAGGGAAAAATATAGCCACTTCTTATCCCAATATCGTCCGGAAATTTCTTAAGGAAAAAGGCATCTCTGCAGGAATCCATGAGATTTCCGGTTCGGTAGAAATTGCGCCGGGTATTGGGCTGGCTGATGCAATTTGTGATATTGTTAGCACTGGCAGTACATTGATGAGTAATGGCCTCAAAGAGGTGGAAACCGTGATCAAATCTGAAGCAGTACTCGTTGCAGCACCAGGCCTTAGTGCCAACAAGATGCTGATTCTTGACAAATTAAGATTTCGCATCAATGCAGT
>JBGTCD010000020.1:0-49965 GCA_041749015.1 Cyclobacteriaceae bacterium
ATGCCGATATTCATGAGGATGGCCAGAAGGAGATAAACCATTTTTTAAAAAAATTTCTCAAAGAAAAGCAACCTTCTCTAATTCTTCATGGTCTTTAAGAAAAACTAAATTCCTACCATGAAGAAATTATTAACGTTTGCAATGATCTTATTTTTAATCTCTAGCCTGCATGCCCAGGAGAGAAAAACTTATAGCCTCAGCAACTTTACAGGGGTGAAACTAGGTGGCAGCTCCAAAGTATACCTTAAGAAAGGAAGCGAGCAGCGTGTAGAAGCAGAGGGATCAGAAGATGCGCTTGAAATCCTTGAGTTGACAGTAAAAAATGGTACCCTGCATATTGGCCAAAAACCTGGTATGCGAAGCTGGAAGGGGTACAAAAGTCCTGATATCTACATTACCATTCCTGAATTGGATGCTGCATCCATATCAGGGTCGGGCAGCATCATTGGCGAATCCACATTCAAATCTCGCAGCATGGACATTTCAATTTCGGGCTCAGGAAAAATCAACTTAGACCTGGATGCCAATGATTTAGAAGTGAAAATCTCAGGATCCGGAAGGGCAGAACTTAGCGGAAAGGCCAAAACCCATAGATTTACTATTTCAGGATCAGGTAAGATAGATGCAGAAGGACTGGAGTCGGAAGAAAGCAAGGTGGTTATTGCCGGGAGTGGTAGCATTACTAATCACGTCACCAAAAGGCTGGATGTAACGATTTCCGGCAGTGGCTCTCTGAGATATAAGGGAGACCCGGAACACTTGAATTCAAAAGCCTCAGGCAGCGGTAAAGTGAGGAAGCTTTAAGGCTGATTTTTTCGAGCATCTAGTTAGTATGTAATTTTCTGAAACTGCAAAAAACAAAATTCTGAATGGTGTCGAACGGTGTCTTATGGTCAACCGTTATGCAATTGATTTTCTCAAAAACCTTTTTCAGTCGATCTGTCATTGTCGTTTCCGAATATTGTTTGATTTCTATTCCGCTACATTTTTTCGGTCCTTGTTCTGAAAATGTCCCGATAACCAAAACACCTGTCGGGATTATATTTTGTTCAGCTGTTTCCAAATAATTTGAAATTTCTTGCTCGTCTGTCAAAAAGTGAAATGCTGCTCTGTCATGCCAAAAGTCATATTTCACTGTCGGCTTAAAAGTTGCTGCATCTGCAACTATCCATTTTACATTTTTTGCTCTGTCACCAAGACGTTGTTTTGCTCTGTCAATTGCAGCCGCTGAAATGTCGAGAACTGAAATGTCTTGATAACCCAAGTCGAGTAAATGGTCAACTAAAAAACTGTCGCCACCGCCAATGTCAATCACTTTTGCAGTTGTCGGCACCTTGAATTGTTTAAAGAAGTCCAATGAAGTTTCTGGTGTCGGCTGAAACCAACTAACGTCTTTCAGTTCTTTTGTCTGATAGATATTTTCCCAATGTTTTTTGCGGTCAAAATTTTCCATTTTTCTATGTCATTTTTATGTTGCGTTATCGTCTTTTGAGGTAAGGCTTAACAGCCAAAGGCCAAAAGTTTACCCACCGAAATCCCGAGGGATGTAGCGGGGCTAACGGCCTTAAAGTAAAGTTACAATTAAATTAATGATTTTAAGATTGAGGAATCCACCTCCTATACAACCCTGTAACCAGAAAAATTAAGCCAATACTAGCCAGTACTGCCCCCGAGAAAAATACCAATGGAAAATTTGCAGGATTATTGGCAAACAAAAACCCGGATGTCAAAGCCCCTGCCCCTATACCAATTTCCAAAGCAATGAAAACGGTGGCCATGGCCCTGCCCCTGTGCCCTTCCGAACTAAGATCGATGGTCCAGGCCAGGACAGTAGGTGAATTCATACCGGTAGCAAGGCCAAAAAGTACCGCCCCAAACATGAGCATCCAGAATGACTGCGCAAGACCGATAAACACCATGGCATTAACCAATAACAAAGCAGAAATGATGATGATGGGCACTCGACCCAGTCGATCAGAAGCCCTTCCCGCAATAAATCGCACGATGATGGACGCCAAAGTAAAAACAGTAAAAAACAACCCTTTATTTTGGATCCCGAGGTGTTTACTCAAATCAGGTATGATAGTCAGCATCACCCCAAACGAAAAGGCTCCCGTAATGAGTACAAATGCCGGTACCAATACCCTTTTTTCGAGGATATCATCCATTCCAATTTTTAGCAATCCCAATGAAAATGGTTGCTTTTCAGCGAGGGTTTCTGTTACCCTGGTGAGCATGAGTAATGATAGAAAAGCACAGCCCGAAGAAATATAAAATACCGGCACCACCCCATAATATTGCCCGATCAAACCACCAAGGGCTGGGCCGGCAGCCATCCCGGTGGTCCCAAATACCCCTACTATCCCCATCGCCTCACCCCTGCGATGAACAGGTACAATATCCGCGATATAGGCGGTAACTGCAGTAGGGAGGAATCCGGTAGAAAATCCATGAAAAAAACGGAGCATAAAAAATAAGGGAACCGTAGCCATAATCGGATACAGCAACCCCATCACCACACAAATCCCCGCCCCAAAAAACATAACCGGAAGCCGACCAATCGTATCCGAAAGGCGGCCACTGAATGGCCTTGAAAACGCAGCAGTCATGGTAAATAAGGCAATGATTAGCCCTTTGTAGTCTTCACCACCCAAGCTAGTCAGGTAGTCTGGAAGCTCCGGAATGATCATATTGAAGCTCGCAAAAAATAATAGATAACTCGAGCTCAGTATCCAAAACCTTGAATGATAAACCTTAAAAAATGGTATCCCTTTTACAGGAAAATCGGTCCTCATGGGCTACTCCTGTCTGCCTAACAAAAATGCTTTCATAAATTCATCCAGATCACCATCGAGTACATTTTGCACATCAGACCGCTCCACCCCGGTCCGGGTATCTTTTGCCAGCTTATAAGGGTGCAACACATAGTTGCGGATCTGAGAGCCAAAATCAATCCTCATTTTGGTACTTTCTACCCGGTCGCGCTCTTCGTTGCGCTTTTCAATCTCTATTTGGTAAAGGCGGGATTTAAGCATTTTGATGGCTTTATCTTTATTTTTTTGTTGGGAACGTTCCTGCTGGCATTCTATAATCAACCCTGAAGGAGCATGATGCAACCGCACCGCTGTTTCTACTTTATTGACATTTTGCCCACCTGCACCACCAGAGCGGTATGTATCCCATTTGATATCCGCCAAATTGATCTCAATCGCAATATCATCATCCACCACCGGGTACACGTATACCGAGGCAAAAGAGGTATGTCTCCGGCCACCACTGTCATAAGGCGATATCCGCACCAGGCGGTGAACCCCAATTTCAGATTTGAGCATCCCATAGGCAAAGGGCCCATCTACCTCCAGTGTGGCGGATTTGATTCCAGCAGTCTCACCGGCCTGATAGTTGACCTGCTTTACCTGGTAGCCACTGCCTCCCCCCCACATGATGTACATGCGATTGAGCATATCAGCCCAGTCCTGGCTTTCAGTACCACCGGCTCCGGGATTGATCTCTATCATGGCGCTGAGCTGATCTTCCTCTTCGCTCAGCATTTTTTTGAATTCCAGGGCCTCAAGATTTTTTAAAGTGCTGGCATATTCATCCTGCATTTCCTTTTCGGAAACCTCATCGGCCTCATAAAATTCATATAAAGTACCCAGATCGTCGATCTGCTGACTTACAGCTCCAAACCTATCGGTCCAGTATTTTTCAGATTTGATGGTCTTGAGCATTTTTTCCGCCGCCTCCGGGTCATTCCAGAAGTCAGGGAGCATGGTGACGGCCTCCTTCTCAGCTATAGATTGTACTTGATTATCGTAGTCAAAGATACCTCCTCAAAGCCGTTATCCTGGCTTTTAAATCTTTCAATTCTTCTTTGGTCATGGTAGTCGATTTTTATTCGGCAAATGTAAAGAATTATGTTGCTCTAAGCTATTCTATATCATTATTTCAGATTCTTAGTCTGCCATTTTTTAATCGTAAAAAGAAAGTATTCAAGGACTCCAAAAATAAAATGGTTTAGCCTAATAATTCAGAGACCTCTTCTGCTGCATTCTTTTCATTTTTTACTAAGTTAGCCCAGATTAAATACTTAAAGCCCTATGAAAAAAAATTACCCGCTTCTAATTCCATTATTAATTCTTTTCTATTCCTGTAACTCCACCTCTGAAACAGCCAAAGAATATGTATTTGTTGACCCAAGTGAAGCTGGGTTTGACACTGAAAAACTTAAGGCTGTTGAATCGGTAATCGAAGAGGAAATAAACCTGAATCATATTGCCGGTGCCGTAGCACTGGTAGCCCGCAATGGAAATATTGTGATGGAAAAAGCCTGGGGATGGCAGGATAAGGGGGCCGATAAAAGCATGGAAACCCACCATCTATTCCGGATCGCCTCCATGACCAAAGTCATCACCAGTGTGGCGATACTGCAACTTTACGAACAGGGAAAACTTAAGCTTGATGACCCCCTTGAAAAATTTATTCCTGAATTCGCCAATCCTTCCATTTTAATAAATTATGATGAGGAGAAAGGAGATTACCTGACTGAGCCTTCTTCAAGGAGCATAACAATCCATGACCTATTGACCCACACCTCGGGGATTGCCTATGGCTTTACTAATCCAAAGATATTTGGCACCATATACGCAAAAGCAGGGGTGCCCGATTTGGGTACCGAAGACAGCCTCACCATCGCTGAAACCATGGCAGCACTAGGGGAACTCCCATTGGCTCATGAACCAGGAGAGAAATTTACATACGGCCTCAATACTGATGTGCTGGGCCGAGTGGTAGAGGTGGTTTCTGGATTGTCGCTGGCAGACTATTTTCAGGAGTTTATTTTTGATCCCCTTGGGATGGAGGATACTGGATTTTACCTGCCTGGGAGAGAAGCTGACCTTACTATCCTGTACACCATCAGGGATAGTACCATAATTGAGTACCCCAACGATCCAAAAATGCCCATTACGCCTGATTTTCCTATTACCGGTGCCATGACCTATCATTCAGGAGGCGCAGGATTGACGGCCACTGCCCGAGACTATTTCACATTTTTACAGGCCTTGTTAAATGAAGGTGAATGGCAGGGGAAACGAATTCTTAAAAGTTTTACCTTCGAACTCATGACCACCAACCAGATTGGGGACATCAACTTCGGTGGCAATCACTTTGGATATGGCCTACAAATCACAACAGAAGCCGGTCAAAAGCCGGGGATGCGTCCTGCCGGAAGTTTGAGTTGGGGTGGTGCCTTCCAAACTACTTATTGGATTGACGTCAAAAATGATATGGTGGTGGTACTTATGACTCAGGTACTGCCTTCCCCCTATCAGAAAGCGCTTTATGAAGGATTTGAAAAAGCACTGTATGCTGCTTTGGTTTCTTCCAAAGAATAGTTTTTAAAGTAGGATTTAAAAAAATTTGGTAAATAAAATTTTAATTTTAACTTTGCTTTTAAAAGTACTTTTATGAATAAAATAAAAGATGACCTCTCCGCTATTAGGGATATAATGGAAAAATCGGTAAGGTTTACTGCCCTTAGCGGAGTTTCTGGGATTTTGGCAGGAATATATGCTTTAGTAGGATCCACTATAGCCTATTATTTGGTTTATTACCCAAGTTCACCGTTCGGATTTAGATTTCATTATATCAATGAAGAGCAAATCATTTTGAAACTTATGATTGTAGCCATTGGGGTATTAGGAATTTCTATTTCAACCGGTGTCTATTTTACCTGGAAAAGGGCTAAAAAAAATAATACCCAACTCTGGAACAAAACCTCCAGGTCAGTTTTAATTGACTTTTGCATACCCTTATTGACTGGAGGAATATTTATTCTAATCCTATTATCAAGAGATATGTTCCCTGTTGTAGCCTCAAGTTGCCTTATTTTTTACGGCCTGGCACTCATAAACGCCAGTCATAAAATTAATAATGAGATACATTCCCTTGGTATTGTTCAAGTCATCATAGGCCTATTAGCAGCGTTTCTTCCAGGCTATGGTTTGTTGTTCTGGGCATTAGGATTTGGCATTGCCCATATAGTGTTTGGCATTATGCTTTATCTGAAATATGAAAGATGAAAAAATATTTCAAAGATTTAGATAAAGCCTTCGAAAACCGTGTCAGGCTCCAGATCATGTCTGTTTTAATGATTCACGATAAATATGAATTTGTGCAAATGAAAGATCTCATTGGCTTAACAGACGGTAATCTAGCGACCCATCTCAAAAAACTTGAAGCCTCAGGGTATATTGAAGTCATCAAGGGATACAAAGGGCGCAAGCCCCAGACCTTATATTCTGCCACCACATTAGGGAAAAAATCCTTCAACAAGCATTTAAAAGCTATGGAAGAAATCGTAAAAATGAATCAATAATTTTTTTATAATTTAACTTTTAATTAAAAAGTACTTTGATATGGAAAATATAAATGACTTAGCAAAAAGCGCCAGTAATGCGATTACAAGGTCCGTTACATTTAAATTAATTGTGGTTGGCATCCTCATTTTACTTATGCTAATACCAATTTCTTTGATCAATAATTTATTGAAGGAAAGAAAGCAAAGGGCACGGGATGCCATCAAGGAAATTTCAGAAAAATGGGCTGGAAGTCAAACGATTCAGGGGCCAATTTTGGCAGTTCCCTATTTATCCACCTTTATTAACAAAGACAAAGAAGTTAAGTCAATAAAGAAATATGCCTATGTTTTCCCCGAAACCAATATCATTACTGGTCATCTTCACTCGAAAATATTATCCAGAGGTATTTTTGATGCTGTTGTCTATAATTCAGATTTGGAAATATCGGGGCAATTCGATTTACAGACCGTATTAAAAAAGCTGGAAACTGATAAAGTATTACTCAATGAATGCGAATTATGGTATTCAGTTTCTGATTTAAAGGGGATATCAGCTATTCCTGTTATCCTGTGGGACGGCAAAAAGCATCATTCAGAGTCTTTTTATAGTATTGAAAATAATCTAAAAGGTTTCAAAACCACACTTGTTCCATTGTCGGATAAAAAATTAACTTTCGACTATCGAATTACTCTTCAATTGAAAGGTAGTCAGGAAATTGCCATTACACCCTTGGCAAAAGTTACTCAAGCGGAAATTGACGGGGATTGGCATTCACCCAGTTTCTATGGCACATTTCTCCCTACAGATAGGGCGGTAGGCAAAGAAGATTTTAATGCCAAATGGCAAGTATTAGAATTTAACAGGCCTTTTTCCCCAGTCTATTATGGTGCTTTCCCAAAGGTAGATGGATATGATTTCGGGGTAAATTTATACGTACCGGTTGACCAATACCAAAAATCTGAACGGACCAATAAATATGCTCTATTAATTATCCTACTCACTTTTGTTGCCTTATTCCTAACCGAGATCATACTAAAGATCAGGATTCACCCCATCCAATACCTTTTAATCGGTTGTGCATTAGCGATATACTACAGTCTATTGTTGTCCATCTCCGAGCACTGGGGATATTCGGTAGCATATTTAATAGCAAGCCTGGCCACTGTATCCCTTATTGCATTGTACTCCAAAGCCCTATTCAATGGCTGGAAATACACCGCTATTCTGGCCACCTCGTTACTATCTTTTTATAGTTTTATTTGGATCATTGTCGATAATGAGGAATTTGCTTTGCTCATAGGCACCATCGGCTTGTTTGTAGTTTTAGCGGCAATCATGTATTTATCCAGAGCGATCAAATGGTATTCGTTTGAGTAAATACTGCTAGTCAAACCACTCAAATTTATTGCTGCCTTTTTTCTTGCATAATCTCCTGACTGTAAATCCATTAATGAATAGTCTCCAGAGATATTAAGGAAGTCTCTTTATGAATGCATGAACATTTGACCTTCTACTCAGTTAGACATGAATAACTAACCCAATATTAAAATGAAAAAAATAAAAAGTGTAATGTTGGCCATTTCATTCATGGCAGTCGTAGGATTCGCTAATGCACAAGGTGCAAATGATGTTGTTGATGTAGCCATTAGTTCTAAAGACCATACTACTTTGGTTGCAGCAATGAAAGCAGCAGGGCTCGTAGAGACTTTAAAAGGTGAAGGGCCATTTACTATTTTTGCTCCTACCAATGCTGCGTTTGACAAGTTGCCTGCTGGTACAGTAGAAATACTGTTAAAACCAGAAAATAAATCTAGTCTTGCTGGTGTCCTCACCTATCATGTAGTAGCAGGAAATATAGATGCCGCCACACTGGGGGGCTTAATCGAAAAGGGTGATGGTAAGGCCAAAGTAGCAACAATTAATGGTCAAATTCTGGAAGCCTATGTAAAAGATGGTAGTGTTTACTTAAAAGACAGTAATGGGGGTAAAGCGAAAGTGACAACTGCTGACCTGAAAGCCAGCAATGGTGTTATTCATGTTACTGATGCTGTTTCTTTGCCGAAGTAATTTAGATTTTAATACTTCTTATATAGCCAATCCAGTGGGTTGGCTATTTTTTTACCCCATTGAACTTTCCAGTTTATAAATTAAGGATTGTGGCACTACGGCCACCTTCCTGGTTTTGTAATCAAGGCATACCATCCCTGTTTTACCACGAGCTACCTCCCGGTCTGATTGGGATTCTATGGCTTGAAATATCAAATCAAACCCATACTTACTAAAGTCTGCTGCCCCAATATGAATGTCGAGGGCTTCGCCATAAAATGACTCTGATTTATAAACTATAGCCACATCGCTTACAATCAGACCAATTTCACCCTCGATACCCAGCTCATTAACATAACCCATACTTCTGAGCATTTGCATTCTTGCTTCATGAAAAATACTTAAGATGCTATCATTGCCTACGTGGTTGCCATAGTTAAGATCAGTAATGCGAATGGGTACCCTGGCGGTAAATATGATGGTCTCAGGAAGCTCAATTTTTATTCTTCCCATATCTAGATCAGTTTTTTGTATTGCTCCTCATAATGCATAATCAGGTTTTTCCAATCAAAACTATCTGACTTGTTTTCTGTAAAATTCCGCAAGGCAATCCTTTCCCTCCGGGTGAGTTTAACAAAATTATGAAGTATCCCTGCAAGCTGCCGGCTCGACCATTCATAACTGCGTTTGCCGCGCTCTACTACAAAGAGTCCATGCTTTTCATGGTCCGGCATATTCTGTAAAATATAGTCCCCAAATCCAGATAGGTCACTGGTGACAGCAGGTACACCGCGAGCCATGCATTCCAAAGGCGTATAACCCCAGGGCTCATAAAAACTTGGGAAAATCCCCAGGTGGCACCCCCTGACAAATTCATCATATTCAAAAGCAAATAAAGGGCTAATAGGGTTAATAAAATCAGGGTGATAAACAATTTTCACCCGATCTTCTTTTCTGTTTTTTAATCCTCTGGACTTTAAAAAGGAAATGATTTCATCACTCTTTTCATCGATGAGGTCATGGGTGACTACCCTTGGGAGTCGGTCGGTTTTCCAGGATTGAATCGTACGCCGGTATCGCAATCGCCAATAGTCATCGACAAACTGGTTGAGTTCAGGAAGCTTATGGTCTTCAAGGATAGTGCTGGCGTAAAACAGCCTCCGGCCTACCTGCTTTTGAATTGCCACACAATTTTTTCGGATATCCTCCATCACTGCGCGGTTATGCAGCACTTCGGAATTAACCTGCTTAAAAGGCTGTTTGGTGACAAAGAACATTACAACAGTAATGTCCGATTTCTCTCGCTTCAGGCGCTCATTGAGCTGGTCAAGGGCATCAAGGGTAAGGTCAAAGCCTTTATTTTTATATTCATACCGGCCGGATGTAAAGCAATACAAGGTTTTATCCAAATCAAAAGAATAGGATTGGAAAAAATGGCCCATCACAAACTGGTGAATCTCCTCTTTGAATGTAGCATGGAGGTTCTGAAATTCATGAAGGGCAGTAAACCGCTCAATATTGAGCCCATTAGGTAAAATACCGTCGGCCTTTCTTTTGAGGAGGTGCTTACACTCACGAGCCGTCACCTCGCTTACAGTGGTCAGCAGATCACAATCTCTGGCACAGGCATGTTCGATTCTAGATTCTGGCTCAATCCCAAATCTACGGGCTTCATCCTCCCAATTGAAAAAAGGAAGATGGGCATAAAACTGGGGTGAGTTGATGGCCAGGTGTCGGCCCAAAATAGTGGCATGGGTGGTAAAAATAGTCTTAACCTTAATCTTTTTCTTTTTGATATCAAGAATCGGTAACCCCGCCATCCATTCATGAAAGTGCCCTATGATGGTGCGTGCCTTGGGCGTAGACTGCCGCAAAGCCTCAAACCATTCCAGCACTAAAGACCCAAAAACGACTACATTACTGATAAGCTCTTGACTACCAGATGTCCCAATATTATGGGTTTCCCAAAGTTTATACTTGGCCAAATCTACCCCTGGTTTTTCTATTGACTGTGGATCCAAAAGCACCACCTTGGGTCTGCCTGTGACCAACCAGGTGCCATAAAAAATTTTAATACCCTTCTCCTGGAGTAATAATGCCGCCTTGAAATATGGATCATCTCCATCTTTAATTTCCTCCACTTCAGCATAAATATTCTTATCTAAAAGTGGCCCCACCATGCAATACCGATCCCCCCAATTCTTAATCATTTCGGGGGCTTTGGAACGGATCACCGTGTAAATCCCACCCACCTGATTGGCCACTTCCCATGCCACTTCTACAAGAAGGGAATGATCTTTTTGACTCGATTTACTTTTTGATTCAACGGGACTCATGTCAAAATGACTTAATTTTATATTAAAAAATCAATATTATTGCCAAATTGGCAGATATTGGGCACTTTTCATAAATGGAATGTTAATTGTGGATTCCATGCTGAATTATAAGAAAAACTACGATGAATTTTGATAAATATACCATAAAGTCGCAAGAGGTGCTGCAAAAAGCTACTGAAATTGCTGGGTCTTATCAGCAACAGGCAGTGGAGCCAGGCCATCTGCTCAAGGCCATTATTGAGTCAGGAGATCATGCCTTGTCCTTCATTTTAAAAAAACTCAATATCCAAAAAGCTGCCTTAGAGCAAAAATTAGAAGATATTTTAAAAGTATATCCCAAAGTAAGCGGGCAGAAAGTATACCTTTCCAATGATGCTGCCACAGCACTGAGCAGCGCAGAAAGTGCTCTTAAAGACTTTGGTGATGAATATATTGCCGTAGAGCATATCCTTCTCGGTATTCTGCAAGGTAAGGATCAGGCAGGGAGCCTGCTCCGTGACCTTGGGATGGAGAAGAAAACGCTGATGGCAGCCATCAAGGAGCTACGAGGTGGCAGCAAAGTCACTGATCCCAATGCAGAGGCCAAATACCGGTCACTGGAGCGGTACTCAAAAAACCTCAACAACCTTGCAAAAGCAGGTAAAATTGACCCGGTTATTGGAAGAGATGAAGAAATAAGACGTGTTTTGCAAATCCTTGCCAGGCGCACCAAAAACAACCCGATGCTTATCGGTGAGCCGGGTGTAGGAAAAACAGCCATCGTAGAAGGAATGGCTCAAAGAATCATTGATGGGGACGTGCCTGAAAACCTTAAATCCAAAACCATCATTGCCCTTGATATGGGATTGCTGGTAGCCGGAGCTAAATATAAGGGAGAATTTGAAGAGCGGCTTAAGGCTGTGATCAAAGAGGTCACTGATTCGGATGGAGAGATTATCCTCTTCATTGATGAGATTCATACCCTGATAGGAGCCGGTGGTGGCGAGGGGGCTATGGATGCTGCCAACCTTCTGAAACCCGCTTTGGCAAGAGGAGAACTCCATGCTATCGGGGCCACCACTTTGAAAGAGTACCAGAAGTACATCGAGAAGGACAAAGCTCTGGAGCGGAGATTCCAGTCGGTGATAGTGGATGAGCCTGATATTCAAGACTCCATTTCAATTTTGAGGGGGATCAAAGATAAATATGAACTGCATCACGGGGTACAGATCAAAGACGACGCGGTGATCGCCGCTGTGGAATTATCAAGCCGGTACATTACTGACCGATTCCTGCCCGATAAGGCTATCGACCTGATGGACGAGGCCGCCTCCAAGCTGAGAATAGAAATGGACTCCCTTCCCGAAGAACTGGATGAACTACAACGCAGAATCATGCAGCTCGAAATTGAAAGGGAGGCAATCCGCAGGAAAAAAGACAAGGAGAAAGAATCCACCTTATCCAAAGAAATTGCAGAGCTGTCTGAAAAGCGCAATGAGTTTAAAGCTCAGTGGGAGGAAGAAAAAGGCATCATTCAGGGGATCAGCAAGACCAAGGAGGCTATAGAAAAGCTGCGATTGGAAGCCGACCAGGCGGAGCGTTCCGGAGATTATGGCTTGGTCGCCGAAATCCGCTATGGCAAACTGATAGAGGCTGAAAACAAGCTTACTGGCCTTCAGGAGCAGGTTAAAGAACTTCAAAAAGGGACTTCATTACTCAAAGAAGAGGTGGACCAGGAAGATATTGCCGAGGTGGTGGCCAGATGGACCGGTATACCGGTATCAAAAATGCTCGAAAGCGATCGCGAAAAACTGCTCAACCTTGAGGCAGAACTTGGAAAGCGCGTAGCCGGGCAGTCCGAAGCCATCGCGGCATTGTCAGATGCTGTGCGCCGAAGCCGGGCCGGTCTCCAGGACCCCAAACGCCCTATCGGTTCTTTTATATTCCTGGGCACTACGGGTGTTGGTAAGACAGAATTATCCAAAGCCCTGGCCGAATACCTGTTTAATGATGAAAATGCCATGGTTCGGATCGATATGTCCGAATACCAGGAACGGCATGCCGTAAGCAGACTCATAGGTGCTCCTCCCGGCTATGTGGGTTACGATGAGGGCGGGCAACTAACCGAAGCAGTAAGGCGCAAGCCCTATTCGGTCATCCTTTTGGATGAAATAGAAAAAGCCCATCCAGATGTATTCAATATTCTGCTTCAAGTGCTTGATGATGGCCGGCTCACCGATAATAAGGGTCGTATGGCCAATTTTAAGAATACCATCATCATCATGACCACCAATATTGGTTCGCACCTGATTCAGGAGCGCTTTACTACCCTCACAGAGGCCAATGAACAGGCAGTAATTGATGAAACAAAAGTTGAAGTTTTTGAATTATTGAGAAAAACGGTTAGGCCGGAATTTCTAAACCGGATCGACGAGATCATTATGTTCAGACCACTTTCAAAAGCCGATATTGGCAAGATCGTAGGCATCCAGATCAATGAGGTCAAGCGAAGGCTCACAGAAAACGGGGTTACGATTGATGTTTCGGAGGCTGTCATGAAAAAGCTTGGTGAAATGGGATTCGACCCGGTATTTGGGGCCCGGCCTTTGAAGCGGGTGATCCAAAGGGAATTGCTCAATCGGCTTTCAAAGGAGATCCTTTCCGGCAATATCCAGCGGGATGCGATCATTTTTATTGACACCGATGGAGGTGGGGAAATTGAATTCCAGAACGTGGATCCGGTATCTGCCGGCTAACAATGAAATGCTATCTATGATGAAATGTGTAGGTAAGGTCCGTTTGGCTTCTCCCTTCAAATAAGTTGAACAACCTATTACCCTTATCCGTATTTAGCAGCCTATTCCATTCTTAATTTAAATGTTTGAATATTTTTAATAGTACCCTAAAAGTATTTTATTTAGGCATATAGACTAACAAAAATAAATTTAAAAATAACTTAATATGAAAAGAACAGCAACAGCATTATGGAAAGGCAGCGGCAAAGAAGGGAAAGGCCATCTGACTACAGGTAGCACAGTATTAGATAAAACACAATATTCCTTTTCCAGCAGATTTGAGTCTGGTAAAGGTACCAATCCTGAGGAATTAGTTGCAGCGGCCCACGCTGGGTGCTTTGCCATGAAGCTTAGTTTTGTGATTGGAGAGAGCGGGCATCAGCCCGAGTCTCTTGAGACCAAATGTGAAATCACTTTTGAAGATGGTAAAATTGTCCACTCTCACCTGATTTTAAAAGCGAAAGTACCCGGGGTATCTGAAAGTGACTTTGGCAAAATGGTAAAAAATGCAGAAGAAAACTGCCCAATCTCTCAGCTTTACAATACAAAAATTACCTCTGAATTTCAATTAGAAAAATAATTCTAATTCCGTGCTGGTTTTACCAAAGGAAAGGTTGGCTTAGGAAAAAAGTTGTTATAAATTTCCGCCATAATTTAAGTTAAGTGGCAGCAAACAATAAACCTAATATACCGGTCCAAAAAGCTGAAAACACCTCTGGCCGTAAAGGACTGAGTACTTTTGAAGGGGTATTTACGCCTTCTATTTTGACTATTCTTGGGGTTATTATGTACCTAAGGTTTGGTTGGGTAGTGGGTAACGTCGGGCTGCTGGGTACCCTCATTATTGTCACCCTTTCTACCCTTATCACATTCCTTACCGCCTTATCAATATCTTCTATCGCCACGGACCAAAGAGTCAAGACAGGTGGAGCCTACTATATGATCAGTCGCAGCCTCGGCATTGAATCAGGTGGGGCTGTTGGTATTCCACTTTACCTTGCACAAGCCTTATCGGTAGCATTATATACCATTGGCTTTGCAGAAAGCGTGGTGCAGGTGTTTAGCCACCTTGATGAGACCATGGTAGGAATAATTGTTACCCTGTTAATTGGGGTTCTGGCTTTGATTTCAACTAAAATCGCTATCAGATCCCAGTATTTCATCATGGCTGCGATTGGCATATCACTGCTTTCCCTGATTTTTGGTAGCCCAATTGAAAATACCCATGTAGAAATGTGGGGTGCTAAACCATCTGAATCCGCCGGGTTCTGGGTAGTATTTGCAGTATTTTTTCCTGCCGTCACAGGCATCATGGCAGGGGTAAATTTATCCGGAGACCTCGAAAACCCTATTCGATCCATTCCGAGAGGTACACTCGCTGCGGTAGGCACAGGGTACTTAATTTATATGGTATTGCCCATCATCCTTGCAAGTCGGGCAGATGCCATGACCTTAATTGAAGATCCTCTTATTATGCGAAAGATTTCCTTTTGGGGTGATGCCATCCTAATGGGCGTTTGGGGTGCTACCCTTTCCAGCGCCATGGGGAGTGTGCTTGGTGCCCCAAGGGTACTCCAGGCCCTTGCCCGGGATGGTGTGTTGCCAAAGCCATTTCGTTGGCTGGGAAAAGGATCAGGAGAAGATGATAGTCCGAAGGTGGGTACTGTTGCTACATTGGCTCTGGCTTTGGTTGCGGTATATTTTGGTAATCTGAATTTGATCGCCCCTATCCTTACCATGTTTTTCCTTACCACCTACGGGGTACTCAATATTGCGGCCGGACTGGAAAAATTCCTGGGTAGCCCCTCCTTCCGCCCAACCTTCAAAGTTCATTGGATTTTTTCCCTGGTTGGGGCTGCCGGATGTATTGGTGTGATGTTGCTGATCAATCCATTGGCTACGGCCATAGCAGCTGGATTTGTGGTACTGATTTTTATGTGGATACGCAACAGAGAGCTGCGCACAGCCTGGGGTGATGTCCGCCAGGGACTTTGGTTTACCTTGATCTCGGCAGGTTTGGTCCGTCTTAAACCCCAATCTGACCCAAAAAACTGGCGCCCACACCTGCTAGTTTTGTCAGGAGCGCCAACCAAAAGATGGCCTTTAATAGAACTCTCTCACGCTCTCACAAAAGGAAGTGCCATGATGACGGTCTCCACCATTTTACCCATTGATTCCTACACCATGGATCGAAAATATACTATGGAAAAAAACATCCGGGATTTTCTATTAAAGAATGGCATCAACAGCATGGTTAGGGTTTCATCGGCAGCAGACCCATATGAAGGGGCAGAAATTTTGGTGGAAACCTACGGTATTGGCCTTTTAGTACCCAACACCATCGTATTGGGGTACTCACAGAAGGAGGGCAAAACTCAGAAATATTGTGATATGATCAGACATTTTCATGAGTCAAGCCGTAATGTGCTAATACTAAGGATGGTGGAAAACCAGAATTTTGGCAATTATCAAAACATTGATATTTGGTGGGGTGGTCTCAATAAAAATGGTGGTCTGATGATTGTTTTGGCTCATCTGCTCAAGCATAGTGTCTTTTGGAGGGGTGCCAAAATTAACTTAAAACTCATCCTTCCTAATGACCAGGCCCTTGAGAGGGTTCGCAATAATTTTAAGTATATTTTGAAAGAACGACGCATTGAAGCCAATATCGAAATTATTTTTGGAAAAGGGCTCCCATTCTACGAAATCGTGAAAGAAAAGTCGAAAAATGCTGATTTGGTGATGATGGGTATGGCCGAGCCTAACGAAAACTTTTTAAAGTATTATCAGGCCCTAATCCAAAAAACCGAAAATCTTCCTCCTACCCTCTTTGTTCTTGCCGCCGAAAAAACCGCCTTTGGGGAAATATTGAGCTGATATTTACCTAATACATTATTGCATTACTGCACAATAATCTTTCTTATGGTATAGGTCTCAGCACTCTCCAGCATCACATAGTATATCCCTGATGAAATCCCCTCAAGAGAAACCCGTGATGAATCGTCCAGAACACCCTGGGAAATAACCACCCCATTGGAATTAATTATGGAGTAGGTAAATGTCAGGTCAAGGTTAGTTTTGATAAGCATTTCTGTTTTATCCGTATTAGGGAATATTTCTATTATAAGGTCATTATCCGGATTGATGGAGGCTATTACATCCTCGTCCTCCATATAAAGTGCCAGCCATGCATCACAATCGTTACTCCATATACATGGCACTACTTCAGGGTGGTCCACAAGCGGATTACGGTTTCCTTGATAGGCATAAATTACCTCCTGGCGATCAAGCTCCTTTTGACTTACGGGATCCATTTCATGCCAGGCCAGGAGCATGTCAAGGGACCAATCCGTAAATACCTGGTCATGAGTACCGTTTAGTTGAGGACTACCCGGCCAGCCAACAATGACATTCTCATACCGAATCGCCATGTACAGATAAATCCTTGCCAAATCACCCTTATATTCGTCAGTGGGCTCAAAAACTATTCCTCCGAAACCCTCAAATCTGTTAGTGCCACGTTTACCCCCATTAGAATAGGTATTGGTCTTAGTGCCTGCCAGAACCTCACCATAAGGATGGTTGCCCCGTGAGCTGTTCACGCTCCTGTCTACCGGAATAATGTGATGTGCATCGGTATTCATAGGGTTCACTTCCCCGCCAAACCATGACCTGGGCATAATATGTTCCCTATTATAAAAATTACATTCCCCGGTCCCCGCAGACCCTGAATCCTGATCGTTACCTAATACAAAATCACAAGCTGAATACATGCACCAGACCAAGCCATTGGACCTGACATCACTGGTATAAAACAGTTCCCAAAGGTTAACATATGATTTTATGGTATGGATGTCAATTACCTGGTGCAATGAGGTTTTTAAATCGTATCCGGTTTTCCGGGCTGCTGGTTGGTAGTACCCATCAGGTGGCTGGGATAATGCCCATGAGACCAAAGCAACCTGTAATAATACGGGTAAAAAATATTTATACATTCATGGCGAAAGTAAAGGAACTAAACGGTACTCCTGCAACCATTGGTATAAAAAAATTATTATGGAATTGATAATTCCAGGAGACGTTTAAAAAATTAACTCAACGGTTCCTTAACATTCATTGGATACCTACCCTTCACCACAAGGCTTGCCACGCTTAAGCAATCGGGGTAATTGCCGCTGAATGAAACGATCCATATCAAAGTCTTTTTGAGTAGAAAAAATCACAACTCCAGCTTTAAGACAATCACCTTGCATACTTTCCGGATCATGGGTTACGTATCGAACCTTACGGATCAACTGTGGTTGGATTATTGAAAGCAGGTCTTCCTGACTATAGATCGTTTCATTATAAACCAAGATCGGATTCCCATCCCAATCAGTTTCTTTATCGTTAGCTTTTACCCAATTTTTCAAAAAAATATCAAATGTCACACCCCTATGATCATTATCGGTTAATTTATTAAGGCTAGCGATAAAGGGACTTTGGTCATAAAGGGTAGTGGGATAGCAAATGCTGGTCATGTCCTTCCAGGCAAAAACGAGGTATTCTTTATTGATTTCAAATGAAACACCACAAGGTCTGGTGGCCGGGTCAGTACGAAGGGTTATTTCTCTGGTTTCAGCACCCTTCCAGGTATTGGTGACATTGAAGGTAAATGTCATATTTCGAGACGTAGCCTGGATCTGATCCCACTTAGTCACCGTGCCCCTGAATATGTGATCTACATCATTGACCACCGATTCAAAGTCCACATCAGGGCATTCACAGTTCTGTGCTGAAATCTGAGTTGAAAAAACAGAAAGAAGTACCAGCGTTAAAAATGTATAAAGAAATTTCATGGTTATACTAATATATATAACGATTTACCTAATAAGGTAACCCATTGATAATAAAAAGTTTACAATTTTCTATTGATCGCCTTGCCGTGCTGAGGCAAAACCGGCAAACCATAAGCCGCTTCAACTTCATAATAATCAGAAAAATCCATTCGGCCTCCAGGAGGAATAAGAACCCCGGGAATCACAACCACTCTTGCTACCCAACCATCGGTTATTTCAGGAGTATACAATGCCGGATCAAAATTTGATTCTAATAAAATCAATACATCAAACTGGGTAAAATCGAAAGTATAGCTCACAATACCATCTTCGGTGAACAATGTGAATGGGATGGGCTTCCATACATCTGTACCATTATCGATATCCCAAAGGAAATATACCAGCACTACATCAGAAGGCAAAACTTCCGGGGTGGCAGGAAACTCATAGAAAACGCCGTAATTAGGACCTACAAAATCAAACTCAATCTCATAGACAAAGGCTTCGATGATTTCACCGGGTGCGCCATCCGGTCCCTGGGGGCCCATCGGACCGGCAGGTCCCTCACATGAAAAAATAAAAACAAAACCACTTAATAGAAATATACTCAAGAAATAACGCATCGCTTTAAAATTTTTATTTATAACAAGTTAGCGTAAAAAATACAAAAACCGGGCCATATCATGATGAATCTCTAAGATGATCAAGCAATCCAGGAAAATTTTAAAATAAAAAAACCCGAAATTTCTCCCGGGGTTTGAATGTTTTTCGAGTCAATTATCCCACCAACTGTGCTTCCAGCTTCTGGGCCAGGACCTGCTTAGGTACTGCACCAATTTGCTTATCTACAATTTCGCCATCTTTAAAAACCAGTAGCGTGGGGATACTTCTAATGCCGAATTTGGCAGAAACATCAGGGTTTTCGTCTACATTGACCTTACCAACCACCGCTTTGCCATCAAAATCACCTGCAAGTTCTTCTACCACAGGGCCTATCATTTTACAGGGTCCGCACCATTCAGCCCAAAAATCTACGAGTACGGGTTTATTAGTATTGATGATTTCATCAAAGTTAGCATCAGTGATTTCGATTGTTTTTGCCATTATAGTATTGATTAAAATGAATTATAATTTTAGAACATGAAAACACAAATATAGCAGATTTGGTTCCTAATCCATACACCTGTAAAGTTGATGTTCCCGGTAGGTTACAATTTATGTATCAGGTAGATAATTGACAGGCCGCATGTGGCAATTTTCTCAATTGCTTAAGCAGTTCATCGGATGCATCAATGGTGTATTTTCTGGAGGTCAGCGGCAATACCATCTTTTCTTCCTGATCACTGATTTGCATCTCCAGGAGATATTTTCCAGGAAACCGCTGCACCAGGGTCTCGATTTCTGACACTACCTCTGGACCTAAGTCTTCAACATCTATTTTGAACTTTACTTTTTTAGTCATTTTTTCCCGGATGTCCGATAAAAATTCCAGGCTGGTGATTTTAATGCTCAATCGTGTTCCTCCACCGTTTCGGTCCTCCCATTCATTTTTCCGGGCTTTAATGAATAATGTAGCCTCCTTCATAAAAAATTTCTGAAGGTTTAAAAACTCCTCCCCAAACATGTAAAAGGTAAAACTCCCAGAAAAATCTTCCATGGTCAGAGTGCCAAATGGTTTGCCCTTTTTGTCAGTTCGGTATTCAAAATCCACCACGATACCCGCCAGGCAGAGTTCCTGAGCATTAATGGCGGCAGGGTCAGCAAGGTCGGACATGATATGGGTACAAAACATCCTGATGTCCTCTTTATGATTATCCAGTGGATGCCCCGAGATGTAAAGCCCTACCACTTCCTTTTCAAGCTTTAGCTGGTCAATCATCGGAAATTTTTCCATTGGTTTAATAGTAGGTCTGGCGATCTCCACACCGGATTCACCACCAAATAGGGATACCTGGGAGCTGTCAGCCTCAGCCTGCTGTTTGGCAGCGTACCGGATCACTTTATCAATAAGAGGGGGATCAGTTTCATCAGCGCCCTGGAGGTACTGCCTGCGATGAAACTCAGGAAAACAGTCAAAGCCTCCTGCCATGGCAAGGCATTCAAATGATTTTTTGTTGACAGCTTTTAGATTAACCCGTTCGGCAAAATCAAAGAGATCTTTAAAGTGCCCGTTTTTATCACGCTCCTCTATAATGCTTTCCATGGCCGCTGCTCCTGTGCCCTTGATCGCAGCCAGCCCGAATCTGATGTTGCCCTCTTTATCTACGGAAAAATGTTTTTGAGATTGGTTGACATCAGGTCCAAGGACATTAATCCCCTGATTCCGGCATTCCTCCATAAAAAAGCTCACCTTTTCAATTTGGTTTTGGTTATGGGTGAGTACCGCTGCCATATACTCGGCCGGGTAGTGGGCCTTCAGATAGGCCGTCTGGTAAGCAATGAGTGAGTAACAAGTGGAATGGGATTTATTAAACGCATACGCGGCAAAGGACTCCCAGTCTTTCCATATTTTTTCAGCAATTTTAGGGTCGTGTTTATTGGCAGCGCAACCTTCAATGAATTTGGGCTTTAACTTTTCAAGAAGGGTAGCAATCTTTTTACCCATGGCCTTGCGCAGTACATCCGCATCACCTTTGGAGAACCCGGCTAATTTTTGCGAAAGAAGCATGACCTGCTCCTGATACACCGTAATCCCGTAGGTTTCCTCCAAATACTCCTTCATCTCCTCCAGGTCAAACTTTATCGGCTCCCTGCCATGCTTTCTGGCGATGAAGTTAGGGATGTACTCCATGGGTCCCGGGCGGTAGAGGGCATTCATCGCAATCAAGTCCCCGAACTTATCGGGTTTCAGATCTTTGAGGTGCTTTTGCATGCCCAATGACTCAAACTGGAAGGTACCGGTGGTTTCACCTCTTTGGTAGAGTGCGTAGGTCTTTTTATCATCCAAAGGAATCTGATCAACATCAATTTCTACGTCATGACCCTGGCGGATGTACTCAATAGCCGTTTTCATAATGGTCAGGGTTTTCAGACCAAGAAAGTCCATTTTAAGCATCCCTGCATTTTCCACTACGCTGTTATCATATTGAGTTACCAGCATATCGGTATCTTTGGCAGTGGCAACAGGCAAATACCTGGTGAGCTGTCCCGGGGTGATGATGATACCACAGGCATGGGTTCCTGTGTTGCGAAGGGATCCTTCTAATACTTCAGCCTGCTGGAGCACCTGGGCTTTCAGATCATTACCTTTTTTTAATTTGACGAGATCCGGAACGCTTTCCAGAGCAGACTTAAAGGAGGTGCCAGGTCGTTCGGGAATAAGCTTGGCTAGGCCGTTGGCCTCATGGAGGGAGAGCTCCATTACCCTGGCGCAATCCCGGATGCTGGACTTTGGCGCCATCGTACCATAGGTGATGATCTGGGCTACCTGATCTTTACCATATTTGTCAATGACATAGTTGATCACTTTTTCCCTGCCCTCATCATCAAAATCAATATCAATATCGGGTAAAGACACTCTGTCAGGATTTAGAAATCTCTCAAACAGCAATTCGTATGCGATGGGATCTACATTGGTAATTCCTGTACAGTAGGCTACCGCAGAACCTGCGGCTGAGCCGCGCCCCGGTCCTACCCACACCCCTAATTCCCTGGCCTTATTGGTGAAATCCTGAACGATAAGAAAATACCCGGGATACCCCGTGTTTTTAATGGTTTCTAACTCAAAGTCAAGTCTTTCCTTAATCTCGGGGGTAAGCTCCGGATAGCGCTTTTTGGCCCCTTCGAACGTAAGGTGTCTGAGATAGTCAAACTCAGAATCAAATCCATCCGGAATGGTGAAAGCCGGCAACAAAACGTCCCGCTCTAACTCAAATGGGGTGATTTTATCAACGATTTCACCAATTGTTTCAATGGCCTCCGGCAAGTCTGCAAACAAGGCCTTCATCTCATCCTGAGACTTGAAATAATATTCTTTGTTGGGAAATCCATAGCGAAACCCCCTGCCCTTCCCAATTGGGGTATTCTTAAACTCCCCCTCCTTCACGCAGAGCAATACATCATGAGCATCCGCATCGTGCTGGTCGAGGTAGTAAACATCATTAGCTGCGAAGTATTTTACCCCGTATTTTTTACAAAAGCCCAGGAGTACTTCATTCACCCGGTCTTCTGACTCCAGCCCGTGTCTGGTCAGTTGCACATAAAAATCCTCACCAAACACCTCCAGCCACCATTGAAAGGCCTCCTCTGCCTGGTGCTCTCCTACATTAAGAATGAGATAGGAAATTTCAGAATTTAAGGAGCTAGTGGTAGCGATCAGCCCTTCGGCATATTTCCTGACCAAATCCTTATCAATCCTGGGATAAATTCCGTACAGTCCTTCCGTATATCCGAGGGAACTGAGTTGGGCAAGGTTCAGGTACCCATCATAATCTTTAGCCAGAAGCACCTGATGAAACCTTCGGTCCGGATTATCTTTGGTGAATTTCAATTTAAGCCTTTCCTCAGCAATGAAGAATTCGCTCCCAACAATCGGTTTGATGCCCTGGTTATGCGCTTCCCGTACAAACTTAAAGACCCCAAACATATTGCCGAGGTCGGTGATTGCCACCGCATCCATTTCATATTCTTTGGCGCGGGTGATTAAAGCACCAATTTCAGGGGTAGCCTGTAGCACCGAAAACTGTGAGTGTACATGAAGGTGTGCAAAAGGTGCCTTTATCGCTGCACCAGCAGACTGCTCAGACGGGATTTTGGTAACCGATTTCTTTTTTTGCTTTGTAAAATTAGTATCTTCGAGATCGGGCGATTCATAGGTGATGGCATCAGCAGGGGTATCATCGAATGGCTCTATAACTCCCTTTTCAATGAGTCCAAACAAACAACGGGCTGTGGCATCTACATCATAAGCAGCATCGTGAGCATCCCCGAATCCAGACCCAAATAACTTCTCATGGAGTTCGACAAGTTTTGGCATCTTAAACTTACCGCCGGGGCCTCCCGGGAGCTGACAAAATTCAATTGAGGTCTGAGAAGTGTCAAAAGTGGGCATTTCCATCAGATCCAGAGACTTGCTTTTTCTGTGCAGTTCCGCGCCTGTGATCCTCAGGTCAAACTTGACGTTATGACCTACCACCACTTGTGCCTTTTTAAGGTCTTCTAAAAAAATGTCCAGGACCTTTTCCAGGTCGTGCCCTTCTCTTTCAGCCCGTTCAGTAGAGATACCATGAATTTTCTCGGCATTGAAGGGGATGGTGTAACCCTCAGGTTTAATAATAAAATTCTCCCGGTTAAGAAGCTTGCCCTTTGGGTCGTGGAGTTGCCAGGCCAGTTGCACGCAGCGGGGCCAGTTTTCGGAGTCGGAGATTGGGGCTTCAAAATTCTGGGCAAATCCCGTGGTCTCCGTATCAAAAACAAGGTACATAGGCTGGCAATAAAAGTTAAGAAATGACGTAGCGAAACTACAAAGATTTACCCTTTGACCCAAGGGCAAGATGGACTAGTTTTTTGGTTTCAAAAAATTCTTCTTTAAAGTATTCTCCAAGGTTATAAACGGCTGGTTTTCCACCTACCTCTGAAAGTTCCTCGGTAAGGTCACCGCCCTTTAGTGCCAAGATACCATTGGGTAAAATATTGCGGTGATCATTGTTGATTTTCTTTAGCACCCATTCGGTAAAAGGCTTTAGCCGTGTTACCGCCCTGCTCACTACAAAGTCATAAGTACCCTTGACCTCGTCGGCCCGGATGTGCATGGGTTTGACATTTTTGATTCCAATTTCCTTTACCACCTCTTCTACCACCTTAATTTTTTTTCCGGTGGCATCAATGAGTATAAAATCACATGCAGGGAAAAAAATAGCTAAAGGCACTCCAGGGAATCCCCCTCCCGTGCCCACATCTAAAATTTTAGAACCCGGTACAAAATTTAATACCTTTGCGATCCCAAGGGAATGGAGTACATGCCTTTCGTAAAAATGGGTTATGTCTTTTCTGGAAATCAGGTTGACGCGCTCATTCCAATAGGTATACAAGGGACCCAGGCGGTTAATTTGATCCCTTTGATGGGCATCCAATTCGGAAAAATACTTAAAAATAATCGCTGCCTGGTCCAAATCAGATATGCTCCTTTTTGTTTTTAACCAGGTCGTACATGAGCTCGCGGGCCCGGTGCAACTGGGCTTTCACCGTGCCAAGTGGTGCATCAAGTTCCTTTGCAATCTCATCATATGAAAGCTCCTTGAAGTACCGCAACCGGACCAGTTTTTGATACTTAGCAGGCAACTTGGTGACAAACAACTGGACCAACTCAATCTTTTGAGTTTTGATGGCTTCCTCCTGAGGATTAAGATTATGGTCTTCCACATCCAGTGATACTGCATCGCCATTATCATCTGTGAAGCTGCTGTTCAGACTCATGGTGTCAAGCCTTTTCTTCCTTATAAAATCAATAGTATTGTTAGTGGCGATTCTGAACAGCCATGTGCTGAAGGTGAAATCTTTTTTAAATCGGTGCAGGTTTTTAAAGGCTTTGGCGAATGCCTCAATAGTTAGGTCTTCGGCATCATCCACATTCCGCACCATCTTGAGGATCATGTGGTAAACCGGTCTCTTATACCGATCCATCAACATGGCAAAAGCCTGCTCACTACCTTCAAGGGTTGCTTGGTCGATGAGTCTGAAATCTTCCAGCGCCTTATCAGAAAATTGTTTTTTTAGCTCCATCTAGTTCTTTTTGCCATCATCGCCGGAATCCCTGCAGAAATATAGTAAAACACATAGATTAAATCTAAAATAGCGACGGACCATACCGGAAATCTAATGCCAGTTTTTCGGGTGGCAATAAAAAAGAAAATGTATAACGCCGTCAGCCTTAGTACTAAACCCCCTGCAATCCATATAGGTTCCAGTCCCATAATGAAGAGCACAGGTACCATAATCCAGAACAGTAGGTGGGCCAGGGTGACTAAGCCCAGCCAAAACCGGGTAGAGCCCTGATAGCGCTTTCCGGCAAACAGATGTCTTTTTTTCTGAATCATAAAAGTCTTCCAGGTAGTTTTAGGTAAAGAGTAGATGATAGCATCCTTGCCTAATGCTACCCTCGTTACTTTTCCTTTGGCGTTATGATTAACAAATACATCATCATCACCACCTAATGCAGATTGGTGCTTACCGAATCCATTGGCTGCCAAAAAAGTAGATTTTCGATAAGCCAGATTGCGCCCTACACCCATATAAGGCCTGCCAATTCCAGCCATACCAAGGTATTGGATGGCCGTCCATAAGGTCTCAAAACGGATGAAGGCATTTAAAAATCCAGACCTGTGCTGGTAGGGACTAAAGCCAAGAACAAAGTTGGTATTCTCATCAAATCCGGAGGCCATAGCTCTGATCCAGGACCGGGAGTTGGGTCTGCAATCCGCATCGGTGTGAAGCACCCTATCATTTTTGGCTGCTTTTATGCCTAAGGTAAGGGCATATTTCTTACTGTGGATGTGATCTGGTACATGGTCTACCCGCACCACTTTGAGCCTTGAATCCAGCTTTGCGCGGTCTGCCAGTATCTCATAAGAATCATCGGAAGACCGGTCATCAATAATGATCAGCTCAAAATCAGGATGGTCCTGATCCAGGAGGCCATCCATTAGGGAGGGCAAATTTATGGATTCATTATGAGCGGAGACAATCACTGATACCGCTGGTGGATCATCAGAAATTTTAACTTTCCTTTTTTTGGATATCCAACCAATTAAAAGAATGATGTAGTACAAAATCAGTACCCCAACAGCACCCAAAAAAATCAAAAATGGCCATTCAATCATCATACGCTTGCTTAAATTTTAGCGATCCAAATATATACGTAACAAAAAGAATCACCGGGGTAAATTCTATTAAAAGTTGAAAAAGGAGACCATCGTTTCTGAAGCACTCTAGTATCCAGAATTATCCAGAACTTAATGCCGTACATTTCAAATTAATACCGCCGTCTGCTCCAGCTCTGCTTACCCTTGCCAGGTTGTTTGGGTCTGCCAGAGGCCTGTCCTGAGGATCTTGACGACCTGGGTGGCCTGCTTTGCTTAGGGGGTCTTTTGGTGATCCCTTCAAACACCTCATGGTAGGGGTGATCTTTCTCCACCGGGATATCTTTGCCGATCAGTTTTTTAATATCTCTAAGGTCACTGGTTTCTTCCTCCTCACAAAAGGTAAAAGAAATACCACTCAACCCTGCCCTGCCCGTTCTGCCTATACGGTGAACGTAAGTCTCGGGGATTTCCGGAATTTCATAATTAATCACATGTGTCAGTTCATCCACATCGATCCCTCTCGCAGCAATATCAGTTGCCACGAGGATCCGGGTTTTCCTGCTTTTGAAATTTGCCAAAGCGTTTTGCCTTGCATTTTGAGATTTATTACCGTGGATGGCCTGGGCTGAAACACCTGCCTTCAAAAGGTGCTTTACCAGCTTATCGGCCCCGTGCTTGGTGCGGGTAAATACCAATGCTGTCTCTATAGTTTTATCTTCCAAAACATGGACCAACAGGTCTTTTTTATTGTTTTTGGAAACATAAAATAAAGACTGTTGTATTGTGTCGGCAGTCGAAGCCGGAGGGGTTACCTCTATTTTTACCGGATTATTTAAAATACTATCGGCCAATGATTTGATCTCATTGGGCATGGTAGCAGAGAAAAATAATGTCTGCCTTTTAGTAGGGATTCTGGCAATGATGCGCTTCACATCATGCACAAAGCCCATATCCAACATGCGGTCGGCCTCATCGAGCACCAATATCTCTATTTGATCTAAGCGGACATGGCCCTGATCGATCAGGTCCAGCAGCCGACCCGGAGTGGCTACCAGTATGTCCACGCCTCTACGTAAAGTATCCACCTGAGATTTTTGATTGACCCCGCCAAAAATGACCAGGTTTTTAAGCAGCAGGTTTTTCCCATACACTTTAAAACTTTCCTCAATCTGAATGGCCAGTTCCCTGGTGGGTGTCAGGATCAAAGCTCTGATAGGCTGCCTTGCACGGCCGCCTTGCACGGATTGGTCCAGTAACTGGAGCATTGGGATCGCAAAAGCTGCGGTCTTGCCTGTTCCTGTTTGTGCACAGCCCAACAAATCCTTACCATTTAAAACATGGGGGATCGCGCGCTGCTGAATGGGTGTTGGGGTTGAGTAGCCTTCATCTGTAAGGGCACCCAAAATCGGCTTAATAATGCCTAATTCTGAAAATTGCAAAATGTTATATTTTAATAAAAAATGAGTGCGGAAATAAGACCTGTAGTCTTATCATCGTAAGCGAGAGAATAAAAAGCACATTGCTTAAATGTGATTTATAAAAAATGGCTAGAATGCCGCTGTTAAACAACTTCTGCAAAGGTAGCTTAATTAATTGGATTTATAATTTCTTAGAATAAATGAACAGCAGGAATTCACATACGAGAAGGACGCAAGATGCTGCAATGATAATGATCACTCGGCAAGCCTGCCATGCCTCCGGAAGGTAAACCTGGAGGTGAGCGACTGAGTGGTATCAGTAAACAATCCTGTAAAAATAAAAACCATGCTAAAAAATTCCGGATGATCGTGTAATCAAATTATATTTGAGCATGGCTATTTCCCCAACCACCGGTTTAAAAATCAACCCGTGGCTTCTTATGGGTGTTTTTTTCCTTATGGTGGGCCCATTCGCCTTGAATTTTCATATGCACTACCCGGATGAAATTTACTATCGGGATGCAGCAATCAAAATGCTTATCAATGGAGATTACCTTACCACCTATTTGGGCAGCGATGAGGCCCGGTTTAAAAAACCTATTTTGACCTATTGGGCCGTATTTGCGGGCTTTAAGGTCTTTGGGGTTAATCCTTTTGCCTCCCGAATTTTGTTTTTAATTGCCGGGATGGTTACCATAGGACTGACCTATCATTTAAGCCGCCTGCTTTTCAAGGAAGAGAAAATTGCCGGAATCAGCGCTTTAATCATTGCCTCAAATATTGTCTTGATCCTTTCGTCGGGACGGTCTATTCCTGATATTCTTTTGGTGATGACCATGACCATAAGCGCTCTGGGATTTGCAGCCTTCCTGAAATGGGGTAATAAGGCACCCTGGTGGGGCATTTGGGCATTATATTTGGGATTAGCGTTGGCGTTTGAAGTGAAGGGCCTGCCTGCAGCATTTCTTGGTGGAATCGGTATCTTATTTCTATTACTTAACCCATGGCAGCGAATTAGCTGGAAGAAACTGCTGCATATACCAGCGTTAATTATTAGTGCCGGCATTGCGTTTTTCTGGTTTTATGCCATGTGGAGGATACATGGTCCCGAATTTATGGCTGCTTTCCTGGATGACCAGGTGGGTGTTCGTGTGGCCTCGAAGGTATTATTGATAGGCCAAAATTTTCTGATTGCGAGTCTTACATTGCTGGTCATATTCGCACCCTGGTTAATCTTTTTCCCCAAAAATTTTCTGAGGCGTATCAAAACGATTCGGGTTGAAAACGCACAGTTTTTTGGTTTTGCGGTTTTGTGGTGCGTAGCGATTTTGATATTGAGCGCATTGACCAGCAAATTTTATGAGCGCTATTTACTGCCGGTAATCCCGGTGCTTGCAGTATGGCTGGGATGGATTTTGATCCGGTTGGAATTTGAAATCCGCGTGCGAAGACAGCAGGTTGTGGCCGTAGTTATATGGGTGCTCGGGTTAATAATCTTTCTGATTTCATTTTGGTTATATGTCAAAAGCCCGACCAATACTTTCACCATCATCAAGCTGGGCATCGCATCGTTGGTTTTGATATATTTTTTCATTCTAATCCTTCGCCGATCAAGACTACCAGAGATGATAGTCTATGGAGGATTGCTTCTTTTTTTACTCATCAGCACGGTTACAGACCATGTGTCTTTCCCTAACCAAGGGGAGCAATTGAGAAATCAGCTAAATCTTACGGATGATGCTCAAACCGGGGAAGTCTGGAGGAAGGTCGGCTTTTACGGAAACAAACATGTAGGCACTAAAATAAGGATTCACCTGTATCCTGACATCAATCTGATTGACCTGAATAGGGACAACTGGCAGGAAGCATCAAAAAATTATGAAGAATTGATTATAGAAGATCTATATTTTAAGGAAATGGATATGACTGACTATCAGATTCAAGGAGAGACAATCAATGGGTTGTCCAGTGCAGGGCTTAAGCTATTACTCGCCAAAGGCACACCTGAATATGAGGGCCTTTTGGCGGAAAATTCCAAAAAGTACTATTGGCTTAAAAAGAAATAGGGTTTATTAAATGCAGGGATGAACCCCTCCCCTTGCTAGCGCCTAAGGACTTATTTCAAAAGAAAAACCACCAGTCTTAATAATGCTCCAATCATTTTATTTATTTACATTTAGGAGGTTTATAATCAATCATTTAATCCCGATAATCTGAATTCCATTTTTCGGTATTAAATTAATCCATACCATTTTAATACCATGCATCTATAGAAGTTGGATTTTTGTTAAACCTTCAATGATTTGATTGGTTGGAGTTTAAGTCAATAATTATAAAATCAAAAAATACCCCCACATGCCTTCGGTGATTCCTGGATACGAATATGACATCTTCATCTCTTATCGCCACAACGATAACCGTTCCGGATGGGTAACCGAATTCGTCAGAGCCTTGCAGGAAGAGCTTGCTGCTACTATTAAGGAGCCTGTCACTGTATATTTTGATAGTAACCCTTATGATGGATTACTGGAAACCCATAATGTTGACAAAAGCCTTCGGGAAAAATTAAAGTGCCTCATTTTCGTTCCGATTCTTTCGCAGACCTATAGCGATACCAAATGCTTTGCCTGGCAGCATGAGTTTTGCGTGTTTAATAAACTAGCGCAATCCGATAAATATGACAGGGATATAAAACTATCCAGCGGTAATGTCGGAAGCCGGTTGCTTCCTGTTAAAATCCATGATCTTGAAGCGGAGGATATAGCCATTATTGAAAATGAAATTGGCGGGGTTTTACGGGCTGTTGATTTTATCTATAAGGAGCCCGGGGTGAACAGACCCTTAAAATCAAGCGACCACCGCAATGACAATCAAAATAAAACAGACTACCGTAACCAGGTAAATAAAGTTGCCAATGCGGTAAAGGAAATCCTCAACGGAATTTTAAAACCCACCACATCAAATCAGGTGAGCAGCCCTGTGTTTATGGAGACATCTGATACAAGAGAATCAATCGCGGTGCTGCCATTTCGAAACATGAGCCATGATGCAGGGCAGGAGTATTTCTCGGATGGCATAACAGAAAATATCATCATCGAGCTGGCCGGAAATAAGCAATTGCGCACGATATCCCGCACATCGGTAATGCAGTATAAAAACACCAATAAGTCTGCACCAGAAATAGCCCATGATCTAGGGGTAAACTTTATCCTGGAAGGTGGGGTGCAAATGCAGCAAAATAAAGTGCGCATCAATGTTCAACTAATTGATGCCGTAAAAGATGACCATGTGTGGTCCAAAGTTTTTAATGAGAATATGGATGACATCTTTGCGATTCAAAGTCAGGTAGCAGAGACTGTGGCAAAAGAACTCCAGGCATCTTTCAATACCACTTCTAATCCATCCAAACCAGAGGTGCCTACTAAAAACATGGAGGCTTATAATCTATTTCTAAAGGGTCGTCATGCATTTAATCAATGGGGGTTGGAAGGCTATCGTACCGCTACAAAATATTTCAAACAGGCATTGGCTAAAGATCCCGATTTTCAGCAAGCCTATTCATACCTGGCGAGCTGCTACTCTGCAAGGATGTCATGGAACGGTGATTTATCACCGGCAGAAGCCAAAAAGTATATTGATGAGTACCTGGAAGAAGCCTGGAAACGTGGGCCCCAAGCCAATGATTATATTACTAAAGCTTTTGTTGAATTCTTCATTGAAAAAGATTTTGCTGCTGCTGAGACCCTGCTGCTCAAGGCCTCAGAACTCAATCCCAACAATGCTAATGCACTATATGCCTATAGCTATGTGCTCAATATGATGGGCAAATTTGATCTGGCCTCAAAACAAGTCGATGCAGCAAGAAAAATTGATCCCTTAACGGCCGGATATTTTAATTATCACGCTTTGAGCATGTACTTTCAGAAACAGTATGATCAAGCCTTATCTGTACTCAGGGAAGGCATGCAGATGTTCCCGGGGGTTTTAAGATTTTATGACTTTATGGGAAGGATTTTTCTGACACAGGGCAGCCATCAGGAGGCCATAGACATATTACAACATGGCCTTCAATCATCAGAAATGAGACCTCCTTCGATGTTGGCCTATCTCTCGGCTGCATATGCAGCATGCAATGAACCTGAAAAATCAAAAGCTTTGGTGGATGAATTGATAACCAGAAGTAAGGCCGGCGAAAAAGGGGTCAATATTTATTTGGTATATGCCTATCATGGACAAAATAATTCCGCTGAGGCTAGCCACTGGCTAAACAAGGCTAAACAAACCAATGATGTCGATCTCATCTGGTTGGGGGTTGACCCAATATTAAAAGGTTTGGATATGGATGTGGCTCCTGGATCTATGCTGGATTTTAAGGCAGTGGAAAAAAAAATCAGGAGCTTTCTGCAAAATAATATGCCAAATCATCCCTATCACAACCTAGGCCATATCGAGGATGTGCTGGATTCTGCCATGGCCATTGCTAAGCATGAGGGCCTGACGGATGAGGAAACACAACTCCTGCGGCTGGGCGCACTGTTGCATGATGTTGGGTTTGTGGATTCACCCAAAATCCATGAAGAACGGGGTGCTGCCATCGCTCGTGAGCAACTACCACCTTTGGGGTTCAGTGAAGAACAGGTTGAGATTATTTGTAAAATGATTTTAGCCACCAAACTACCCCAGACTCCTGCAAGCAAACTGGAAAAGGTACTATGCGATGCTGACCTGGACTATTTGGGGCGGGATGATTTTTATGAAATCGGTCGCGGGCTCTTTGAGGAATTTAGGAACCAGGGTATTGTGGAATCAGAGCGTGAGTGGAATCTGGTTCAGAAAACTTTTTTGGAAACCCACCGCTATCACACCAACTATAGTAAGGCCAACAGGGAGGCAGAGAAACAAGCAAGGCTTAAAGAAATTATTGAAAAGTTGAGAAAATGATTGCGGTGGCAATTATACAATCACTTCGTATAAAGTCATTGGTTCTGTTTTATTCTTTAATTTTATTGACCCAATGGATTTGCATTCAAAAGACTGTTTCACCTTATTATAAGAGGTTTCATTGATAAGTATCTGACCGGGTTTTGCCGTGCTCTGAAGCCGTTGAGCAATATTGACGGCATCACCAATAACAGTGAAATCCAATCGCTTTAAGGCTGCAGAACCAACATTTCCAGAAACCATTTCACCACTATTGATGCCAATAGCCACTTGAGGATGGTATCGGGCATCGGTACCGGCACGTGGAAGTGCTCCAATTTTTTCGCGGATGTTCAGGCAAGCATCAATGGCCCGATCGAGATGAAAGGGCCCTTTGAAGACGGACATTACGCAATCACCCATAAATTTATCGATGATGCCTTCCTGCTCAATGAGTTCTTTAGAAATTAAGTCGAAATAATTATTTAATAAGGTGATCACTGCATCCGGTGTTTCCTTTTCGGTGATAGCTGTAAAACCACAAATATCAATGAAGGCCACTGTTGCATCCACCGTTTCACTTGCCATTAGGGAGGTTTCATATTCCTTTTTACCCATAAAATTCAGCACATTCTTATCCACATACATCTTCAGAATATTATTTTCCTTTATGGCTTTAAGGGTGTCTTGCAGTTGGGTAACATACTTAATTGTTTTTTGGATGGTGAGGTCAAGATCATCAAAATTTACCGGCTTGGTAATAAAATCAAATGCACCCCGGTTCATAGCCGTGCGGATATTGTCCATATCCCCATAGGCAGATACCATGACAGTTTTAGTTAGTGGATTGGCATCATTAAGATGTGTGAGTAAGGTTAAACCATCCATCTCCGGCATATTGATATCGCTGAGGACAATGGCAATATCTGGGTGCTTTTGCATTTTCTCAAGGGCATCTTTTCCATTGATAGCAAAGACAAACTCATAATGTTTATCTCTGATTTTCTGTCGAAACTTTTGCCGGATTAAAGTTTCGAGATCTGCCTCGTCATCTGCCACTAATATTTTGGTCATTATTAGGCTAGGTTAAGTTTCTGCTTCAACGCATTAAAATCAACAGGTTTTGTTAAGAAATCATCTGCCCCTAATTCCTCAGCCAATCGATGATTTTCACTATCGCCATAGGCGGTAATCATCATTACCACCGGAGGTGGCTTCAAAAATTTCTGTTTTACTTTTTCAAGCAACTGAAGCCCACTCATGCCCGGCATATTGATATCTGATAATATCAGTAACGCTTCATGCTCCCAATGATTCAATTTTTCCAATGCTTCTTCCCCTGAAAAGGCAAAAATAAACTCTACTTTTCCGGATTTGATTTCCTTTCTGAATCGTTGTTCAAATAAGGCTTTAATATCCTGTTCATCATCAACAACTAATATCTTCATCCCAAGTGCTTTAGACCATTGGTAAAACTACAATAAACTCTGATTCTTCCCCACCTTTTGACACCACTTTTATCTCTCCCTGGTCTCAATTTATAAGATAGCATTAATTTTCTGAACCACGCCTGCCGGTCAGGCAGGGTAATCAAATCAACTTCATTGCCTACATTTTATGGAGTTAAATTCCATTTTTGTAAAATATTACAAATCTGGAGTCCGTGATTTTCAATAATTCAGTCAATAGGCAACTGAATAATAAACTCACTCCCTGCCTGCGCTGAAGCTCCGGCAGGCAAGCCCTCCATGTGTACTGTCTCAACTTTCAATTCCCCTCCATGCACTTTCATAATACTGAAATCATCCTTCTCATGTTCAATTTACTTTCCCCAAATAGGTATCATACCAGGCCAGCGACTCCTTCATAAAATCGAGCCGGGGTACGAGGTGGCCAGCTTCATACACGATCTGCTTTTTGTGCGTGTCAGGAGTGCCCAGGAATTCAAACATAGGTTTTTGCGATGTTTCCAACGGAAAAAACATATCGTGCTTGCCATTGAGCATGAGCGTGGGCTGGGTGACCCGCGGCAGGTAGTTCAGCTGGTCGGCTTCGGGCAGTGACTTGTTCATCACCATTCCACCAACATTCAGCACGCTGGCTTTGATTCGTTTTTCCACCGCCGGAATGATTCCACCCATGTAACCACCCCAACTCCAGCCCAGGTAGCCGATCTTGTCTGCCTGTATATCAGGCCGTGTTTCAAGGTAATCAATGGTTCGTCCGAATTCTTTACCCCACATCAGCACATGTTCTTTGTAAAATACCGTTTCGTTAGGAAGGTCTGATTTCAAATCGTCATGGCGATCATGTGTTCCTTTATATATAGGCACCATCAGGGCGCGTCCGCTCTTCATCACAAAACCCAGAAACCGAGGTGCAGAATGCGGATCATATTGGGTTGAGTAAATCCCATTCGAACCCGGGAAGAAAACGATGGCTTGGTAAGGACCCTGCGTGTTTGCAGGTTGGTAAAGCCAGGCTTCCATCCGTTCATTGTTGTATCCTGCATCATACGATATTTTTTCAGCCGTCCAGCCGTCACCATCGATCTTCTGCTCAATGACAGGGTTGAGTGAAGTTTTATCATAAACAAACTGATTAGAGAAGAGCGCAAAGGCCTTGTCGTCTACCGGTTTTTCTAAAGAGTAGTCGCGAAACAGAGGGGCCACATTTGCTGTGAGTGCGGCCACCGTGGTATCGCCTTCAAGTAGCTTCATACAGCGGAATCCATTGGCCACACTGCGGTCCATAGCCGATTGGGTATAGCTGTCGTTAAATGCGTAGGTCGGATCATTCCATCCACCGCCCAGAATGTAATTTTGGCCTTTAATATCGCTCCCATTCATGCACCACTCACGGGCATTTCCCGCAAGGTCGTACACCCCAAAAGCGCTGTATCCACCGAGGCGGCCTGCGGCCACGGTGGACACCCCATTGAAATTGCTGAGTGGAACAATGAACTCGGTCCTGTTGGTATGCGCCACCACACTCCAGTGGTAAATGGTGGGGAGTTGCTTTTTGGCAAAAACAGCGTAGGCAGCAGCTTCGTACCATGAAATGCCCGTTACGGGGTGGTTCTCCATACCATCGGGATAGGTGCCGGCTTCCCAATTGGCAGGCCCGGGCTGGTCGGTTTTATCCTTAAATGGCGCCATTGCTTCGGTCGCTGAATATTCAACTCCCATGGCGTAAAAGGGATGCTGCCAATAGCTGGTGTCCGTATACCCGCCTGCATCTACAAAAGCTTTGAACTCCTTATTGCTCACCTCATACTTGTCGATCAAAAACTCCCCGACTTCTTTGCCCCCAGTCTGCTCAAGACCCACGATGTACATGCGGGCTGTATTTGCAGGGATGCGGGTCATGCCTTCCGGCAAACTTCCAATTGGGTCCAACTGAAGCGTGTCGATATCAGAGCCTATGGTTCCGGCCCAGGGGCCTGCATATTCTATGGTTTGATAACCTTCTTTTCTGATTTCCATGCGAAGGTATCCTCGGGCCAGTTTCAAGTCCTTCAGTGGTGTGGTGCCTGCGTATCGCCATTCATCATCTAGATTCTTGTAATCTTTCCAGTAAACTTCGGCCCCGGACGGAATGGTTTCTATGGAAACAACAGCCGCGATGGCCGGCCACAGTTTAATCAACGCCGAATCGCCCGGAATGTGTTTTTCTGCTTCCATAGCCATGTCAAACCCCGAAGTAGGCATGAAGAAATTATTTTCTGCAAGATCCTGAATGGCAGGCAGCAAGGTATTGCGCGCGTGGAGCTTGTTGAGATATGGCGGAATGAAAAAGTAAGCAGCCAGCGACACCACGGCAAGCACCAGCAAAAGCCTGAGCAGAAGCGTTCTTTTTTTGATAGAAATGCGGTTGCTGACGTATTTGATGCCTTTACCTTCGAGCTTTTTATTGAGAGGCACTACCAGTCCGGCATTGCTCACGGCAAAAATCTCTACTGGATCCTGCATATTCTTTAGCAGGTACTTGCCAAGCGATATGGTCTGTATATCGCTCTGGCTTCTCACATCGTCCTGCACTTTCGAAGAGATAAATATGCTACCGGGAATGGCCATCGACTCAAGGCGAGATGCGATATTTACCCCATCGCCGTGCACATCGGCATCGTGAAATATCACATCAGCCTGATGAATACCGATGCGCAGCGGCACTACCGGCTCTTGCTGCATAAGTGTTTGCACGGCAATGGCGGTGCGCAAGGATTGTATGGCGCTCCCGAAAGTACACAGAACACCGTCGCCCATCCACTTCACGATCGTTCCATTGTGGATTTTTACAACCGATTCGAGTTCCTGTTTTAGCTTTTGCCGCAAGGCAAGCGCTCGCTTTTCATCACTTTGCATCACCGCTGAAAAGCCTACAATATCGGTAAACATGATGGCTGCGAGTTGTCGTGATTCAGTCATTGATATTATTGTTTTATTGGGTTCCAAGTATCTATTATTGAATGTATAATTTTATCATAAAAATTGTTCCTTCTCCTTGCTTCGTCTCAACATTTAACTCTCCCCCATGAGCTTTCACGATATCATAACTCAATGATAAACCTAATCCCGTTCCTTGTCCCGTTGGCTTCGTGGTGAAAAATGGTTGAAAGATTTTATCCAGTACATTCTGTGGAATACCACTACCATTGTCCTCTACGCTTACCTCAACTTTACCATCTGCTTTCCTTGAACTTACAATCACCGTTGGCTCATAGCCTTCCGGATTTTGCTTTTTCTTTTCTGCAACCACATAAAATGCATTTGCAATTAGATTCAAGATCACACGGCCTATGTCCTGAGGAACCACTTCAACTTTTTCGAGCGATTCATCGAAGTGCGTTTCAAATTTTGCATTGAACGATTTGTCTTTGGCCCTTAAGCCATGATAGGCCAATCGCAAATATTCATCTGCCAATGCATTGATATCGGTTGGTTCTTTTACGCCACTGCTACTGCGGCTATGCTGCAACATTCCTTTTACGATATCTCCAGCACGCTTGCCATGGTGGTTTATCTTATCGGAGTTAGACTTAATATCATTTAGAATCTCCTCTGCCGACTGCTTACTGTCAACTGCCAACTCGTGCTTAAGTTCTTCAAGAAGTTCATTATTGACTTCACTGAAGTTGTTAACAAAATTAAGCGGGTTCTGGATTTCATGGGCAATGCCTGCAGTAAGCTCGCCGAGCGATGCCATTTTTTCAGATTGGATGAGTTGAGATTGCGTGGATTTTAAATTGGATAATGTTGTCTCGAGAACTTGATTGACCCTTTGCTTTTGCTGGTTGTTGCGATAAAGAATGAATGCGATTATTGTAAACAGACCTAATCCTGTTAATGACACATATAGCTTGAGTTGATTCAGATACGACTCTTCCCTGGCTTTTGCTTCCATTGCCCGAAGCTGATCGTTAAAGGCTAAGGCTTGTATCCTGTTTCGATTGGAACGACTGAAAATCTCAGCATTAACAGAGGATTCCAATTGTGAATAGTAGTATGCACTGTCTATTTTATTCCTTTTTTCAAACACTTGTCGCAAAAAACCCGCTCCGGCCAATTTTAAATTATTGTTATTATAATGAATCCCCAGTTGCAATAAAGTATGGGCTTGGATACCCGCCTCGGCAATTCGGTTATGCGCCAGCAAGAAGGGTATGTAATAACCGTAAAATAATGAGTTCGTTGTAGTGCTTTTAGTTAAGCCTATTTCAATTAATGCTTTACTGAATTCTGTATCTGCCTCATCCATTTTACCCGCCAAGGCGTAAGCAGCACCGTTTAAAGAATACACAACTGCTTCATAGGAGGTACCCTGCTCTCGTTCAATTGTATGGGACAATTCCCTGACATAGTGAAAGGCCGAATCAACCTCCTTCAGACGAAGAAAATAATCTGTCATGTTGCCAAGGTATTGCATAAGCATAAAATCATAGAGGTCATGTGACTTATCAGGTAAATTTTGGCCTCCCTTACGTGTTGCGGATAATGCCTCATCAAGATCCTGAAGGTCAAAATAGACCAATGCAATATCAAAGTATAAAGAACTTATCCTGCGTTTGTCATTATGCTTTTGTGCATATGGCAGCGCTTTATAAAAATATTCAAGCGCAGTTGCGTTGTCTCCTTTGTTCAGATAAAAAAAAGAACCCAACCAATTGTAACTGATGGCAAGCAAAGAATCTTGTTTCAATTCCTGAGCAATCAGAAGCATCCGAATGCAATAGGTAGAATCCACATTATCCCCTCTCCATCCCACCATTTCCAAAATTAAATTATTAAGCACATCAAATTGTACCAATGGTTTTTTTTCGATAAGCAATACTGATTTTAAGCTATCGGCTACCGGGGTTTGTCCGTAACACGTTATGCCCGATAAAGTAACAAGAAAGCTAATCGTAATAACTCTTATCATTGTTGTCGGTTAAGTTGGCAAAAAAATAATAAACTCCGTTCCCTCTCCATCTTGGGATTCCACCTTTATCTCCCCCCCATGTGCCTTCACAATATCGTAACTCAAACTCAATCCTAATCCTGTTCCTTGTCCGGTTGGTTTGGTGGTGAAAAAGGGTTGGAAGATTTTTTCCTTGATGGAATCTGGAATGCCGTTGCCGTTGTCTTTGACGGCGATTAGCAGTTGGCTGTTTGCCGTTAGCTTGGTACTCACAGTAACAGTTGGCTCGTAACCATCTTCACCCTGTTTCTTACGATCAGTGACAGCATAGAAAGCATTAGTGATAAGGTTTAAAATTACCCTTCCTATATCCTGCGGCACCACATTGATTTTTCCAATGCTCTCATCAAAATCAGTTTTCATGGTGGCATTGAACGATTTGTCCTTCGCCCGCAAGCCGTGATAGGCCAATCGCAAGTATTCATCAGCCAGTGCATTGATATCCGTTGGTTCTTTTACACCCGATCTACTACTTGAATGTTGTAACATTCCCTTCACAATATCGCCCGCACGTTTCCCATGGTGATTTATTTTTTCAAGGTTCTGTTTTAAGTCGTTGGAAATTTCTGTTACAAGTTCCAGGTTGCCAGTTTCCAACTCAGCTTTCATCTCATCGACCAGCTCAGTACTTACTTCACTGAAATTGTTGACGAAGTTTAACGGGTTTTGAATTTCATGTGCAATGCCTGCCGTGAGTTCGCCCAACGAAGCCATCTTCTCGGATTGGATGAGTTGGGCCTGGGTGGATTTTAGATTTTCGAGAGACTGCGAAAGATCCTTTGACTTTTTTTCCAATTGATGGGTTCTATCCCTGACTTTTTCTTCTAAGGCTACATTGAGTTTTTTGATCCTTTCTGTTCTCCATCGGATAAACCTAATAACCACTAAAGCAAAGAGTATTGCATAAATCAAATATGCCCACCAGGTACGCCACCAGGGTGGATTGATGGTGAAGGCATAATCAATTGGCTTACTCCACGCTCCACTTTCGCCAATGGCTCTGATTTGAAGGGTGTAAGTGCCATAAGGTAGGTTACGGTAATCTGATTTGGTTTCTTTTGAAGCAACACTCCAATTTTTATTAAGCCCCAACATACGGTGACTGTATTGTATCTTATGCGGAGCCTTCCAATCAATAGCAGCATAATGAAACGTGAGGTGGTTATTATGGTAGGGTAGTTCTAAATTGAGTGGATAGTTCTCAAATTTTTGGACACCGTTAAATGTTATTTCATTTCCTAAACCATCTGAGATATTGCGGTAGTCAATAAATTTCTCATTGATATCCAGGTGTTTTAAAATAGGTTGTGGTATTTGAGTGGATGTTTTAAACTTGCTTAAATCCAACATAGTTAAACTCTTGCTGCTTCCCCACCAAGCACGATTTTTACTATCAATGAATGCATTGTCAGAAATAAAATCTACTCCTTTTAAGCCATCTCGCTTGGAAAAAATATTAATCAAAAATGAGATTTTTTCAATATCTCCGCCCTCTATAGAAAGGTTATTTAATCCCCTTTCTGTAGATGTAAATAGATTCCCGCTTTTATCTTCTAAGATAGACCAGATGATATTATTACTTAAGCCTTCTTTTTCGGTATAGTGGGTAAAGGTTGCTCCATCGTAGCGGCTCAAACCGCCTCCATAAGTGCCGAACCATAAATTTCCGCTGCGGTCTTCATAGATAGAGGGGACGACATTATTACTTAAGCCTTCATTTTCGGTAAAGTGCTTGAAGGTTGCTCCATCATACCGGTTCACACCGCCATAAATAGTGCCGAACCAAAGGCTTCCGCTGCGGTCTTCATAGATAGAGACGACGTAATTATTACTTAATCCTTCATTTTCGGTATAGTGCTCGAAGATTGCTCCATCGTAGCGGCTCAAACCGCCTCCATTAGTACCGAACCATAGGTTTCCGCTGCGGTCTTCTAAGATAGACCAAACAATATTATTACTTAAGCCTTCTTTTTCGGTATAGTGTTCGAAGGTTGTTCCATCATAGCGGCTTACACCGCCTTCATCAGTGCCGAACCATAGGTTTCCGCTGCTGTCTTCTAAGATAGACAAGACAGTATTATTACTTAAGCCTTCTTTTACGGTAAAGTGCTCGAAGGTTGCTCCATCATAGCGGCTTACACCGCCTCCAACAGTGCCGAACCATAGGTTTCCGTTGCGATCTTCATAGATAGACCAGACCCTATTATGACTTAAGCCTTCTTTTACAGTAAAGTGTACGAAGGTTGCTCCATCATAGCGGCTCACACCACCTCCACTAGTGCCGAACCATAGGTTGCCACTGCGGTCTTCTAAGATTGCCCTGACTCTATTATTGCTTAAGCCTTCCTTTACGGTAAAGTGCTCGAAGGTTGCTCCATCATAGCGGCTCACACCGCCTCCATTAGTACCGAACCATAAGTTTCCACTGCGGTCTTCTAAAATAGACAAAACGATATCATTACTTAAGCCTTCCTTTTTGGTATAGTGCTCGAAGTTTGCTCCATCATAGCGGCTAACACCGCCACCATTAGTGCCGAACCAAAGATTTCCGTTGCGGTCTTCATAGATAGACAAGACGTAAGGTATGGTCATTCCTTGATCCACATCCAGGTATTGTAAATTGGCAATGGCAGCATCTTTAAATGCGGGTGGCGATGCTTTGGTGAGGGGTGGTTGTGTGGTTTTTACTGATCTACCCTTGGCTAATATCGGTACACCTGTGGGTATGGTGTCTCCTGTTGATTTAAGCAAAGCAAAATCTTGGTTTCCTTCGCCAAATTTCACCTTTTTGAGTTGGCTGTGGTCAACCGGAAAAGTTGGGATGTTTTCAGGAATTTTATGTCGGTTGGGATGAGCGTTTTTACTGGTTAATAAAGCATGATTAACGATATATGATTTGGGTTTTGCCACACTGTCGGGGTGGATGAGTTTGGGTTTGGCCCGAATGGGGACTCCGGATATTAAGGTGTCTCCATTATAAAAAATAATAGGTTTTATACTGTCACCGGTTACGGTGTTTATTAAGTAGCCTCCTTCCGGGTTAGCTTCTATTGCTTTTGGCTGTGGGAAGAGTGGTGCGGGTGCAGTTCCGTCATCTTTTGGGCTATGGTTGCAGGCAGCTAATAGGATAAGCGGGAGAAGGAAATATATTTTCTTGAAAAATTTTGGAGCTGTCGTTCTCATGGTCATTTTTATTATATGGGTAATTCAATGGTAAATTCTGTTCCTGCCTGTACGGCAGCCAGGCCTTCCCTTTCATTTGTCTCCGCTTTCTCCAAAGGAGGCCTCACGGACAACTCCCCCCCATGCGCCTTCACGATATCGTAACTCAAACTCAACCCTAATCCTGTCCCCTGTCCTGTTGGTTTGGTGGTGAAGAAGGGCTGGAAGATTTTGTCTTTGATGTGGTCTGGAATGCCGGGGCCGTTATCTTTGACGGCGATTAGCAGTTGGCTGTTTGCCAATAGTCGAGTGCTTACAGTAACGGTTGGCTCGTAACCATCTTCACCCTGTTTCTTACGATCAGTGACAGCATAGAAAGCATTCGTGATCAGGTTTAAAATTACCCGACCAATATCCTGAGGTACTACATTGATCTTGCCAATGCTCTCATCAAATTCTGTTTTCATGGTAGCATTGAAAGATTTGTCTTTAGCACGTAAACCATGATAGGCCAGGCGAAAATATTCATCGCATAAAGCATTAATATCTGTTGGCTCTTTTACTCCACTGCTGCTGCGGCTATGTTGTAACATTCCCTTTACTATAACATCAGCACGTTTACCGTGGTGAAGAATTTTTTGTTGATTCCCTTTAATATCTTTAGCAATCTCCTCTGCCGACTGACTATTGCCGACTGCCAACTCTTGTGTTAGTTCTTCGATAAGTTCTTCATTAACCTCACTGAAATTATTAACAAAATTTAGCGGGTTCTGAATTTCATGTGCTATGCCTGCTGTTAGCTCACCAAGTGAAGCCATTTTCTCAGATTGGATAAGTTGGGACTGGGTGGATTTGAGATCATTGAGGGATTCCTCCAGCTTTTCTTTTGATCGCTCGAGCTCCTTTTGCTTTTTGCGAATTTTATAGCGGCTCTGAAGCATCCCGGCTAATGAGATCAAAAGCAAAACAGCAATACTGATGTAAAGAATCTGAATTTGTTGCTGTTGCTTAATTTTGATTTCCTGAAGGGAAATCTGTTCATCTTTTTTAGAAGTCTCGTATTTGATTTGTGCTTCCGATTCCAATCGGTCAATAATGGACTGAAGATAAAGGCTGTATTGGTATGAAAACAACTTACTATACTCAAAGGCTTTTTCAAAATTTCCCAGTTTTTCATAAACATCCCTGGCATGCATGTAATTTTCCCAGAGGTTTTTGGTGTCCCCTGATTCCATCATTAATTCTATGGATTTCAGAATGTAAGGCAATGCCTCCTCATACTTTTCCTGCAATTTATATACATGACCGATATTTGCAACTGAGGGAATCATGTATGACTTAAATCCGATTTCCAGACTCTTCTCATAATTGGATTGATAATCAGCAATGGCCTCATCATATCGCTCCAAATATTTGAGAATATTTCCCCGGCCGTTTATACTTGACATCAGCTCTATTTCCTTCCCCTCCATTCCTTCATAAAGCTTTATAGCTTCATTGATGGTGGCCAATGCATCCTCAAGGTCAGCTCCGGAAAACAGCTGACTGGAGGCCTTGAATTGCAAAGCCCTGGCCAAATCTTCCAAGGCGTTGATTTGTTTTTGTATTTCAATGGCTTTATCGCAGTATTCTACACTTTCCTGGTACTTATTCTCGTAATATAAAAGATCGCATAAATCGACATAACAATTCGCTATGCCAAGCTGATCCCCAGTTTTCTCGTAAAGATCAAGAGCTGTGTACACTTGTTTGGCTGCTTCAACATAATTGGCCTTGTTGGTATACAAACCTTTGATTTCCAGGTAGGTTTCGGCCATTGAGACAGTGTCTTTTAATAAAGTAAAATACTCAACAACCAATTCCAAATAATATATAGCTGAGTCAATCCGGCCATAGTGTTCATGATAAATGGAAAGGTTGCGCCGGGATGTATTCAATGCTTCAGGGTCGCCCACCACTTTTGAAAATATTAGTGCCTGATGGGCTTTCGTGTATAATACGGATGTGTCCAATGCATTCGTCAAGTTTTCATTTACCCACCTGTTCAGGGAATCCAGATCGCGGGATTCATTTTGTGCACTGCCTGAAAATGGAATTGCAAACAAAACAATGAGGCACCATAGGGCAATTCTGTCTTTCATGATTTCCCTCAGAGATATTGGTAAAGTGTAAAAATGATCATTCTCTTAATTAAAACTAAATTATCTTCAATTGAATAAAAAACGTTGTTCCCTCATTTTCTTTTGTTTCAACTTCTATCTTCCCGCCATGCGCCTTCACAATATCATAGCTCAAGCTCAAGCCCAACCCTGTTCCCTGTCCTGTCGGCTTGGTGGTAAAGAAAGGCTGGAAGATTTTGTCTTTGATGTGGTCTGGAATGCCGTTGCCGTTGTCTTTTACGGCGATTAGCAGTTGGCTGTTAGCCAATAGCTTGGTACTCACAGTAACAGTTGGCTCGTAGCCATCTTCACCCTGTTTCTTACGATCAGTGACAGCATAGAAAGCATTAGTGATAAGGTTTAAAATTACCCTTCCTATATCCTGCGGCACCACATTGATCTTTCCAATGCTCTCATCAAATTCAGTTTTCATGGTGGCATTGAACGATTTGTCTTTTGCACGTAATCCATGATAGGCCAGGCGCAAATATTCATCGGCCAGTGCATTGATATCTGTTGGTTCTTCTACGCCACTGCTACTGCGGCTATGCTGCAACATTCCTTTTACGATATCTCCAGCACGCTTGCCATGGTGGTTGATTATCCCCAAATTCTGCTTTAGGTCAGCAGCAATCTGTTTAGCATCTTGAGAGTTTCCCTTTTCCAATTCTTCATTCATCTCATCGACCAGCTCCGTGCTCACCTCACTGAAGTTGTTGACGAAGTTCAATGGATTCTGAATTTCATGTGCAATGCCTGCCGTGAGTTCGCCCAACGAAGCCATCTTCTCGGATTGGATGAGTTGTTGCTGTGTGGCTTTTAATTCGCTGTAGGCTGTCTCAACTTTTAATTTGGCTTTTTGTTTCTGGCGACTGTTCCAGAAGAGAAAACCTGCTGCCAACGTGAGCAACGCAATACCGCCAAACAATAAATTTCTTGTCTTTGCTTCTGCGGCTTTTTGGTTTTCATGCTCAACTTTTGTTAATGTTTCTTTTTTATCAAACTCGTACTGCATTTCTGCCTGTGTAAGTTTTTTAGTGTTTTCCTCGTTAAACAGGCTGTCTTTATACAGCGTGTACATCTTGTAATTAATATACGCGCCTTTGTAGTTGCCGAGGGCACTGTCGGCTGCCACAAGTTGTAAATAGCTGAATCGTATCGCTTTTTTTAATCCAACTTCTTCACCCAGTTTGAGTCCCTTCATTAACCAATCCTTTCCTACTTCAGCGTTGCCTTGCTTCACATACACTGAACCGATACTGTTGTAAGAATCTGCTATTCCATTTTTCTCCAATATCTCTTCCCTTAATTTCAGTGCAGCAAGATGATTTTTCAATGCTTCGGTGTAGTTGCCTTGCTCGGTATGAATAACCCCAATGTTGTAGTAAGAAAGAGCGATTACATACTTGTCAGCGATCTCTTCTCCAATTTTCAATTGAGACCTATAATTTTTTATCGCTTCCGGAAAATTTTTTTGTTCAGTATAAACATTTCCAATGTTGACATAGGAAATTCCCATTCCATGCCTGTCTCCGATTTCTTCCTTTATTTTTAGTGATGCCAAAAGGGTTTTCAGTGCTTCGGTGAGATTGCCCTGGTCAATATAAATAAGACCAATATTATCGAGTGTATTTGCGATTCCATATTTATCCCCAATTTCTTCTCTTATTTTTAATGCTGCGAAAGAAATCTTTAATGCTTCAGGGTAATTGCCTTGATTGAGATAAATAATTCCAATGTTATAGTATGATTTAGCGACTCCTGGTTTGTCGCTACGTTCTTCCATTATTTTAAGTGAGGCAAAATGATTTTTCAATGCTTCGGTGTAGTTGCCCTGGTAATAATGAAAATTTCCGATGTTATTGTAAGAATTTGCTGTTCCCAGTTTATCTCCGATTTCTTCCCGTATTTTCAACGATGCCAAATAATTTTCCAATGCTTCGGGTAAACTGCGCTGTATGTTATACGTTATGCCAATATTATTGTAAGCATTTGCAATTCCTTTTTTGAAATTTAATTTCTCTGCAAGGTGTTTTGCATGTTGTGCATAATAAAATGCTGTATCATAGTTGTGCGCACGCCATCCTGCAAACTTGCTTAGTTCATTCAGCAAGTTTACTTTACTGGTGTCTTCAATCGCGTTGGGGAGTTCAGCTACTAAAGAATCAATAAGTTCCTGCCCTTGTTTTTGGGCATGGGTAATATTGCAAAACAATACAAAAATAAGTATGGATGTAAGTAGTAATTTCATGAATGGTTTTTATGTCGTATTTAATAATGGTAGCGAAATGAATAAAGCTAACCCCTCGCCTTCTTTTGTTTCTATCTTTATCTCACCACCATGTGCTTTCACAATATCATAACTCAATGATAGACCCAAGCCCGTCCCCTGTCCAGTGGGTTTTGTTGTGAAGAAAGGTTGGAAGATTTTTTCTTTGATGTGGTCTGGAATGCCGGGGCCGTTGTCTTTGACAGCGATTTGCACTTGGCTGTTAGCCGTTAGCTTGGTACTCACAGTAACAGTTGGCTCGTAGCCATCTTCACCCTGTTTCTTACGATCAGTGACAGCATAGAAAGCATTAGTGATAAGGTTTAAAATTACCCTTCCTATATCCTGCGGCACCACATTGATTTTTCCAATGCTCTCATCAAATTCAGTTTTCATGGTGGCATTGAACGATTTGTCTTTTGCACGTAATCCATGATAGGCCAGGCGCAAATATTCATCTGCCAATGCATTGATATCTGTTGGTTCTTTTTGTCCGCTGCTACTACGGCTGTGTTGAAGCATTCCCTTTACGATATCACCCGCTCGCCTGCCGTGATGATTGATTTTCTCCAGGTTCTGCTTTAGGTCAGCAGCAATCTGTTTAGCATCTTGAGAGTTTCCCTTTTCCAATTCTTCATTCATCTCATCGACCAGCTCCGTGCTCACCTCACTGAAGTTGTTGACGAAGTTCAATGGGTTTTGAATTTCATGGGCAATACCTGCGGTGAGCTCTCCTAGGGACGCCATCTTTTCGGATTGTATGAGTTGGGCTTGTGTCGACTTGAGATTGCTGAGGGTTTTAAACAGCAGCAGGTTGTCTTTTTGTTTGGTGCGGTACCTATTGTACACAGCCAGGGCCAGGGCCAGCAACAAGACGGCAAGGCCAATGGTGAAATTCCGGGTTAATCCGGCAATCCGGTTTTCGCTTTCGAGATTTGCGATAGACAATTCGCGTTCATTCATTTGCTGTTCAAGCTCAAAACTGCTTTTGCTTAGTCGGGCCTGCTCGCGCAGTATGTCATCCTGAAGTTGTATGTACCTGGCATAGGTTTCGGCTGCTTTGTCACCATTTCCAATTTTTTGGTACAATGATGCCTGCAATTTATAATCCTTAAGCAATTCAAATCTTAAATTTTTAACACGCTCAATGTCCTTGTCCAGATATGTTATGGCATCGGTGTAACGCCCCTGTTCAATCCGCAGCAAGGCAAAATAATAGTCGGGGGAAATAATACCGGCAAAAGGACTGGGTGGTATATTGTATTCATCAATTACCTGCCAGCATCGTTGAAGAAGCTGTTCAGCCCGATTATAGTTCCCTGTTTTAATGTAAAAAAGCGCATACTTTTGTAGTATAAATGTGTAATAAACCATTTCATTACTTGAACTTCTATTTTCAGGGGGTAAAGACAAAAATTGGGGAACCGCTGCCAGCGAATCCATTTGCAAAAGCCTTTCTGCAATTCTGTTTTTTGTTCTTGCAATTTCGGCTGAATCAATTGCCTGACCTAATACGATAGCATGCATCTCAAGGGCTTTTGCAAATTGACCGCTCATGGAATAATACATCCCTAATACATTGGTGTTGTTGAGCCAGCTATTAAAGCTACCCGGTTTTCTCAGACTAAAATAGGCTTCGTTGTTGGTCTGCACGGTATCCATGTAACTCAGCGATTTTTGCATATTGTAAATTGCCTGATCCATGAGTCCCGTGGTTCGGTAAAAGCCACCCAGCACGTAATAGGCGTTTGACAGCGTAGCTGAATCTCCTTTTGATTTGGCTTCAAGTATTAGCCGGTTAAAATATTCGATTCCTTCTTCTATCCTATCTGAATTGCGGTAAGGCAAACGAAGCATATTCAGAAATGTGACTCTTATCCAATCTGCATATTTAGCTTCCATATTTTCCAGCTCCGAAACATTATTCCTTCCGTAAGCAATTGCCCTGGCTGCATCTGTATTCACCAAAGAATTCAAAACACGAAGTCTGACCATATATCGGAGCATTAAGATGTCACCCTGAAAGTATTCATCTGCTGTTTTTTCGATGAGCGCTATTTGAATTTCTGATAAATCAGCGTTGGCTATAAGTTCCATTGCATTATAAAACTTAGCCGTATCGAGATCAATGCCCAATTTAACCCCACTGAGCATATGCAATGCGGAGTCAACCTTGCTTTGCTGACCATTGACTTGAATCACTAAAAAGCCACAAAACACCAGGGTCAGTAGCAGATATAATTTTGATTTTCTCTTCATTTTGGATGCAGATTATATTGGCAGTTGAAAAATAAAAGTACTTCCTTCACCTTCCTTCGTTTCCACCCTTATTTCTCCCCCATGCGCCTTTACAATATCATAGCTCAGCGACAAGCCAAGTCCCGTACCCTGCCCAGTTGGTTTGGTAGTAAAGAAAGGTTGGAAGATTTTGTCTTTGATGGCGTCGGGGATGCCGGGGCCGTTGTCTTCTATCGAGATTTCTATTTTGTGACCAAGGTTTTTGGTGGAGAGGGAGACCGTGGCACTTCGACTTTGCTGAGTGTTACTTTCTATTGCACTTGCATAAAAAGCATTATTGAGGATATTCAGTAGAACCTTTCCTATTTCAGGCCTAACGAGTTCCAATGGTGGAAGGGTAGGATCGAAATTGGTGATGAGTTCAATTTCTACTTCTTCGTTTTTTGATTTGAAACTTTGGTAGGCAAGGTTCGAATACTCCTTTGCCAGGGTATTGATGTCAGTCAGTTCTTTCTCTCCCGATCCTGTTTTACTATGCTCCAACATCCCTTTTACAATCGCATCCGCCCGCTTGCCGTGGAAAGTGATCTTGTCTAAGTTCAGTTTAATATCTTCCAGGATCTCATCCTCTATTTCTTCCTCCTTGGTTTTAAGTCTTGATTCTTGGCTCTTTGCTCTTGATTCTTTAACCTCTTCCACCAATTCGCTGCTCACTTCCGAAAAATTATTCACAAAATTGAGCGGATTCTGTATCTCATGGGCAATACCTGCTGTCAGTTGACCTAAAGAGGCCATCTTTTCGGATTGGATAAGTTGGGCTTGGGTCGATTTGAGTTGATTATAGGATTCCTGAATGGCGGCTGTATCCTTCCTTTTTTGGCGAACATTTCTGTACAACAATATGGAAATAATAATCAGTACAATGGCACTCCCCAAAAGCGCATATATACGAAAACTACTTTTTAACCTTTCATCGGCCTGCTTTAATTCATTGGCCACTTGCTGTTTATAAAGCGTTTCATTAAACATAAGGTTAGCGGCACTGTTGATTTTTGCTTGTGATGCCATCCCGATTTGTAATTCCGTTGACAACCTTAAATAGCTGTACGCACTATCAAATTGCATCATCTGTTCATAAGCACGAGCCACTTTGTTTAAGGCATTCACCATATTTAGCGTATCCGGAATGGCCTGAGCTTCAGAAAG
>JBGTCD010000021.1:0-14713 GCA_041749015.1 Cyclobacteriaceae bacterium
TGGCCAAAAAACTCAAATAGAATTTGAGGAATACACCCTTAGCAATGGTCTACATGTGATCCTGCATCAGGATAATACCACGCCCATCGTCACAGTGGCGGTCCTGTATCATGTTGGATCCAAAAATGAGCCAGAAGGCCGTACAGGCTTTGCTCATTTCTTTGAACATTTAATGTTTGAAGGTTCTCCTAATCTTGGCAGAGGAGATTATTTTAAAATTATTCAAGCTGCAGGAGGCACATTAAATGCCAATACCTCCCATGACCGGACATTTTATTATCAGACACTCCCTTCAAACCAACTGGAATTGGGTATTTACATGGAGTCTGAGCGCATGCTACAGGCTTTGATTGATTCTGCTGGTATTGCTACACAGAAGGAGGTAGTAAAGGAGGAAAAAAGAACCCGGATCGACAACCAGCCTTACATGTCTTTTCAAGAGATCATGTTTGAAAAAGCCTATAAAGGCACCAGTTATGAGTGGGTTCCTATCGGTTCCCTTGAAGATATCAATGCTGCCAATGAGGAAGATTTTGATGAGTTTTATGCCACTTTTTATGTGCCTAATAATGCTACCCTTTCTATAGCAGGAGACATAGATTTTAATGCGACCAAAAAATTGGTAGAGAAGTATTTTGGTGAGGTGAAGAGGGGAACGAAAGATATACCCCGCCCTGAAATCAAAGCCCCTGATCTTGGTGGTGAAGTAAGGGATATTGTATATGACAACATACAACTCCCGGCGGTATTTCAGGGATATAGAATGCCAGCCCAAGGGTCGGATGATTATTATGCCTTGCAGATGGTGACGCAGCTATTATCAGGTGGGTCTAGCTCCAGATTTCAAAAGGAGATCAGGGATAAAAAACAACTGGCAGCGCAGGTTTTTGCCTTTCCATATGCTCTTGAAGAAGGCGGTTTGTTCATCACACTGGGCCTCGTCAATGTAGGCAAGAGCCTCGAGGACCTTGAGGCGGCTATGGACCTTGAGGTGGAACGGGTAAAAAATGAACTGGTAGAGGAAAGAGAATTTCAAAAATTGCTCAATCAAATAGAAAATAATTTTATTACGCGGAATGGCTCAGTGCAGGGTATTGCTGAGAGTCTGGCAAACTACCATGTATATTTTGGTAGTGCTGAGCTGATCAATAAAGAAATCGAAAGGTATAGAAAAGTGACCCCTGCTGATTTGCAAAGGGTAGCCAAAAAGTACCTTACCAAAGATAATAGAGTAGTACTCCACTATCTGGCTAAATCAGAAGAGCAGTAATCAATCTTAAAAGTTAGAAAAAATGAGAAAGTATATATTGTTAATAACCCTATCAATTTGTGCCACAGTGATGCTGATGGCGCAGGTGGACCGCTCCAAGCTCCCGGAGCCCGGGCCTGCACGTCAGGTTCAAATTGGCGATTATGAGTCTTTTAAGCTCAAAAATGGATTAAGGGTATTTGTGGTTGAGAATAAAAAATTACCCCGGGTGGCATTTAATCTGGTGCTAGACAGAGATCCCATCCTTGAAGGTGATAAGGCAGGATATATTAGCATGGTAGGTCAAATGATGCGAAGAGGGACCACTAACAGGACCAAAGAGCATTTGGATGAAGAAATTGACTTTATTGGGGCCACTTTGTTTGCATCTTCATCTTCCATCTATGGTGCTTCTTTGAGCAAGCATAAGGAGACCTTATTGGAGCTCATGACTGACGTATTGTTCAACCCAACTTTTCCTGAGGAGGAGCTGGAAAAAATCAGGACTGAAACTATTTCAGGTATTAAAGCATCCAAAGACAATCCCGATGCCATAAGTAATATTCTTACCTCGGCGTTGGTCTATGGGGTGGATCATCCATACGGTGAGCCAAGCACCGAGGAAACAATAGAGAATATTGAAATTCAGGATATAGTAAATTACTATAACACCTACATGAAGCCTAATATAGGCTACCTGGCTATTGTGGGCGATATCACACCTAAGGAAGCTAAAAAGCTGGTTAATAAGTATTTTAAGAAATGGAAAAGCGGTACCGTTCCGAGCCATGAATATAAGGTACCAAAGGCACCCGAAGCGCCAATCGTGGCTTTGGTTGACAGAAGCTCGTCTGTTCAGTCTGTAATAGATATTACCTATCCTGTGGAGCTGCCGATTGGACATCCTGATGTGATTTCTTCAAGAGTGATGAATCAAATTCTAGGTTCTGGTGGTTCTGCCAGACTTTTTATGAATCTAAGAGAAGATAAAGGGTACACATACGGTGCTTATTCTTCCTTGTCTTCTGACAGAGTCATTGGAAAGTTCAGTGCCGGAGCCAGCGTGAGAAATGAGGTCACTGATAGTGCTACAGTAGAATTACTGAAAGAACTCAATAGAATGAAAACCGAGAAAGTTACCAAGGAAGAACGGGACCTTGCGGTCAATTTCATCTCAGGAAGCTTTGCACGGTCGCTCGAAAACCCTCAGACGGTGGCTAATTTTGCTATAAACATTGAGCGGTACGGACTCCCCAAAGACTACTATGCGAATTATGTAAAAAATATACAAGCGGTAGATTATAATGAAATCCAAAAAATGGCTCAAAAGTATATTACGCCTGAAAATGCTTACATAACTGTGGTAGGCAAAGGATCAGAAATTGCCGAAAAACTCAAGGTATTCGGAGAGCTCAAATATTTTACCATGTATGGCGAAGAGTATGAGCCTGTTCCTGCTGATATTCCTGAGGGCCTCACAGTTTGGAAAATTCTGGATAATTATTTTGAAGCACTTGGCGGGAAAGAAGCGGTCAAAGGTATCAAGACTATGAAGACCACTATGAAAGCTGAGGTTATGGGTCAAAATCTCGAAATGAATGCCACTAAAGCTGCTCCGGATAAAAGTTATATGGAAGTTTCCATGGGAGGTATGGTTGCTACAAAAGTAGTCACTAATGGTGAGAAGGCAATGATGGAGCAACAAGGCAGGCGACCACCTTTGGATGAAAAAACTACCAAAGAGACCATCCTTGAATCATCCATGTTTCCTGAGCTTCAGTATAAGGAAGCCGGAGTAAAAGGTAAAATCACCGGTATTGAAGAAGTTCTGGGCTCTGAGGCTTATGTAGTAGAGTTTACTTACGATACCGGAGGCAAAGTCACCAACTTCTATGATAAAGATTCCTGGTTGAAAGTAAGAATGCTTAAATCTGCGGAAGGACCACAGGGCACCGCCAACCAGACTACAGATTATCTGGATTATAAAAATGTGGATGGGATCAAGTTCCCATATCTGGTATCGCAAGATATGGGCATGTTCAAATTAGAGGCTAAAGTAGAAAGCATTGAACTGAATGTGGATGTGGACCAAAGTATCTTTGAAATAAAATAATCCAAAACTATACCCTGAGATTGGTCGCCTTTTCTTTAGAGGCGACCAATTTCTTTAATAAAGGTTTTGGGTAAAGATTTGAAAAAGAAAAAAACCTCATTATCTTTGCATCCCGATTTAAACTAAGGCATTGAATAAACCGGCAACCCGGTTGGTGTTTAAGAAAGGGATGATAATTAGAAGCCGGTTCCACCTGCCTGACGGCAGTCAGGTCTGGCCAATAAATAAATGAAATAAACAGATGAAAAGAACATTTCAACCTTCACAGAGAAAGCGTAAAAACAAGCACGGATTCCGTGAAAGGATGGCTTCTGCTAATGGAAGACAAGTTTTGGCCAGGAGACGTTCTAAGGGCAGAAAGCGCCTAACTGTTTCTGACCAAAAGACACATAAATAGTGGATTGCGGGGCTAAGCCACTTTTCTTTTTCATCCGGATTTTTTCGTTTGCCGCACCTGCTCCTTGGAGCAGTTTGCCACTCCCTCGTTAAATTTTACCATATTTAAGGTGATTTCACCTTCACTAGACACCTTTTGGGATGGCAAAATCCTATGGTTTTTCAAAGTCTGAACGGATTACTAGCAAAAAGACGATAGCTCATCTTTTCGAAAAGGGTGAGGCTTTAACGGTTTATCCATTAAAATTGCTTTTTCTGGAGTCGCCGGGGCCAAACCACAGTGTTTTAATCACCGTACCAAAAGGGCGCATCAAAAAAGCCGTTTCTAGAAATCTGATTAAGAGAAGGCTTAGAGAAGCATTTCGCCAAAATAAACATATGGTGTCTGGAGATAAATCTTATTATATTGCCCTTATCTTTCTTTCTAATGAGGAATTAAGTTTTCAATTGATAGAGGAAAAACTAAAATTATTATTTACACGTTTTAATGAGGTTACTACCTAAGGGATATGGGCATTTATATCTGCCTGTTGAATAATTTAAAAGGATTATGAGGTTCAATAAAAAGACATTTATCGTATCGATACTGGCAATTGTCATTAGCTCGGGGGCTTTTTTGGCATTCAATAATCCCGGGGACCGGTATTTTCAGATTGCTCGGAACCTTGATATATTTGCCACCCTGTTTAAAGAAGTAAATGCCTACTATGTGGATGAAGTTGATCCTGAAGAATTTATTCGCACTGGGATCGATGCCATGTTGGAATCCCTTGATCCCTATACTAATTATATCCCTGAGGAGGAGATAGAAAATTTCCGCACCATGACCACAGGTCAATATGCGGGCATTGGTGCCATGATCAGTCGCGTTAACAATAAAACTATAGTGGTCATGCCTTATGAAGGCTTTGCGGCTTTTGAATCCGGATTAAGAATCGGTGATGAAATCCTGGAGGTGGATGGGGAATCTATCGCAAGTAAATCGGTTACGGAGGTGAGTAAAATGCTCAAGGGTCATGCCCGAACCCCGGTAAAGGTGAAAATTGCCCGTTTTGGTATCCCTGAGCCAATCACAATTGAAATGCAAAGACAACGCATTACCTTGAAAAATGTACCCTATTTTGGGATAATGCATGGGGCTGTAGGTTACATCAAGCTTGAAAATTTTACCTCCAATGCCAATAAAGAAGTGACTTCCGCATTAATAGCACTCAAAGACCAGGGAGCTAAGAGCATCATCCTTGACTTAAGAGGCAACCCTGGAGGGCTTCTGACCGAGGCTATAAATATTTCCAATATTTTTATCGAAAGAAATAAGGAGGTGGTAGCCACCAAAGGTCAGTTAGAAGATGCCAATAAAACCTATAAGACTTTAAATGCACCAGTCGACAAAGACATACCTTTGGTAATCCTTACAGATGGGGCTTCTGCCTCAGCTGCTGAGATTGTTTCGGGGGTGGTACAGGATTATGACCGAGGCCTCCTGGTTGGCAGAAAAACCTTTGGAAAAGGACTTGTGCAAACTTCCCGGCAACTTTCTTATAATGCCCAAATTAAAATAACCACTGCTAAATATTATATCCCAAGTGGAAGGTGCATTCAGGCAGTGGATTATTCTAAAAAAGATGAAAATGGCAATTCACGGGCTATACCTGATTCATTGAAACTTGAATATAAAACTGCTAATGGCAGGGTTGTTTTTGACGGTGCCGGGTTAGATCCTGATATCAGAGTCACACCTAGCGCCATTGCGCCTATTACCCTAAGCCTTATATTAAACGGACTAATTTTTGATTATGGCACAGAGTATGCCTTCCATACCGCTACCATCCCCTCCCCGGATGAATTTTCATTATCTGAGGTGGAATACAGCAGGTTTACCACTTGGTTGCAAGACAAGGATTTTGACTATAAGACCAATGTAGAAAGAACCATTGAAGACCTGAGAGAGGCTTCCAAAAAGGAGCAATATTATGATGAAATTTCTGGTCAAATTGCTGCTTTGGAAAAAAAGGTATATCATAATAAAAATGACGATCTGATCCGCTTTAAAGATGAGATCAAAGCCATCCTGGAGGAGGAAATTGTAACCCGGTATTACGGCGAAAAGGGTGGCATCCAATTATCATTTAAATATGACGAGGACCTCCAGGCTGCCCTGAACCTTTTGCAGGATCCCCAGAAGTATCAGCAACTTTTGTCCAGAAAGTAATTTGATTTTAGCCATTGAAACCGCCTCGGAGCATTGTTCTGTAGCCCTATTTAGAGGATCTGAATTGGTAGCTGAATGCTCCCTGGAAAAAGAAAAATCTCACGCCGCTTTATTGACCACTATCATCCGGAATTCCGTGAGAGATTCTGGTATATCATTGAAGGAGTTGGAGGCGATAGCAGTATCCTCAGGGCCTGGGTCATACACCGGATTGAGGATAGGCCTGGCTACCGCCAAAGGGCTCTGCTATGCTTTGGGGATCCCTTTGATCGGACTGAATACACTGACTATTTTAGGTGCCGGCTATTTAGCCAATAACGCTCCGGAAGCCTTGCTTTGTCCGATTATCGATGCAAGAAGGATGGAAGTTTATTATATGATAATGGATGCCGAACTTCAGGTTGTTGCTGAACCTTCGCCTATTATAGTCACCCAAGAATCATTTTTAGAATTTTTAGATAAAGGTAGAATAATATTTTTTGGATCAGGTTCAGAAAAATGCCAGGAAATAATCCATCATCCCCATGCCCTTTGGGGAGGAAATCTTTTACCAGAAGCCAGACATATGGGGCGGTTGGCCTATGAGAGATTTGTAAAGGGAGATTTTGAGGATTTAGCGTATTTTGAACCAGAATACCTAAAAGAAGTGTTTATCACCCAACCAAAGAAATAACTATGAAGGAGGGCGAAATTGTAAATAGAGTATCTCAAAGTCCTTTGGTAACCCTTGATCTGGAACAGTTTCTGGTAGATGGAGAAAGAGTAATTTTTGATCTGAAGGACCATCTTTTTGAAGGCCTTATTTTAAAGGAAAAAGACTTTAGGACCCATTTAAAAACTAATGACTGGAGTGAATATTCAGGTAAGCATGTTGGCATAATCTGCACGGCTGATGCCATAATCCCAACCTGGGCATACATGCTACTCACAGTATACCTCAGACCCTATGCCCGCACCCTTATCTATGGCGACTTATCCGCCCTTGAGGATGCCATCCTGCAGCAATCACTTGATCAAATGCACTGGTCTGATTTTCAGGACAAAAAGGTAGTAATAAAAGGTTGTAGCAAGATCAGCAATCCTGATTTGGCCTTCATGGAGGTGACCAAACGCCTGCTTCCATTTGCCTCCAGCATCATGTACGGTGAGCCCTGCAGTACAGTGCCGATTTTTAAAAAACAGATTCAGAGGTAATCTACTTTGCCGGATAGAATTGCAATGCCAGTGGCATCCTCCACAATATAAAAAAGAAAAGCCCTGTTAAATCGGATTTCCGGTATTGGGGTAAAGGACCGAACGCCTACCACTGCGGTGGTAGCAGCGGCTGCCTCCGTACCTGCTTCATCAAATTTGACCACACATTGATGCAGCATTTGAGATACGTAGAGATTGCCACTTTCAGAAATTCCACTAAGGTCGGCATTGACCTGATCAAATAAATCATTGATACCAAGACCTCTTAATAAAGGGATCATCATGAGCTCCGTTTCTACTGTGATTTTAGGCAGATCTACCCGCACCTTCTCTTTTATAAATTGCTCTTCCAGTGTATAGTAATCAAACGAAGATGCAATTTTCTTAAGGTCTACCCCTGACTCCGGCAATAATCCCACAAAGCTAAAGCCATTTTCATAGCCTAATTTGACTGCTGAGTATTGTTCCCCGGAAAAGTATGATAACTCTTCCTGCCTCGTCATAAAGGTGATATTGCTTCGTGATAAATCCGAGTTGACAAATGGTCCTAAAAATGATTTTTCCTTGTCAAAGGCAGTGATCCAATTGTTTTTAAAATACAGTACGTTGGCCAATACCATCGCAGTCAAAGGATTTACATCATTGGGCTGTAACACTTCCTTGATCAATCCATTCGAGGAATTCGAAGCCCAGGTATTGATGGCAGCTACTGCTTCGTTGGCTTTCTCAAATTCCAGGATTTCAATCGTTGTGTGAGGCATCTCTTTTATAAGCTCCAGAAATTCAGGCTTTGGGGTGAATTCTTTTGAAATCCATGCGGAATTGGCAAAATTTATCCCCTTCTTTTTCAATAAGGTATTGGTCAAGTTCATTCTTGAGTTCAAGGTTGCAGCCCCATCCCAACCCAAAACCTGGTCAATTTGAGATTTAGTGGCTCCGCCTGCACCAAGACTAAGTAGTGACAGCATTTCACCCAGGGAATAAGCAGAAATGGTCGTTTTTTCTTCAGAGACACCAAGTATTTTATTACCAAATTGGTTATAAATGGTACCTGTTATTTCGGCTTCCTTAAGCGGTGATGGGCCTTGTTGGTCCCCTACTTTAGTGGAAGTACATCCCAAAATAATAATAAAATTTATAATAATAAATAAATGTTTAAACATAATAATTTGATTTGTTTATGGTCTGGTAACCAACTTAAATCTCTGATTATTTTTTCAATTTGAGAAATAAATATTACATTGATTTTTAATTCCATTTTTCATTATGGAATAATTTCTTGAATACCTAAAACTAACCACATATGAAGAAACTCTACAAAATAGCTGCATCAGCTTTCTTAATTACTTTATTTATTGGTAGCATGAGCGCTGTAAATGCGCAAGAAATGCAGATTAAACCTAAAGAGTCGCTTGAAGATATTAAGAAGCCGGACCCTCTGAATGAAATTCGAACCAGAACTTCAAAGGAGGAAAAACCTAAAAACGTAAAGCCAGCCTTACCACCACTTGATCAAATGCAAAATGCTGATCAGCGGTTGGGATCATCCCCTTCAGGGGCGGAGGATTTTTCTGGTCATGGAAATAAAAATCCAAAAAAAATAACCCAAGAAGAGATCAATAGTATAAAGAAAAAGTTCTATAAGGAATATTCCAATCAATTGGTTCCATCCTCATTGAAAAATAAGAATTTTGTAGAAAGGATCGTTGGGGGTGTTAACGCTGATATAGAGGACATGCCCTGGCAGGTTTGGATTGGGGGCTGTGGGGGTTCTATTTTATCTGAAGAATGGGTGGTAACGGCCGCTCATTGTAGCCCAAGTGTTGGTCAAACCATCCAGGCAGGAAAGACCCGTCGCTCTGATCCAACAGTGCAGAATCGTACTGCAGTAGAAGTGATAATTTTCCCAGGTTTTACAGGGGTAACCACTGGTAAGGATATTGCCCTTATGCGGGTTGATCCACCCTTTGATCTTTCTGATCCCAGAGTAGGTGCTATAGCCTACGCTACTCCTATTGATGAGGCCAATGGGTTAGTTAACCCTTGTGTAGTTGCAATAGTTTCTGGTTGGGGTACCACTGCTCCCGGTGGTAGTTCTCCAGATCATCTACAATCTGTTGACGTGCCTATTACATCTGATCAACTAACCGAAGAAGCCTATGTTGGCTGGAATGGATTACAGGCTGGTTGGTTTACCGTAGATCAGTTAGGCGCAGGAAATTTTGGTCCTGACGGCTGTGATGGTTGGGATGGCACCGGTGGAGTAGATGCATGCCAGGGGGATAGCGGCGGGCCGCTTGTTGTTCCGAATGCATCGGGAACGGGCTATATCCTTGCAGGAATTACCAGTTGGGGAAATAGTTGTGCATTACCTGCTTATCCTGGTATGTACGCCAGGGTTTCAGCATTTGCAGATTGGATTGAAGAAAACACTGGAATTAAGAATAATCAGTATCCTAATTTGATTATTAGCGAAATAGTGGAAGGTGATGAGTCTGGGGGGGTTCCGAGATATGTTGAAATTCACAATGCCAGTACAACCGAAACCTATAATCTGGATAATGTAAAAGTTAGACTGTTTTTCAATGGAAATGAAAGTGCTGGCGGCACAATTAATATTCCAGAAGGAACTGATTTAGGACCGAGTGAATCATTTGTCGTATCAAAGTCGGCTTTTGATGCAGCATGGGGTGAGCCTTTTGATACCACAGAACCGGATTTGATTAGTGGCACATTTAATGCAAATGGGAATGATGCCATTCAACTTTTCGATGACGAAACCGGAAGTGTCATTGATGTTTATGGTGTAGTAGGTACTGATGGCACTGGGGAATCCTGGGAATATGTTAACAGCATTGTTACCAGAAATCCATGGGTTATTAATGCCAATTCTGGTGGATTTTCAGACGCAAGTATGCAAGACTGGACTATCATACCCTATGAGGCTATCGAAGCTACCCCTGGCAGCCATGATGCGGCAATTCCTGAGTTTGATCCTGCGTATGCTGGTATTTTAGGAGTTTCTGAAGGACAATCTTTTGTGGGTTGTGATGGTGAAACCACGGTTTTCCCACAAGTTAGAATACGCAATAATGGAACCCAGCCATTTAGCTCCGTAGAGCTTGAAATTAATAACAATGGTTCTATTTCTTCATTTATTGGCACGTTTGGGAGTGCCCTGCAACCAGGAGAAGTGGGTTTAATCGATCTCCCTTCTATAGAATATATGATAGAAGGGGACTTTACTTATATGGTTTCTATTTCTGATCCTGCAGATGGTAATCCTACAAATAATATAGGTTCAGTGGTGAATTATAGTGTTATTCTTTTCAATGATGCTGTGACCATCACCGCCTCTACTACCACTGATGACTGGTCCGACGCCGAAAATTATTGGGAGGTTACCGACCAGGGAGGAAACGTAATTGCAACCAGTGAGCCATTAGAGAATGGAACTGTAAATAATCAGGATTTTTGTGTAGAAGATGGCTCCTATACGGTTACTTTATATGACACCTTTGGAGATGGTATTTTTGATGGGGGATTGGAACTCAAGCTCGATGATGGTACCGTCTTCGTAATAATTGATGGGGAAGATCCTGCTTTCGATGTTGTCTGTGGATTTTTTGGATGCGATCCGGAACCTGGTCTTCGGTCAGTTTCAGTGAATTTCACAATCCCATTCGTCCCAATTACCGATATGGGAGTAGAGATAACTGCACCTGAGAATGATAGCGATGTGGTCAATTGTGAACTATTGACCAATGCTTCTTACACTGTTACAAATGAAGGCACACTTCCAATTACTTCATTTGAGATAGCTTATGGGGTTGGTACCGCTTCGGAGAGTTTGGAATTTATGGATTTAATACTCCAGCCTGGCAATTCACTTAATTTGAATTTGAGTGGATTAGAAGTAGAGGAAGGAACTAATACCATAATCGTTCAGGTGGTATCAGCTAATGGTGAATCTGATGAGAATCCTGATAATGACGAAGCATTGTCCGAAATCAACTTTATTTTAGATACCGATTTAAATAATATCACTGTTGAAATCGACACTGATACCTGGCCTGACGAAACTTCATGGAATATAACAGACACAGGAGGGGTTATTTTGGCTAGTGGAGATGGGGATGCGGATGGCTATCCTGCAAATGATACTGTTTCTATTCCTGTTTGCTTGCCAGATGGAGACTTTACATTTAATCTATTCGATTCATTTGGTGATGGTATTGCAGAAGGAGGAGGTGTTACACTTAGTTCAGAGGGAGGTTTGATTATTGGAATCATTCAGGGTGATTCGTTTGAATCAGAATCCTCTATAGAATTTTCTTTACCATTCAGTGCTGAAATAGATGTAGCGCTTGAGATTGTTGCCCCTGAGGCAGATCAAGAACTTGAAGATTGTTTTCCTTCTGCCACAGTAACAGTTTTGGTAACCAATACAGGGACTTCTCCTGTTACTTCCATTGATTTGGAGTATGGTATTGGGGAGGATTTAGAACTAATTGAACTCACTGGCCTGCTTAACCCTGATGAATTTGCAGAAGTTGTACTCCCTAGAATTAATATTCAGGAGGGCTCTAATACAATAATAGCAAAACTCGTTGATGTCAATGGGTCAGGATTGGATGGTAATCCTGATAATGATGAGGATGAAGTAACTTTCAATTTTAATTTAGATTCAGAAACCAACCCTCTGGAAATTGCCCTAAATCTTGATACCTGGCCTGGTGAAACTTCCTGGGAGCTTGAGGATGAGGAGGGTAATATCGTTGCTTCAGGAGCTGGCTATACTACCTCTAATTCGACAATCAGTATACCATTATGCCTACCTGATGGTTGTTATACCTTCAATTTATTTGATTCATTTGGTGATGGCGGCCCATCAGTTGATTTTTTAGTTGATGGTGCTGAAGTGGGTTCCATTGCTGGTGGCAATTGGGGTAGCGCAACCTCTGGCGTTGTCTGCGTTGGTGATGTCACCTATCCCGTATCAAATCTCACTGCAACAGCGTTGAGTGCATCGGAGATCGAATTGAATTGGGAATATGGGTTTGAGGCAGATGAGTTTCAAATATACAGATCGCTTACTGGTGCACAAGGTAGTTATGTACATGTAGAGTCAATACCATCCACCGAAACAACCTTCTTAAACTCGGGTTTGCAATCCGAAACCATGTATTATTATTCGGTATTGGCAGCTCGGAATGGCGACTTGTCCATACCTACATTTGTATCTTCAACAACCCAGATTTCTCTTGGAGGCGCTGGGTTCTTTGAAGGTTTTGAGGGGGCTTTTGAGCCAGAAGGTTGGCTCAACCTAGATGAGGATGGTGATGGTCAGCAGTGGTTTCATTATGGTGTGGCTGGGACTGCTTTTGAAGGAAGTTTTAGTGCAGCATCAGCCTCCTGGACTGGTGCGACAGGTCCGTTGACCCCTGACAACTGGTTGATTACACCCGGCATCGAAATTAGTGAAGGCGATGCACTCCAATATTATATTGGTGCCCAGGATCCTGACTTTTCTGCTGAGACCTATAGTGTGAATATCAGTATTACAGGTACGGAAATCGGTGACTTCACTGAAGTATTTAAAGAGACTCTGTCAGGTGGTGATTGGCATCAGAAAGAAGTTAACCTGGAAGAATATATTGGAGAAACCATCTATATTGCCTTTCGTCATTTTGATGTGTCGGATGAGTTTTATATGAAATTGGATAATGTTTTGGTAGGATTTCCAGGTGAGGATCCTGTGGATGATTTGCCACCTCCCGGCAATTTCATGGCTACAGCTACTTCAGCTTATTCAATTGAATTGACATGGGAATATGAAAATGACCCTGATGGATTTGAGCTCATGGTTTCCCCAAATGGTAATATAGGAACCTTTGAACTTGTCGAATTATTACCAGGCACCAACAGATCTTATTTATACTCAGGATTAGTTCCCGAAACTGCTTACTATTTCCAGCTTTCTGTAAAAGAAGGAGAGGAACAGTCACTAGCTGCAGCAGCAAGTGCAACTACTCCAGGAACTGTTGGATTTAAATTTTTTGAAGGATTTGAGGGCGATTTTGAGCCGGAAGGTTGGCTCAATTTAGATGAAGATGGAGATGGCCAGCAATGGTTTCACTATAGTGCTGCCGAATCTGCTTATGAGGGTGATTTTAGTGCAGGGTCTGCTTCCTGGACCAGTGCGACTGGTCCTTTAACCCCTGACAACTGGTTGATTACTCCTGGTATTGAAATAGGTGAAGGAGATGTGCTCCAATATTATATTGGTGCCCAGGATCCAGACTTTTCTGCTGAGACGTACAGTGTGAATATCAGCATTACAGGTACGGAAATCGATGACTTCACTGAAGTATTTAAAGAAACCTTGTCAGGTGATGAATGGCACCAGAGAGAAGTTAACCTGGAAGATTATATTGGAGAAACAATCTTTATTGCCTTCCGTCATTTTGATGTGTCGGATGAGTTCTATATGAAATTGGATAATGTTGCAATTTCCGAGCCTGGGGCTGATGTGCCTCCTCCAGCGACACCTTCTAATTTAACGGCAGAGGCTATTTCGCATGAAGAAATTTCGATTTCATGGGATCATGATGGTACTGGAGTTGAAGGGTTTGTTATACAAATATCAGATAATGAATTAGGCCCATGGAGTGATCATATGGATATCGGCTCTGGATCAAATTCCCACACGATGGCAGGCTTCGATCCTGAGACGACCTATCATTTTAGGGTTCATGCGTATAATGAAGGTGGTCCATCTGGATGGTCAAATGTAGCTACAGCCACCACTCCGGAAGTACCAGTAGCTGGCCTTCATACTTTGAATAGTTTGTTGAGCATTTATCCGAATCCAACAAGGGAAAATTCCTTTAATATCACCCTTGAAGGAAAGCTTCAGACGGATGTGCCTTATGAAGTGTTTGTCATGGATAATCGTGGTGTTACCATCGCTCAGATTACCATTGATCCTCTCAAAGGACAAAGCCAACAAGTTACTTTACAAGGTGTAACTACTGGGATGTACTTAATCCGAATAGAAACGGATGCCCATGTAGCCGTGCGTAAACTTGTAATTGAATAGTTCTTATTTAATCGGTGAATTAAAAGTCCCACAAATTTTGTGGGACTTTTTTTATCTACCTTTGGTAATTAATTTTTGTCAACTTACCTTTGCAGTCCCTTAAAGAGACAGGGCTTCTTGATTCGACATTTACACAGGAAGAGTTTGAATATTTTAGAATCTAATAAGGATTAGATTTTCGTTAGTAATGGGTTTAATTTTTTGGTTAGACTCACACTATAAAGTTCTTTGAATGAATTGAATGATAGCGGACCGGTTTTAGAGTAGTGATACTTTGGGACCACAATAGAAGTCAATTGAGTCGATAGGAATCAGATTATTTATATTACTATGGAGAGTTTGATCCTGGCTCAGGATGAACGCTAGCGGCAGGCCTAATACATGCAAGTCGAACGGGATTTACGTCTTCGGATGTAATGAGAGTGGCGCACGGGTGCGTAACGCGTA
>JBGTCD010000022.1:0-26419 GCA_041749015.1 Cyclobacteriaceae bacterium
ATTTAATTAATTCTTCAAGTCCTACCCTTCAAAATATTTCTATCACAGCGAAATACTACTATGGGCTTAGTTCGGCGACAAGGGACGATGCTTTTAATTTAAAAAACCAGTTTGCCCAAATTAGCATCAGTTATATTTTATTTAGACAGGAATAGAAAACCTAACCTAATAAAAAAGGGCCAGTTTTTGGCCCATTTTTTTTTCTATTTATTATGCATCTTCTTGATTCGTGTCCTCTACCCTGGTGTCCTTCGGCCTTGGTTCGTATCCGCACGAACCAACCAACCAAAAAATAAACTCAAAACTCTTCCTACAAATCTCTTATAAAAGAAAATTCCTCTACAGTCGATTTTTTAAAATGACAACATTCAGTTACCAAATGCCAACGGAACACAATTTTAAATGAATATGATTAGATAAAATCACTAATGGAACCACTTCAATCTTCCTTGTAAAGCTTCCAAAAGTATAACTCATCTTTTTCAATGAACGACTTCCACTTATACTCAAATATGCAGGTTCATCATTTTTATTTTTCTTCATTAGTGGTGATAGGAATCAGGGCAGGGGTTATAATTGTTAAGACAGGAATAAAAAATTCAACCCCAAAAAAAAGGCTGCCCAATATTTGGACAGCCTTTATAAAATTGATACTTAAATCCTTAAGGAATAACTGTAAGAATTTTACCTATTGCATGAGCAATACCGTTAAGATGTTCTATCTCACCAGATACGATTGGAGCGTTGGTTGTACCAGGAGCTGAAATCAATCTACCAACAGGATTTTGTGGAGGATTTGCATCAGTTACAGTTACTGAAAGCACAACATTCGCATTTGCCGTCTGAATTTGCTGGCCTTGTTCCATATTAGCTATGGTTATAAAATCCCCAGCTGATTCGTGAACAACTACATGGGCTAGAAGTATTGCCCTGGCCTGGGCAGGCGTAAAGCTTTCAATTAATTGTGTTACAGTAATTTCTTGAGCACCTGCAGCACCTTCAAATACAGGATTGGGTGGAGCGAACACATTATAAAACCCTTCCTTATTTGCTAAAATATTCACAATAGGGTTCATTCCATCGGGCACATCAGAGTCAGCACGTCTGACAAAATCAGCCAAATGGCTGAAATCAGCACCTAACATCACAGTTCCAGCTATGGTACCTAAAATTGGTGTTAATGAAGCTCCTGTTGATTGAGGAATCATCACTGTTCCTATAACGTGAACTACGCCATTAGTAGCTTTTAAGTCAGGAGTAACTATTTCAATTTCAAGATTTGTAGAACCAGTAAGTAACGTGCCATTAGCATTTACTTTTATCACATCACCTGCACTTTGCACGCCAGTCGCTAATGTGGTCATATCAGCATCTAAATCCTCTCCTAAAATAGTCTGACCAGGTACCACATGGTAAGAAAGCACAAACTTAATGATGTCTGGATTAATCGATGCTATATTAGATGGAAATCCTGGCGTATTAAGCAGCGATACAAAAGCGGCATTGTTTGGTGCAAACAAGGTCTTGTTAGGCGTTGTGCTAAGTGCTCCTACAAGATCAGGATACACATTAAGATACTTTTCTAAGGAATCCAGGCCTGCAGTGTTTTGCACAATTTCCCAGATGGTCTCGGTAGGGTCCGGATCAGGATCAACGCCTGGTCCATCATCATCGTCACCGCAGCTGCCCAGGACTATCAGTCCTGACACTAACAACAGCAACAACGAAAACTTACTAAATTTTTCTAATAGAATGTTCATTGTTTTCATAGTTTGGTTATTTGTTAAAACGTAAAATTAACGAAAAAATAATTGAATTGTTCTTGACAAAGATAAAAATACCCTTTTCTGGTATATTACGTTAGACACACTAAGACATTAAATGGTTGGAACATTTCGCAAATTAAATATGGTTACTGCATTACTTACCTCATTACAGAAGCACACCTTATAAACCGGCGTTACTTCTATGAGCCACGGCAACTGCGGGTTTCAACCCGTTTTACTCCGGAATCAGTTCACAATCCTTTGCTAATAATTTAAATCAATTATTAAGATAATCTTAATAGTTCATTTTTAAATAAAATGCCCATTTCCAATGATTTTGAATGGTGCATATAATTTATTTGGCTGGAAAAGAATATCTTTTTCGAATGTCTTATGAACTGAAAGGGTTCGGGAGTTTGGGTAGTTGGATACTTAAAATTATTTAGTGTGGCTTTATAAATATCTTGATATACAAATAAATAGAGATCTTATTTAGCCACTCATTTAAATTACTGAGGTGAATAAGATTTTATTAATTGAGGATGATCAGCCAATGTCTTGGCTAGTGGAGGGTTTGCTTGAAAAAAAGTATAAAATCACTCTTAAAGATACTCCAATAGAGGCGCTTAAGTGGTTAGAATCTGGCAATCGTCCTCATTTAATTATTTCTGATCTTAAGATGCCTGACATGAAAGGCACCATGTTCTTACAATACTTAAAAGAAAGTGGCTTCTATGAAAATCTACCAGTGCTCATCATCACCAGTTATAATGCTTTACAAATGAAGCAAAAGTGTTTAAACCTGGGAGCAGCTGAATATTTAGAAAAACCATTCAACCCTGAAACCCTTGTAGAAACAGTAAATCGAATGTTAAAAATCCATAATTGACCATGCTCACTAAAGTTGACAATAATCAGGGTACCTATGATGAAGTGACTTCCGAAATTTTGGAGGGATATGACCCGATGGATTCCATCTTCGAGCACGAAACGGTTTATTACCTATTTTTAGGTGAGAGTCAGTTGGAAGACAACAGCCTGGAGAATAAGGGACAACGCTTTGAAATAATAGAGTACTCATCTATAGAAGGCATTAGAATCTGGTTGAAAAATCAGGTAAACAATGACCCTTCCCATTTAGGGGCTATCTGTATTAACAGTGAATGGTTAGGGTCCAAAGGATGGATATTATTTAAGAAGTACCTCGACTCTAGCCCCTTCCTTTACACCCCGGTAATCATGATAAGCTTGGATTCAAACGATCAAAACATAATGGAGGCCAAAAGCTTAGGTTTTGATGCCGTCTGGAAACAGCCCTACCCTATCGACGAAATCCATAAAAGGTCTAAAATACTGAGGCGGATAAAGATCATCAACGTGAATGAGGCTACTAATACCAGCCCTATCCCATTATCTAATGGACAAGGTCTAAAATACCATAGAAATTCATTTACCTTAAAACGCGCCTCTGATGTTGCTATATCAGGATTAGGGTTGCTGATATTGTCACCCATTCTGTTAATATCAGCATTGATTATAAAATTAGAATCTCCTGGCCCGGTATTTTATATTTCCAAAAGAGCAGGTGCTGGATATCAGATCTTCGATTTTTATAAATTAAGGTCCATGGGCATAAATGCGGCCAAGGAGTTGGATGGCCTACGACACCTCAATCAATATGCGGGCACCAACGGTGAAAACACCAATGGTTCTTCTGCTTTTATCAAGATCAAAGATGACCCAAGGATCACCAAATTTGGCCTTCTCCTTAGAAAAACCAGTCTGGATGAGATTCCTCAGCTGTTCAATGTCTTGAAAGGTGACATGTCACTGGTAGGCAACCGGCCATTGCCATTGTACGAGGCGGAGCAGCTTACCAAAGATCATATAGCGCTACGGTTTTTGGCCCCGGCGGGCATTACAGGTTTATGGCAAATATCCAAAAGAGGTAAAGACGATATGTCACCCGAAGAAAGGATGGAGCTGGATATGAACTATGCTATGAAAAACTCATTCTGGAAGGATATTGAGATCCTGGTGAAAACCATTCCGGCCATGATTCAAAAGGAAAAAGTCTGATTAAATGATCCTTGCTATTATAGGGGCTGCCCTTTTTATTTTCTTTTTGGCCACCGTGGTATATACACTATTCCTTTCGTTGGTAGGTTTATTTTCAAAAACTAAAACAATAGAACCCGCCCCCGGATTTGCTACAATCGCCATCCTGATACCGGCATATAAAGAAGACGAGGTGATCGTGAGTGTGGCGGAATCTATGGGGCATCTTGACTACCCACAGGAATCTTACCGTGTATTCGTAATTGCAGATCAATTGAAAGACAATACCATAACAGATTTAGAGCAATTAAATGTGGAGGTGATAAAGGTGGTATTTGAAGAAAGCACCAAAACCAAATCATTGAATTTTGCTTTGGAACAAATTGATGAGAAGGATTATGAGATGGTACTCATCAGTGATGCTGACAATGTGCTGGCGCGATCATTCCTTAAGAAAATCAATAATGCTTTTTACGATGGGTATCAGGCTATCCAGGGCCGAAGAGTGGCTAAAAACCTGGACACAAATTTTGCAGTCCTGGATGCCGGGAGTGAGATAATCAATAATCATTTGTTCAGGAAAGCCCCGGCAAGTATTGGGCTTTCATCTGCTATAGTTGGATCCGGAATGGCTTTTTCTACCCACCTGGTCAAATCATGCCTGGCAGAAATTACAGCAGTGGGCGGGTTTGACAAAGTACTGCAACTTAAAATTATCGAAAGAGGCCATGTTATTTGCTACCTCCCGGATGCCATCATTTTCGATGAGAAAATATCTTCCCTTTCCGAATTCAAAAACCAGCGGAGGCGGTGGCTATCAAGTCAGTATATCTACCTAGGCAGGTATTTTACTAAAGGGATAAAGGCCTTCATGAATGGTCGTTTAGATTATTTCAATATAGCCATATTACAGAATTTATTCTTTTCCAGAGTGATCAATTTAGGGCTTCTATTTTTACTCACAATAATATCAATAGCCTTAAACCCTTTCCTATGGCCGGGCACCCTTTACTGGGGTTCCTTGCTAGTAGTCTATGCGGCATCCCTTGCAATAGCCCTACCGCTAAAATTCTTTGATCTTAGATTGTTTAAGGCGCTATTTACCGTGCCGGTAGCTTTTTTCAATATGATCTTGTTTTTGTTTCGCCTTAAGGGTGCCGACAAAAAATTCATCCATACCAAGCATTCTAAAACTAAGATTGATAATCAGCTATTCTCGGCAGATGAAACTAAATAACCGGCCTCTAGTCTCCATAATTACTATTAATTATAATAGTCTCGAGTATACTCTTGACTTACTGAGATCAATTGCTGAAAATCCCTACCGAAATACCGAAATCATCGTGGTGGATAATGCCTCTTCGAATGACCCCGGACCTGCCATTCTCGAAGCTTATCCTACCGTCCAATACATAAGATCTGATATAAACCTGGGATTTGCCGGAGGCAATAACCTGGGGTTGAAAGCTGCGAAAGGCGATTATTTGTTTCTGGTCAATAACGACACTGAGTTTACCAATAGTCTGGTCTTTCAACTGATCGATTGTTTTGAAAAGGACGAAAATATCGGCCTTATTTCTCCAAAAATTTTATTTTACAAAACTAATATCATACAGTTTGCCGGTTTTACCCCCATGACTATGACCGGCAGGAACAGTGCCCTGGGCAACCAGCGTAATGACGGGCCTGAATTTCAGTCTCTGATCGAGTCCCCTTACGGTCATGGTGCAGCAATGATGATAACAAGACGATTGCTGAAAAAAGTAGGCCTCATGCCCGAGGCGTATTTCCTGTATTATGAAGAACTGGACTGGAGTGAAATGATCAGACGCGCAGGGTTCAGGCTGATGGTAATGCAGAAGGCCATAATTTTCCATAAAGAATCGCGGTCAATAGGAAAACACAACCCTGTAAAAACCTATTACCTGACCAGAAACAGGATACTTTTTGCCCGCAGGAATTTTACTGGATTCAAAAAAATGGTCTTTCTGATTTATTATACAAGTATCGGTTTACCAAAAAATATTTTGGGATACCTATTTAAAAAAGATTTTACCCATGCAAAAAAAATATTGCAGGGGTATTGCTGGAATTTAGGCATTTACCATGAAGGGGAGAAAAAATAAAATAAAAATCCTTGAAACGATCAGGCAGGGCCAGATTGGGGGTGGAGAATCGCACGTATTTGATCTCACTACCCATCTGGATGCGGATAGATTTGAGCCCATAGTCCTCTCCTTTACTGATGGACCCATGATAAACAATTTGAAGAAGAAAGGGATTGAATCGCATGTAATCCCCAGTACAAGACTATTTGATCCTATGGTTTACAAAAAAGTGAATACCCTCTTCATTGAAAAAGAATTTGCCATTACCCACACCCATGGCACCCGAGCAGCTTCAAATCTCATTTGGCCTTCAAATAACCTGAGCATCCCACTTAAATATACCGTCCATGGCTGGTCTTTCAATGACTCGCAGAATAAATTGTTTAGATACCGCAGAAAAGCTGGGGAAAGGTATATTTTGAATAATTCCACAGAAGTTATTTGTGTTTCAGCCAGTAATATAGAAACAGGAAAAACAACCTTCAGCAACTTTCAACCTAATCTGGTAAAGAATAGCATTTCCTTCAAAAGGTTTGACCAAAACATCAGTAGTGCCACCATGCGGAAACGGCTGGGATTTGACGAAGATGAAATATGGGTGGGCTTAATAGCCAGAATGACCTTTCAAAAAGACCCTTTTACCATGTTGGAGGGTTTTCATTTGGCTTCCCAAAAAAATGATCGTCTCAGGTTAATAATGATTGGGGAAGGTGAACATGTTTCGAACGTTAAGAAAAGAATCAAGGAATTAAATCTAACTAGAAAGGTTAAGAAAATGCCTTTCCAAAATGATATAGAAAATTATCTCGCGGCCATTGATATTTTCTGCCTTCCTTCATTATGGGAGGGCATGCCTATAGGCTTAATTGAGGCTATGGCAATGAAAAAAGCAGTAATAGCCACGGCAGTGGCCGGTTCCAGGGAATTGATATCCGATAAATCCAAGGGACTGTTAATCGACAAGAATAATGATATTCAGTTGTGAAACGCAATCCTTTATTTTTCTGAAAACCCGGATAATATAAAGATTTTTGGTGAAAAGGCATTTTTAACCATAAAGAATGAATTTTCTATCCATACAATGGTCACAGAAATTCAAAGTATTAATGATTCAGTATTAAAAACGGGAGAAATTCCTGAAACCCAATGAGAATAGGGATAGAAGCTCAAAGAATTTTCCGAAAGGAAAAGCATGGGATGGACATCGTCACCACCGAATTGATCAATTCATTACAGTTGATCGATAAGGTGAACGAGTACATTATATTCACCAAGTATGATCCTGATGGTGCCGTAGCAGACCTCAACCCTAACTTCAAAATTGTTCAGATTCCCGGTGGTTCCTACCCTATTTGGGAACAATTTCATTTACCAAAATATGTAAAGAAGCACAAAATTGATCTGCTTCATTGTACTTCCAATACCGCACCTGTTAGTTTATCCGTTCCCCTGGTGCTTACCCTGCATGATATCATTTATCTGGAATCCTTTTCTATCCAAAAAGGAAGCTGGTACCAGCGACTGGGAAATTTGTATCGTAGGTGGAACATTCCCAAAATTATTAATAGATGCGCGGTAATTGGCACCGTTTCGGATTTTGAAAGAAATAATATCCTCAGTTATTTTTCTTTCCCTGAAGAAAGGATTAGAACCCTTCCCAATGCCGTTGGGGAATCCTTCCAGGTCATTCAGGATCAGACCCTGGTAAAAACATTTAAAAACCAATACCAATTACCAGACCGTTTCATCCTGGCCCTTGGTAATAAAGACCCAAGAAAAAACCTTACCAATATCATCAAATCCTACGCATTGCTCAATAAAAAGGGGTATGATATTCCTCTGTTTATTACTGATATGGAAGCCGGATACCTGCATGATTTGCTCCGAAAATTAAATGTTTTCCATCTCAGAGATAAAATCATTTCCTCTGGATACATCCCTAACAGCGAAATGGTCGTATTATACAACATGGCTTCCATATTTCTTTTTCCTTCCAAAAGAGAAAGCTTCGGTTTACCCGTATTAGAATCAATGGCTTGCGGCACACCGGTTGTTAGTTCTACTGCCTCATCTATCCCCGAGGTAGCCGGAAACGCTGCATTATTGGTAGACCCAAATGATAACGAGGCGATCGCAGATGGTATAGCCCAATTATTAAGTAATGAAGAACTATATAATCAATTTGTAGCCAAAGGAATCGAAAGATCGAAAAAATTTCGGTGGATAAATACTGCTGAAAAATGGGTGCGGATATATGAGGAGGTCTATCAGAAAACCAAGGCTACCAATGAAAAGGAAAATCGTTAGCCTCACTTTTAGTTTGCTTTTGATCTCCTGCCTTGCTACGGCCCAGGACTTTCAAAAAATTCATAGTGTACCTGCTGAAAAATTTGACTTCAAAAAGACCGGCACCCTCCCCGATGCTATAGTAGAAGCCTCCGGATTGGAAACCTTCGGTAAGGGTAGTTACTGGACCCACAATGATGGGGGAGTTCCGGTGCTTTTTAATATCGACAGCACTGGTAACCTAATCAGGACTCTACATCTGAAAAATAAAAATCGTGGATGGGAAGATTTAGCCAAGGATCCGGAGGGCAACCTATATATTGGTGAATTTGGAAATAATCATAACAATAAGAAAGACCTGAAGATCCTTAAAATAACCAATCCCGACAGTATTACGGAAAGGGTATCGTACGCCAGGCCTATACGATATCATTATGAAGATCAGGTAGAATTTCCACCGCCCCCTTCTTCTCATAACTTTGATGTGGATGCTTTCATATTTCTAAATGATTCCCTGTACCTTTTTACAAAAAACCGCACCAGGCCTTTCAATGGAATCATTAATGTGTATGCCCTGCCGGCTGAGCCAGGCGAGTACACTGCGAAGAAAGTGGATACCTTCAGATTGGAGGGAAAAATGTTTGATAACTGGATTACAGGGGCTGATATTTCCGAAGATGGAAATACAGTCGCCTTGCTCTTTCATGGTAAAGTGATTCTGATAACGGACTATCACCACAAAAAATTTTCATCAGGAAAATTCCATGAAATAGAACTCGGGCACTATACCCATAAGGCGGGTATCTGCTTTGAAGGACCCAATAAAGTTATGATTGTGGATGAAAAGGAATTGGGTCTTCTGGGTGGTAATATTTATGAATTAAAATATAATAAAATAAAATAGTTTTTTCTATTAACTAATCCTTACCTTTGCCACGCTTCGTGTTTATAGCAGCTTGGCTTTAATCAAATCCAAGAGGTTAAGGAAATTTCAAAACACGGGAATGAGGAAGGTTGAAAAAGAGGCTGTTGAAAGGAGGATTTACAAACCATTTAATGTTTTTCTTATCCTTGGCTATGTTGCCATTTTATTTTCATATTCATCCGACTTACGGGCACAAAATCAGAACCCACGGGTAACCCCTGCTGGCACCTGGTATTTAGAATATTTACCTCCAGGCTATGAAGGCAGTACCGAAGATTTTCCGGTAGTTTTCTTTTTTCACGGTCTTGGTGAACGCGGAAACAATGCAGGTGATTTAAATAAAGTTGCCCAAAACGGCCCCCCACAGCATGTGAAAAACGGCCATGAGTTTCCATTTATCCTGATCTCCCCACAATTAAAAACCACTCTTGGCAACTGGCCTCCTAATTACATGGACGAGGTAGTGGAGTATGTCAAGACCGAGTTAAGGATTGACCTGAACAGAATCTATGTTACCGGCTTAAGTTTAGGTGGTGGCGGAGCCTGGTTTTACGCACAAAGTTTTCCAGAAAAAATAGCAGCACTTGCCCCAATTTGTGGTAGCAGAAATACCCCCAACGCAGCCTGCAATATTGCTAATGAAAATATCCCGGTTTGGGCTTTTCATGGGGATAATGATGGTGTGGTAAACGTAAGCCGGACAGTTAATATGGTCACTGCCATCAATAACTGCCAACCAGCTATTGATCCTCCTACAATCATGACCATTTATCCCGGGGTCGGACATAATTCATGGAGCAGGGCCTACCGAACGGATAATAACCTGCATACCCCTAATTTATACGAATGGATGATGGCACAAAGCAGGTCTTCCATTACAGCCAATGCAGGGCCTGACCAAACGCTTACCCTTCCTGAAAATTCTCTAAATCTTACCGGCTCGGGCAATTCAAGCAATCCCATCACTTCATATTTTTGGGAAAAAATATCAGGGCCAAATGCCACTATCTCAAATGGTAATAATTCAACGGTAACATTTTCAGGTTTATCAGCGGGTGTCTATCAAATCCGGCTCACCGTTACCGACAATACCGGGTCCGCGGCTTCTGATATGGTGACCATCACCGTGGTAGCTTCAAATCAATCGCCTGTAGCTAATGCAGGACCAAACCGTGAAATAAAACTACCCACGAATTCTCTTACCATCAATGGCTCTGGTTCAGATCAAGATGGCACCGTAACGGGCTATTCATGGGTAAAAATATCGGGCGGAACTGCCACCCTAACCGGTGCGGGTACCCCAAATCTTCAGGCTACTAATCTAGAAGAAGGTGTTTATGTATTTGAGCTTACTGTTGAGGACAATGACGGCGCTTCCGATTCGGATGAAATGACTCTGACCGTATTGGAAGCAGATAATCAAAGCCCCATTGCCAACGCAGGTCCCGATATAGCCCTGCAGCTACCTACCAACTCCACCAATCTGGCGGGCCAGGGTACTGATCCTGACGGGACTATTGTCTCATACCTATGGGAAAAATTATCGGGACCATTTGCCACCCTTACAAATGCCGGTTCCCCAACCGCATCAGCCTCTAATCTGGTTGCAGGTCTTTACGTATTTCAACTTACTGTAACTGATAATGACGGTGCTACGGATGCTGATCAAATGAATGTGACTGTTTCCGCAGCTAACCAGTCTCCGGTAGTCAGCGCTGGACCCAACCAATCCATCACCCTGCCTACCGTTTCAACTACATTGAACGGATCAGCCAGTGATCCTGATGGCTCTATTAACCAATATGAATGGGAACAACTATCTGGCCCCCTTGCCATTTCCATATCTAATTCGGGGCAGGCTTCCACAGTTATAAATGGATTGTCTCTAGCCGGAAATTATGTTTTCCAGCTTACCGCGACCGACAATGACGGGGCAACAGGAACTGTAGAAACTATGGTCACTGTCAATGCAGCCCCTGTTAACCTCCCTCCGGTGGTAAGTGCGGGCCCGGATAGAAATATTACACTTCCTGTCAACACAGTAGTATTAAATGGAACTGCTATTGACCCTGACGGCACCATCGCTTCCCGCCAATGGATCATGGTTTCAGGAGGGACCGCCACTTTAAGCGGACAAACCACCAATAACCTGACTGCATCCAATCTGGAGGCAGGATCTTATTTTTTTAGATTTACGGCTACTGATAATAATGGCGCTTCCACTTCCGATGAAACCATCGTAAATGTATCACAGGTAGAGGTCAATGAAATTCCCCTGGTCAGTGCAGGACCTGATATAGAAATAACACTGCCCAATAATTCTACCATACTAGAAGGAACAGCTTCAGACCCTGTTGGAGAAGTGGTATCCTATCTTTGGCAGCAGGTTTCAGGGCCGGTTGCCGCCCTGGAAGGAGCCAATACACCTACCCTTTCATTAAATAATCTTGCTGAAGGTGTAAGAGTGTTCAGGCTTACAGTAGAGGATAACTTAGGTGCTGATAACTCAGACCAGGCTACTGTGATCGTCAATGCTGCTAATGCATCCCCCATAGCGAATGCCGGGCCCAATTTAAGTGTCACCCTTCCATTAGGCTTTGTTGATATCACAGGGTCAGGAACCGATGCTGATGGCACTGTGGAAGAATACTTATGGACACAAATAGGAGGACCAGGGACCGCCACACTCGAAAATGAAGATACGCCGGTGCTAAGAGCAAGTGATCTGGTGCCAGGCACCTATACTTTTCGCCTTACCGTCACCGATGATGATGGAGTTACCGGTCAGGCCCAGATGAACTTAACGGTAAACGCTGTGGAAAACCAAAGCCCAATCGCCAATGCTGGGCCCAATCGTACCATTACTTTACCCACCAATAGCCTGAATGTAACAGGGACGGCTTCCGACCCTGACGGTTCGGTTGCTTCGGTGTTGTGGACCCAAAATTCAGGGCCCAGCAATGCTACTTTGAACAATGTCGATAATTTAACCCTTACCATCAGTGATCTGGAAGAAGGTCAATATATTTTCAGATTACTAGTCACCGATAATGAGGGCGCTAATGACTTTGATGAAATGAGGGTGACCGTTAATGCCGGCACCTTTAATACGCCCCCCACAGCCAATGCAGGGCCCAACAGGAACCTAACCTTACCTACCAACAGCACTACCCTAAACGGTTCAGGCTCTGATCCGGATGGATTCATTACAGCCTATAACTGGATAAAGGTGAATGGCCCCACAGCCACTATGACCAATCCAGGCTCGCCTACCCTTTCCCTTTCCAATCTTGGAGAAGGTAATTATGTATTCCGCCTAACCGTAACTGATGACGAGGGGGCCACAGCCTCTGATGAAGCTTCCGTTTTTGTGCAGTCCGGAGCAGTTAATCAAGCACCGGTAGCCAATGCAGGGCCAAATGTTGTTGTTACGCTCCCCCAAACTCAGGTATCCATTTTTGGTTCAGGGTCAGATCCGGATGGCAGTATTGCTACTTACCTGTGGGAAAAACTGTCAGGGCCGGATGCCACCTTGCAAAATGCATCCACACCCACCCTGACCGTACAGGATCTTGAAGAAGGCGTTTACAGTTTCAGGCTCACCGTTACGGACAATCAAGATTCAGATGCTTCCGATGACATGATCCTGACTGTCAATGATGAACCCATCAATACCCCTCCTGTAGCCAATGCCGGACCTGACAGAAGTATTACCTTGCCTACCAACTCATTGACTATAAACGGTTCAGGAAGTGACGCTGATGGTACTGTTGTCGGATTCTTTTGGACAAAGGTATCAGGGACTAATGCCACCCTCAACAACGCCAATTCCCCAAATCTATCGGTCAGTAATATGGAAGAAGGGGTTTATACCTTCCGGTTAAGGATAACAGATGACGATGGAGCCACCGGGCAGGATTTCATGACTGTAACCGTATTCCCGGCTGCAGTCAACCAGCCTCCTGTTGTCAACGCAGGACCAGACCGATCCATAAAACTTCCTGAAAACAGCATTATCATCAACGGATCAGCTACTGACCCTGATGGCAGTGTGGTTTCGCGACAGTGGATTAAAGTCTCCGGTGGACCAGCTACCCTAACCAATGCAAGTACCGCAAACCTTAACGTCACCGGGCTGGAAGCAGGTAGTTACGTTTTCCGACTTACTGCCACTGATAATGACGGTGCTACAGGTTCGGATCAAATGAACCTGACCGTTCTATCAGAAGAAGCCAATCAGCCACCTGTAGCCAATGCAGGGCCGGACCGGACCATTCAGTTGCCTGAGAATACCTTGACCCTGAATGGATCAGGCACCGATCCTGACGGAACAATTGAAAACTATTTGTGGTCAAAAATAAGTGGTCCCCCAGCGACTCTGGTCAATGCCAATACGCCCAATGTAACCCTTGAAAATCTAGTTGCCGGAACTTATAATTTTAGACTTAATATAACTGATAATCAAGGTGATACAGGAAGGGATTTCGTTGTCATTAGGGTATTGCCGGAATCATCGCCCATCCCGCCTGCAGTCAATGCAGGAACGGATCGGGTACTCCAACTCCCTCAAAATCAAGCACAATTGTTTGGTTCGGCACAGTCTTTCACCGGTACAATAACCTCTGTAATATGGGAAAAAATTTCAGGCCCAGCTCCATTCATAATGGAGAATCAAAACACTATCAATGTTACCGTTTCTGGTATGGTGAAGGGTATTTACAGGTTTAGGCTTACTGCCACCGATAATAACGGCCATTCCGGTTCTGATGATGTCAGGGTTATCTTATTGGCCGAGGTTGAGAATCCTGTCAACCCCCATCCAATCGTATTTGCCGGAGAAGATGTAATCATTCAATTACCCCTGAATTCCGTTACCCTTGAAGCCGAGGCTGATTCTCCTTCGGGCTTGATTGTAGGCTACTCATGGCGACAGGCATTTGGCACCAGTAATATTACTATTGATTCTGATACCTCCCGCATTATTACCCTTACCCAACTCCTGGCAGGGCGGTATTTGCTGGAGGTATCAGTGATGGATGATGCCGGGCTGACCGCCACAGACGAGGTGGAGGTCATTGTACTCGGTGAGGATGAATCGATCAGACCAAGAAAAATATTTTCACCCAATTTTGACGGTGTAGATGATTTCTGGATCATAGAGAATAACGATGCTCTGGAAGGGTGCCATCTTACCATGTTCAACCGGCATGGAGTATTGGTGTATGAATCCATAGGCTATCAAAATAACTGGGACGGCGTTTCCAAAAACGGCCGCTCATTGCCCCAGGGCGTCTATTATTACATCATCCAATGTAATAACGGCCAGGGTAAACTTTCAGGAAGTGTAACCATAATTCGTTAAAAACATGGCTAGTAAACTAAACCGGGTCTTATTTTTCCTGACAACTATTATTTTCATTCCCTCTTTGCAGGCACAGGAAATACTATTTTCAAACCACTACTTTCTCAACCCCTACCTGATTAATCCCGCTATGGTCGGCAATTCAGGTTATACCCAGTTTAGCCTTAATTACCGGCAGCAATGGGCGGGCATAGAGGGGGCCCCGGTGGTTTCCAGGTTTGTGGCTGAAATGCCCTTGAATACGAACCTCAGTCTGGGTGTTAACATCTCCAGTGAAAAGCGAGGAGTCCTCAATACCACTATTGGCATGGCCACACTGGGATATAATGTGTATTTTGGAAATAAGAAATCAGCCCAAAAACGCTTGTCATTCGGCCTGTCTGTCGGGATGGACCGGACCGGCCTTGATCTGGACCAGGTAGATAATCTCATGGATCCTGCACTCGCCAATCTCCTGGGGAATGCCAATATGCTTGACGGGCAATTCGGTTTAAATTTCCAGAATAATAATTTTAAATTCGGATTTGTACTGCCACGACTGTTCAGAAAAGACCTGGTTTCCCCTTCTGCTTTTGGAGAAATAAATCTTGAGCCTTTAAAATACACCCATGTCATGATGAGTTACAGGTTAGATTTAAGTCCATCACTGGCCTTTGAGCCCTGGGTGATTTACAATACCAATGAATATCTTCCTAACCAGTGGGAGGCAATGGGTTTATTTCATATCAGGGATCTTATGTGGGCTGGGGCTGCATATAGACAGAATTATGGCTTTAATTTCGTGGTTGGTTTTAACATAGGTACAAAATTCAAGATGGGGTATTCTTATGAATTACCCGATAAGAATGTCACACAATTAGGACAGCGTTCCCATGAATTTCATGTGGCCTTTGCGCCGAACAGTAAGGACTACCTGGAGGATATCAGACCTGTTAATAAGAATAATCTCTTCGCTGAAAATCAGGAACCTCCAAAGGAAAAAGTGGTAGAAAATGAGCAACCTATTCAAAAAGAACCTGAGCCTGAAATTATGGAAGAGCCGGCTGTTTCTCCTACAAAAATCCGGGAGCCGGTAGAGGTAATAACCCATGAAATAGAATCCTACCCTGAGGAGACTGCAGAAATAATGGAAAATGAGGCCTCTTTGGATATGGGACCCGGGCATTATGTAGTTGTCGGGGCCTTTGCCAAATTAAGAAACGCAGAAAACTACCTAGAAGAGGTCGTCACCGAAGGGTACCCAGCTAGCATGCACTATCACGAACAATCAGGTTTGTTTCATGTAGTGGTGGCGAGGCAAAATACTTATACTGAAGCGGTATCCATTTGGAAGAGCATCAAAACCAAACGGATATTGGAGTTCAAAAATTCCTGGGTACTGACTATCGAATAAACATGGTTTCATCCTCTTGAGCGTTTGATTATTTCACTTCGTATGGAAGGGTATAAAGAAACGTCCAGTGGCTTACATAATTAGTGGATGGCTTATATCATTCTAAATTTATTTTTTTTACAATTATTAAAAATATATAATACTATTTATTTATTTAATTAAATATATTAAATTTTTAAAATTTAATATCATCATAATTTTGCGCTTACAGGGCCCCCTGTGACCAACTTAGCCTTCCGATAAACCGTTGTAATAGTACCAGACTTATATTATTGTTAAAACCCTTCCAATAAATTGAATTCCTGGATTTTTATCGATGAAAAAATTAATTTTTGCCATTGGCCTATTACTACTATTTGGAGCTCAGGACTCCTTTGCTCAATGGGTTCCGGAATATATACATACCTTTAATTTCAATCAAAATCCCGGTTCTGAGGGACCAAAACTAAACTTAGACCAAAAGGAAAACAAAACAGGTACTTTTAGCTTCAGAGAAAATACTTCTGGCAGTGTAACGCAATTTCACAATATGACTAATTGGAGCTCAACCCAATATACCCAGGGTCATTTATGGAACAAATCACCAGCTCAGAATAAATTTGTTCAAAATTTCAGGTTTTTATTTCCCGTTGATTATGATTCTGCTTATGAGCCCGGGTATCCTTTGATCATCATGTTGCATGGTGCAGGCGAACGCGGAAATTGCTGGGGAAATAACTGCCATTGGTCAAATCCAAACTGGGATCCTACAAAAGACCCAGGCCCAAATCCGCCTCCCGGAACGGAAAACCAATCCAGGCTTCTAAATAATGATCATAATTTATTACATGGAGGCAATCAACATTTGCAAGCAGTCAACCGGGCCGGCAATAAAAAGCCCAATGATCCTACACTTCCTCCCAGGGATTTTGCAGGATTTGTTTTATTTCCCCAAAACCTGAATGGCTGGAGTGGTACTGAGCTCCTGGAAACTACGCGAATGGTTCATTTATTACTTAATGAATACAATATTGACAGGAACAGAGTAGTTATTCATGGTCTCTCAAATGGTGCTCAACATGTAATTACTTTTGTAAAACAGGATCCGGCACTTTTTGCAGGCATGTTGTTAATGTCTCCATCAGCATCCAACACCAAAATTCGGGGTGACTCTGCATTATCACACATACCCCTGTGGGTTTTTCAAGGAGGGAATGATGGCAATCCCACCCAAAGCCAAACCGAGACCTTAATACGCTGGTTTGAAGAATTGGGTGGGCAGGCCCGGTATACTTTATATCCGAATTTGGGTCATGGTACCTGGAACAGTGCCTTTAATGAACCCGATTTCTTCACCTGGATCAAAGAACGAGATAAAGCAGATATTCATGTATACTTTGGAGAACCCTCTCTCTGTGCCACAAACGAAAACCCGGTCAAATTGGGTGTATCCTACGGGTTCAGCGAATACCAATGGGAAAAGGACGGGGGGATCGTTTCAGGAGCTTTAAATCATGAATTATTCGCTAATTCCCCCGGTACCTACAGGGTCAGATTCCGCCGTCATAGCATGGACTGGAACAAATGGTCCAAGCCGGTAGTAGTCGGCGAAAGCGCAGCCGTGACCCCACAGATCCTGGCCAGCGGCAGCTCCCACTTTCCCGACCGTAATGGCAACAGTACTGTTACCTTCAGCACCCAGCCCAATCCAAGTGTGAATTTTGATTTTCTTCACAACGATAACAAGATCGGCCATGATTCTATAAATTATGTAACCATTCAAAATGCCGTTGCAGGCAATGCCGGTGAGTATAATCTTATAACCCGCACCTTCAGCGATTGCCCCAGCCTTCCTTCCGCTTCATTTTACCTTACGGTAAACGCACCGACCACCATTCCAATCCCTACTGAGATATCAGCCACAGAAACCTCCGAAGGCACCATAAGATTATTCTGGAATGATAATGGCCCAGATGAACTGGGTTATGAGGTCTGGCGTTCGGAAAGCGGCTCTGTTCCCTATACTTTCCTGGGGCTTACCGGTGAAGATGGTGTAACCTTCCATGATACTACTGCCGTTTCGGACCGTACCTATTATTATCAGATCCGGGCAGTAGGCAAAACAGCCACCTCCCCTTATACTTCCAACCTTGCTATATCCACAGGAACAGACATCATCCCTCCTTCTGCACCGCAGAACCTGGTATCCACCGGTTTTACATTGAATAGCGTGGACCTGGCATGGACAGCCGCCACAGATAATATCGGGATAGAGCAATACTATGTTTATTATGGTTCGGATTCTGTGGCTACTGGCACCAACACCCCTTCTTTTACGGTAAGTAATCTCCAGGAAGGGAAAACATTCGTATTCACAGTGAGAGCAGTTGATTACAGTGGTAATCTTTCCCTGGCTAGTAATCAAATATCTGTTGCCACCGTGTTTGAAGGGTTGGCTTACGAACATAGCACCGGGGCCTGGGAGTCCCTGGATGAAATAACTCCCGAACAATGGAATAGTCCCGAATTTACCGGGCATGTCCCGAATTTCACCATCGATCCTAAGACCCAGGATGATTTTTTTAATTTTAAGTTTGATGGCTATATCTATATAGAAGAGGGCCAGGCTGGTTTTTACGAATTTCGTGCGCAATCTGACGATGGGAGCAGGATATACATCAATGGATTTGATCCTGGTAATACTACATCAAACCTGGTATATGACCACGACGGGCTGCATGGATGTAATTTTAGTTCAACCATTATACCTAAAGACCTGGAAGTAGGGGCACACCCCATTACCTTAGTTTATTTTGAACGGACGGGTGGGGAATGTTTGTCTGTCTACTTCAGGAAAGATGGAGGAGATTGGACTGAAATCCCGGATGCCATGCTCAGAAGCGGGAATCCTGAGAATTTCACGCCCCCACCAGCTCCGACCAACCTGCAGGCTTCATCTGCCGGAATGACCAGCATTGACCTCACCTGGGATCAAACCACAGGATATCCTGATGATCTCAAAATCGTTGTTTTGGGTTCTTCTACCGCCGAAGGGATTGGAGCATCAGCACCAGCCAATGCCTGGGTGGGCAGGTTAAATACATGGCTGGGAGGCCTGGGTATTAATTATACCCTTCACAACCTTGGCACAGGAGGAATAACGACAGACCGGTTGCTGCCAACAGGAAGCAGCAGCGGCCATAACCCCTCCCACGCACCTAACCCGGATATCAATATTACGAAAGCCCTTTCCTTGAATCCAAGGATCATCATCGTGAACATGCCCTCCAATAATGTTCATGAGGACATCCCGATTGCTACCACCATGGCTCATTACCAGGAGATCAAGGCCCTGGCTGACGCGGCAGGAATTAAGATATTTTTCACCACCACACAGCCCCGAAATTTTGGAACTGATTCAGGCAAAAGACATTTTCTACAGGATGAAGCCAATGCAGTAAGAGGGAGTTATGGTAAATTCGTAATTGACATTTATGATGAGCTCACTAATTTTTCAAATGATCTCAGAATAAAAGTTGAATACAATTCAGGTGATGGCATCCACCTCAATGATGCCGGCCATGGATATATTTTTTCGGAGGTGCAAGCCAAACTCCAGGAATTCCTCCTTGGTTTTGAAGGATACAGATCTCTATCGGGAGCAGGTCCTTTTGAATTTTTCGGAAGAATAGAAGGTAATGTGAATGCCTTTACGGATACTGGTTTATTGCCCGGCACCACTTATTATTACAAACTGAAAGCTGTTAACCTGAATGGTACATCTGATTTTTCTGGAACAGCCTCTGCCACTACACTGGGCGATACCGAGGCGCCTGGTATTCCACAAAATGTAGAAGTAGTGACCCATACATTTACCAATGCAGGCTTTAAATGGACCGCATCTGCTGATAATGTAGGAGTAACCGGATATACTATTTATGCCAACGGCGATTCTATCGGTACCAGTTCAAACAACACCTTTTATACCAATGTATTGGAGCCAGACATCACTTACTCCATCACCGTAACCGCCTTTGATGCCAGCGGAAACGAATCAGGCCATTCCGATCCTGTTATATTTGATACTGGTGTTCCGGACATCTTTTATTCCAAATCTTCAGGTAATTTGGATGACCTCAGCACCTGGGGTAAAAATACCGATGGTTCAGGGGAAACCCCTGCTGATTTTACCCATAACGGGCAGTATTTTATGGTGACCAACGGGCATGCCATCAATTTAAGCTCCAACTGGACGATAGGTGGAAGTACCTCCAGAGTGATCATTGATGTAGGCGAAACTCTGACGGTCGGCAGTATTCTGGATGGAAGAATTTCCATTAAAGATAATGGCTTTTTTGAGGTCAATACAATACAATCATCCAGATTTGGTCAATTAAGTACAACCTCCACAGTGGAGTTTAATGAGTACAATTCAGTGCCTGTTGCCCAATATGGTAACCTGATATTGAAAAGTGACGGTGTAAAAAATCTGGAACAAGGGGATATTCTAGTCAAAGGAGACCTGACCATCTCCTCTGCTATTACCCTGAAGGGTGCCCCGGGCAATACTACCCGGCTGATTCTGGAAGGTGATGTGGATATACAGGAGGAAAGTGGAGACGCAGCTATTGACAATCGGGTAGGACTTAGATTTGCCGGAAATGGTATTCAAACAATGAGTACTGGCGGCAATCTTTCATTGTACGATATAGTGACTATCGAAAATTCTCTTGTAGTTTTGAATCATACCGGTTCAGGTACGATCACCGTGGGGTCACCGAATGGAGGAGGACTAAGATTAAGCAATAACAGTAGCCTGGACATTGGGCATCAAACCCTCCTTGTCAGGGATTTGGGTAGTATTAATCCGGGGGGCACTACCGGAAAGATTAGTATGGAAAACGGCAGCCTCCTGTTCAATTCTCAGGGGGCCACAGCATCGCATTTGTATTTTGATGAAGCAAAAAATATAATCCACGATTTGCGCATCGAAGGGCCTGCGGAATTGAACATTAAAAGTGCTATAAATATTACCGAAGGGGTTAAACTCATAGGCGGCACCCTTCATTCTGATGGCCATATCACATTAAAATCAAACGACCAAACCACTGCTGGAATTTTTGAAATAGAGAACGGTGGTGTGATCAATGGAAGCGTACACGCAGAAAGGTACATGGATCCTAAGGGCCGTATTTACAGGTATATTGCAAGTCCGGTACAAGGCATGACTGTTGCCGGCTGGCAGGATTATTTTCCTATAACAGGTAATTTCAACGGAACGAGCAAAGGCCCCGGGTTAACCGATAATCCTTCCCTGTTCTACTATAAGGATGAAGAATGGCGTCCCTATCCTCCACCAGGTGGCAGCAATCAGGCACCTATTGAGTTGGGCATCGGTTATGCTGCTTTTATCAGAGAAGCGGACGATACGATGGTAGTCAATACCGGCGTGCCACATCAGGGAAATTTTACCTTCGATCTGTCTCCCGGCACCACTTCAGACCAGGATGGCTGGACATTGTTAGGAAATCCTTATGCAGCTACCATCGAATGGAAAACTCAAGGCTGGACCTCCTCAGGGATCAGTAATATAATTGCCGTTACCAATAATCCTGGTACAGTACATCTTTATAGCGATACCGATGGTATGGGTTCGCTGACAGGGGGCAAAATAGCTTCCGCGCAATCCTTCTGGGTTCAGGCTGTTACAGGCAGTCCTTCACTGGTAATAACCGAGAGCGCCAAAGCAGCGGGTGACAGTGCCACTAGCAGCACCTTCTTCAGGATGGCTGGAGATGAGGCGCCTGTGCTGGATTACTATTTTAGTGTAAAACTCAAAAACCTTAGTTCTGGTATAGAGGACCCGTTGTTTGTAAAATTTACTCCCGCTGGTGAGGATAATTATAATGGGATAATCGATGGTGCTAAAAGAAAAAATGAAGTAATTAACTTTTCATCCCTGTCTGATGATGGTGTCAATCTCGCCATTAATCACATGTCAGATGAATTCTGTGATAAGATTATAAATCTCAGTATAGAGGATATCAGTACAGGCAACTACTCCATTAGTTTTGGTAATTTGGAGCATTTTGCATTAGGTCAAATCCTTTTGGAAGATGCTTTCCTTGAAGAAACGACGGAAATAGGGTTGAGTACCACCTATTCTTTCACCATTGATGAGGAGTCCCCGGCAACTTTTACAGACCGTTTTTCCCTTCAAATCACCCGGCTTGAACTTAATACCAATATTAGTTTGGAGACCAATCCGATGATCTGTGAAGGACAAGATACGGAGGTGACCCTGATGAACAGCCAGGCCGGGGTACTATATCAACTAAAGGATTTGGATGGTAATAGTATAACTGAGCCGATATACGGGAATGGCAATGATTTAATTGTGGGGATTTCCCAGGAATTTTTAGGGCTAGGGGAACAAATATTTAAAATCACAGCCGGATATCCCGGATGTAGCAATATGGAGTTGGAGGAGGAGATTGAGATCCTGGTGGATCCTTTTCCAGTGGTGACTGTCCCTAATAATACCGTTTTCGGATGCGATGATGAGGATATAGTTTTAACAGCTTCCGGTGCAGGCACCAATGGTTCTTATGAATGGTTTGAAGGCAGCGAAAGCTGGCAGATAGAAAATGAGGACGGCGCAACACTTACCATAAGTGATATTTATGAAAATTATGGTGTATATTATGTGAGGGCCGTGTCTGCCTCCGGTTGTCAAAGCAGTAACCTGGAAATGATTGAAGTACAAACAGTAGCTCTTGAAGAACCAATTTTAAACGAAGAAGAAGAAAATCTCCAGGTTTTCACAGTAGATGAAGCTGATATTCAATGGTTCCTGAATGATAACCCTATCGATGGGGCCACTGCTTCTTCTATTACTATGGATGAGCCGGGCATTTATTATGCCGCCGTAAACTATTTCGGCTGTGTAAAATACACGGAATCGATTCATTACCGGATCACCGGTCTTGATGGGCTTTCTGATCATGAAAATATATTTATGACGGTGTATCCTAATCCTGTTTATAATGGAGAAATTACGATTAAAGGCAATTCAAGAAGTCATAATGATCTGAATATTGAAATCATGGATCTTCTTGGAAAAGTGAGGATAAGTCATCAAATTTCCCTTCAGGATTATCAAAACGGGTTTAAAATCGGCCTGGATAAAGACCTATCCACCGGCATGTATGTGATTGTTCTGGAACAGGAAGGTGAAGTGCTTCAGCAGAAGCTGTTGATCAAGTAAAACCAAAATCCATTCTAAGAAGTGAATAAACTTAAGGCAATCTTAAGGCTAGTAACTATCAATTTGGTCATATTAGCTATTTTACTCATTTTGACCAATTGGCTGGTGGGCATATACCTAAGAAAAACCGGAGAACAGCCAAGAAGTGAACTACTAAATTATGACCATGACCGAGAACATGCCCGAAAGGTTTTCAAAGATTATAATAGTCTGTCCTATACTTATGAGCCTTTCGTAGGGTGGCAAGTGCTGCCCTACCAGGGTGAAACTACTACCATCAGTAAGGAGGGGCTGCGTACCCATCCATTTCCAGGGACTGGGGAGCCTGAGAAAGTGGTGCGATTTTTTGGAGGCTCCACCATTTGGGGTGAAGGATCTGATGACCAGCATACCATCCCAGCCCTGTTCAATCAGCAATTTCCGAATTATGAAGTACATAACCACGGGCAATTGGCCTATAATTCAAGGCAAAACCTGGATGCCATGATAACTTTACTGGAGGAAAAAGTCGCAATGGATTTGGTGATTTTTTACGACGGGGTGAATGATGCTGCCTTCCTCTGTCCAAGTGATGTGGATGTACCCGGGCACCGCCTGGTTCCCATGTTTAGAGGAAAACTATATTCAGGCAACAAAAAAATATTTTTTGATGTACTTAATAAAGTATTTACTGAAAATATCATCCGTCTTTCTCAGCGGATAAATCCAGCCGATAAAAGCCGATTATATAACTGCCTGAGTGATCCGGAAAAAGCAGAGGCTATAGCTGAGTTCCTTTTGACTAATTGGGAGATAGCTCACGAACTGACAACCTCAAGAGGCGGTCGTTTTATCGCGGTTTTGCAGCCGGGGGCTTATGTGGGGCAGCCCAGGACCGACCATCTCAACCTTGGACCGGAGTTGGGGAAAAATTTCGTGCATGTATATGATTTGCTACAAAAGAAAATCCGGGACCGCGGTCATGATTGGATTTATGACCTTACCGGAAGTTTTGACGGGGACAATTACATTTACATTGATTTCTGCCATGTCTCCCCTAATGGGAATAAGATCATAGCTGATCAAATAAGCGAGATAGTCAGGACCTCCTACAGGAACGATACTTTGCCTGGCGCGGACCCGGAGGTATATTATTAAACCGTAAAAACGGTTTGGGGTGAGCATCAAATTGACATAGCCCACGGTTTAAACCGCGGGCTATGATTCATAATCAAAATGTTTTCAATGGTTTTGGAGTAGTGATATCTCTTACCAAGCTTACTTGGAAAATTCCAGAAACCAGGAATAGATATCCACGGGTGCCACCTCAGTGAGATTCCAATTGGCATGGCCGGGATCATAGACCCTTCTCCAGGCATTATGGCCCTGGTCTTCAAAAAGAGTCAGCTTAGCCTGGGCAGGTGGGTCACATGCGTTGATGGCATTTACCATATTTACTGATCCTGCAGTGCCTACCATCCCATCAGGCTCATTGTGGAAAGCCCAGACCGGAATATCTTTCATGTTGCAGGCGGTATTGGTATTACCATTCCCACTTATTGGTATCGCAGCAGCAATTTGGTTAGGAAAACCAGCGATGAAATTCCAAGTAGCGATCCCTCCCCCGCTGATACCGGTCATATAGATCCGGTCAGGGTCAACCGGGTAATTGGCCTTCACCTCTTCTACCATCTCATTGATCATATTGATATTCCAGTTGTTCCTAATATGTTGGGGAGAGAAAACCATCATGGGTACATCATTACCTTTATCCAAATATTCCGGTAATGATCCATTACGGATCAGATTTATTTCACCCTGAGAGGCTGTTTCACCATGCCCCCCTAAAAAAATTATCGCAGGATGCTTAGCTTCAGGATATTTAAGACTTTCTTCATGCTGGTACACCAAAAATAAAACCTGCCTGCTTTCAACTGATGATTGAAATTGACTCACCACTTGTCTTTCTACGGTCTTAACCTCAAAAGATTCAGCATTACCCTGAAGTGTATTTTCTAAAGGATTTTCAGATATCAAATAGGCAAAGTATTGGGTGTTTTCATCCAGATTTTCGAGGGTCACCACATCAAGATCACTGCCATCCTCTCCTGTCAACTCCACTACCCCATTCCTGATAACCGTTGGACTTAAAGTATTTCCAAGGCCAAATCCTCTGATCCCCTCTGGGGATTTGTCATCTGGTTCCGCATTAAAAAGGGCATAATACACTACTTTGGGGCCGTTAGCACTTAATATCAAATCAATGGTCTCGGCACCTTCACGGACTTGCGTTGAACCCGTATTCAAAACCAAAGGTTCCTGAGTATCAACCGGTAAATCAACCCACACGGATTCATCCGGTGAGCAGGCATAGATCACCGAGCTTAATAAAAATAGAAAGAAAAATTTTGTAAACCTTTTGATGTAAACTGCCATGGATAATAACTTTCAAGTTAATAACGGAGTCAAATGGATTAAGAATATAAATTAATTTGATTATTAAAATTCGGACTTCAGAAATTAGGTGAGTCAACAATCTAAAATTTCAACCTTTTAAAAATAGGTTCTGGGATGCTCCTTATCACCCACATGATCAGGCGCCAAATACCTTTGATGTATACCACATTTTTCTTTTTCCTTATGCCATTTAAAATGGCTTTGGCCACTTGGTCAGGTTCTGCGGTCAATGGACCGGGAGTATTGATTCCCGCAATCATTTTGGTTTTAACAAAACCAGGCTTTATGGTGATTACATGTACCCCGGCTTTAAAGAGCCTGTTGCGAAGCCCCGACAAATAAGTAGAAAATCCTGCTTTGGCCGAACCATACAAGTAATTGCTCTGCCGGCCTCTTTCTCCTGCCACCGAACTGATACCTGCTATCACACCATGTTTTCTTTGTTCAAAATCAAGGGCGATTATCTCCAGGATACCCACAGCACCATTGAAATTGGTGGTAATTACCTTTGCAGATTCGACCGGGTCGTTTTGAGCAGTAGCCTGATCGCCAAGGTACCCGAATGCACAAAGCACAGCATCCGGCTTTTCAGGCAAGTTCTCATAAAATTGAGAGTGGCTTTTAGAATCAAAGGCATCAAAGATGCAGATATGGACCTTTGCATCAAAACGGATCTCCAGGTCTGACTTCAGTGCTTCAAGTTTGTCATTATTTCTCCCTGCCAGTATCAGGTTTATTTGTTTTTTGGCAGCCTCCGCAGCTACTGCTTCCGCTATATCACTATTGGCACCAAGAATGAGTAAAATTTTCATAGATCTAAGTTTTGTGCAGCTCAAGTC
>JBGTCD010000023.1:0-48735 GCA_041749015.1 Cyclobacteriaceae bacterium
AAGTTCAGGACTTCCTGGAGTTCTCAAAAATTCGTAATCTCTTTTATGCTGCAATATATTGATCAAGAGCTTTTCCCTCTCCCTAATCTCATTTTCGAATTCTTTAATTGATGTCATGAGGTATTTCTCTATGCATATTAGTTTAAAGCACCTTAAACACTAAGCTGGTATAGTATCTTTTAAAATAAAAATCAGGAATATCAGAAACTGGTTTTTTGTCAAGTCGCCATCCAGTTTGAATTATTGGGTTATTCAAGCCAAATTTTATACCGATCGCTAAACCGCCTCCTTTTCCATCATTGTATTTAATATGATAATCTAATTCAACGCCCAAATTCAATCCTATTTCATTTTTTCGATATGTAAAATTATATTCTTGAGCGAAAGCATCCGAACTATTGAGCACATCTGAAAAACTAGGCGCATCATTGATAGCCTGCCCACCAGAGTTAATCTTATTTTCCATTCGAATTAGAGATGATTTCCAAAATAAACCCGCATATGGGTATAGGTGAATTCGTCTGTTGTCAATAATTGCCCAGCCTAAATCATAATTTGCTAAACTTACTCCATTAGCCAATAACTTCAGATCATTTTTCTCTACTGAATTAGGTAGGCTAAGTTCTAAATAAGCACTTTGAATTAACCTTTTTCTTTTCCATGAAAACCCTAAAATCCAAATAGCATTTGCGGAAACAGAATTTAGCGCGTCTATATTATCATCTTGAAGGCGATTATTTAGCTCTTTGAAATCCGAGAATACTAAGCCTAGACTCAAATACCACGCGAAATAGTTCGTATTTTCTCTATCCCTATTTATATAATTATATAAGCCGCTTATTGAATCTATTTGATACTGAATTCGCAACTCATCTCTAAGTTTAATTAGACTATCAAGTTTAAAATATAGGTCATTTACACTCACGTCATTCTCATTAATGGATGAATAATCAAATCCATAATAATAGTATATTGGCCAAATGTTTAAGTTAGAAAATGCAAGAGTGGAACTATCACCATTATTATACCTTAAAGAGTTTATTTGGCTCATACATGGAAGAGTCACCACGCTAAATAATAGAATAGAATATAGTTTTTTCATATAATTGAGTTTAAGCTGGCATGGATAACCACGATTTCCATGTCGATTACGGTTATTTTGTACATGGAGGAAGTTTGGTGATAGCCCAGCATCCATCCCTATTTCCTTTTTCTATCTAAAAATATAACCAATGGGTTATAAATGCAAATGGGTGGGAGTTTTTAGAAGTTAGAAGTTAGTCCTGAGACGGTGTCTGATAAGCTTGGCTACTTTTAGTGGTAAAAACCTGTGCTGCTTTTGGGAAAGGTTGTTTACTGCCGACTGAGAACTCAGCCTCAATCATCCACACTAATCAGGACGGCTGACTCCATCACGGATTTTGCCGGGCCCCGGTAATTACCCACCACCGGCATGGTAAAGGCAGGATCAAAACTAGTGGCCACAGGGATGTATAATTCCTGAGTCAACACACCCGCACTCGGATCAATGCCGATCCATCCGGCACCGGGTAGCAACACCTCTACCCATGCGTGCAGTTCGTGCCCGCTGCCTAGTTCAGGATTGTACACATAGCCGCTGACAAACCGGCATGCAAAGCCTGTAGCCCTGAGCATTTCCATCAGCATGAGGGAAAGGTCTCTGCAGGATCCCTTTTTTTTCTGGAAGCAAACTTGGGGAGATAAAATATTATCGTCCATTCTTACCTGGTGCTTCCAGCCTTCAGCAATGCTCCGGGTCAGGTCAGCGATGAAGTCCACCACATCGTATCCGGAGGCCTCCAACTGTGCGCCTACAAATTTTTTGATGGGATCCGTGGCTTCATGCTTCATAAAATGTGAAAGCATGGTCCGATCCCTTTCGTGGTAGAAAAAGTTGGGGTCTTTTAGGTCTATGGGTGGATCGACCAAAAAATAAAATGGATTGTAGGGTGTCACTGCCACCCTGGATTTAGCTTCAATCGTAAATTCTTTTATCAGGTCATCCATCCAAATTTGGATGTAGGGATTGCCCTCCGGATCGAGTCGCTCCACCATGCCCGAAGGCACAGGATCTACAATAAGATCGAAAAGGATCAGCTTGAGGTAAGACCTGCCAATGGGCTTGAAGTTTAAATAATGTGGTTCTAAAAAAACAGGCTCAGAGTAGGTATAAGTCGTTTTATGATGGATATCAATCAACATATCAATAATCGGTAACTTCACTGGAATCCAGACTTTTTCTCAGGGTATCGGCTGGCAGGTCATTGATGGCTTCTCTGATCCGGTCATTCCAAAACTCGGAAATATGCTGAAGGTCTTTTTGTTCGTAGCGGGTCTCCTGCACCTGGTAGGAGTCCTTTTTAAGCACCAAAAGGTCTATCGGATAGTCGACATCATTGGCAGAAATCCGGGTGGCATCGAAAGAAAGAAAGGCGCATTTAATGGCGTAATCAAGGGTTTCTTTATAAGTCAGTGACCGTCTAAGGATAGGATTGCCAAATCCTGTATTGCCAATAATCACAAAAGGGGTACCCTTTCCAATCTCAATCCAATTACCCTGTGGATACAGGAGGTAGAGCTTAGGTTCAGCGTCTTCCTCAAGTTGCCCACCGACTATAGAAAACAGGTTAAAGGACATGCCGCCATCCTCGATGCTGGCTTTGTCTTCTCTGGCCACACGTTTTACCTGCTCCCCAAAGCTGTTGACTGCCTTATATAATTTATCGAAAGATTCGTCTTCCTCCTCGATCACCTCTCTGAAGTAGGTAATGGCTTTGTCCCGCACCGACCGCAACCCTGAAGTCATGATGAAGAATGCATGCTTATTGCGGTTGACGCAGTAAAGCTTTTTAGAGGTGGTGGTTTCCGTCCCTGAGGTGATTCTGGTATCTGAAAGGCCAACAATCCCTTCACTCGTTCTTATTCCTAGACAATAGGTCATACTCTATTTTTAATTTCTATACCAAAGGTATCCTTAATTTCCAGGAAGTTAGTGTAAATGGCCTCTGAGATCTGATTTATATTTATCTGTAGCTGGTCTAAATATTCATGCAAGCCAAACTGAAATACATCATTGATGTCTGCATATTCAAGATGAGCCCGCAGGGACCCTATGGTTTTTTCAGCAGAATTGGTATATCCCTTGCCCTGATTACCAGAAATCCTGTGCAGGCATCGCTCGGCTTCGGTGAGACAGTAAAAAATAGACCGTGGGAAATATTTATTGAGCACCAAAAACTCCACCACATTGGAGGCATCGATATTGCCATAAATCCTGCGATAAGTATTAAATCCGGAAACTGATTTAAGCAGCGCCATCCAGTGCAGGAAATCCAAGGGAGACCCCACCTGATCAGGTTCAGGTAACAGAATATGATATTTCACATCCAGAATCCGTGAGGTCTTATCGGCCCTTTCGAGGAGCTGCCCAAGCTGGCTGAAATACCAGCCTTCCGTCCTTGCCACGCTATTGTCGGCAATACCATAGAGTAATTGGATATTATACTTTACCTGAGTGAAGAATTTGCTGGGATCCTCATTGAGCCAAATCTTTTTTGACTCACCTTCTTTTACAAGCAAATAGGTCTCATTAAGCTTTTCCCAGGTTTCCTTGCTTAGGTTTTCCCGCACTATCCGGGCGTTTTCCCTGGCGGAAAATATACATGATAGCAGGGAATTGGGGTTTCTGACATCAAATGTTAAAAAAAACAAAGCATTTTTCTTATCAAATTCCTTAAAGCTGGCTTCGAATAATTCCTTATCACCGGTAGCAGCAACCAGGGGCTCCCACTGCTCTTTCAGTCCGGGAGGCAGGTCCATAATAAGATTGAAGTTCACATCAATGAACCGGGCATAGTTTTCTGCTCTTTCGAGGTACCTTCCCAGCCAATAGATAGAATCTGCTACCCTGCTCAGCATAGTAATTTAATTTAATTGTACAAAACCCAGGTATCTTTACTACCACCACCCTGTGATGAATTGACCACCAATGACCCCTTGACCAATGCCACCCTGGTGAATGCTCCAGGAATCACCTCAATATCATCACCATAAAGGATGTAAGGCCTGAGATCAACATGCCGTGGCTCAATGGTATTGCCCACCATAGTGGGAACTGTGGATAGAGAAAGGGTGGGTTGGGCGATATAGTTGGTAGGGTTGTTTTTAACCAATGCCCTGAACTTCTCATGCTCGTTTTTGTCAGCTTTGGGTCCTATGAGCATCCCATACCCGCCTGCGGCATTGGTCTCCTTTACTACCAGCTTCTCTATATTTTCCAGTACGTATTTTCTGTCTGCCTCCTCCCGGCACAAATAGGTAGGGACGTTAGGGATGATGGCTTCTTCATTCATATAATACTTTATGATCCTGGGCACATAACTATAAATGGCTTTGTCATCAGCAATACCGGTACCAGGTGCATTAGCAAGGGCTATATTGCCTGCCTTGTAGGCTTCAAAAATACCGGGGACACCCAGTAATGAGTCTGGATTAAACACCAATGGATCAATAAAGGTATCATCAATACGGCGGTATATCACATCAATCTGCCTTAAGCCCCCTGTGGTTTTCATGTATACTTTTTTATTCTGGACCACCAGATCCTGACCAATCACCAGCTCCACGCCCATGGCCTGGGCAAGATAAGAATGCTCAAAATATGCTGAATTGTAAATACCCGGAGTCAATACTCCCACTACGGGATTTTTATCCGGAGCGATGGACTGGAGCATCTTTAGGAGTTTGATAGGGTAATCGACCACCGGCCGCACACCCAAACTATTAAATAAGCTTGGATAGGTTCTTTTGATAATTTCCCTGCTTTCCAGCAGATAGGATACTCCAGAAGGGCATCTGAGGTTATCTTCCAGCACATAAAAACTGCCATCTTTATCACGCACCAGGTCCGTACCGGTGATGTGGCACCAAATATTTTTTGGTGGCTTGAGGCCAATACAAGGCTTGAGGAAATCCTTACTGGATTCGATTAGCTCCCTGGGAACGACATTATCTTTGAAAATCTTACCCTCATTATAGGCATCCTGAAGGAAAAGGTTCAGAGCATAAATCCTCTGTTTGAGGCCTGACTCCAATCGCTCCCATTCCTTACCAGTGATGATTCTTGGGATAATGTCGAGGTGAAGGATTTTTTCAATGCCCTGATTATCATGATACACGTTGAAAGTCATCCCGGTAGCCAGCTGGGTCTTGCTGGTGGCATGCTGCAAATCAGTAAGGCGTTTTTTGGATACAGAATCCAGTAATTTTCTTAAGGCTTCATATTGAGGCCGCACCTTCCCGTTTGCCTCAAACATTTCATCAAAATTATCGCCAGGCTCATAATGCTCAGTGATCATAAATTGCTCGTTATAGAGGTTGAGAAGTAAAATCCCTAAGGTAAAAAAGGATTAAAAATATTGGAGAATTTAGTAGAAATATTTCGGAATAAAAATCCTGACGGAATAAAAAAAACTAATTAGACGGCCGGTCTTTATCTTTTTGTTTTTCTTCCATCTCTTTTCTGATCTTCCTCATCCTTCTTTTCCAGAGTATGAAGCCTACAATGGCTATAACAGGAAGGACAATAAATAGAATCACATCGCTCAGGGTCCTGATCGAAAAATCATCAAGTTGGTCCACTTCCCTTGGAAGCTGAGCAAACACCATGGAGGCCCAAAAAAATACCAGAGCCAAAAGAGCAATTCTTTTATTTAAAAGTTTCAATAAAATGGATTGGAATAAAATATTCATACTATTAATCAACGAATTAGATCGAGAATCGTTCTGCAAAATGCTTATTGTTGGCCCTAGTCAAACTTCATCGATTTAATGGGATCAATCCTGGAAATCACCATAGTGGGCAAAAACAATATCAGCAAAATCACGATAAAGGTGATGAAATTAAGCCCTATGATAATCTCCCAGTGCCATTCTATTGGCACGAATTTCATATAGTAATCCTGGGGATTGAGCTTGATAGGCCGAAAATAATACTGGATTGCACATAACCCCAATGCAAAGGCATTTCCAATCAGGAGCCCACGGGCGATTAATCGCATAGCCGTATAAGAAAATATTTCCCGGATGGTGCCATTCCCAGCCCCCAGTGCTTTGAGGAGGCCTATCATCCTGGTCCGCTCCATGATCAGGATGAGTACAATTGAAATCATGTTAATAGAAATTACAATCAGAATAATGCCCAAAAAAATATTGACCTGTCGACTGATCAAATGTAGCCATTCAAACACCTGGATGTATTTGTCTTTCACCCGCTCCACGTACAGTTCATGGCCTACATCATAATCCAGCGCATGCCAGGCTTCATCCACGTCACGGGTATTCTTAACAAACACCTCAATCCCACCAGCAAGGCTGTCAGGCCAGTTGTTAAGCCTGCGCACCAGCCCTATGTCACCGATAATGATTTTATCATCATAATATTCTGCCAGATCAGTTTCGTATATACCGGTCACCGTAAGCCGCCGTACTCTGGGTGGATCCTGAAAAAAATGAACGATGACTCCGTCACCGGTGGATAACTCCATCTTATCTGCGATCCTCCGGCTCAATATCACCTCGCGGGAATAGTCATCCTCCTCAAAACGAATGAACCGCCCTTCCAACATATTTTCACCAAACCGGATGGTATCAAAAGTGGGGGCCACCCCTTTAAAAACAACTCCCAATACCTCCTCTTCCGTACGAATCAAACCAGCCTTATGACTGTATTCCTGCATATGATCAATATATCCGTACTTTTGATAATCAGTGAAAAAGGGCTTTTGTATATTAAAAGGTTCCTCTTCGAATGATCGCGCTACAGTGTATTTTGTAATTTGAAGATGGGCACTAAAATTGTATATCCTATCGATAATAGTGTTTTCAAAACCTTTTAAAATAAGAAATGCTATCAACATGATGGCCAGGCCTAGTCCTATGCTGGCGATGGCTATTTTATGGATGATTGAAGAAAAACTCTTACTTTCAGCCTTGCTAATGCGGGAAGCAATAAAATTGGGTAAATTCAAACCGGCATCATTATTTTATTCCGAAAATTAAGCAATTTAAATGTCTGGGTAAACCATTCTTAATTATGAATCGACTTTATACCATTATTTTCCTGATACTCTCCCTACCGGCCTGTGCCCAGGAAAGTACCGCCATTTTGCCAGGTGCTTTGCAAATGGAGCGATATGCCCACCTGATCGAGGGCAAAAATGTAGGTTTAGTCGTCAACCATACCTCACTGGTAGGGTCGGCTCACCTGGCTGATACCCTATTATCACTGGGTATTAATGTAAAAGCGGTATTCGCACCTGAACATGGATTCAGAGGAAGTGCGGATGCAGGTGAGAAAATTTTGGATGGAAAAGACCATCGCACAGGATTGCCAATTTACTCTTTGTATGGCAATCAAAAAAAGCCTACCCCGCAGCAGCTAAAGGATATTGATGTATTGATTTTTGATATACAGGATGTAGGGGTGCGATTTTACACCTATATCAGCACCATGCATTATGTGATGGAAGCCGGTGCAGAAAATAACATTCCCCTCATCATCCTGGACCGGCCCAACCCAAACGGTGCCTATATTGACGGCCCCATACTGGACCCTAAACTGCGCTCATTTGTTGGCATGCACCCGATACCCATCCTGCATGGGCTCACCGTTGGGGAACTGGCAGGAATGATCAATGGGGAGGGCTGGCTTGAAGGCAGCCTCCAGGCCGAAGTCACCGTAATCCCGGTAGCCAATTACCAGCATGAAATGCAATATTCATTGCCTGTAAGTCCTTCCCCTAATTTACCAACCGATCAGTCCATTGCCCTATACCCATCGTTATGCTTGTTTGAAGGTACTGTAGTAAGCGTAGGAAGGGGTACTGAAAGGCCATTTGAATGGATCGGCCATCCTCAATATCCTGACAAAAGCTTTTCTTTTACCCCGGAGTCACGACCCGGAGCTACCAATCCCCCATGGAAGGATGCAAAATGTTTTGGCACCAATTTGAGCCAGGATAATGAAGTCCGGGGATTATCACTCCGTCACCTCATCCATTATTATTATGCTTTGAAAGGTGAGGGTGAATTTTTCAATAATTTCTTTGATAAGCTGGCCGGAACGCCAGAATTAAAACAACAAATCAAATCAGGGATGAGTGAGGAGGATATCAAAGCCACCTGGGAGGAAGACCTTGAAGCATACAAGATGCTTAGAAAAAAATACATCATTTACCATTGGAGATAGGCTTAAGATGCAGGATTTAAGGATCATTTTTATGGGTACCCCGGAGTTTGCAGTGGCCTCACTGGATGCCCTGGTAGCAGGCAATTTTAATATCGCAGCAGTGATCACAGCGCCAGACAAACCCAAGGGCCGGGGACAAAAGCTGATCCCAAGTCCTGTGAAAAAGGCCGCCCTGAGCCATCAAATCCCGGTACTTCAACCTACCAATCTTAAGGACCCTGGATTTTTAAAAGAATTAAAAGCTCTTCAGGCTGACCTTCAAATAGTAGTAGCATTCCGAATGCTCCCAGAGGCCGTCTGGGCCATGCCCCCCCTTGGCACCTTTAACCTCCATGCCTCCCTTCTGCCTCAGTATCGCGGGGCTGCCCCCATCAACTGGACCATCATCAACGGGGAACAGGAAACAGGGGTAACCACCTTTTTTCTCAAGCATGAGATCGATACCGGTCCATTGATCTTCCAGGAAAAAGAACCCATTCACCCTAATGATGATGCCGGGTCTCTGTACAGCAGGCTGATGCAAAAGGGTGCTGAACTGGTAGTCAAAACCGCACATGCTATTGCTGCCGGAAATTACTCAGAACAAGTACAGATGTATTCCGGTACTGTAAAGACTGCTCCTAAGATCTATAAAGAAACCTGTGAGATCAACTGGGATCAGCCCAGAGAAAAAATAAGGGATTTCATCAGGGGTCTTTCACCATATCCCGGGGCCTGGACTACCCATTCAGGGAAAAATTTTAAAATCTTTAAAGCTGAGATTCCTACTGAGAAAACATCCGATGAACCCAGTATAGGAACATGGAAAACCGATGAAAAAAGTTTTGTTTATGTAAACGCCCAGGATGGCTGGATTTCCATATTGGAACTCCAACCAGAAGGCAAAAGGCGGATGACTATAGGTGAGTTTCTGAGAGGAAATACCATTAAGAATTCTACAGAAGATTAGTTGGACAATAAATGAACTAGCCCACTGAATTTAATCATTCCTTCAAAAACCTATACCTAATCCCCCAACTCCCTCTGAAAATAGCCTCGTCTTCGAAATCAATCATTGGGGCAAATTCGATATGAAACCCAAATCTTTTATTTTCAAATGGATACAAATTAATCCCTATTGGCACTACAGCTGCATAATAAAATAAAGCATGAAACCCCAAGCCGGTATATATTTCGTATTCATCCCTTCGAACAAAATTAAAAAGACCCAGCAGCTCAACAGAGAGACTTTCAATATCTCTGTCCGTACCAATTCTGCCTTCTGCCCTCCACCGTTCGTTGAACTCATAATTAACCGCTGCAAATGGCTGGTATGACTGGTGAAACCCTACTCCCCATTGCGAAAAGGCAGAAAAGGATACTCCTAGTAGAATAAAAGAAATCAGGTATTTCATATTCCTAATTAAATTTTAAGAGCAAAATATACAATTAAACTATAAAATGAAAAATAATTTATTTCCTGTGATTTTCAAGCAGGAATAATCTACGCTGTTTTTTTAATCCTATCCATTATTATTTTCTAATTTTGAGAAACCATTAACTATGACCATTTCCATTATAGCAGCAGTTGCCAAAAACGGCGTGATCGGCAAAGACAAAGACCTGGTCTGGGATCTGCCTGACGATATGCAATACTTTGTTGACAAAACACGAGGCAGGCATGTGATCATGGGCCGAAATAATTATGAATCCATACCACATAAATACAGGCCCCTGCCCAACCGCACCAACATCATCATCACCAGGCAAAAGGATTATGAAGCACCCGGCTGTACAATTGTCAACAGTCTGAAAGAAGCTCTTGATTTGGCCAAAACTAACGGTGAAAAAGAAGCCTTCATTATTGGTGGTGGGGAAATATATAAGCTGGGGCTTTCCTCAGCCCATAGACTTTATATCACTGAAATCGACAAGGAATATGAAGGGGATACCTGGTTCCCAAAATTTGATCAATCGCAGTGGCATGAGGTTTCACGCATCCATCATCCGGCGGACTCCAGGCATGAAGCGGCTTTTGATTTTGTAGTTTATGAGCGTTAAACTTCCCGCAGCCTGGTACCAAGGAAAATCGCCCCACCAAGCATCAGAATAAAAAACATGATCATGGCCTCAACCCCGCCCAACTCGGCAATCAAACTGAGCCCCGCAGCAATAATCGTAAAAATACCAATTAGGGTATTGGATAATGAGACATAGAGAGGCCTTTCGCCCGCCGGAGCAAAATCAACCAGGTACGTTTTTCGGGAAAGCCTGGCTCCGGCATGTGCCACGACATTGAGAAGGAGTACCGGCACAAAAGTATAGAGCGACTGCCAGGATTCGGGCCAAAAGGGAAAGCTCAATACATAAATACAATTGAAAATACCCAAACCTGCTGCCACGAGCATCATCTTTCTGCTGGACTGGTCAGCAAACCGACCCCATAGCGGGCTACTGAAAATATTAGCAAGGCCCGTCACCAATACCATCAGCCCCAACCCGGAAATAGTCGCTCCGGTGAGACTGCGACCCTGCAGGACAAAAAACGGGGTAGCAAGAGGAATTGCCATGAGCAATGCCCTGGTAACGACAAAAAATACCAGGTTGCGATCCTTTTTAAGCAGTTCAAGGCCCTTTTTCAATTCATTGATGGGGGTACGACCCCCTTGGGTGGCTCCTTTCTCCTCTTTGATCCAGATAAAAAGCAATACCCCCAGAAACCAAAACACCGCAGCCCCTAATAAAATAATTACATAGGGCAGCCGCTCCTCTGTCCCCTCGATATAGTAATATAAAAATAGCCCAGCCACCAAAGTAAAAATACCCCCTAAAGTAGCACGGTATGCCAACATCCTGCCCCTCTTTCCTTTTGGAATGGTCTTGGCAACCACATCCTTAAAGGCTATTGAGGACACACCACTGGCCATGCTAAAAAAAAGTAATAGCCCTAAGATGGCAAAACCACCACCGGTGCCATGCATTTTGCTTACCACCACTGCCATAATCACCATCATGACACCCTGAATGGCAGCAGGCACTATCCAAAAAAACTTTCTTCTGGGGAAACCCCGAATCTGGCCGGAAACAATTAGTTGCGGTAATAGTGAGCCTGCATTTTTAGCAGGTACCAGGATCCCGGCAAATGATGCTGGTGCACCAATGGCAGCCAGGATCCATGGCAGGGCTACCCCTGGGCTTGCGAGCTGCTCCGCGAGTTTGGTGGCCCCGCCATTGAGCACATTCAACATGAAGTTTTGAGGGGCCTCTACGCAGGATTTTTCGGAAATATCTTCACAGGAACGCTCTTCACCTTCCTCTGCAACAAAATCATAAATTTTCTCTGTAAGTATTTTTGCCTTTTCCCGAGCCATTGTTAATTCGAATTTAAGGCTTTATTTTGCTCAAAAAAAAGAATACCTTTCAATCCTTATGCCCTCCCTAAAAAACAAAGTGATCTGGATTACCGGAGCCTCCTCCGGTATTGGTGAAGCTTTGGCCTATGCACTTTCGGAAGAAGGGGCCAGGTTGGTATTATCCTCCAGGCGTGTGGATGCTTTAGAGCGGGTTAAGGGAAGTTGCAAGCGGCCGGAAATGGTAGCGGTGCTGCCTCTGGACCTTGAGAAAACAGATAATAAGGGACTGATGGCCGAGGCTGCGGTGCAATTTTTCGGACATATAGACATTCTTATTAATAATGGCGGGGTAAGTCAACGCTCCCTTGCAAGGGACACCTTGCTGGAGGTAGACCAAAGAATCATGCGGATCAACTATTTTGGTACCATTGCCATCACCAAAGCCATCTTGCCGCATATGATTGCCCGTAAGTCCGGCCATATCGTGGTGGTCAGCAGTCTGGTAGGGAAATTTGGCACCCCATCCCGCTCTGCGTACTCTGCTTCAAAACATGCCCTTCATGGATTCTTTGATGCGCTCAGGGCCGAGGAGTATGAAAATAACCTCAAGGTCACTATGGTTTGCCCTGGATTTGTAAAAACCGATGTTACTTTTAATGCACTTACCGCAACTGGTGAAAAGCTCAATAAAATGGGAGATGCCCATTCCAAAAGCATGGAACCGGCTGTTTGTGCAAGAAAAATTGTAAAGGCCATAGAACGACAAAAACAAGAAGTATACATCGGCGGTAAGGAAGTTTTTGGTGTTTATGTGAAGCGGTTTTTCCCACGGCTTTTTTCAAAATTCATCCGTAAAGCAAAAGTCACCTGATGGAATTCTGGACCCTGGTCCTCATACTGGTAGCAGGATTTGCAGCCGGGTGCATCAATACCATTGCTGGTGGCGGTTCGCTTATTACTTTACCTGTTCTGATTTTTGCAGGGCTGCCCTCTGCAGTCGCCAATGGCACCAACCGTATCGCCATCGTTGGGCAGGGCATTACTTCAATCCTTGGGTACAGGAGTAAAGGGATAAAATCCGGGGAACCCTACAGCATTTGGCTGGGGATATCAGCCATGGCTGGGGCTTTCATTGGCGCCTATCTGGCGGTTGATATCAAAGACCAGCTATTCAATCGGATCCTGGCCATTGTAATGATCTTTGTGGTCATTAGCCTGTTCATCAACCCCAAAAGCCCAATTGGGAATCATGAGGAACTGATGGATAAAAAGCGTCGGATATGGAGCGTTCTGGTCTTTTTTTTTATTGGTATTTATGGCGGATTCATTCAGGCAGGCATCGGATATCTCATCATGGCCTCACTTACCTGGATCAACCGGCTTGATCTGGTACGTGTGAATGCTATTAAAGTGGTAGTGGTACTGATCCTGACCTTGTCAGCCCTGGGGGTATTTATTTGGGAAGGGAAAATTGACTGGTATTATGGTTTGGTATTGACAGTCGGCAATATGGCGGGTGGCTGGTTTTCAAGCCGGTGGTCTGTAGCCAAAGGCGAAGCATGGATCAAGAGGTTTGTACTGGTTACCGTGGTGGCTATGGCTATCAAACTTTGGTTTTTTTAGGCTGACCTTTTCAGGTTACTTGGCAAAAAGCTGCCCCATATCTTTAAAAGATTTAAATTCAAGGGCATTTCCAGACGGGTCTTTAAAAAACAGCGTTCCCTGCTCGCCCGGCTGGCCTTTAAAACGTATGTAAGGTTCAATTATAAATTTAACCTCATGTTCACGGAGCCTGTTGCCAAGTGTTTCCCAGTCATTCCACGCTAGCACTACACCAAAATGTGGCACTGGTACCTGGTGGCCATCCACTGGATTTCCACCTTCAGGCTTAGTTTCATTGCTCTCCACCCTATGTAATACCAACTGGTGCCCAAAGAAGTCCAGGTCAACCCAATGATCTGAAGATCTGCCTTCCTGGCAGCCCAGGATATGATTATAGAATTTCCTGGTTTCCTTTAGGTCTTTTACCGGAATGGCGAGGTGGAAGGGTTGAAGGTTTTTCATTGGACTGAATTTCTAAGAACTTTAAAAACAACTTTTAGGAGATTGGAAATATTCAATTTCATTGGATGGATCCATAAATGGAGGTGGCACAGTGTATAAATTTTCTGGATTTCCAAGCCGATCACGGATAAAATCGCGACAATCTCCATTATAGTTTCGAGATACCAGATTTATGCCCTGCCTTGTAATGTTAATCCTACTTTTCGCAACATCAGCTGCAAAAAAGAAACCTACTACCTGTCTCTCAGGATCATTAATACAAGTGAAGTTTCCTCTAATTGTAGCTGGTGGAGGGTCGAAAATCGACCCTCCAATACCTAGTTGGTTTTTTACCAAACTAAAATAATCAAAAGCCTCAGGAGAGATTGATAATTGTAAAATATCAGCATAATATTCTGTTGAAAACCTCCAACCATCATTTGGAATAGAGGCTGCCAATGCCGTTGCAGTTGTACCATTAATTAGTACGTCACTAAGAATTCTGATAGATCTATCTCCGCTTTCAGTCATCCAACACTGATCAAAGCAGGGTCCTGGCCCCGAAGCCTGGCCTGTTCTTTCATCAAAGCCCGTTAAATTGGACCGAATAGAAAATATGCCATTATTAAGCCACAAATAATTATTTTTTACTTCAGAAGGATCTTTAAAATGTACAAATAAATCCAAACTACCACCATATGCATCAGTATCTAATGGTGCAGCACTTAAGGGTTCTCGAACTTCATAAGATATAGAATCCACTGAGGGGACTGGTAAAATCGTTTGAGGGAATGATATATAGTGATCATCTTGGATAATAATATGGAGGGTATATGTTTTACCAACTTCAGCTAAAAAAGCTGGAGGTGTTTGATATCTTCCCCGAAAAGAGGAGGAAAAGCCATCAAATAAAGTAACACCTGGCGGAGGCCCTATCGTTCTCCATGCAGGCAATCTTTCCTGAACAATCTCAAGTTGGGTAGTATTACCCACTTCATCTCTTAAAAATACCTGAGCATTATTTACAAAACTTATTGCCCCGGTAAATATGTCTCCATATGGAGCAGACCTACTAATTACAATCTCATGAGGCCCTTCCTGAGTAGATAAAAACCCTTCTATTACCAAAATAGAAACAGAGTCATCAGGCAAAATATCTACTTCCTGGATGCATCCAAAAGTAATAATTAACCAAACCATATAAACATATCTTCTCAAGGTCCTTTATAATTTAAAAGAGTAACTTAATGATGGCAATGGCACTCCAAGTATGGCTAATTGATAGGCTTGTGGTGGAGCCCCCCTAACATCTCTAAAAAAAACTGAAAATGGGTTTTCTCTGCCATAAATATTAAATACAGAGAATACCCAATCCCCTTGGAAAACCTTTTTGTTAGATCTAAAACCAAATTTTAAAGAAACGTCAAGTCTGTGAAAATCCGGAATTCTATCTTGGTTTCTATTATCAAAATATGCCATTTGAGTATTTGAATGAGCAAATTTTGCAACTGGAAGTGTCACTGGTCTACCGGTACTATACGAAAAATTTGCTGATAATGTGACGTAGGTATTAATCTTGTAATTAGTAACTAATGTCAGATCATGAGGCTTGTCAAAATTTGAAGGGAACCACTCGCCATTATTGATTAATTCCTCATCAAAAGGACTTATAACTTGTCTCAGACTCCTGGAATAAGTATAACTAGCCCAGCCTGTTAGTCTACCAATATTTTTTTTCAAGTAAAGTTCAACGCCATAAGCCAAGCCCTTTCCATTTAGTAATTCAGTTTCCAGATTGTCATTGAGGATCAGGTCTGCGCCATCCTTATACTCTACCACATTGTTAATATCCTTATAGAAAGCTTCAATTGATGTTTCGAATACATTTCTTTTGAAATTTTTAAAATACCCTATTGAATACTGATCCGCTATTTGGGGAGCTAAAAATGGGTCGCTTAATTTCCATGTATCCGTAGGTGCGATTGTGGTGGTATTGGAAATCAAATGAATAAACTGATACATTTTATTGTACCCGGCTTTAATCGAACTTGTAGGATTTAAGGTATATCTTAATGATACCCTTGGAGACCAGCCATCGTAAGTTTGAATAACTTCATTTTTATCAAATTCAACTTGTTCTACTATATTTGGCTCTGTCCTCGGAAAATTTTCTCTGAAAACATTTACTATTCCTGGACCCAAATTACTAAACCGGTCATATCTAAGACCATAACTAATGGCAATTTTATCTGTCAATTCAACATTATGTTGAATGTAGGCAGCCAGTTCAATCCCTTGTTCCTCGGCCACAGAAAATGGTAGAATTGGGGATTCCTGGGTGCCCGGCGTTAATGTGCCTGGATTGATTGAAATATATTTTCCTTCCCCGCCAAAATTGATATGGTTAGTTTCTGACAAAGAAAAGTTCATATCTAATTTACCACCGTGGTCTCTTATACCCGACTGAATATTAAAATCATAAAGAGAGGAGTAAGCGGTAACATTTACATTAAACTTTTCAGAAAATCTCTGGTTCCAATTCAATACATGATTTTGATTTTGCCAACCAATAACAGTATCTGAAGCTATAGCAAATTGATCAGTACTGGTATAAAATTTATATGAAAGGTTTGAGTCCTCACTTAATTCCGCATTAAGTACCACGTTTGCATCGTTAAAAACTGCCGAACTATTCCTTAATTCCGGATCTTTTATAGTGCCTAACAGCCAGTTTAAATGAGATGCTCTTCCACTTACCAAAAGAGATAATTTATTTTTGATAATAGGACCATCAATTGTGGCCTTCGAAGAAACCGTACCAAGGGATATTTTAGTATTCCAATAATCAAGATTTCCAGACTTATATTTTACATCCATTATCGATGATGCCCTCCCCCCAAACCTAGCAGCAACACCACCCTTATGAAGGGTAACCCCTGTAACAATATCAGAATTAAATGATGTAAAAAAACCAAAAAGATGAGCTGGGTTATACACTGGTGCACCACCTAACAAAACAAGGTTCTGATCAGAGCTGCCACCACGCACATTAAATCCTCCGGAAACTTCTCCAACTGTACTTACGCCTGGTAACAATGCTATAGATCTTAATACATCAACTTCTCCCATTAATGGTGGTAATGCTTCAATCGTAGAAATACCCATCCTTTGGGTACCAAGTTCTGTGCTTCTAAAATTATCTTCAGGATTTGTACCTAAAACTACTACTTCATCAAGAAGGATTTCATCTCGTTCCAGTTGAATTAGTAATCTGCCATCCCCAATTGCAATAATTTGTAGGTTCAGGCTCTTGTATCCAATATTTGAAACTTGAATCTTATATTCCGAGCGATAAAGTGTTGTTGAATAGGAACCATTATCATTAGTAACTCCAATTTCCCCTTTCGGCTCTATCAATATATTAGCATCTTGAATTGATTCCCCAGTTAAGGCGTCAATAACCCTGAAATTAATATTAAAATTTCTGAATTCTCCAGTTTCAGTTCCAACCGCAACTTTTTCTTGACCAAAACCATAAGGAAGGCTAATAACAATTAGAACCTGAAATAAAAGGAATTTAAGGGGGTTCATTGGATTAATTCAAATGATCTGGATTTAATATCCATAAGGAAATACCATCACCACTTCCAGGTAATTGTCTTAAAATATAAACGCTTCCATCATAATCAAAAGCACCAATATTTTCCGTCCTAAAATTACCAGGGAAGGGATTTTTAATTTTCCAAGTGTTGGAGTCAGGGTAAAACTCTCTAATTACACTTCTATTTTCAAATAGGCCTATAAATACTCTGTCATTTTGTACAACAGCAATTCCATTTTTTGAAGTTACTGATGGGTATTGCGCTTCAATTACCCATTGCAATGACAAAGGATCAAAGGTCCAAATATTTCGATCTGGAAGAATAAAATATTGCTTATTTGAATAAGTGAAATTCGTTATATCGCCATCCATTAAAAAAGGTGTCGTCCCAAAATTCTCCCATTGCGATAAAGTGAAATCATAACGAAATATTAAGTTGCTTATGTTATTATCAAAATCATAACCTCCAAGAACATAAAAATAATTACCAATTTTAAACCCAATACTATTGTACCTATCAAAGGGGATAATACCTAGTTGGCTAAAGTTTTCACTTAAAGTCCAGAATTCTTCAATAAAACTATTGACCTGATAAAACTTTGAAGACCTACCACCTCCAAAAAAACCATTCGAAAAAAAAGCACCGTTCGGAGCGGTTCCACTAAATAAGATTTCTTCCCAATTCCATTCGTCAATTTGAGCTTTCCAAATGTTGGGATTAATTTGGCTTCCTATTGAATTACCGAATCCAATAAATAAATCATTATTTCTCTTAAAATAAATATGGCCAAATAGCTCAGGCACAGGAAAAAGTAATTGGCTTTCAAGCCAATTACCGGTAATATATTCGAATGGCTCATCAAATTCTTCTTCCTTTCCTTCCTCAAATACTACCTTTATATTGGTGAGAGCATTTTCAGGCGGTGGAATAATAACTCGGATTCGGGAATCTACATCAGTAACTTCAACTATTTCAGCCTTTATATCATCGAAAAATACTTCAACATTTCTTGAAAAATTTGACCCAAAAATATCTAAATATTCTCCCTCAGAACCTATTTTTGGATGAAAAGAATTAACCTTAGGACTAAAGGTTAAAGTATTCAAAACATTTCCAAAATAAATAGACTCCCCTTTTTTAACAAAAGCCTTAAGATAGTAGTCCGTTTCAAATTGAAGTTTAGAAATTTCAGTAATAAATTTTCCTAAGGAATTTCTTTCCCCCAAGCTAAAAATAAGAGGACTTGAAAAATTTTCATTGGAATCAATATAAAAGCCGTGATCATCAGCGGTGGAATTTGATAATGAAATAATTCTTCCCGAAACAATGATCCTTTGACTACTTACAAAAATTACATTCTCCGTAATTACTTCTATCGACCCTAAATCATCATCCTTACAAGAAGATAAAAATGCAAATAAAATAAATAAATAAAAAAGAAATTCTCGAGCAATCCCATCCATCAATTCACAAATAAAGTCCTAAAAGAGATTATAATTTAATCCTTAAAATCTATTTTGGCTCCCTAAAACCTACCCAGACGAAGCGCTTAATAACAAACTCTGGATTGGTAAAGGAGGCATTGCCAGAAGGATTGCCACCAGTGACATGAAAATCCGAAAAGCTGGCGTTCTGGTTGACATAAATGCCACCGGTCAGATTGAATGATACCGGAGTAAAAGCCATCGCCATGGCATCCTTAATCTGCTCCTTCACCTTACTATCAATAGTATAGGCACCACAGGATATGGCACCATGGGCTCGCGCCAGGCCGGCAGCTAAAGTCAGAGACTGGTTGGTATCCTTGGTTTTGATCAATAAAGCAATAGGCCCAAAAAGCTCCTGACTGAAAAGTGTTTGTTGATTTGCTTCTACCGCCAGCAGTACCGGGGTGGCCATCCGCGCATTTTCAAACATGGGATTAGGGATGGATCTGGACTCCAACACAATCTCACCTTTGAGCTTATGGGCTTCCTTTACCCGGTTCAGCGTGTTTTTATTTTGTACTGCACCCAAAACAAATGGTCCAGCTTTAGGATTGTCAGCCAGGCCGGTGATCTGCCCGGATAGTTTCTCAGTAAATTCTTCAAAGGATACTACCCCTGAAGGTGTTTTAATACCAGCCTCCGGAACAAAAATGTTTTGAGGTGCCGTACACATCTGACCGGAGTACAGGGCGATAGAAAAAGCAATATTGCCTGCCACCTTATCGATATCCTCGGCGGAATCCAGAATCATAGAGTTCACGCCGGTTTTTTCAGTGAATACTGCTTTATTTTGAAGACCCTCCAAATAGGATCCAAATCCCGCATTACCGGTAAAATCAATAATCTTTACCTCAGGATGCTCCGCCAGCTCTTTGGTGATCAAGGCCTCCTGAGTATCAGGTGCCAGTTGGCAAATATTTGGATCAAACCCTTCAGCCACCAATACCTCCTGTATCCCTGCTATTACAATGGCTATAGGCAACACAGCCCCCGGGTGTGGCTTCACGATCACAGGATTTCCGGTAATCAGGCTCGCATACATGCCAGGCACGGTATTCCATGTAGGAAAGGTGGAACATCCTACTGCCAGTGCAATCCCTTTAGGCACAGCCCGCCATTCCTTATTAAGGGCAATATTGTACTTGCCCATGGGCTTGTCCCACAGGACAGATTCCGGAAACCGTTTTAATTCCTCATACCCCATGGCTACCGCCTCCAGGGCTCTGTCGGCAGCATGCGGGCCGGAAGCCTGAAAGGCCATCATGTACCCCTGGCCCGTAGTATGCATGGTCGCATAGGCGATTTCAAAAAAGCGGGATTTCATTTTTTCCAGGCTTTCGACCAGAACTCCTGCCCTAACTTCTGGGCTTGCCTTTGCCCATTCCAGCTTTGCCTTTTTAGCATTAGATATTAGTTTGTCAACTTTTGTTGCAGGATATGATATTTTGAGCGGCTCCTGGGTGAAGGGAGATTCCTCGGTACTTATCCATTTTTCACCACCTGTTTGTTGAAGATCATCAAATTTATTACCCAGCCAAGTTTGGAATTTCTTACGGCCTGTAGCATCGGCATTCTCTCCGTAAACATTGGGAGAAGGGTGCTCTGGGTACTGAGAAAAAAAGGTTCTGGCATGAATAGCCTCAATGGCCTGGTCAATTGTGGGCTTATGATTTTCAAATAGACTCATAGAAAAGTTAAAATTTTAGTACAAATGGTGTGGAATATTACAATGTTCCGAATCGAATTGCTTTGAGCAAATTTACCAAAAAATATGCATCAATGTAAGTAATAGTTACTGAAAACATGTACGGGTGAAGGTAGGGGAGTTAATACATCAAATGGGTGGTAGTTTTGAAAATAATTTAATTACACAATCAAGACATGTACAGAATTCTCCTTCTAATTGTATTGACCGCAACAGTTCCGAGCCTGGTTTTAGGTCAGAAAAAATTCGAAATTCCTAAAGGCATCGAATCCTCAAAATATGATCATGAAACCATTGTAGTTAAAATGGTGCCCGGCGCCACACCAAATGGTCTCACCAATAAGCGCTCTATAAAAGGCTTTGAAAAAGCCATGGCAGGGATAGCTGTCAAATCAAAATATCTGGAAGACATTTATTATATAAAGTTAACCCCTTCCACCAACCTTGAGGAAAGAATCAATGAGTTGCTCAATGACCCGGCGGTGGTGTATGCTGAGCCATTATATTTTCTAGGTTTACTTTCATTGCCAGATGATCCCGAAGCACAGCCAGGAATAGGCAGTCAGGATTATCTGGAGCTGATCAATGCCTACCAGGCATGGGAAATTCAAAAAGGAAGTCCTGATGTTATTATAGGCGTTTTGGATACCGGTACGGAGTTTACCCACCCCGACCTTATTGGAAAAAATCACCTTAACATGGCTGATCCTATAAATGGAATAGATGACGAGGCTGATGGGTTTCTTGATAATTACTTTGGTTGGGACATGGCCAATAATAATAATGACCCCACAGCCGATACCAACCCGCATGGAACCCGGGTAGCCGGGACCATTGCAGCAGGAGCTGACAACGGGATAGGAATTACCGGTATCGGATACAATAGTACCTATCTGCCTGTAAAGGTATTCCGCACCAACACCAATATATTCAGAGGGGGTTACGAAGGGATTGCCTATGCAGCAGACCAGGGTGCCAAAGTCATTAACCTTAGCTGGGGAGGGGCCGATGCATGGACCCAATTTGGTCAGGATATGATTAATTATGCTGTGCTGGAAAAAGATGTCGTCATCATCGCGGCCGCAGGAAATACCCATGGAGATATTAAATTTTATCCTGCTTCCTTCGACCATGTCCTTTCTGTAGGCAGTTCCACCAAAGAGGATGAAAAAGCCACCTGGGCTACCTACCACCACCGAATTGATATGGTGGCACCGGGTGTCAATATATTCACTACGGATAAAAATGGAGGGTACAGTAATGCCAATGGTTCCTCAATGTCTGCGGCCATTGTTTCAGGTGCTGCGGGGCTAGTGAGAAACCATTTCCCTAATTACAACGCCCACCAAATCAAAGAGCAAATACGGGTAAACACGGATGCATTGGATTACTCTGGTCCATTGGCACCTTATACAGAAAAACTGGGGAAAGGTCGGTTGAACATGGTAAAAGCACTGACCAATACCACCAGCCCATCCATTAGGGTCACAGGGTATGCTTACCAGAATGAGTATGGCCCATACGCTTTTGCAGAGGATACTATTTCGCTTCGAATTGAAGTAACTAATTATCTTGCTGCAACTTCGGGCATTTCGGTGGCATTAGGTACTGAACACCCTGAAGTAGCAATCATAGAGGGCTCCGCTCAAACAGTGGCTCTAGGCACACTTGAAAGTACGCAACTGGTCTTTAAAATTGCATTAGGAGCCATCGCAATACCCACTACCCTTACCTTCAGACTCGGATTCGAAGGTGATAACTACCAGGATTACCAATACATTGAGATCACTACCTCCCCTGATTTTATAGACCTTCACAGCGGGTCTATGTCCCTTACCATGGCCGCAAATGGCAATCTGGGATATAAGGGCAGCAAATTAAGAAATGGTAACGGTGTTCATTTTGATGGCAAAAAGATCCTTGATGATTTAGGTGTCGTCATAGCAAATAGTGATGATAAGATAGCAGAGAATATTGTCTCCTACCTACCCTGGAATCTTAGAATGATGGAATTTGCAGCTGACTCGAAAATAGAATTATCCAAAACCGAAATTAATGACGGGATCAAAGCGAACAGCGTTATCAAGTCTGGACCTGGAATGGTAAACGCTCCCAATATTAAGGTAAGTCAAAATATCATTACATCTGGCAATGAGGATTTTTACCTGATAGAATATATTATCAAGAATCTTGGAAACCAGGCCATCGAGAATCTTCATACCGGTTTCTACACCGATTGGAATCTGGATGAAATTTCTCAAAATAAAGCCGGTTGGGTCGATTCTCTAAAAATGGGTTACGTACATGGCCATGAAACGTGGGCAGGTGTAGCATTAGTGAGTAATCAAATCCCTGGTTTTCGTGGGATCGAAGTAGGGAGTCACAATAGTCATCAGTCTGATTTAGATGATTTCTTTATGACTGAAAAGAAAATTGAATTTTTAAAGTCAGGTTTAAAAATGCCTGCAGCCGGGATCAATGGTGCAGGTAATGATGTAGCTGGAATGGTGAGTGGTCTAACTGAATCAGTGGGGCCTGGCATGAGTGTGAAGGTAGTATTTGCCGTAGGTGCCGCATACGGACCAGAGGCATTGGCCACCTTGATGAAAAATGCTAACACATATTATCACGAGCTTCAATCGGCACAGCCTTTTGAGGAAGTAGTGGTCTGCAATCAGGGTAATTTCGAATGGTATCAGGAAAATTCAGTGCTTTTTGCTGACCCTTTTTACACCCATCCAATTTCCACTGACGGGCATTATGTACAGAATAACATCACGGAGCCTGTTGCCTTCTACACCTTTCAGCCCACTGACCATCCTGGAGGCAGCGTAGGCATGATCCGGGTATCACCATCGATGCTACGGGCGGGAATCGCGGCACATCCCGATACTTTAGTAATGGAGTTTGGTAAAAGCCTGAAATATACCTGGGTCAACGGTTCTCAAAATTCAGATAAAATATTATGGGACCTGGGGGAAGGCACTACCCCTCAGGACCAGAACCCTACAGCAGAATATAAAACTGCAGGAACAAAAACCATTATTCTTGAAACCTGGGATGATCAGGGATGTTATGATGCAGACAGCACTTCACTACAAGTTTTAGCAAAAAGTCCTCTTCCAATAGTTGAAGATCACCAAATATGTTTCGGAGAGACCTTGGAAATTAAGGCAGTTGATAACCAAAACTTGTTTTTGTTTTCTGATAAAAATCTAAAAAATTTGGTAGCACAAGGCCAAACCTTAATATTGGAGGAGGTTAAGGAATCAATTAGTCTATATGTTGTAAATTTTACTCACGATCTTCCCAGTGATCCTAAAAAGGTTTTTATAAAAATTGAGAACCCAATTGCTGATTTTTCAATTACCTCAATCGACGACAATACCGTGCTCCTTGAAGCTTTTGACAATACCCTACTTCATCATGAGTGGGAAATTGGTACAGGAGTTAAATTTTTAGGGCCAGAGATCACGTACACGGTTGATGACGGAGTAAGCATACCTGTTAAGCTGATGGTAAAGAGTACCTTGGGGTGTACAGCAATAAAAGTTGATTCGATTACGACCAAAGAAGATTTGGTCCTATCAACTGAAGAAGCATTTAAATCATTGGTTTCTGAGATTTCGATCCATCCCAACCCCAGTTCGGGCGTGTTTCAGGTCGTATTGAAGGAAGCCATTTCCAAACCTGTGACCCTCTCAGTGATGGATCAGGCCGGAAGGTTAATCCAACAGTCAGAATTTGGTTACTACTCCAATCGATTGACGGTTGACCTTAGCCATGTGAGAAAGGGCACTTACATCCTCAATATCTCCTCAGGAGCCCAACAAGAATTCAAAAGAGTAATTTTACAATAGAGGATTAAAGCAGTCAACTTCAGCCACAAAACCAATTGGTAAAAATCTCCAGGTCAGTTGGTATCCTGAGAACCAAATACCCGGCGAAGTAAATCTGTGGTACGGGCTGAAGGGTTTTCCCGAATCTTAAGTTCCTCCTGTGCTACCACATGAAACAACCCATCAATAGCACGATTGGTGGCATATTCCTCAAGATCGGGATTTACCTTTTCTACAAATGGGATTTGATTGTAAGTGGAGACGATATCCCCATAGTACTTAGTAGCGTTAACTTCTTTCAAGGCACTGCCAATGACCGGTTTGAACCGGGCGAACAACTCCTGACCAGTAGTTCTTTTGAGATATTGGGTCGCTGCATCCTGATCGCCTTTTAATATACCCCAGGCATCCTCAATAGTCATGGCCCTTATGGCAGAAACAAATATGGGTGCTGCCTCTTTGGCCGCTTCCTCGGCTCCTCTGTTCAAAGTGGTAACAAATCGATCAACTTCCGAACCCAGACCCATCTGCCTCACCCGATCTTCGACTTTCTTTACATCCGGCGGAAAAGGAATTTTAATAGTGGGATTGCTAAGGTATCCATCAATCTGGGATACCTGGGCAGAGCCTCTGGTGATGCCAAGGATCAAAGCTTCCTTGAGGCCTGCAGCCACATCCTCTGCTGACAGTGGCGCCTCACGCCCTACGGCACGCCCCACACCTTCCAGGGTCTGGCTTACCTGTGTGCTGGTGCAAGAGTGAATGGTCATACCAATTAAGGAAAAGAAAATTAGGATTGCTGATGTCTTCATGTCTCAAAAATAACCTGCTTTAATTGGATATCTATCCCCCTGGTAAAATATTTTTTTTCTTGAGGTCCTGCACCATGGCAGAAACAGCAACCTTTAACCAATGTTCGGGGTCCTTGAGACTGGATTCCATATCCGGGGCAAAATCACAAAGGGCATAAACTCCATGAACCCATTTTGGCCATGAAATATCATTATCGACTCTTCCTCCAATGATGACAACTGATTTATGGTGTTTGGAAACCAGATCCAATATGCCATCCAGAAGCTTTCCATTGAAGGATTGGTTATCTACAGAACCCTCCCCGGTGATTATCATGTCCGCCTCCTTGACCCTTTCTTCAAAGCCCGTATGCTCGAATACAAGCTGGGGCCCCTTGACAAGGATGGCCTTTAAAAATATCATGGCTCCAGCACCCAAACCGCCTGCTGCACCTGATCCAGGCACATTATGTACTTTTCTATTTAAAAATAAACTGCTGACTTTGGAAAAATTTCGCAAGCCAATTTCGAGAAATCCGATTTCTTCCGGACCGGCTCCTTTTTGCTGGGCATATACCATGGCAGCCCCATTCAAACCAAATAGTGGGTTGGTAACATCACAGGCTACCTTAAACCCTACCTCCCCGATCCTCGGGTGAGCCTGGTCGCCATCAATCCGGTAAAGCTCCAATAACCCCAATCCATTGGCAGGAACGGGATGGCCTCTCATATCCAAAAATTTAAACCCCAAAGCTTCTGCCATGCCCATCCCTGCATCGGTAGTGGCACTTCCCCCTATCGCAAGGATGATTTCTTTAACATTTCGATCAAGGGCATCTCGGATCATATCCCCTACCCCATGGGTGGATGATTTTAGGCTGGTCTCAGGATCAGGGGTGATCCTGTGCAAGCCTGCGGCCTCAGCCATTTCGATATAAGCAGTTTTACCATCCCCGGAAAGCCCATACACTGCTTCTGTTGGGGCACCAAGTGGCCCTCTGACTGTAAGATAAATTTCTTTACCCTTATTCTGCCTTGTGAGAATCGCTGCAGTACCCTCTCCACCATCTGCCAATGGAAATATTTCAAGATCAGCATCAGGCACTAACTCCTTAATAGCTGCAGCAATGGCTTCACAAACCTTACCTGATTCTAAAGAACCCTTATACTTATCAGAGCCAATTAAAATTTTCATTTTAATAGTTAGTACAACTGGCAAAAGTATTGAATATAAATGCTTTACTTATAATAAATAAGAATAAATTTTATTCTTATTACATTATATGCTTGTGGTTATTTAAATGCCAAAAAATATTTGGGCGACTTTAAAACAATAGATGCATTTGGTCTGTAGTGAGTGATCTGCAAGGATAAAAATGTTAAGGCACAAAAAAACCTGCCTTGATCGGGACAGGTTTTTAAAAATAAAAAAAGGAAAAATCTTAAATTATTTCTTTTCGGCCTTTTTAGCAGCGGGTTTTTTTGCCGCAGCTTTAGGCGTAGATTTTTTGGCTGCTGCTTTAGGAGCAGGTTTTTTATCTGCAGCTTTGGTTTTTGATGCAGCTTTCTTTGGCTTCGCTTCAGCTTCTTTTTTAGAGGTTGAGGCTTCTGCCTTAGTTTCTTTGGTTTCAGCAGCCTTGGCTTCTGCCTTAGGTGTTTCTTTCTTCTCTGCTTTAGCTGCTTCCTCTTTTTTGCTGGCCGCCTTGGCCTTTTTTTCAGCAAATTCCTTTTTGACCTCCTCTATATCAATATTTTTAATCACTGGTTTTGATACCAATAATTTAATATCCTGAAGCTTAGCTTTTGCCCTAGCTTTGTTTTTGCGGGCTTTTCTTTTGAGTCTGGTTACAGCCATGATGATTTCTTGGTTTCTTAAAGAGGTGCAAAGGTAAAATATTTATTCCTGATTATAAAAGGTCCCGATAGAATTAATACGGATTTTTATCATACCTCATTTAATTTACGGGCATTTTGTACTTTTGCTTCAATGAAAAATAAACCAAGCTTACCTAAAGGTACCCGCGACTTCGGTCCCTTAGAAATGGGCCGAAGAAATTTTATCCTGGATACCATCAAAAAAGTGTTTCTCAGGTACGGATTTCAGCCAATAGAAACCCCTGCCATGGAACAACTCTCTACCCTTAAAGGAAAGTATGGGGATGAAGGCGATCAGCTCCTGTTTAAAATCCTCAATAGTGGCGACTATTTGAAAGACATCGATGCCGCCACCCAAAATTCCAAATCGCTGACGACCTTAATTAGTGAAAAAGGATTACGATACGATCTAACAGTGCCCTTTGCCAGATACGTAGTCATGAATCAACACGAAATTAACTTTCCGTTCAGAAGGTTTCAAATCCAGCCTGTTTGGCGGGCTGACCGACCTCAGAAAGGCAGATACCGTGAGTTTTATCAATGTGATGCGGATATTATTGGCACCAAGTCATTGGTATGTGAGGCTGAGATCATCCAAATGATCCTGGAAGTTTTTTCAGGTTTAAGTCTGGAGGCTTTCACGATTAAAATGAACCATCGCAGTATTCTGGCCGGGATTGCAGAAGTCATTGAAGCTCCGGATAAGATGGGGGAATTATGCATTACCCTAGACAAGCTCGATAAAATAGGTCAGGACAAGGTGATGGCGGAACTTGCCGAGCGAGGATTTAATGATGAGGCATTAACTAAATTAGAGCCATTTTTCCAACTGGAAACCCATACCTGGAAGGAAAGGCTGGATGAGCTAAAGTCTTTATTCACCAATTCCATGGAAGGTCTCAAAGGGGTCAGGGAAGTAGAAGAAATCCTTAGTTTAGCAAGGGGGCTTGATTTTGAAGGTGCCAATTTTGATTTTGATCCTTTGTTAGCCAGGGGACTCACCTATTATACCGGGGCGATTTTTGAGGTAAAGGCCAAGGGTGTTTCTATCGGAAGCATCTGTGGCGGTGGCAGGTATGACAATCTCACCGGAGTATTTGGCCTTGAGGACGTATCAGGAGTAGGGATTTCCTTTGGAGTAGATCGGATATATGATGTCATGGAGGAATTGGAAATGTTTCAGGCCCAGGCCAGGTCTGGCACAAAATTACTGATTGCACATTTTGATAAAGATTCCTTCAAATTTGCGATCAGGCTTTTGGGTAGAGTCAGAAAAGAAGGCATCGCTGCTGAAATTTACCCGGAGGATGCTAAAATGAAAAAACAGCTTGGGTATGCAGACAAAAAGCAAATACCATATGTGGTGATTATTGGTCCGGAAGAAATCCAATCAGGTGCCTTTACCTTCAAAAATATGCAATCAGGAGACCAATCCAAGATGGATGTATCTGAAATCATTGAAAAGTTAAAGGAGGAAACAGATGAATAACAGCCTGACACAACCAGAGGCCACCCTGAAAGATATTTGTTCACTCTTTTTTTCAGGAAAACCTCTAGCCCTGGATTCAGAAGCCCGGGAAAGAATTATACACTGCCGGGAATACCTGGATAAAAAAATTGCGGCCTCCTCTGATCCAGTGTACGGGATTAATACCGGATTTGGGTCCTTGTATGACCAGCATATCTCTAAAGAAAACCTGGGGCAACTCCAGGAAAATCTGGTAAAATCACATGCTTGTGGTGCCGGAGATGAGGTACCACAGGAAATTGTCAGGCTCATGATTTTGCTTAAAATCCGGTCATTATGCTATGGGAATTCCGGCGTACAGTTGGCGATAGTAGAACGCCTTATTGAATTTTATAATGAGGGGGTTACTCCGGTTGTTTTTGAAATGGGTTCACTCGGTGCCTCTGGTGATTTAGCACCATTGGCCCATGTGGCGCTGCCCATTATTGGATTAGGATCTGTTTATTATAAAGGAGAAAAAATTACAGCCCAGGCTTACTACCAGAAAACTGGTAAATCCCCATTGGTTTTCCAGGCTAAGGAAGGTCTTGCTCTGCTAAACGGCACCCAAATGATGGGTGCCTATGGGGTATGGTGCCTCTATCATGGTTACCGCATTCTGAAGGCTGCCAACATCATCAGTACCTTATCTCTTGATGTTTTCGATGGCCGGAAAGAGCCTTTCCAGCCCGAGGTGCACAAAATACGGCCTCAAAAGGGCCAGAGTGCCGTTGCTGCGCAAATATTAGCATTACTTGAGGGGAGTAAGATGATTACAGCACCGAAAACTCATGTACAGGACCCTTATTCCTTCCGATGCGTGCCACAGGTCCATGGTGCCTCCATGGATGCTCTGGATTTTGTAAAAGAAACATTCACCGCTGAAATCAATAGTGTCACTGACAATCCTAATGTTTTTCCGGATGAAGACCTGATCATTTCGGCAGGTAATTTCCATGGTCAGCCTCTGGCTCTGGGTCTCGATTTTCTGGCCATTGCCCTTTCTGAACTTGGTAGTATTTCCGAACGCAGGACTTACCTACTCATTTCCGGTGCCCGGAACCTCCCGCGCTATCTGGTAGCCAATCCCGGGATCAACTCAGGACTGATGATCCCGCAGTTTACAGCTGCCGCAATGGCAAGTCAGAATAAACAGCTTTCGGTGCCTGCCTCTACTGATTCTATCCCCTCCTCCAATGGGCAGGAAGATCACGTCAGCATGGGTGCCAACGCTGCTCTGAAGGCGCGAAGGGTGGTCCTTAATTTATATTCAATCCTGGCAATTGAATTATTGACTGCATCGCAGGCACTGGAGTTTAGAAGGCCGTTGAGGTCGTCAAAGGCTCTGGAAGAAATGGCTGGCAATTTCAAAGCCCTTGTCCCGTTTATGGAAGAAGACCGCGTGCTCCATGATGATATCCGAAAAGCGGAAGAATTTGTAAAGACTGAATCAACCTTTGAAGCTTTTAAATAAAAAAGTAATCCTGGCCCTGATTTCAGGCCTTCTTATGGTAGGCTCAGGGGAGGTTTTGGGTCAATATACCAGCGATTTGGGTCGATTCGAAGTCGACGAAATCCGGGGATGTGCCCCTTTTACCGTGAATTTCACCATCCTTGAACCGGCATGCCCTTGTGATGCGGTTTGTCCTTGTGATATGAATTTTGAAGGGATTGACCCACCCCCTGACAATATGCCGCAAAACCAATTTTTCTACACTTTCGACGAGCCAGGTACCTATAATCTGCAGGTTATTTTTCAGGGGCTTACACCTAGAATAGATTTTATAGTCATTGAGGTAATCCCAAATGAAATTCCAGAATTTGAAATTTTTAATTGTTCCAATGAGTCAGTCCAGGTATTGATTGATGATAGTCAATACGATGAATATGCCATTGATTATTTCAGTAATGGTACGGATGATGCGATCGTCCCGCAAGGGACTCAGCCACCACCTTTCAGCTTTGGTGCCCCCGGAGTTTTTCCGGTGCAGGTGCGCGGTAGAAATATTGGCTTTGCTGATAATTGCAACAGCAATGAACAGCAGGTGATGGTAGTGGAGACCCTGCCCGTTTCCTTCATTGAGTTGCTTACCCTACATAGCGAGGATTCCGCTACCTTGCGGTACACCCCACAGCCTAATACTTTCCTGAGGCTGGAGGTCGCCCTCAATAATAATCCTGTTTTTCAAAATTTTGCGCAAATTGATCAGGATAACAATACCATAGCCTTGACAGGATTTTCCTTCCAAAACAACTTTTACCGGTTCAGGATCGCTACCTGGGACCCTTGCAATGATGTATTTACTTATAGTAATGAGGTCTCCTCCCTCAACTTTTCTCTGGAAATCCAGGATAATCTCAATAGACTGGATTGGAATACCAGCGGAGCCGGAGTGGATAATTATAGGATAGCCCGTAATGAAAATCAAAATTTTATCTCCGTGACCAATATGTTTTTCAATGATATTGATGTGGTCTGCAATCAGGATTACTGCTACACCGTCACAACCCGGTATGCCAATGGGGCCAGGAGTATTTCACTCATGCATTGCGGTACCGCTACCTCCAGCATTATCCCGCCACCCATCAGTAATCTCAGTCTGAATGTCAGTGAAAATGAGTTGGCCATGACATGGCCAACCCCGGAAGGATTTACGCAATTAGAGGCCAGGGTTTTGCGCCAGGAAGGCACCGGTTTTTCCCAGGTACGATTTGTCACAGAAAATAACTTTACTTACAATGATACACCACCTCAGCCAGACCTTTGTTTTCGGGTAGATTATACCGACGAATGTGGTAATGATGCCGATCCGGGTATAGTTGCCTGCATCTTATGGTTGGAGGTAGATGAAGCAGGCCCATTTGCGCATGAACTTGAATGGAATGAATATACCGGCTTTGGAGCTGGAGTGAGCGAGTACCGGGTGCAGCGCTTTGATGAAGATGGACTTCTGACAGGAGAATTTTCCGCAGGAAATGAAACCCGATTTACCGACACGAATATTACAGATGAGCAGCAAATTTATTCCTACAGGGTTTTAGCCACTTCAGGGCTATCGGGTATTGATGTGGCACTTTCCAATAAGGTATCCATCATCAAAAACCCCAATTTAAACTTTCCCAACGCCTTTACGCCTGGAAATGATGGACTCAATGATGAGTTTCGTATTTTTGGGCGGTTCATAAAGGAATATGAGCTTACCGTCTTCAACCGGTGGGGAGAATTGGTCTTTCAGGCTGACACCCCTGAGAAGACCTGGAATGGCATTTATCGGGGGGCATTACTCCCTCAGGGCACCTATGCTTACAGGGCCATGGTGGTGGACCAGGCCGGTCGGAAACATAGCCTTGATGGAACCGTTTTATTAATTATAAGGCCATAGTGGCATAATTTAAACTAAAAATTAAAAGGGCAGGCATATGTTTGATATGATGAAAATGATGGGCAAGATCAAGGAAGTCCAGGCTAAGGTCAAGGAAGCCCAGGATAATCTGGTGCATCTAAGAGTATCCGGTGAGTCCGGCGCAGGTCTGGTAAAGGCTACCGCAAATGGGCAACGTCAGGTGTTAAGCATTGAAATTGACCCCAGCCTGATCAATAGTGAAGACCAGGAAACCATGCAAGACCTGGTAGTGGCAGCGGTAAATAATGCTCTAGGCAAAGCTGAGGAAGTAGGTAAGGCGGAAATAAAAAAGCAAACTGAAGGCATCCTGCCCAATATACCAGGTTTTGATCTGGGTAATATGGTCTAAATGAACCTCATAGCCGTAGTCATATTAAACTTCAATGGCAGGCACCACCTGGAAACGTTCCTTCCGTCCGTGGTTAAATATTCCAAAGATGCCAATATCTATTTGGTAGATAATGGCTCAACGGATGATTCTATCGCCTATGTTGAGGCGGCATTCCCCGAGGTCACCATCATCCGCCTGAAAAGTAATCATGGTTATGCAGGTGGCTATAATTTGGCACTAAAAGAAGTCAATGAGCCCTATTGGGTACTGCTCAACAGCGATGTGGAGGTGACTGAAGGATGGCTGATTGACCCGGTCGAGCGCCTCAGAGCAGATGACAAACTCGCTGCGGTGCAACCTAAAATAAAAAGCTACCAAAACCGGGACTACTTTGAATATGCAGGTGCTGCCGGTGGATTTATGGACCGGTACGGCTATCCATTTTGCAGAGGCCGCATATTTGATGAACTGGAAAAGGATAATGGGCAATACGACAGTACTGAGAAAGTATTTTGGGCCTCAGGAGCCTGTCTTTTTATTAAAGCCGCCTGCTTCAGAGAAGCCAAGGGTTTTGAAAGTCGGTTTTTTGCGCATATGGAAGAAATAGACCTCTGCTGGCGGCTCCAGCACCTGGGTTATGCAATAGGCTATACCCCGTACTGTACCGTGTATCATTTAGGTGGCGGTACTCTGGCCATGGGAAGTGTCAGAAAAATTTATCTCAATGTACGAAATAGTCACCTTATGTTGTGGCGAAATTACAGCTTTACTCAATGGATTTGGATCTTTCCTGTACGGAGTGTTCTGGATGATCTGGCAATTGTAAAAATGGTCTTTACCGGTAAATTTGCATCTGCTTGGGGTATTACTAGAGGTGTTTTCGCCTTTTGGGTCATGCTTTTTAAGGGTATCGGGCATGATATACCCCTTCAAAAAAAAATAGGACTACCACCATTTCCCGGATCCATAGCCATGGCGTATTATCTTAGAAAGAAAAAGAGATACAGCGATTTGTTAAATTCTATTAAATAAACTTTGGCCTTAACTCAGGAATAAAAGAAGAAGCTAATTTTAATAATACCAAAGCAGGTTTTTTCTCCTTCTCAGGTGCCTCCTGATGTTCATAATAAAGGCAAGGCTCAAATAGATGATTACCGGTGAGCCTACGGTTAAAAATGAAGCATAAATAAAAAACATCCGGATGCTGGAGGTAGCAATGCCAAATTTTTCTCCAAGGCGGGTGCAAACACCAAATGCATAACCTTCCACCAAACTTTGAAACCTGCCGATCATACGTCTTTGTTTATTCAACCTAAAAAACTGCCCGAAATTTATAAAAAAACTCATTATTTTCAATATATTGTAGTTTAACGATTAAATTAACAGTCTGTTGGTATAAATCGGCGATTAAACTACCAGAGAAAGAAATGGTTTAGTTTTTTTTGCCTATTATTGCATTAGAATTAATAGAAACCTAATTTTGCCATTCAAAATTTGCCAAATCTAAAACCTACTATTCCCATGAGAAAATTTATTTACGCCTTGATGATTTCCGGCGTTGTTATTCTTGCTGGTTGTTCTTTGCCACAAATGGTGAAGCTCGCCCAGGATCAGGAATTAACAGTCGTCCCTAACCCGCTTGAGGTGCATGCAGATACCGTTAACTTCGAAATGTCTGCTGTCCTTCCGGTAAAAATGTTGAAAAAAGGAAAAGTTTATCAACTCAATTCATTCTATGTATATGGAAATGATGAGCTTGCCCTGGAAACAATCGAATTCAAGGAGGAGGATTACCCCAATGCCAAAACCGATCAACCCCGCGAGAAACAGTCTTATGCCTTCGCATACAATCCCGCGATGAAAAAGGGTAATTTAGAAGTACAGGGGGTAGCCTTAAATCCAAAAAACGGAAATAATAAAACTACTGAGCGCCTGGCAGTGGCTCCCGGTATTATTACCACTTCTAAAATGGTACAACCCGTTTATTATTCAGCATATGCTGACCATGGGTACAATAATCAGGAAGAATTAGTCCCTACCAATATCAATTTCTTTTTTGATCGGGGTAGGTCAGAATTAAAATATTCTGAAAGAACCAGCGATAGAGGTAAGTTTTTCGAAGCGTTTATTGCTGAAAAAAACGTAACCAGAACAGTTACAATTACCGGTATGCACTCACCTGAAGGTACTGAAACCATTAACACTAAGCTTTCTGAAAATCGTGCCAAAGTAATTGAAGATTTCTACAGAAGAAATATGAAGAAGTATGACTATAAAGGTCTTTCCGATTCAATCAATTTTATCCTGAAGCCTATAAATTTGGATTGGGCTGCTTTCAAGAAAGAACTTGAAGCGTATGATGGGATTACTTCTGAACAGAAAAGTGAATACCTTAATATCATCAATGGTTCTGGAGACTTCGTTTCAAAAGAAAAGGATTTGAGAAAACTTTCAACCTATAATAAAGTTTTTAGAGACGTTTATCCTAAACTCAGAACTGCAAAAACAGAAGTTCTTACCGTTATGGAAAAGAAAACTGATGCTGAGATTTCTGTTCTTGCCAAGCAAATTTCTTCTAACGCAGCTGATGCTGATACTTTAAGCCATCAGGAATTGCTTTATGCTGCTACCCTGACACCTTCATTAAGCGAGAAAGCAGCTATCTATGGCGCTGCCGTTAAAAAACATGATGACTGGGTATCTCATAATAACCTGGCAGCTGTGCATATTGCCATGGCCGCTGAAGACGAAGGAAGTGCTAACAGCCACATTGAAAAAGCCAATACACATTTAGAGACTTCTGCCAAGAAAAAAGAAAGTGCTGAAGCCCATATTAATATGGCTTCTGCCAGCCTGATGGCAGGCAATGCTGCTAAAGCCTATGATCACCTTAAAAAGGCTTCCTCAATGAGCCCTTCTAATGATGCTCAAAAAGGTTTGAATGGCGTAAAAGCTGCCATTGAAATCATGATGGCAAGGTATGGTGATGCTGTACGTTCAGGATCTGCTGCTGAGCAAACTGCCGACAACCTTTTCAACAAAGGATTGGCCCAGTTGCTAAACAAAGAGTATCAGAATGCTGCCAATACATTTGGTGAAGTAACTGAAATGGATGGCGACTATGCCGCTGCTTATTACGCTGCTGCTATTGCCAATGCACGCCAAAACAAATTAGATGGGGTTGTTTCAAACCTTCGTAAAGCGGGAGCTGCCGATCCAGACCTAAGGTCAGTAGCTCTTGAGGACCTTGAGTTTGTGAAAATGCTTGATGATCCTTCTTTCAGAGAGGCATTAAAATAAACCTTCGATATTGAATTATAAAAGCTGCTCTATCCAGAGCAGCTTTTTTTTTGCCTTTAACCAGAATACAACAAAAGACAATATTCCGATTTCCCACCAAAAACCACTGATAATTCTACAGCCGGTTTGGGTTATTGATGCCGGAATGCTATTTTTACGCTCCATCAATTTAAGCAGTTATTATTTATGAGAGAGATACAGTTCAGAGAGGCCCTACGTGAAGCCATGGTGGAAGAAATGCGCAGAGACGATAAGGTATTTCTTATGGGAGAAGAGGTAGCAGATTACAATGGCGCCTATAAAGTAAGCCTCGGCATGCTGGATGAATTCGGCCCTGAACGGGTGGTGGACACTCCTATCGCTGAATTAGGTTTTTGCGGGATAGGGGTAGGGGCTGCCATGAACGGCCTCAGACCCATCATCGAACTCATGACTTTTAATTTCTCTCTGGTGGCCATCGACCAGATCATCAATGCAGCTGCAAAAATGATGTCCATGTCTGGAGGCCAGTTCAATGTACCGATCGTATTTCGTGGTCCAACAGGTAACGCAGGTATGCTCAGTTCACAGCATTCACAAAATTTTGAAAACTGGTATGCCAATACCCCAGGACTGAAAGTGGTGGTACCCTCCAATCCTTATGATGCCAAAGGTTTATTAAAAACCGCCATCAGGGATAATGACCCTACCATATTCATGGAATCAGAACTCATGTACGGCGATAAAGGGGAAGTACCGGAAGAAGAATACCTGATTCCTATCGGCTCCGCAAAAGTAACCCGGGAAGGAAGTGATGTCACCCTGGTTTCGTTTGGCAAAATGATGAAAGTTGCTCATGAGGCTGCTGATGCCCTGGCCGATGACGGCACCAGTGCTGAAGTGATTGACCTTAGATCGGTAAGGCCTATTGACTATGAAACAGTAGTAGAATCAGTCAAAAAAACCAATCGAATCGTGATTGTAGAGGAAGCCTGGCCGCTTGCAGCCATTTCCTCTGAAATCACCTACCACATCCAAAGGCATGCCTTCGACTATCTGGATGCGCCGGTAATCCGTGTGAACAGCAGGGATGTGCCATTACCTTATGCCCCTACTTTAATTGAAGAAATCCTGCCTAATGTAAAAAGAACCATCGAGGCAGTAAAGTCAGTGACTTACCAATAAGATCTTATTCGATAATTTCAAGGAGCCTTTCCACCCTCCCGGTTGGTTTGAACCGATACACAAAATTCAGCCGCACATTTCCGGCATTCAGAGACAGTTGTGTATCGTTTGGTCTTCTTGCCAGATTGATGCCGCTATCCACCAAACTAAGGATCACCGCATATTTGGATGAGTTGTATCCCAGCACTAATCTAATTAGAGTGTTTGGTGAAAATCCCCCGGTGCGGGTGCTGCCCGATACATCATCGTAGGTATTGGTACTAAACCCAAAACCGGCTGACGCAGCTACTGTAGCAAACAATCCTTCATTGTAAACGAAGGTATAAGCATACCCAATGGTAGGCGAAATATCAAAAAATGTAGTCTTTCTCTCATTGGTGGCGGCTAGGTCACTATTTACGGCAGTCGGCACAATAGAGCTGTCTGATCGTATCCTGCCGGAAAAAGTTTCTGCACCTATTAGAATCGTCCCTGCTGATTTCTTCTGCCACTGATTTTGAAGGAACGCTGCCGGAAAAGAAAACTCCCTGTGGTTAACCACATATTGGTATGAAACACCCAGCGTGAAAACCTCAACATCCGGCCTTACATAATAGGGGTCTTGTGATCCTGCTGCTAATCCTCTGGGTGAAAGATAAAATCCCTCATAATACTGCCCCAGAAAATCTACATTATGCTTACCACCATACCCATGAAACTGGAGGTCCAGATAACGGGTGTCTCCCCTCCCCCGATCTGGATTCAAAAAACCAAAACCATAGGCCAAATTCAAAGTAGCCCATTTATAAGTGGCCCCAACTCCCATATTTATGGTAGAATTGGGTTGATATCGGAATGAGAATTCCTCTGTCCTGTTACGATGCCGAAAAGAAAGGTATTTATGAGAAAAATAAAATCGCCCTGTGATTTGGTCAGGGAAGGTTTCAAAATAAGTCGTATCATGTTTCTGTGCCTGCGCAAATCCTTCCACCACCATCAGGACTCCGACCATTATTACAATACAGACAAGCAACAATCTTTTAATCATCCAGAATTAAACGTATTATGCTTTTGACGGTTGTGGTTTTTCAAGCCGTCTTTGCCATAAATAGAGGAACGAAATTAAGAAAACCAATCTTTAAAACTATATGTCACCTGAGGCTGATATAAACTTTTTGTTTCGATTTTAATTTTCTTCCTTGTACAATCTTAACCTATGTTATAGTCATGTTTTTTTTCTCAAAGACTTCAGTTTCAATTCCGTTTGAATAGGCCCATGTTTAGCCACAAGATCAGGCTGGTTCTCAATGTGGTAAGGAATATATTGCCAGTGAACAAACCTTGGATAGTCTTTTTCGCAATTAAAAGTTTTCTTAGATCCAAGTGAACCAATTACAGTCAAATTGACTTCATTGGCCTTGAAATGAGGAGCCATATACCAGCTAATTAAAGGATAGTCTTCATATGTATCTCTTGAGGCTTGTTGTTTTGAAATCAGTACGGTAGCTTCTTCGAAAAATTGAATCTTAGGTGGTTCAACAGAAAAATAATCGCAAAGTGCAATTAAATTAAGTCCATATTCTGTTTGTTCCTCAGATTCCAAAACGAAAGCAGCTCCAAATGAACCGTTAGAAAGCTGAACGCTAAGACAATTTCCTTTTTGGAAAATAGCATCTCTGTATACTTTCTTTTTCCTCCTTTTCGGACTTTTTTTCTCTGAGTTAAGCTTTTCTAGAAATTTATCAAGAACGTTTTTTCTTATAGTTAATTCGGATTTCTCTGCTCCAAGTTCCCTCCAAAGTTTAATATCAGTTCCGGATTTTACAATCTTAGTTATCCGTTCTAAAAGTTCTGGATCAAGTGATTTGCATTCCCACTGACAAAGAGCCAATGCAAACCAAAAATTGTTAGAATCTTCTTTCTCATTGACGATTTCTTGATTGGAAATGATGATCTTCCTTGTTATCTCATTTGTTTCGAGGCCTTCATTATAGAGTTCAAAGAATTCATCTTTGATGTCTTCGAAAGTGTCATTTGAAGATATTCCCGTTCCCCAGTTTCCCATTTAATAATGTATTTGATAGAAGCGCAATTTGGCTACAATATTTGAGTTATGACGGTTGTAGTTTTCGAGCCGCCTTTATACTACGTAGTGACACGAAGTTAAGAAAACTAACTTGAAAACTACATGTCACCTGTAGCTGGCATAAACTTCTTGTTAGTGTTTCGTATCGGTTAGACCAGGTCCAAAACTATTTGCAAATTCTCCCTAACCTTGTCAGCCGTGTCGCTATCCACTTCACCAACTTTTTTCAGAAGTCGTTTATTATCAATAGCTCTGACCTGGTCAATCATTACGTCACAGTCTTCTTCGAGTCCAAACTTTGATTGTTTGAGGTGAACTCTCAGTATCTTTGAGTCCGGTTTTACGTTGGTCGTTATCGGACAAACGATAGTTGATGGATGCAGTTTATTTAGCAAGTCCGTTTGCACAATAATGACAGGTCGAATTTTCCCGGCTTCTGTCCCATTTCTAGGATTTAGGTCAGCAATCCAGATTTCGAACTGCTTAATCTTCATCGTTCAGCTTTTCAAACTCAGCCAAAACCTCTAAAGAGTCCCTGGCAACGATCTTTGATTCCTTGCTCAACTGTTTAGAAAGGAGTCTACGGCTATGAAGGCGATTGTAAAATTCGACAGCTTCGTTGATATACCTGTTTCGGTTCTTTTTTACTTTGGTCAGGATTTTCTCAGTCTCCTGAAAAATATCGTCCTCCAGTTTTAATGATAGATTTTTCATAGTATTACCTTTACCTAAAGGTATATACTTTTTGGATATACTCCAAATGTGTTGGACTGTCCACCAGCATGAATGGCTGACGCCCAACTATCATCCGTAAGCTGGACTTTTCAAATATTTATAAAAGTATCTTTTCCCACCAGCCTCTGCAAATAGGTCAGTTAGCTCATGGATGATAGTGTCAGTTAGCATCTGTTATAGCGTCATTTGTTCGATTTCTTTCAAAAGAACCTCTATTAATCTATTCTTTTGTTCGATTTCGGAGTTGTATTTATCAGTTTCCTCGCTAATTGATTTCATTATCAGAATGTAAGTCTCTTGCCGTGTTTGAGTATAGACTAATAGTTTGTTGACATATTTGGAATATGATTCTTCCAGTTCAATTTGCTGAATTTCTCGCAAAAGTTGAAGGTTCTGATTCCAATAAAAAATGCCTTCATCCTTTACAGCGTTGAGAATATCTTCTTTCGTAGAGGTATTTGGATCCATTCGGTAAATCTTCAAAGCCTTTTCTTCATTTATCGAGATTTGTTCCATTTTTTTGGTGATTTCTTCATCCAGTTCAGAAGGTATATCTGGAGATGTGAAAAAATATGCTACGAGAACGGCACCTAATACAAGCATCCAAAGAAATCCAATTCCTGTTGCTTTCCAATTTGATTCAAATTTCCGTTTTTCGTCCTTATGAATTTTCAAATCCTTGCCTTGAATTATCTCGACAATTCCATAGATAATTAAAGTATAAATTCCAGGAATCAGTTGGTTTGGAATCTTGTCAATTATCTCTTCTGGAAGCATAAACAATGGAACAAAAACAGCAGCTGTAAAAAGTATTCCAAGAATGATTGAGAATAGTCCTTCTCGTTCCTTACCAAGTGCTTTGAAATTCTGTCGAATTAAATATCCAGCCGCAAGTGGTCCGCCAAAAAAGGTCGCGATTGAAATTCCTTTTTGAGAGTAAAGTTTCTTGGTTGTTGGTTCTTCCATAAGATATGAGTTGGTGGTAATATTCCGAATAGATCTCAAAAGAAAACTATGTAGATATCTATTAGAAAAATAGGTAATGCTCGAAAAAAGATTGGTATTACTGTTCTCAGTTTTTTTACTCCCATCATGAGGGTTATCAAAAGAATGACCAGACAAATAAATATAGCAAATCCTCCGCTGGTTAGACCTTTCATGTATCCAACATTACCAAAATCTGCAAAGTAAGCAAAAACTCCAAAAGCAGATACTGCAGAACTGATCCAAAGAACTCTTGGGACTATCATAAGTGCAAGCATTTCAGCAAATCCCCATTGTCCAAATTCATCAGCTTCTTGTTGCGAACTAAAAAGTTCAACAGGTTTGAACGCCATTGCAAACCAAATGATAGCAGTCCCTGCTAGGGCAATAAGCAAAAGGGTTTTTCCTTCAAAAACGTTCTGATAGTTTAATACAACTCCAATTGCAAGGATTAGTAATATGGCTTTCTCAGCTAGACTTACCAGTCTAAAGATTTTATCCCTTGTTGAGTTTGTTTCTTGTTCCATTTGTGAAGTCAATTGATGCTAACGCTTGAGTTTATGATGGTTGTAGTTTTAGAAGTCGTGCCATTGTCCAAAGTCAACGATCAGGATTTTAGCCTTGCCCACAATGAAGTCAAGAGTTATATTGTTCCTTTGAAAATAAAGTAAACCAACAAGCTCGCAACTAGAATTATTATCGTCAAAATCGTCCACGTAATCTCTGGCGGATAAATAGTCGTATGCCAACCCGGAACAATTGAAAATGCTGCGTCACCTGTCCCAAGTCTCACGGTCATGTACACGACAAGGGTTGTCACCAATCCCCCAAGAGTCAACATTATGATTTTTACTTTTTTACTCATCTGTACAATTAAAATTACCGCCAACAAAGAAATACCAGATAAAATAACCTTTAATATTTAATACTACAAATATTAAGCCTTTAAACCCAAATCAAAAGGTTTCCTTAAGAGCCCGGACCTTGTTGATCTTGTCAACCAAGGAAGCCGACTCCCTGAAATTGAGGGTCTGCTGTCCGTCAGACCAGGCCTCTTCCGGTTTTTCATGAACCTCAAAAATAATTCCATCTGCTCCGGCCATAATGCCTGCCAAAGCCATCGGCTCCACATGGTGCCGGATACCTATCCCATGAGAAGGATCGCAAATCACAGGCAGATGTGACTTTTCCTTAAGAATTGGAATAGCATTTAAATCAAGGGTATTTCTGGAGGCTCTTTCATAGGTACGAATGCCTCTTTCACAAAGGATCAATTTTTCGTTTCCTGCCGAAAAAACATATTCTGCCGAACCGAGCAATTCATCAATAGTCCCTGAAATACCTCTTTTGATCATCACAGGCTTATCAACCTTGCCCAGTTCATCCAGAAGGTTAAAATTTTGGGTATTGCGGGCACCGACCTGGTAAATATCGACATAAGGGTACATCTCCTCAATCTGAGACACCTGCATCACCTCGGTGATGATCTTGATTCCCGCCTCCTGTGCCATTTGATGCCATAACTTAAGGCCCTCCACTCCCAGCCCCCGAAAAGCATAGGGCGAGCTCCTGGGCTTGTATACCCCGCCTCTCATAACCCGTACGCCCTGCTCCTTCAGATGGGCCAATACCTTCCCGATCTGCTCTTCACCTTCAATAGAACATGGGCCTGCCATGACCGAAAAATCCTGCGCCCCGATTTTTACCCCATCGCCCAGGTCGATCACTGTTGGCCTTACTTTCCACTTTCTGGATACCAGCTTATAGTCATCAGAAACAATATGGACATCCTTAATGCCTGGCATCTGGCCTATGGCTCTGATGTCAAATTGGGTTTTACCTACACCTATCAGATAGTTCGCCTTTTGAGTGGCTACTGACATAGTTTTAAACCTCAGGGCTTTGACTTTATCGTCAATTACCTGCTTTTGTTCTTCGGTGGCATTTTCTTGAAATTGAATAATCATGGCTATACTCCTTTTATGTTTTTAACAAAAATTTTAATATCATTTTCTAAATCCTTAGAGGCCTCCAGTACTTTAATAAAAGCACTGCCGATTATGGCGCCCTGGGCATATTTACAAGCTTCTTGAAATGTGGTCCGGTCATGGATCCCAAATCCAATCAATGTAGGATTGGTCAGTTTCATGGCCCTGATCCGCTCATAATACTGCACCTGCAAATCCTTGAAGTCCAGATGACTACCCGTAATACTATTGGAAGACACGGTATAGATGAAGCTATCTGTCAATGCATCAATCGCCCGTATCCGCTCCTCTGAGGTTTGAGGGGTAATCAAAAATATGTGCGAAAGATCATGTTTTTGAAACAGGGATTTAAAATTCGATTCATACTCTTTTAAAGGCAGATCAGGCAAAATCAGTCCCTTTACCCCGGCCTGCTGACACCGGATGGCAAACTGCTCCGGACCAAACTGTAATACCGGATTGATGTAACCCATGAGGACAAGGGGAATTTTAATCTGGTCCTTAATTGACTCTAGCTGCGAAAAGAGCTTTTCGATGGACATGCCATTGTTTAAGGCTCTGGTATTACTCGCCTGAATGGTAGGCCCATCAGCGATTGGGTCGGAAAAAGGCATGCCTATCTCGATGATATCTGCCCCTGATTCCTGCAGTGCGAGCAAGATTCTGGTGGTATCCTCCAGTTCAGGGAATCCAGCCGTGAAATAAACGGACAGGATATCCTTCTTTTCTGAGAACAGGGTATTAAATATATTACCGGTCTTTATTGAAGTCATCATATTAGTATTTACCCCAGCGAATATAAGTTTCCAAATCCTTGTCACCCCTGCCGGAAAGGTTGATCACCACTATTTCATCCTTATCAAATTCAAGCTTTTCTAGGGCTCCCAATGCATGGGCCGTTTCTATGGCAGGAATAATGCCTTCCATTCTGCTAAGTTCAACTCCGGCCACCATGGCCTCCTCATCATCCACACTTACGAAGGTAGCCCGTCCGGAATCAAATAAATGAGCATGCATAGGTCCAATACCCGGGTAGTCTAACCCGGCAGAGATGGAATAAGGCTCAATGACCTGACCATCTTCCGTTTGCATGAGGAGGGTCTTGCTTCCATGCAGGACCCCAGGTCGGCCCAGGACTGTTGTGGCAGCGGATTTCCCGGTTTGGTTACCCCGGCCGGATGCCTCTACCCCTACCAAAGCCACTTCAGGTCTGTTAAGGTAATGATAGAAGATTCCGGCCGCATTACTGCCACCACCGACACAGGCAATGATGCGGTCTGGATAATCACGGCCCTCGCATGATTGCAATTGGGTCATCACCTCCTCGCTAATCACCGACTGAAACCTGGTCACCATATCAGGATAGGGATGTGGCCCTACGACAGACCCTATGATGTAGTGGGTATCCTCTGGCTCGTTGATCCAATGCCGCATGGCTTCATTGGTGGCATCCTTTAAGGTTTTGCTGCCGGAGTGCACGCCCACTACTTTGGCACCCAGAAGTTTCATGCGTTCCACATTGGGCTTTTGCCGCTCCATGTCATGCTGGCCCATATACACAATGCAGTCGAGGCCTGCCAATGCGCAAACCGTAGCAGTTGCGACACCGTGCTGGCCTGCGCCTGTTTCAGCAATGATCTTGTGCTTACCAAGTGCTTGGGCAAGCAGAATCTGGCCTACGGTATTGTTGATCTTATGAGCCCCGGTATGACAAAGGTCCTCACGCTTAAGATAAATTTTAGCCTTATACCGGTTGGACAACCTTTCTGCAAGATATAATGGCGTGGGGCGGCCTACAAAATCCTTTAGAAGCCTGTGAAACTCTTTTTGAAAGGTATCCTTTTGAATAATATTCAGATACTGCTCCCGTAAATGTGAGATGTTGGGATGCAGCATTTCAGGGATGTAAGCCCCGCCAAAATTACCATAGTACCCCTCCTGATCTACTTCAAATGATTTCACCATGATTTATTGATTTTAATTTTAATTTAAACTCCTTCAGAACTTCAATGTCTTTTACCCCCGGGGAGATTTCAAACCTGCTGTTCACATCAATTACCTCCGGCGATTGTCCTGAAATTTCATGAATGGCTTGCACCCTATCAGGCCCTATGCCTCCACTCAGCCAATACGGGATGCCCCGGTATTCGGAAAGTACCTCCCAATTAAATATGGCACCACTCCCACCCCATTCTTTTGAGGCGGTCTCAAACATTATTCGGTCCGCACTGTCCTGATACTGTAATGCCTTTCGCACATCGCTTTGCTCTCCTATGTGGATCACCTTCACTACCTTTCTTCCCGCATTCCTGATGCTCTGGCAATATTCAGGTGATTCCAGACCATGAAGCTGGACCCAATCCAGATCATGCTTTTTGGACAACTCAATTACCTTTTCCTGGGACTCATTAACAAAAACACCAACCTTTTGAATATCCTTCGAAAAATGGTCGGGAAGTCGAAAATCTTCCCCCACATACCTTCGAGATTTTTTATAAAAAATAAATCCCATCAGGTCTGGGCAGACCACTTCTCCCAGTTCCATAATATGGTCTTCACCTCGCATCCCGCATACTTTCAGAAGGGTCATTTTCATCTCAGGCATTTTGCTGCACCGGCAAAGATTTCATCAGTTCATCAATAAATTTTTCACAAGCCCATTCCGGACGACTTTCTTTCATAAAATGCCCACCAATCAAAAAGCCCCTATAACCGGCTTTATAAAGTGCCACCGCCTGTGAAACCTCCCGAATACCACTTTCAGCAACCTTCACCTTATCATCCGGGATCATTGATCCAAGTTCCATAGAGGTATTGATGTCCACTGAAAAATCCTCCAGATTACGGTTATTAACCCCAACCAAATCTACATGTTCAAGATCGGAGTGCTCCAATTCTTCTTTGTTATGCACCTCCAGCAGGACTTCCAGTCCGAGATCATGCGCTAACCGGGCCAACTCCGCCTGTTGATCCGGTTTCAGTGCCGCAGCAATCAGTAAGATGGCATCGGCACCGATGGACTTGGACTCAACCACCTGGTAGGGATCCAAAATAAAATCCTTCCTCAGAATGGGGCAGAAATTATACTTCCTTGCAAGGGTAAGGTCATCATTAGAGCCGCCAAAAAAGGGCTTATCAGTGAGGATCGACAAGGCCGATGCCCCCGCCTGCATATACCCGATGGAGGTGCGCTCCACAGAAACATGGGGATTAATATGACCCAGAGAAGGTGATTTTTTCTTAATCTCTGCGATCACGCCACTTTTATCTTCGCGAAGGATGTACTTCTTCAAAGAAACCGGTTGGGTTTGATAAAAAATACTTTGTTCAAGAAGCTTAACCGGAAATAACTCCCTCCGCTCTGCCACTTCCTTTTTTTTCGATTCTAAAATTTCATTCAATAGGTCCTTCATGGTTTCAATATTTATTTCTGTTTTAATTCAATTTTGAACGATCAATTTTTTAAAAGCCTTAAGGGCTGCTCCGCCTTTTAAGGCATCTTTGGCCTTCTCATAAGCCTCCGTAAAGTCAAGTGTTGCTTCGCAGCACTGGATGGCACATGCTGCGTTGGCCAACACCACTGATTCTTGTTCAGGGGTGCCATTGCCACTGATTACATTTTCAAAGATTTTTGCAGTAGCAGCCACAGTGTCTCCGCCAAAAATAGATTCCGGTGACAGTCGTTTCAACCCCAGTTCCTCAGGAGTCAGGATCACCTCTCCATTTTTGGTGATTACCTTAAAAGGGCCGGTCAGGGACACTTCATCATATCCATCCAGACTGTGTACGATAGAAAAATATTTGTCCGTTTGCTGGTAAAGATATCCGTAAAGCCGCGCAAGCTCCAGGCTAAATACCCCCGTCATCTGCTTATCAGGGCGGGCAGGGTTGACCATAGGCCCGAGCATATTAAAAAAGGTCTTGGTGCCCAGGGCTTTTCTGACCGGGGCTACATTTTTCATAGCCGGATGAAAAAGCGGGGCATGTAAAAAGCAGATACCGGCATCGTTCAATTGTCTTTTTAAGGCATCCACCTCATTGGTAAATTCATACCCAAAATGCGTCATAAGATTAGATGACCCACAAACGGAAGAAACCCCATTATTCCCATGCTTGGCCACCAGATAACCTGCTCCTGCCACCACGAAGGAGGTAAGTGTGGAGATGTTAAAAGTATCCTTCTGGTCGCCTCCAGTACCGCACAGGTCAATTAATTCATGGGTACCCAGGTCCACCTCAAGACACATTTCTAGCAAGGCCTCCCTAAAACCACTCAATTCCTCCACAGTAATGGTGCGCATCATGAATACAGTGAGGAAGGCAGCCATCTGACTTTCATTAAACTCCCCCTTGCCAAGTGCAAGAAGGATGCTGCGGGCTGCCTGCCGATCCAGGGTTTTATAATTGATCAATTCGTTTAAAATCTCCTTCATCACTAATTTTTTAACCAATTACCAATAATATCCTGACCATGCTGGGTCAAAATAGACTCGGGATGAAATTGTAATCCATGGACATCATAATCCTTATGGCGAAGCGCCATCACATAGCCGTCCCCATCATGGGCCTGAACCTTCAGCACATCCGGGAAATGCTCCGGATCTACCGCCCACGAATGATAATGGCATACTTCAAAAGCCTCCGGCATTCCTTCAAAAAGATAATCCCTGTGGCCATTGAGTGTAGCAGGACCACTTACCCCATGCTTTACCGGATTGATGTTGATCAGATGGCCACCGTATACCGAAGCTATGGCCTGATGCCCCAGGCAAATGCCTAAAATGCTTTTGGTTGGACCTGCAGCCTTGATCAAATCATGCATGATCCCAGCATCTTGTGGGAGCCCCGGACCCGGTGAAAGGAGGATTTTTTCAAATTCCATCGCTTCCGTTACCGTGATTTTATCATTTCTAAATACCTGCAGGTCACTGCCATACCCCATTGCCTCAACCATGTGCACCAGGTTGTAGGTAAAGGAATCATAATTATCGAGTACGAGTATTTTCATGATGCCGCAATCATATCCTTTCCAAATATTTTGGTGGCCTCCTTAAGCGCCTGTCGCAAGGCAGCCAACTTATTATTTACCTCCTGCAGCTCACTTTCAGCATTGGACTTTGCCACAATCCCGGCCCCGGCCTGGTAGGTCAATACATTACCCTCACTGTGAAAGGACCGTATCATGATGGCATGGTTAAAGCTTCCCTCAAAGCTCATATATCCTAACGCCCCGCCATAGTACCCTCTCGGATCTTGCTCGTACTGATTGATGAGTTGCATAGCCCTATACTTGGGTGCTCCGGACAATGTGCCCGCAGGAAAAGTATCAGCCACCAGGCGTAAGGGATTAGTATCAGGCTTCATAGTCCCGACTACTTTGGATACCAGGTGGATGACATGAGAATAAAATTGCACCTCCTTAAACACTTCCACGGTCACCTCACGACCATTGCGGCTCAGGTCATTCCTGGCCAGGTCAACCAGCATCACGTGTTCAGAATTTTCCTTGACATCCTGACTGAGTTTCACCGCCAAAGCCTCGTCAGCCTTGTCATTTCCGGTACGTCTGAAGGTTCCTGCAATTGGAAAAATACAAGCCTTGCCATCCTCAATCACCAGCTGTGCTTCCGGAGAACTCCCAAATAGCTTATACTTACCATGGTCGAAATAGAATAGGTATGGAGAAGGATTAATGGCCCGCAGTACCCGGTACACATTAAACTCATCCCCTTTGAATGCCTGGCTAAATTTCCGGCTGAGTACGATTTGGAACACATCGCCCACCTTGCAATGGTGGATCCCCTTTTCCAATATTTCTAAAAAAGCATCATTTTCTATATTAGTATCCTCCCCACCTTCTGTCTGAAAAGGATAGGCTGGAGCAACACCATGGCGCAGGGCTGCCTCGATCTCACCAAGGCCTTTTTCATCCCCACAGTGGTTTTCAAATAGGTATATTTCATTATGAAAGTGATCAAACACGATCACAAACCGGTACACATGATAACAAATTTCCGGAAGGGCGTTGTTAATTTTCTTTAAGGGAATGTCTTCGAAATATTGCACTGCCCCATAGGCGATGAATCCGAAAAGGCCATTATTGGCAATTTTTGGAAATACTTGCGCTCCCTTAAAATGCCCTGTAAAGGCCTGAAGGTGGCCCAATACATTTTCAGGATTTTCATTCTGATACTCCCAGTTGGAACCATCAGGAAACAGGGCTGAAACCTGACGGTCCTTGACCTTAAAAGACGCCACCGGATCGCAGCAAATGTAAGAAAGACTGTTTTCCACCCCATGGTAGTCAGAGCTTT
>JBGTCD010000024.1:0-10934 GCA_041749015.1 Cyclobacteriaceae bacterium
CAGGAAAAAGTCATAAATTTTATCGCGCATCTCACTAAAATAGGTGGTTCCGGCTTTGGTTTCTATTTCAATAGCCAGCACCACCCCACAGGAACGGGCATCCTTTACGACAGGGAGACCAGTAACCTCTTTTACAAATGCATCATGACTTGAAGCTATCTCATTAATCAGTTGGGCATAGCCAGCCTCTTCATAGATTTTCAGACTTTCCAGTCCTACTGCACAGGCCATAGGATGCCCGGTGAAGGAGTGCCCATGAAAAAAAGTCTTCTCCCTGTCAGAATCCATGAATGCTGCCTCAATCCTGTGGTTGCAAGCTGTAGCACCCAGCGGCATAAAACCCCCGCTAAGCCCCTTGGCCATGGCTACAATGTCAGGTCTTTGCTGAATATGATCAATAGCCATCATTCTACCGGTTCTGCCAAAACCTGTGAATACCTCATCCGCCACGCTCACCCATCCTGCACCGGAAGCCAAACCTAACATCTGATGCAATACCTTGGGGTGGTACATGCGCATTCCTGCAGCTCCCTGTATCAACGGCTCCAGCACTAAAATACCTGTTTTCGAAGCCTTCGTGAATTGCTCCAGAGCCTGAAGGGTATTATTGCCATCTTCCACCGGAAAAGGTAAAAATGCCACATCAAACATTAAGGACTCAAAAGCTTTGGTAAAAATCCCTCTGCCACCTAAAGACATACTGCCGAAGGTATCGCCATGATAGGCCCCCTCCAGTGCCACAATTTTTATCTTGTCTTGCCCCTGATTCTTCCAGAATTGCACGGCCATCTTTAGCCCCACCTCCACAGCAGTACTGCCATTGTCAGAATAGAAAATCTTACTGTAACCAAGCGGCAGGACCCGGGTCAATAAAGCCTCTGCCAGAGCAATACCCGGCTCATGGGTAAAATCAGCAAAGATCACATGGTCCATTTTAGCTGCCTGTTCGGCCACAGCCCTGACTAATCTGGGATGGCTATGTCCATGGATGCTCACCCACCATGAACTGATTGCATCGAGTATTTTTCTGCCGTCTGCGGTATACAAATAGGGGCCCGAGGCTTTTTCAATAAATATGGGCTCTCTGCCTCCTTTTAAAGGCGAAAAAGGGTGCCATAAATAATCTTGGTCTCTATCCTCCCAGGATCTGCTCATAAATATGAAGCCAGTTTAAGTTTTAATTTTTTTGAAATGGCCTGAATTTCAGGGAAATCGGTTGTGGCCATCCTAGGCAGATGAAACCAAACTGGAAGGCCGGTTCTTTCCGTAATGGCCCCCGTGCTGATTGGATCCTCTGGGCCATTAAAAATCAACCCCGAAATCGGTATTTGTCTGGCCTTTAAAGCCTCAACAGTCAGCAAGGTATGGTTGATACAGCCAAGATATACGGGCGCTACCAGGATCACCTCCAAGTCAAGAAATTTAATCAAATCCGCTACAGTCTGACTTTTATTAATGGGAACCAGCAAGCCACCTGCCCCTTCAATGATCAGTCCTGAAGTATTCTGAGGTATTTTTAAAGCCTTTATATCAATTTCTATACCCTCATCAGCAGCGGCGGCATGTGGTGAAACCGGACGATCAAGTAAATAGCCCTCAGGAAAGCAGTTTATCTCCCCACTGGAATGCTCTGATACCCAATCCGTGTCAGTAGGTTGACCGCTTTGTACCGGCTTCCAGTACCCCTTATTCATCGCAAGGCACAGGATGGTAGAAACCAGGGTTTTGCCACAATCAGTACCGGTGGCGGTCACAAAATAGCTTTTACTCATGGTTGGCTTTCAATATGATTTTTTATGGATTCTAATAGTCCAGTTATTTCGGCTCTTGTATTATAGGCATGAATGCAAATCCTGATCCGCTCTGTCCCTTCCCGGACCGTGGGAGATAGAATGGGCCTGACGTCATAACCTTCTTCCTGCACATGACCGGCCAAGGCCCGGCATGCAGCATTACCAGGGTAAACCATGCTTTGAATGGCATAGTCCTGGAGGACAATACCCGGAATTAAAAGTCTGGTGACCTCACGCTTAAACCATTGGATTCTGCTTTTTAAGCTTTCAAAAATTTTATCCCCATCGATCAACCTATCAATAGCCGCATTTAATGAATGTACCACAATCGGAGGTGGTGCAGTAGTGTATATGAATGGTCTTGAAAAATTGACCAATGCTTCTTTTATCTCTTTGGCACCTAACACTGCAGCACCAGCCACCCCTAAAGCCTTGCCAAATGTTGGAATTAAAATCCAGGGTTTTACTTTAGATTCGTGGGCGAGTCCCTGACCCTGCTGCCCCACAACCCCAATGCTATGGGCTTCATCCAGGATTAGCCTTGCGCTATACTTTTCTGCGAGCTCATTGATTTTTGTCAGCGTGCAAAGGTCTCCATCCATAGAAAAGATGGCTTCGGTAATAATATAGGGTTGCCCTTTAGTTTTTTTTAGGCGCCTCTCCAGATCCACCAAATCATTATGTTTGAAGCTGTACCGATCGGCAAGGGATAGCCTGATGCCGTCCTTCACACAGGCATGAGAGTTTTCATCATATAAGATAGTATCTCCCTTTTGAGGGAAGGTAGATACTACCCCCAGCATAGCCATATAACCTGAATTAAATAAAAGGGCTGCATCCATGGAAAAAAACCCGGCCAGTTTTTCTTCAAGAGCTTCAATCCACGGGCTTTGTCCGGTGATGAGCCGTGAACCGGTAGCACCATTTTTCAATCCGGCATGGCCACTTAATTGGGCGCAGGCCTCAGCCAGGATTCCTGGATCCCGGCCAAGGCCCAGATAGTCATTTGAGCAGAAGTCCACCAGGCCATGGGTGTACTTAAGGCTTCTCAACATACCCTGATCCTCCCTGGTGTTTAATTTTTCTTTTAAATCGTCATTCATCATGGACGTACCCGCCTGTTATTTCTTTTTTCTCATGGCTTCCATCTTATCCCAGGACTCGGCCGGTATTTCATCCAGAAAATTAAATTCACCGGCACCCTTAAGCCACTCTCCACCATCGATGGTCACCACCTCCCCATTGATAAACCCGGCATAATCAGAAACCAGGTATGCCGCCAGGTCGGCCAATTCCGGATGCTCACCCACCCTACCGAGAGGGTTGGCCTTGGCAGGGTCAAATTTTTTGGCTACTTCCTCAGGGAATAGTCGTTTCCACGCGCCCTCTGTAGGGAATGGCCCAGGTGCGATAGCGTTTGAACGAATCTTGTATTTGCCCCATTCTACAGAAAGGGACCTGGTCAAGGCGAGTACTCCGGCTTTGGCACAGGCCGAAGGCACCACATACCCTGATCCAGTCCATGCATAAGTAGTGACGATGTTTAAAAACACCCCTGGCTGCTTTTGGTTAATCCAATGTTTGCCTACCGCAAGTGTTACATTATAAGTCCCTCGCAATACGATGTCGACTACAATATCAAATGCCCGGTGGGAAAGTCGTTCTGTTGGACTGATAAAATTACCGGCTGCATTATTGACCAAAGCATCAATACGACCAAACTTGTCAAGTGTAGATTTCATCATGGCGTCTACCTGGTGGTATTCTCTTACATCACAGGCCAGAGGCAGCACTTCCCCGCCCGTTTCGCTGATTAGTTCTTCAGCGGTCTTTCGCAAAACATCCATTTTGCGGCTGGTGATGACTACCTTGGCACCCAGCTCAAGAAAACAGGTAGTCATGGACCTGCCAAGCCCTGTACCACCGCCCGTGACGATAATCACCTTATCTTTTAGGGCATTCTTATTTAGCATTCTTTCCATAAGATTAATTTAATAACATTCTTTGCAAATATCCGTTTGCCACTGATATTTGCTTAAACTTTAATTTACTCAAAAATGAAAAGACTTTTCATATTCACCAGCAAAATAGTACTCATTCTAGTAATATTCTCGGGATGCGTCTCTCAAAAAAAATATGATGAGCTTATGGAAGAAAAGCTCAGGATGGAATCAGACCTAGCGGTAACCGAGGATGAACTCCTTGAAGCAAGGAATGAGCTCACCAGGCTTGGGAAAAAATTAGAAGAACTGGAAAAAGCATCTCAGGACCTCACCCTATCCCTGGAAGAAAAGAATGCCCAATACGACCAGTTAGACCGGGAACAAAAACAGCTTAAGACTCTTTATGACAATGTGCTCTCCAATAGCGGCAAGCTTAACCGTGAACTTGCCCAACAACAGGAACAATTGCTTGCCATGAGGGAAAGTAATGAACGGCTGCGGGTTGATCTGGAAGAACGTGAAAAAAGAGTAAAAGAGATGGAAGCCATCCTGGCCAATCAGGAAAAAGCCGTCAATGATTTAAGGAACAGAATTTCGCAGTCATTGCTTAGCTTTAAAGACAGTGACCTCACTGTAGAAATTAAAAATGGGAAAGTATATGTCAGCCTTGCTGAGCAATTACTTTTTAAATCAGGCAGTGTAGAAGTGGACCCCAAAGGGGTTACAGCCCTCAAGCAGCTTGCCGAAGCCATAAAAGATCAAAAGGACTTGGAAATATTGGTGGAAGGACATACGGATAATGTTCCAATCTCCAGGACCTCCCAATATATGAAAGACAATTGGGACCTAAGTGTGATGCGTGCCACCTCGATAGTGCGTATTCTGACGGGAGCAGGTGTGCCTAAAGATCAAATCACCGCATCAGGCAAGGGTGAGTTTACCCCGGTAATGGCCAACGAATCGGCTGAAGGCCGTCAGAAAAACCGGAGGACGGAAATCATCATCGCTCCAAACCTGGATGAACTGTTCAGGATTTTGGATAGTAATTAGCCATACCAAAAAAGCCCCTTTTGGGGCTTTTTTTATTTCCATCATTTAAATGGTATTTTAACCTATAGCCTGTTTAAGGTCTTCTATCAGGTCTTCATAATCCTCTACACCTACACTGAGTCTGATCAGAGAATCCACGAGGCCTACCTTAAGTCTTTCTTCACGCGGAATACTACCATGGGTCATGGTTGCAGGGTGGTTAACGAGGGATTCTACCCCACCTAAAGATTCTGCCAATGAAAACAATTTAAAGCGCTCCATAACCCTAAAAGCAGTCTCGGTAGCATCATCCTTCAATGTAAAGGAGATCATCCCACCAAAATCACGCATTTGTGCTTTAGCGACCCCATGACCAGGATGGTCTTCAAATCCGGGCCAATACACCTGGTCCACTTTGGGGTGGCTTCTTAAATAGCTGGCTATTGCCCTGCCATTCAGGGAATGCCTTTCCATTCGTAAATGAAGTGTTTTTATCCCCCTTAATACCAAAAAGCAATCCTGAGGCCCTGGCACTGCCCCGCAACTGTTTTGAAGAAATGAAAACTCACCTGCCAGCTTCTCGTCATTCACAATTAGCGCTCCCATGACCACATCCGAGTGGCCAGCTATATATTTGGTAATGGAATGCATGACGATGTCAGCACCCAGATCAAGGGGATTCTGCAAGAAAGGAGTAGCAAAAGTATTATCCACAGCCAGCATGACCCCGTGCTTTTTGGCCAGGCCGGCCATCGCTTTGATATCCACCACATTCATCATGGGGTTGGTAGGTGTCTCGACCCAAATCATCTTAGTCTTGGAATTGATCAAACCCTCCGTTTTAGAAAGGTCATCCATCGAAACAAAATAGAATTTGATTCCATACTTCTCAAAAACCCTTTTAAAAATGCGGTATGAACCACCATATAGATCGTTGGTCGAAATAACTTCGTCTCCCGGATTCAGGGTTTTGAGCACCACGTCCATAGCAGCAAGCCCGGAGGCGAAACATAGTCCGAATTTCCCATTCTCCAGGGCTGCAAGGCTTTTTTGAAGAGCATCTCTGGTAGGATTTTGCGTGCGGGCATATTCATAGCCTTTGTGCTTGCCGGGAGAAGCCTGCACATAAGTAGATGTTTGAAAAATGGGGGTCATAATGGCCCCGGTTGAAGGGTCAGGTTCTACCCCTGCATGTATGGCTTTAGTTCCAAATTTCATTTAAATAATGGTTAAAAAGTAATTAACTTAGCTAGTGCTACCAGCTATTAGGTAGCCTTACGGTTTTTAACAAGAAAGGCTTCAACTTTGGTCTTTAATTCCGGAGAATTTTTCACATACTTGGCTGAGTTACCCAGCTTCTCCGGAAACGTCTCCACATGCAAAGTTTGAGTAGGGAAGGCAAATTGTACGCCTAACTCATCAGCCAGCTTAATAATAGAGAGTAAAATCTCATGCCTCACCTGCAGCTCCTCGGCCCAGGTGGGTACAGCAAAAAACACATAAAACATGATATTGAGTGAGCTATCGGCCAAATCATTAAAATAGATGTGATAGACCTCCTTGCGGGTTTTGGGGTGGTCGTTGACGATGCCCCTGAGCCCTTCTACAAAAGCTTCGATTACTACTGGTGGTGTATCATATTGCACAGCAATCTGTGTGAAAAAACGGCGGAATTCCCGGAGCCCATGATTATCTACCATCCTGTCGGTAAGAACAGCATTAGGCACATACATGAGAGAATTCCTGAAAGTGCGTACCCTTGTTGACCTGAATCCCACTTCTTCTACAGTACCATCAACTTCGCCTGAGGATATCCAATCCCCCACCTGAAACGGTTTATCAATAAAAATCATCAATGATCCAAAAAAGTTTTTGATGGTATCCTGAGCAGCCAGGGCAAAAGCAATACCGCCAATTGATAAACCGGCAATGATTCCGGTGATATTCACTTCAAGGTTGTCAAGGATAAAAAGTACACCGATGATGATTACGAAGGTCTTTAAAACCTTTCTCGCTAAGGGCACCAATTGGTCATCCAAGGTGTTTTTGGTCTTTTCAGCAGCCTTTTCGAAATAAAGACTCAGGATATCCACAACCCTGTAAAAAAATACGATAGCAAATACCGGCCATATGATTTTCAACATTATAACCACCCACCGCCCCATGGCTACCGGCAGCTGCAACACAGGTACCAGCAACATCAGAATGGGGAAGATCACCAATATACTCAATGGCCTTGCTACAGGAACTACAACCTCATGGGCCAGTGTAGGATACCCAAATCGCATCAGGACTCTGATGATGATCTTTTCAATGATAAAGGTGAAAAGTTTATGAACAAGGAAGCTTAGGAAAATTAAAGCCAGAATTCCCATGTGCTGCCATAAATATAGTCCAAAGTAGGTTCTGCTTCCGGCGTGAGGGAAAAGCTCAAGTAGTCTATCAGTCCCATATGGAAATACTTCACTATGCCATTTATCAATGCTGTTGACTGTTTTTTTTGAATAGTACCACTTATTACCCACTTTTTCGACGTACAGATCTGGCAACTTTGATGTAAGATAATACCGGTATCTGCCAGTTACGGAATCAAGGTGGTTAATATTTCGGGGCCAGTCATCCATGTCAAGATAAAGGCCTTTCCCATCCAGTATCTGCTTGAGCCTTATGGCAAGTTCTACAGCCTTTTCCTGGCTGACATCTGACGGATTAAAGGCTTTTGCAGATACCGTAGGATAATAGCTATCGTCTTGCAAATACTCCAAATGAGTATATATGGTATTGTATGGTGAGGACAAAGAAAATTCTATAATCTCCTTTTGCACGGCCTCCTGTGCAAATAGCTGAAAAGTGACTGAAGAAAATAAAATGAGAATTACATGCTTCATCCGTTAAACCAATTTTTATTAATCCGAAAAATTATGAGAGCAAAAGTACGATTTCCAGCAGCAAATCGGGTAAAGAACTTTAAAAAGATAAAACTGAAAGTTCATTTTCAAATGCTGTGTACAGATTAAAGTTGGTCTGATTCTCAAAAAACAACAAACCAATCGGGAAACTACTTAACAAAGGCCTTGAGTTGATCAATATGCCTTTTTCATCATACAAATAAGTGAATTCCTGGTCGCCGTCCGTAATGGCAAATATTTTTCCAAAATTGCCAAAGTCATAAAACTGAACCGTGAATTCCTTATCACCGAGATAGTCCTTTTCAAAAATTATTTTACCGTTTTGATCGATGAGGGTCATTCTATTGAAGTCCTGCCGTGCAATCAGATAGGAACCATCCTGCTTTTCATTTACCAATCTGAATGTGGTCTCTCTGGTAGGTTTATAAAGCTGTTCCCTGTTGGAAATATTACCTTCCAAATTCCATTGAATAATCAGGCCATCGCTGCTGATAGTAGTGAGTATTGTTTTGGCAGCGTCGGGTCCCAGAGCAACATAAACTGCATTATTAAGCCTGGTGCCCAGGTCCAGGGGAAAGCCTTTAATCGTCTCCCCACGGCGATTTTTTACAACTACTGTTCCCTTTTCCAAAAGACCTACGATGTAATCCCTTCCTCGAACCCGGATATGAAATGGTTTGGTAGCCAATTTGCCACCAAAACCATTGGGTCTCCAGCCGTCTAGATTGTTCATCATTTTGTCATACATATACAATTCACCAGACGGGTCTGAAATGAGTATGCGGTAGTTCTTGCTGTTATCATAATCAATGAGGGAAACATGGGATATTTCGTTGCCATTGAATTTAAGTGGAAATCCTTCTACATCATTACCCAATCTGTCGACCAGATAAACGGTGTTTTTAGTAGCAAAAAGGTATTGTAATTTACTGTTTTTATAAAAATCAATTTGATGCACATCACTAATTATAGGGCCATCACAGGTATATTTCCACAACTGTTCCCCCTTAGACGAAATCAGGTGAATAGCCCTTGTAGAATCCTGAATAATAGTTTCAAAACTCAGGTTGACATGGTTTCTTACCAAATAGGGCCTTGAGATTAGTGGTTTCGAAAAGCTGGTCTTCCTTTCCGTTTTTAAGTTTGATTTTTCTCCTGCAGCTGCCACTGCGCCATCGTAGTTCAATGCAATCTGTTGATAAAAGTTATTATCCAATCTGGTCATTTGTACCGACCCCATATCAAAGGCCATTAAGTGACTGGAATGGGCATCCATTAAGGCCTTCCAGGAAGGTCCCAGGTGCTCTTTTAGGATCAGCCAAAATCGCTGGGTATTAAAAATCAATCCAACATTAGTTTCTGATAGGTTGGATTCCAGGTACTTGTTGATTTTTGTGGATTTCTTCCAGGTATTCTCTGCCTCAATATCCATAATTAGCTGCTTTAACATCACGATAGAGTTGCCCATTATGAGGTATGATCCTGAAACGGTATAAAAGGTTTCATCAAATCCGGAGAACCATGGTCCGAACATTCTCATGGGCAAACCCATTGATTTAATTTCCCTTAATTCAAAATCACCATATTTTTCCACAAAGAGTGTATCATCTGACTCAAAGGCCAGCTTTTCTGAATACGCGTTAAGCTGATTTAATGCCTCACTAATGTCTTTGGTGTCCATAATTATCACCTTGCCTGGATTGGCAGGGTCAGGTGTTTCCACATTGATTAATGCCAGTTCTCTACCGAGCCAGTTTTTTACCTTGTCCAAATCCAAACCTCCTGTAGATTCGTGGCTATTTCTTACCTTTTTAAATTCTTCATCCCTACTAAGCCAGTATTCTACATGCCTCGGGTACCAAATGTCAGGACTCGATAAACCCAATATGGTCATGGAGGCTGTTCTAGCAGGAACCAGATGAAAAAGATTGATGCTTACCGGGTGCTGACCCTGAAATGCATAATTGAAATAATAATCCTTACCAGCGGCAGGCGCAGTAAACCCACTCATCATCACCTGTTGATCCTGGATGTTTAAATCAAGGTATCCGGCAGGAAAAAAGTTCTGAAATGAGGCTGACACCTCCTGAGATTTTGTATTGAGAAAGGTCCCCAAAAGGGTTCCCAGGTTTTTGCTATTTAAATATAGATTGCCTTCGTCATTTACCAGTTTCGGAAAATTTTCCAGTTCAGAATTTGAAACAGCAAAGGGTACCATTTCCCCGTTTAAAGTCCTTATTACATCCTCGATTAAGAACGGTGTAAAGCTTGCTGCAAAGATTTTGCCCTGAATCAGGTATGAGAAGACCAGACCTGATTTTTTTTCAGTGACTTCTTTTATGATATAATCTTTATACACACGCTCTGCCAATGAATATTGATCATTATTTTTGAAGGATTGAAGTATTTTGAGTAGGATTTGCTGAGAACCTACATTATCCATATCCACCAAAAACAAATAATCAAAATCATCTTTTTTGGTCACATGCAGGGAGATCAACACCTGTCTGTCTTTCATTAAGCGGCTAAGTTGCAGGTCGGAACCTGAAAGGCTGTCAAGAATTTCTAAATGGGAGGCCATCCGCATGAATACGGGAATGTGTCCGATACTTTTATAAATTTTTGACCCTGATAACTTCAAATGATGGTCACTGATATTGGTGGATTCATACACAATGGCAGCATTAGAAGGTACCATTTCCCATATATCGAAGGCTTTGGTTTTACTTATACAATAGTACCAGATCCCGCCACCTAAAATGGACAATGCTATGACGGTAATGAGGATGGATGTTTTATTCATTCAGGGAATTTTGACACAAAGAACGAAAAATTGAGTGGAAAAGATGGCTGATATCAGTAAAAAAACCACAATAGGGTAATATCATAAAAAATTCTAACCAGGCTGTCCAAAAACACCAATCTGAATTTTTTAAACAAAAAAAGCCTCCAGGATTCCCGGAGGCTCTATAATAAAAATCAGGCAACGACTTACTCTCCCACGTTTTACCGCAGTACCATCAGCGCTGGTGGGCTTAACTTCTCTGTTCGGAATGGGAAGAGGTGGACCCCACCGCTATAATCACCAGAAAACCTTGGCTCTGCTCATTCGCAAAGCACCAATGTCTTTGACATATTGATAAAATAAGAATCATAATAAGCCCTCAAAGCGTACGGGTAATTAGTACTGCTCAGCTTTGACATTACTGCCTTTACACCTGCAGCCTATCAACGTCATCGTCTCTGACGTCCCTTTAAAG
>JBGTCD010000025.1:0-4794 GCA_041749015.1 Cyclobacteriaceae bacterium
CTGCCATATAAAATTGGAGCTTACCACTCCTCGGCCAAAGGCATTGTTAAACAGCGCTTCATTACGCGCCGCGCCCCCATTCCGGCTGGTCAATATTAAAGAAAGTGAGTCAGGCACAACATTAATGTCCGGATCAGTGCCAAGAAACCCCAATTCAATCATATCACCTACCGTCACTTCGATCTTGTTACCCATCAGTTCAAGGTCATTTAGGGAACTAATGGTGATCTCAGGAGGCAGATTTTCAGGAACTTCAATATTGACTAACATAACAAGAGTATCCCCTAGTATTATCCTGCATTTATTAAGTTCATCTTTTGCCACAAACCATAGCGGGAACTGCCATCGGCCTTCCTCTGAAAATGGCACGCAGGTGATATTCCAGGAAAAACTTCCAGTTACAGCACCCATACCTTCCACCTTTGGGAATGATATGCCAAACTCAGCGGGATCATACCCGATGCCTACAAGTTCCAAAGAGACATGGTCACCATCAGGATCGGTAGCAGTTACATTAAATTCCAGATTCTCGAATATTTTTCGGTTGATATTTCCAAAATCAGGTTCATTAAAATCGGTGGTAATAAAGGGTGCGTTATTTTCAGGAAGGAGAATGCTGAGATCAAACCTGGAAGTATCCGGTACTCCAAAATTGCACTGATCCATATCAAATAATAATGCTGTAATCAGGAATTGATCCTGATTACCGAAATCATAGACACCACAATCAGGATCCCAGGTCAGTTGGGCCTGTATCTCGCCAGCAATATTGGTGGTTATTTCAAATGAAAAACCAAAATCTTCCATGTTAAAACCCTCCGAAATCCATTCGATATAAAGTTCATCACCATCATCATCCCTACCGGTAAGCGACCATGAAAGCGGTACCCCTTCAAAGGTAGACTCCTGAATACTTAATGGTTGGTCCCAATAAGGATCTTCATTAGGAGGCGGTGGATTATTGACTGTCAGCCGGATAGTATCCATTAGAGGCAAAGGGCAGGTACGGTCTCTGGCAATCACATCCAAAATAAAGGGGCCATCTTTCAAAGGAGGACATCGGTCAAAGCAAATTTCGAAATTACCAGTTTCATCATTTTCCAATATGAAGGTAGACTGTGAGGGGAGCATATTACTCACCCCACCTCCGAAATTAACCGGTCTCAAAACAACAGAAACCCGCTGTTTGAAGTCGAACTCCGGGTCTTGAGAATCAATATCAGATACCCTAAATTGCACACAGCGCTCCTCATCAGCGGTTTCATCATCAAAATTAATTGTCAGGTTTTTGGTATTGTATGCTTCATCGCCCTTTTGCCGGGCCTCTATCACTGGTGGATTACCAGGAGGTGGGCAATTAAGCACCAGCATCTGAAAATCACGCACCACCTCACCTATTTTTACCCCATCACGGTATTCCTCACATTTTACACTGAATACAAATAGACCAGCTTCTGAAGGTACCACCGTGAGGAGGCCGTCATCACTGATACTTAAGGGTGGGTTGCCCTTGACCATATTATTTACACTATAACCCTGCTCCCAGGTCACCAGCGGATAAGGGGCCGGTCTGGGTGGATTTGGGGCTACATTACCCTGAGTACTGGAACTCGTACCTCTAATAGGAGTAGCCAAAGAATACACCAAAGAATCCCCATCATCATCCACTCCTGCAAAATCCACAAAGTAAAATTGATTCACACAACCAAAATCACTTAGGGGTGGGAAAAGCCTGGGGGAAGAGTTGTGGAAAGGCTCACCATTTTTTACCAGGGGTGGAAACTCCAGGTAAAACGTCTGCCCTGTCTCCTCAGGTTCCACGATATTATTGATCGAGTTATTCCTGCAGCACCTTTCATACGCCATATAATATCCCTCAGGATGGTCGTAAGTTGAGGGACTTAGAGCTACTGTAGCTGTATATAAAATCCTTCTGGTCACTAGCTCACCTATGGCACAATCCGGGTCAGAATAAGGCACAAATGTAGACCCGCTATTCATGAGAGTAAGTGTTTGCATCAGGAAATTATCAGACTTTCTGTAGATAGCAACCATAATTTGCTGGTCTTCTGCACCGGGGGTTCCATTCACGTGATCAAAATACATGATCATCCTGATGTCGTAAACAAAATTTCCTTTGTGGACCATCTCAAATTCACCACCAACGATATGGGTTGACCATGAAAAGATGGGCATCATAATCAAAATAGCTCCAAAAATCCTTCCTCGCATGCACCGATATTTAAGGCTTCTAATATAATACTTTATATGCAAACAGTAAATCAATATCTTTGCTTTTAGAATGAAAAAAATAAATGAAGCCGATCTAAGAGAGGTCCCCATAACGAACATGGCAGCGGAAGGCAAATGCATAGCAAGGATCAACGGGCAGGTGGTATTTGTGTATGAGGCAGCACCCGGGGATCTGGCAGACCTAAGGATTACCGGTAGAAAAAAGAAATTCCTAGAGGCGCGAATCCAAAATTTAGTTAAACCAGGAGCCTCACGAGTGGTGCCTTTTTGTGAACACTTCGGCGTTTGTGGCGGCTGTAAATGGCAGCATATCCGGTATGAAGACCAGGCCCAATACAAGCGACAGCAGGTTGTGGATGCCCTAGAGAGAATTGGCGGACTTAAGAACCCTGAAGTGCTGGAAATTTGCTCTGCTCCTGATACTGAGCATTATCGAAACAAACTGGAGTTTACCTTTACTCCTGAGCGATGGCTCACCCATGAAGAAATTGGTTCAGGGGAGATTCTGCCTCATAAAAACGGTTTGGGATTCCATATTCCGGGAAGGTTTGATAAGGTCCTGGATATCCGCCACTGTCATTTGCAACCAGAGCCCTCCAATGCTATCAGACTGGCAGTAAAGGACTATGCACTCAAAAATGGCTATACCTTTTATAATCTCGATACACGAGAAGGATGGCTGCGAAACCTCATCATACGTAATAATATCCAGGGTCAGTTTATGGTAATCCTTCAGGTCAGCAGCTTCGATGAATTGCAGCTAAATGACCTGCTTACGGCTTTACAAAATCAATTCCCGGAGATCACCTCGCTCAACTATGTCGTCAACTCCAAGCTCAATGAAACATTTTATGACCTGGATGTCATTTGTTTTAGTGGTAAGCCCTACCTGGAAGAACAAATGGAGGAGCTCACGTTCAGGATTGGGCCAAAATCCTTTTTTCAGACCAACCCCCATCAAGCCTTGTCACTATATGAGTTTGTTAGGGATTTTGCTGGTTTGACAGGTAAGGAAACCGTATACGATCTGTATACCGGCACCGGCACCATTGCCTTGTTTTTGGCTAAGGGCGCAAAAAAAGTAGTAGGGTTGGAATATGTGGAAGATGCCATCACTGACGCCAAAACCAATGCTAAAATTAATGGGATTACCAACGACAATTTTTTTGCCGGGGACATCAAAGACCTGCTTACTAAGTCGTTCATAGATGAACATGGGAAGCCCGATGTTATGATTGCCGACCCACCGCGGGCAGGTATGCACCCTGATGTATGCCGCATGATCCTTCAATCAGCACCAAAGCGCCTGATATATGTGAGTTGTAATCCTGCCACTCAGGCAAGGGATCTTACCCTATTGCTGGAAAAATATCGATATATTAGATCTCAGCCGGTAGATATGTTTCCCCATACCCACCATGTAGAGAATATAGCATTGTTGGAAATAAAAAAATAAAGCATTAATGGATAACGACCCTGAACTCAGTGGAAAATACCTTGGCACCATCACCGAGGACTTTATCAAAGTTTCAGAAACTCTGAGAGAAACCTCTTATCAAATCCGAAAAAAGGGATTTTCGGACCACCCTATTTTTCCCATAGGTAGGACTACCCTTCCTGTAGGGCTACTCCTGGTGGGTAAGGAGGAGATGGGCAATCAGTGGATCTATAATGCTGCATATCTTGATGAATTTGTTCAGAGAAATATTATCGACAAGGAAAGATTAGACCCTTTTATTGCGGCTTATAAAGACCCAGATGAGTTTTGCTGCCTTTTTGTTGTCGATGGGGAATTTACTAAATTTGTTTTTATCCCATTTCCGGAAAACTAATTTATCCTTCCCTTTAAACTAATGAATAGTTGGGGTTCTTGCATTTATAGAGTACTGGTTCTTGCCACTATTATGGTCGGTTGGAAAGCACCTGTTTATGCTCAAAAGGAAATTGGAGGGATAGAATTTGAAAGAATTACCATTAAAGGCTCCTTCCAATTTGGGCCAGTCTCTCAAATTACTCAGGATACTAATGGCCTCATCTGGATTGCTACCCTTGATGGGCTGCATCGCTATGACGGATATGAGACCTTTAGCCTCAGAAGCAATCCCAATGATTCATTATCATTACAGGAAAATAATATCATCGGGGTTACTTCATTGAATGCTGACTCTCTGATAGTGACCTGTCAAAATACTGGGGTTTTTATTTTCGTCCAGTCTACCGGACATTTCCACCAATTACCTACCCAAAAACAAGAAGCCTTGACACCGAGGTTCACTCAAGCTCTGATTGACGCTAAGGGTAAATTATGGGTTTTTGCGGAAGGTTCCGGACTATACTTTTGGGAAAAAGGTATGACCATGGTTGAAAAATATCAAGGGTTTAATCCACTCGAGAGTCTGCAGCTCACCAGCATCAATCTCTGTTCTTCGGGCAGTGTTTGGGCAACCACGAAAAGGGCCATCTATCAAATTGATGGATTGAAAAGGCCGAAACTGTATCTGGATGCTCCTGAAGGCTGGAGAGATGAATCCATCACAACTA
>JBGTCD010000026.1:0-17787 GCA_041749015.1 Cyclobacteriaceae bacterium
ACCCAGACAGATCCCAGTATTAAAAAAGGAAAACCCAATAGCAATAGAAGCGACCGGGTATTATTTCTCCTGATCTGAGCCTGAATACCTATGTACCCCATACCTTATTCGAAGCTAATTTCGGGTGGTTTCTCTACCGTGCTACGGTCTTCACCAAGGTCAAACATTGTGGCTGTGGTGAAGCCGAACATTCCGGCGAAAAGTACTGCTGGAAATTTCTGAATCTCAGTATTAAGTTCTTTGGTAGCAGAGTTGAAAAATCTCCTGGCAGCCGCAAGTTTATTTTCTACATCGCTGATCTCAGTTTGCAGATGCATGAAGTTTTGGTTGGCTTTTAGATCAGGATATGCCTCCACCTGAATCTGCAGGCCACGCAAGGCAGAGGTGAGCTGTGCCTCTGCGGCGATCTTACCATCAATGGTACCTGCTCCCATAGCTTTGGAGCGTGCCTCAGTGACTCTGATCAGGGTTTCTGATTCATGCTTCATATACCCTTTCACCGTATTTAAAAGTTGGGGTATGAGATCGTGACGCTGTTTAAGTTGCACATCAATATCTGCAAAGGCATTTTCCCGCCTGTTGCGCAGTGAAACAAGCCGGTTATAAATTGATATAACCAAAATAATCAGGAGGGCTACCGCCCCTACAATAATCCAAAGAATCATAAGTGTGAATTTTATTCAAAGGCAAAATTACTAATGTTTTGAATATTTTTTTCTATCCGGAAAGAATAAAATAATCAGTTGACTAAAAGTTTTGCCTGTCACTTGGCAGTAATGATTTAAATTAAGCATATTTGAAGGCATAAAATTAAACAGACCCTATGCCAATTCAACTCATCCTGATGGGATTGCCCGTCATTTTACTGCTTTACATAGCAATTGTTTACAATAAGCTAATCCGTAATAAGTATCTGGTTGAAGAAGGCTGGAGCGGCATTGACGTGCAGCTTAAGAAACGGTATGACCTCGTACCGGCCATAGTGAAAACGGTAAAAGGATATTCTAAGCATGAGAAAGAGCTTCAGGAGGAAGTCACCAGGTTGAGATCGGAAGGAGAAGGTGCGGAAACCGTAAAATCCCAAGAAGCTGCTGAGTCAAGATTAGGCCGTAGTATAGGGCAATTACTGGTGATCGCAGAGAGCTATCCTGAGTTGAAGGCAGATCAAAATTTTCTAAAGCTACAGCGGCAAATCTCCGAGGTAGAGGATCAGATACAAATGGCACGCCGCTACTACAATGGTGCTGTCAGGGATTTTAATATCCTGGTAGAGTCATTTCCCAGCAATTTGATCGCACAGTTATTTGGGTACGGAAGGAGAGACTTCTTCGAAATAGAAAGTATCCAGGCCCAGGTACCGGAAGTGCATCTTTAATCCTAAATATATGAAACCCTTTTTTCTCATCATTATTGGAGTCTTTGGTTTTTATGGCCTGCTAGCTCAGAACTACGAGCGCATTACTGATTTTTCTGTCGACATTAAGATTGAGGAGGATGCCTCGGTTTTGGTGACGGAAAATATTACTGTCGTGTCCACAGGAGACCAAATAAAGAGAGGTATTTTTCGTCAAATCCCACTCCGGTTTAACAGCCCAAATGGGGAGCGGGTGGTTATGAAACTAGAAATCATATCCGTACAAAAGGATGGCAGGGAGGAGCCTTATCGGCCCGAGATGAGTTCTGGAGAAGCCAAAATTTACATCGGGCAGCAAGATGTAATGCTAAGACCCGGTACCTACACCTATACCATTAATTATGTGGTTGAAGGCAATATCAATTATTTTGACGACTTTGATGAGATCTATTATAATGTGACTGGCGATAAATGGGGTTTTGTCATCGAAAAAGCCTCTGCCAAAGTCACGCTGCCGGACGGGGTACCGCACATCCAGCAGGCAGCATATACCGGTAGTCGGGGTGAATCAGGTCAGGATTTTACATTCACTCAGGAAGGTGGTGATTTGATTTTCAGGACCACTCGTGAGTTGCGGCCACAGGAAGGCTTCACCATAGGGGTCGGTTGGCCCAAGGGCCATGTTTATGAGCCTCCTGGATCAGAAAGAATTGGGGCTGGTGATTCAACCGGATACTATATATCCATTGTTGTATTTTTCATCATGATTGCCTACCTGTTTTTCGCATGGGTACGGGTAGGAATTGATCCGAAAAAGGGCGTCATAGTTCCGCAATTTGCGCCACCTGATGGATACTCACCAGGCGATTGCCGCTATGTCAACCGTATGGGCTTTGACACCAAAACCATAATCTCTGATATTGTAGATCTCGGCGTAAAGGGGCTCATACGCATTGACCACGAAAAGAAAAAGTTTACGCTAGTTTTTCAGAAAGATTCAGAAAATGAATGGATTAGCAAATCTCAAAAGGGATTGTTGGATACAATAAAAAACAAAGGTGAGATTCTGCTAGACCAGAAAAATCAAAGTACCCTTGCTAAAATGCAGAGTAAGTATCAAAGGGAGGTCCAGCAGGAAATGGCAGCAGCTCACTTCAGGAAGAATTCGGGTTACATGATTCCGGGATTCATTTTATTGGTGGCAGGCTTATTTTTTCTTATAGTCCTTTCGCCTACAAAAGATGACTTATCTGAAGTTGCTTTCCCATCGGCGTTTATTCTACTTTTTTATTTGATAGGGTGGTCGATGTTCACCAATGGTATTGTTAAAATTTTTGATGGGAAATTCAGTTCAGTTTTCTTCTTAGGGGGTGGTATTTTTCTTTTGTTTTCAACCATATTTTGGGCGGTTTTTGTCCAAGCTTTCTATTTTGATTTCATGGAAGTGTTTGTGATGAGTACCGTTTACATGTTTACTTTTGGCCTGTTCATCCACCTAATGGTAGCCCCAACCAGTGAAGGCCGGAAAATCATGGATCATCTTGAGGGGCTGAAATTATTCATGACCAAGGCTGAAAAATACCGGTTTGATGCATTGCAAGATCCAGCCAAAGGTCTTGAGTTGTTTGAAAAATTATTGCCCTTTGCCATTGCCCTGAATGTGGATAACGCCTGGGGTAAATCCTTTGATACTGTGGTTCAAAAGGCCCTTATGGAGGAGTCAACCAGATCGAGCTCACGGTTATATTCCGGTACTGGTACTATCATGACTGCCTCTGCCCTGACAGGGTCCTTGTCATCTTCATTATCCTCCAGTTTCAGCTCATCCTCAGCAAGTAGTAGTAGTGGCAGTGGTGGTGGTGGGTCCTCTGGTGGCGGTTCAGGAGGCGGCGGCGGTGGTGGCTGGTAGCCGTTATTTTCAGCGGACATTAATAATTATCGTTCATCACTTGATAAGGCCACCAAACCAATGGAATTTGTAAAGTCAATTGATATTCATCTAATTACCTAAAATTGTTCTTATGAAAGCACCATCTATTGAACGGGTTATTTTCGGATTGTTATTCATCGCACTAGGTGTTGTATTTTTGGGTGAGCACCTGGACTTCTGGCATGTTGACTGGCATTTTTTTAAGTGGTATTACATCCTGGCCGGGATTGGTGTTTATTTGTTAATATTCAAAAACCAGTGGGGCTCTGCCGCCATCCTTCTTGGCATCGCTCTAGTATTTGCTTTAGGCGATTATGGGTATAGTATAAACTACATGATCCGAACCTTCTGGCCGGTGATTCTGATCATAATCGGTATCAATCTTTTATTTTTGAGGTCAAGAAGAAATAGGGGCAACCTGGTACGAAATGATGAATTGGATATAAATGCAATTCTGGCCGGTTTGAAACAGGAAGTGGAAAGTGATGACTTCAAAGGCGGTGAGATCAACGTGGTAATGGGCGGGGTAGAGCTTAATCTGGAAAAATCCGTGATCGCCACCAGTCCGGCAGTGATCGATGTTTCCTGCGTCATGGGCGGAGTTAAGTTAAGGATACCAAAGGATTGGAAAGTGACTCTAAAAGCCACTCCTGTATTGGGTGGGGTAGAAGATAAAAGAGGTGCTGTAACTGAAAGCGAAAAGGTGCTAATCATCAAAGGATCGCTGGTTATGAGTGGCCTCGAAATTTATTAGAAAATTAATCCCATTCTTAACATAAATTACACACCAAATATTTTCCTCCTTACCCTACTCCTTGCTACATTTACACCATTCGAAAATTCTTAAAAGAAGCAAATGGCTAAGAAGGAGAAGAAGGTTTTCGTCCTGGATACTTCCGTAATTATTTATGAGCACAATTCTATCATGAACTTCGCAGAGCATGATGTGGCGATACCCATCACCGTGCTGGAAGAACTGGACCAATTTAAAAAGGGAAACGACACTAAAAATTTTGAGGCGAGGGAATTTATCAGACTGATTGACAAGCTGGCCAAAGACCAGATGTTAGATCAGTGGATCCCGCTCAACGGCAAGGGTCGGGGCAATTTCAGAGTGCTTATGGGGGGCAATGGCACCTTGGATGCCAATGCCATCTTCGATGAGGAAAAACCCGACCATAGAATATTAAATGCTGCCCTGCGCCTGAATGAGGAAAAAAAGGACCAAAATGTAATCCTTGTAAGCAAAGACATTAACCTGCGACTGAAGGCCAAATCCCTCGGGTTGAAAGCCGAAGATTATAATACCGGAAAGGTACAGAATGTTAGTTCCTTGTACACCGGGATGTCTGTATTAGAGCGGACCTCACCGGATGTGATCAACAAATTGTATGAACAGGGCAGTTGCGACCCAAAAGAAGTCTTTGGCAATAAAAAGCCTCAAAAAAATCATTACTTTATTCTTAAGAGTGGAAAGAAATCCGCTTTGGCCTATTACAATCCGGTAACGGACCTTGTGGAGCAGGTCGAAAAGCGCACCGTATATGGGATCAAGCCCCGAAATGCGGAGCAGACCTTTGCCATACACGCGATATTGAATCCCGACGTGAAACTGGTCACCATGCAAGGTGTAGCCGGTACAGGTAAAACCCTGATTGCATTGGCTGCTGCCCTGGAGCAAAAGCGTGATTTCAAACAAATCTATCTGGCCCGACCTATCGTGCCCCTCAGCAATAAGGATATTGGGTACCTGCCCGGAGATATCAAGTCAAAGATCAATCCATACATGGAACCCCTCTGGGACAACCTGAAATTTATTCAGAACCAATACCATGAAACTGACAAGGAATACTCCAAGTTGATAGAAATGGTCAATCAGGAAAAACTGGTGATTACCCCGCTGGCTTATATTCGGGGCAGGAGTCTATCCAACATTATTTTCATAGTAGATGAAGCCCAAAACCTTACGCCTCATGAGGTGAAAACCATCATCACCAGGGCCGGAGAAAATACCAAGATCTTATTTACGGGGGACATTCATCAGATCGATACACCATACCTGGATTCTCAAAGTAACGGACTGTCATTTCTGATCGATCGGCTAAAAGATAATGACCTTTACGCCCATGTGACGCTTGAAAAGGGCGAACGATCCGAATTGGCCAACCTGGCTAATGAGTTGCTTTGAGTAGTTTTTCTACTCAAAGGTTCAATCTTAAGCGGAAACCCTGACAAGGGCTTAATTGCAAGAATCGAGTGATATCATTGGGGCGTATTTGGCCCCATAGAAAAGGTCGTTTTCACGGTCATAGACCAATTCATGATAACTCATGGGAATGGTATTGACCCCCTCATGGGTGACGACCCCACGCAACCCATTTCGCTGGATGATGAGGTAATCATCATTGGCTATTTCAACAGCTTCGTATCGGGGAGGCAGAAGCAATCGACCTGTTAAATCAGCAAGTCCATGGCCCGATGTTTTGCGTACAAAGCAATACGTATCTTTTCTTCGAATCTCTTCATATTCTAAAGGCAGGAGCACTTTCCCCTCCCGGTCAATGAGACCGAAAAGGCCATCTTTTTGCGCAATGCTTACACCATTTTCAAATGCACTCACTGATTGATACAAAGGCTGGATCACCAGGTTCTCTTTATAATCAATAAAGCCCCAAAGGCCTCTGATCATGACTGCGGCCCTTTCCTGCCTGAAAGGCTGAATGCCTTCATAACGGTTGGCGACCCTCAGCATACCCTCATGATCTACAAACCCGTATCGACCATTTATTTTTACACCGTAAAAACCCTCTGAACCAGAATAAATATCCTCAAAGAAATTTCCGGTGGCATTGCCCTCTGCTCTTCTGATGATGCGACCCTGGTGACTGATCCACCATTTCTTACCATCATTTAAATGCTCCAATAAGTAGCCATCACGGGAATCAATTGGATTTTCTGTAAAATATATAATCTCCCCTTCCATGTCCATAAGGAAGGTGGTGCCTGCGTAGGTCCGGAGATAAATATTTTCATTGACTGTGCTAATATCGCCTTTTTGAGGATACACCACCCACGATCCATCTCTGGCAATGATGCCATACTCATTGTGAAACCGGACGATAGAGTGGCCTTCTTCAAATGCCCAGACTTCCTGGTAAACACAAGGGATTACCTCTTCTCCATACCGATTTATAAACCCAAAATAGCCTCTCTTTTTTACAGGGAAATACCTGCCATCAAATGCGCCAATCTGCTCATATGGAGCAGCATTTTTCTGCACGCCCAGACTGTCAAAAAAGTACCATCCTTTATATCCAACCCGTTGGTCCTTTACTTTGATAAAGGGCAGGTCCAATAATATTGAATCATACAATCCGGGAATAATGCTTCCTTTTTTGAAATGCCAAAGGCCATATTTCTTGCCTTTCCGGTATATACCAAAGTCACCAACGGAGTTCACCCAATAATCTGCATCAGTCACTTTGATCTTTTGCAATGTGGTATCACCAAGATAGCTGAAATCATTGTGCCTGACTTTAATCCTATCAGTACCGAAACCCTCCAATGCTTCGGCTTCAATGTTGCATAATTTCGAAAAGTCTCCCAGCATAATTTCCCAGGTGGGGAAGGGGAGTAATTGACATGCCTTGGGGTCAATTACCGATTTATATCTTGCTGGGATTTTTATGCTGCCATTATCCTGAATTATACCCTTTTTACCCTGGTAAGTATAAACGGCAGATCCATTTTTAAAAGGGCCAATAGCATCAATTTCAAATGAAGTTAAAGCCGATCCATGGGAGTCAAATATCGCTTTTTTGCCATTGGGCTTTTCAGCTAGGAAAAGATTTTCTCCAATGGACTTTAGAGTTATAAATTCCGCGGGGATAATGGGTTTGCCACCTATATCCAGGAGTCCATACAAAATGTCGTAGCCCTTTTGGATGCTTACCAAAAAGTTATTTTTGATAGGAGAGATCCTTCCGTACTTAGGTGATATTACTTCCCTGCCCTTGTTGGAAATCACTCCGTGCAATTGCCTTCCGGAAAACCTCCCGGTAATAGCGATGCCGTAAAGCCCCTGACCTAAAGGATAAAGGGCGTCATAAATGGGTAGGGTGATCACTGCACCGGATTTTTGCATCAGACCCCATTTGCCTGATTCCTTATAGCCTAGAAATGGTGAGGAAAAGTGAACTGTGTCATTGGACCAGCCAAGGGCCTGAAATTTTGGTTCGATCACCACCTGATCATTTTCCTTTAAGCCCTGGAGGCCGTTTTTTTCAAATAGATTCCAGCCGGACTGCCCGCTTTGCCCTAAGGCTATTGCAGATAAAAAAATATAGGAAATAAGGAATTGACATCCATGGGCAAAAAAATTCATACCACAAATTTAGGAGATATTTAGGGTTTTAGAGATGGATACAGGCTTTATTTATGAACTGGTTAATTCCCTTAAGAGGCGTATTTTGCATTAAATCCGGGAATATTATTTGGGTCTTCCATGGCCTTCAGCACTTTAGAATTTATAAATGAGAAAAGAAGTATTTGAAAAGGTCAAAGAGTCTACCATATTTGCGAATTGTTTATTTGTATTTAGATGAGAGTTTTCTTTTATTCAGCTTAGTTTAAACCCTAAAACCTAACAAAATGACTCAAACTAATGATGGGACGCCCCCTAAAACCATTGCTATAGTTGCTTATATTACTCTGATCGGCTTTATCGTTGCTCTCATCTTGAACAGTAACAATAAATCTGAGTTAGGGTCCTTTCATATTCGACAGTCACTGGGAATTTTTATTTTAGCTTTTGCCAGTGGCTTTATTATGATTATACCCATATTGGGCTGGATTGTGGGAGCAGCAGGTTACATATTCGCGTTTGTTTTATGGATTATGGGTCTTATTTCTGCAGTTAATGAAGAATTAAAGCCAGTACCTGTTTTGGGAGAAAAATTTAATGATTGGTTTAAGGGGATTTAAGATAGTAGTTTCCCTATGGATGAACCTGCGCTCTTTCAGTGCGGGTTTTTTTATGCCAAAATGGCGATTTGGTTGCCAATATTTTCCATGCCTTTTTCAAATCTTTTTCGGTATCGATATCATGGATGCCGGACTCAAAGGAGATTTTTGATACTATTCCATCCCAACTTTTGACTAGTTTCTGAGCACCGTTTTTGTCGGGGATTGCGTCTAAGGCTTCAAATACTTTTCTGTCGAATAAGGCAGGTACACCATGAACACCCTGATAACAACAAGTGACGATATCTGCTTTCGCAGTACTATACTGATCAATTAAGTGGTTGAAAACATCTGGGGTAAGAAATGGCTGATCACATACAGCAATTATGGCTGCTTTAAGATGAGGGTTTCTTAGGCGCGCCCGCTCTAACCCTGTTTTAATGCTGCTGCCCATCCCCAATTTCCAATTGGAATGATAAATACAATCTAAGTCAAATTTTTGAATCGATTTTTTTAACTGCTTATGATAAGCGCCTGTCACTAGAAGAACATAGTTGGCCTTGGCCCCCAGGGCTGACATGAGGGTTGATTCTAGGAGGGTAGTTCGGCCATTAAACTTTTCCAATTGCTTGGGTCTGCCTAATCGCTCCGAGTTACCAGCGGCTAATATGATGATCCCAATACTCATAATGACCTGGATTTTGAGTTGCCGCCGCTAAGGTATATGTGCTTAAATACCTGATCAGATTCAGCATCTCTTTGGTGGATGGGTCCGGTTCTGTATTTTAAAAACCCTCCGGATCTGTAATTAAATCTCGCCTTAATTTCGGAGATAATTGCGAAGGCTATTTCTTCCGGAGTTTCAGCCCCTATATCCAATCCTATAGGATTGTGGACTCTGTTCAGATCTTTTGGTTTGATTTCTGCCCCAAGAGTTTTCTGCATTTTTTCGAAACGCTTTTTTGGCCCTAACAATCCAATATAGGGCACTTTGCTTGGTAACAGGCTCTTCAATGCAGCAAGATCATAATCATAACCGTGCGACATGATCACCGCAGCGGTGTAATCATGCAACTGAATTTCCTTATTGGATTTGTTTCTTTCGCAAAATTTAAGGCTGGCATCCGGGAAAAATACGGGTAGCAGATGCGCCACGCACTCATCGGTGACTGTTACGTTCCATCCCAGATAGGAGGCAAGTTTGGCTAGGGGGCGGGCATCAAATCCTGCACCATAAATTACAAGGTGGATGGGGGGAGGAATGAGTTCCATAAAGACTTCAACAGATCCTCCAGGATGATTCACTAATTGAACACCGGACATTTCTGCTTTTTCCAAAGCTTCAGCTACCGGGCCTTCGATTGATGTGTTGATAAAATCTGATTGAGGTTCTGATCCAGGCAGAATAAAATACCTCATACCTGGCTTCAAGTCATTTGAGGCATCCGCCATAATAAGGGTAGCCATCCTGGCAGACTCGGTGATTTCTGCCAAATCCTTGAGTAGTGCTACTGGGTTATTGTCTTTGGTGGGGTTGATTGGTTCTATGAGAATATCAATTATCCCGTTACATCCCAGGCCAAGCCCAAAGCTATTATTTTCATCATCCATGGTATCATAGCGGACTACCATTGGGGATTCACTTCGTATCGCTTTTCTGGCTTTACGTAAAGCATCACCTTCCAGGCAGCCCCCACTGATCGAGCCTGTCCATTGGCCATCTTCAGTCATAAGCATTCTGGCCCCTACGCTGCGGTATGATGATCCCTGCACCCGGACTACAGTAGCAAGTGCTGTGCGGGTTTTGCTAAAGTCCGTTTTCTCATAGGATGCCAATATACTTTTAATCTCTTTCATCTTTTATAAAAATCACTTCAGGTAAAACTGGAAGAACTTTAATGGCTGCATTTTTGCTTTACATTAGTCTAACATACAAAATTTATTCTTCTCTTTTAGCCAAATTATAAATACGGGATATAGTTAATCTTAATGGAAATATTTACAAAAAGGAGTACTGCATTTACTTTGGCATGCCTGGCATTTATTTGTTTCTCCTCATTATTTACCTCAATTCAATCCCTTGCTCAAACTAAAGCGGGCACCCTTGAAGTAATCGTTAAAGGATACCCTAATAAGAACGGATCAATTACGGTTGGGGTTTTTAATAACAAGGAAGCCTTTTTGAAAGATGCCTTTAGGGAAGGGAATGTTAAAATTGAAAATGAATCAAGAGTTACCCTAATATTTGAGAACCTTCCTTATGGTAATTATTCTGCGAGCGTCTACCATGATGAAAATGACAATGGCGACATGGATACTAATTTCCTCGGGATTCCCAAGGAGGTCTATGGTTTTTCCAATAATGCAAAGGGAATGTTTGGGCCTCCCTCTTTTAAAGATTGCCTGTTTGAAGTAAATCAGTCATTAACCAGGATTACCATTAATCTGGGCAAGGCTGGAGGTGAGGATTAATCTTCCAAAATTTCTACTTCTACCCTGACATTTTTAGGTGCCTGAGATGATTCCTTATCATAAAGCATGCGATTTCCGCCCCAGGCTTTGACCTTCATTCGGCCGGATTCGACCCCATTGGCCACCAGGTAATCCCTGATGATTTCGGCGCGCTCTTTGGATAGCTTTTTCGCCGATCCAAATCCGCTATCAGTATTTCTTGCATCCATGCTGAACATGTCTCCATCACTGGCAGACCTGCGGATTATTTTCCCCTTAGCATTACCGTTAGTATGCCCATGTAGCCTGATTTGCAGCCTTGTGTTTTCTTTGAGTCTTGAAACCAACTGGTCTAATTCATATTGTGATTCGGGTCTCATGATCACAGCATCCTGGTAGAAAAAGACATTGTAAAGGGTGAATATATCCCCTTTTTGAAACATCACCATTTCAAAATTGATCACTACCGCATCATCAATAACCTCAATACCCTCATCATCCAGGTTATCAGGCAGGTCATTGAAATTAAAATCGTATTGAATTTTTCTAAAGCCCGGTATTTCACAAATTAAGGTAAGTTTTCCGGTTTTGTTTTCAGGGTCTGAGATTCGAACATGGTTATTAGCCTCGAACTCATCAATTTTTCTGGCCTTATCACCATCAATAAGGTGAACCATGCCCTCTAGTTCGTAGTAATCTCGGGCGTGGTATACATTGAAGTAAACCCGGTACCCTTCTTTGGTTTTTAAAGCATTCGGGTCTTCAGCCGGTTCTTCCTCTACTGCATCTTCCTCCTCCACTACCTCTACTACTTCTTCCACTATTTCTTCTTCCTCAACCACTTCGGTCTCTTTCACTTCGTCCTTCACTAATACTTGTTTCTTCTCTGACTTTTTGGAAGGAACCATACCTTCAGGGTAATGCTCATCTCTTAAAACGTGTACCCAGGCATCTTTAAAAGAAGGCTCATTTCGCACTCTTTGCAGGTCTTTTACTGCAATTGAAAAATCATCATAACTGGCAATATAAACCATCAATTTTTTATGTCTGGGGCTATAACCGTAGCCAGCCTGATGGCCCGATCCCTTCAGTGATTTTGTGTATTGATCAGCTCCTGAGGCTGCATTGACATGATAAGCAGCTACCACCATATAAAAGCCGGGAGCTAGTGTTGGATAATCCTGGGCTTTGTTAAATGGAGTAGCAGAAGCAGGAGTGGACACCATGGCCAGAAAGAGTACCAGACCAAGGCAAAAAGTAAACTGAGAAAATTTCATAGCACCATTTTTTAAGGCAATAAAGTTAATATGTAATTGAATACCAACCCATATTTATTAAGATTTAATCAAAAAGTATAAAGTATTATTTTTATTCATCGGTTATTTCAATTTCCACTCTAATATTATTATCAGCCATCGGATCATTTTTATCATAAAGCATTTTTCGACCCCCCCAACCTTTTATTTTGGTTCTTTCTTCCTCCACCCCTTCATTTATCAGGTAATTTCTAATGGTCCTTGCCCTTAAATAGGATAATTTTTTGGCACTGCCATTAGAGATTTTGGTACTGCCACCTACATTAAAAAGGTCTTTGAATTCATCTTCCGGCTCAATAATTCTACCCCTGGAGTTACCATTGGTATGGCCGTGGATTTTGATTTTTAGGTCAGGATTTTCGCGTACCATATCCAGCAGTGCCTCCAGTTCATAACTGGACTCCGGCCTCATCATTGCCGCGTCTCTGAAAAAATAAACTTTATATAAGGTAATAATATCACCCTTGCGGTATCGCTGGAGCTCAAAGTCAATGACCAATTGGTTATCTTCTGATCGGATTTGTTTCAGGCCTGATTGATCAGGATTGAATGGATCAATATTATATTGGATTTCTCTGAACCCGAAAATGGAGGAAGCAAATTTATGCATACCACTATCGTTGTTTGGCGCAGGAATTTCTACCAATTCATGACTGGGAAACTCTCCTACCACCTTATTGGACTCCGGATCAATTACACTAATTTTTCCCTTAACCTCCTTGCCGGTAGTCATATTGGTGGTGTTGAAGTAATAGGTATGGGAGGTTGGAATAACCTCTTCAATTTTCGCTTCTCCTTCATTAGGTGTTTCCACTACACCTTCAGTGGAGGTACCAGCCTCTTCTTGGTTGTCATTTGGGATTTCCGTGGGTTTAGGCTGGGTGGGTCTGTCAACTTTTGCAATGCTTTCCATTTCTTCTTCATCCAGATTGCCATGATAGATCCAGGCATCGTGGTATTTACCCAAGGCTTTCACCGTATTTAGAGTTGCAAGTGCCGGGCCTCTGGTCTCAGAAGCAATGACATAGACGTAGTGCAGATTTCGGTCTTTTTTAAACCTAATGACACCCTGTAAATCATCCTTCTCTATAATCTGTAAAAATCTTTCTGCATTAGCTTCGTAGGAAAATGCTCCAATTACCACATAAAATAATTTTTCCTGTCCGTAGGAAGTATTGGCTGTGAGAAAAAAAAGGAAAGAGAAACCTACTGCCAGTGCTAGTTTAAAAAATTTCATATCCGTATAAATTTAAAAAATGATCTTTTCAGACCTGGAACCTATTTCAAGTTCCTAAAAATCAATCTAATATCTGTTAATTTGATAATATTTCAAAACAATGAATTAGTGAAGAACCATTTTCATCAATTAACACTAGCCGTTGATTACCTGTATCTGGCATGGCAATCATTTGATGCTGGCCTCTGGTGCTTCCCAGATAGCTTTCATTGAGGTGCCAAAATATGGTCGATTCCGGCACCCTATGAGCCACCTCCATGATAATAGGACTTTTGGTTCCGTCCAGGGTAACAGGCAGGAATACCTTTGAAGTGGACCGCGGATAGATGAGCTCCATGACTGCATCGAGGGTTTTCATACATCCATGCTTCCAGGGTGGTAATTTTTTATATCTGGGATTTCTGGTCAAGAAATAATACTCCTGGAGTGGTGGTAATACAAACCATTTTTTTTGCCTGAGCTTACTCACAGACTCACATTCACTATCAGCCCGGTAATTCCCAGTTTCATCTAAGTGTATAGTTTGATGAAATCGACATTCGGTGCTGATTTGACCTTTTTTACTAACATAAGTGGTTTTGATAACTTCACAATGAGGACCTGCCTTAAATCCACTATGACTGCAAACACGCACGGTAATCATTTCACTTGCAGGCTGAGTAAACCAGGATGTTTCCGGAAGTATTTTAAATAGGTCAAAGAGAATAGGGGCTGCAACTTCCACTCCAGTAAGCCCGGGTCTGCCTGACCCATGCGCATTGCCGACCCAGACCCCCACCACATATTCTGGTGTCACCCCGATGGCCCAGGCATCTCGGTGCCCGAAGCTGGTGCCGGTTTTCCAGGCTATTTTTCTGGAATTATCAAAAAGCCGCCATGAGTTCTCAGCCAGAGGCCTTTGGACTTCTGCCAATGCATTCAAGGTAAGCCAGACAGAGGCTTTATCCAGAACCTTCTTTTCCGATGAGGATTGGGGAGATTCGCCATGAGTAAACCTTAGGTTGGAAAACGAGTTTTGGTCAGTGTACAAGGCCCGGCCCAGCCCTGCATACATCCCTGTCAAATCCCAAAGTGTGGCCTCGGCACCTCCAAGAATTAATGAGAGCCCATAGTGATCAGGAGGCTGGTGCAAGGTGCTCATACCGAGGTCTTTGAGCAATTGGTGAAATTTTTCATACCGGTAGTCGCGGAGCATGTACACGAATGGGATATTCAAAGACCGGATCAGGGCCTTATCGGCAGGCACTGCCCCATCGTAAATATTGATAAAGTTTTTAGGTACAAAATTTTTAAAGTAAGTCGGTACATCCGGCTGCAGGCTTGCTGGTAGCATAGCCCCTTCCTGCAGCATCGCCGCATACAAAAAGGGCTTCAGGATACTGCCAGTACTCCTTGGGGCGGTGATAAGATCTATTTGCTCACCATGTCCTTTGCTTTCTGGATTTGGGGCATTACCCACATACACCAAAACCTGTCCCGTTTTCACATCAGCAACTAATGCCGCAATATTATGAATCCCATTATGAGTAAGTCGTTGTACATGGGCTCCGGCAATTTCACGGGATCTTTGCTGCAGGGAGGTGTGAATGGTGGTTTGTATAAATTCACCCTTGTTTTCACCATTTATGCATCGCGTTAATAGTTCTGGTGCCAATGAAGGTAATGGTGCTGGAGCCTCCGGTATTGGTTCTGCTTTGGCCAGTTCTGCAGTCTGAGCATCAATAACCCCTTTAGTTTTGAGCTTATCAAGGAGAAAGTTTCTCTTTGCTATGAGCCTGTTACGATTTTTACCCGGATGGATCAGACCGGGGCTGTTGGGTAATACGGCTAGCAGTGCTGCCTCTCCCCATGATATATCATCAGGTGCTCTTTGAAAATACCGCCATGTCGCAGCCGGCAGCCCTACCGTATTACCACCGAATGGGGCATGGGCGGCATGTAGTGTCATGATTTCCTCTTTAGAATAGGCACATTCTAACCTGACGGCGAGCAAGATTTCGTATGCTTTACCTAAAAACGTCCTCGGGGCACCTGTTCTGGAAAGACGGACCACCTGCATGGTGATGGTACTCCCACCGCTTATGATCTTACGGGCCTTAATATTATCCCTTGCAGCTCTAAGCAATGAGGGAATCCTGACACCAAAATGTTGGTAGAAATGCTCATCTTCAAAATATCTTAAAGCAGTGGCATATTTATCAGGAACAGTATCCAATTCCGGAAATCGCCATTGGCCGTCATCGGCTACCTGCGCACCAAGCAGGTTACCATCACGGGCTACGATGGCCGTGCTATAGGGTACTTCAAACAAGGTGTTTGGAAGCATGAAATAAAACCATATTGAAAAGGCCAGCAGAAGGATTGCGGCCCACCAAAATCGTTTTAATCTTGCCATGGCCTCTTTATTTGGCGTATGCCACAGCGCGCATCTCCCTGATCACAGTCACCTTGATCTGGCCGGGATACTGCATGTCCTTTTCTATTTTTTGTGAAATATCAAAGGATAATTGGTTGGCTCTGTCATCGGAAACAGATTCAGCATCTACCATGACCCTTAGCTCTCTACCGGCTTGAATGGCGTAGCATTTATTGACCCCATCAAAATTAAGTGCTAGAGATTCCAGGTCCTTGAGTCTTTGAATGTAGGACTCCATGATTTCTCTTCTTGCTCCTGGTCTTGCTCCTGAAATGGCATCACAGGCCTGCACTACGGGTGATATCATGGAGGTCATTTCTATCTCATCATGGTGGGCACCTATAGCATTACAAACGGCTGGGTGTTCCTTGAATTTTTCTGCCAGCTCCATTCCAAGAATAGCATGGGGCTTTTCTGGTTCCTCGGGCCACACCTTACCGATGTCATGAAGGAGACCTGCGCGCTTGGCCTGCTTGGAATTGAGCCCGATCTCAGCGGCCATGATAGCGCAAAGGTTGGCTACTTCCCTCGAATGCTGCAGCAAGTTTTGCCCATATGAAGACCTAAAGCGCATCCGGCCAATCATTTTGATGAGCTCAGGATGGAGGCCATGGATGCCCATTTCGATCACTGACCTCTCCCCAATCTCCACTATTTCTTCTTCAATATTTTTTTGAGTTTTGGCCACAATCTCTTCAATCCGGGCAGGATGTATACGACCATCTTGAACCAGCCTGTGCAAGGAGAGTCGGGCAATCTCCCTTCTCACGGGATCATAGCCGGAGATGATGATGGCTTCCGGTGTATCATCCACGATTATTTCTACGCCGGTCACTGCCTCCAGGGCCCTTATGTTACGGCCTTCCCTCCCGATAATTTTACCTTTAATATCATCACTGTCAATATTAAAAATAGAGACACAATTCTCAATGGTATGCTCCGTGGCGGTACGTTGGATGGTTTCGATGACTATTTTTTTCGCTGATTTGGTAGCGGTGAGCTTGGCCTCCTCCACGATATCTTTGATGTAGGATGATGCCTTTGTCTGGGCTTCGTTTCTAAGGGTTTCGATCAGTTGCTCCCTGGCTTCATCGGCTGATAGCCCGGATATTTTTTCAAGGATGTTTGCCTTTTCCTGATTGAATTTTTCCAGCTCTGCCTTTCGCTTGTTTACCACCTCCAATTGATTTGAGAGGTTTCCTCTTAGACTTTCTATCTCGGATTCTTTTCTTTTGGTTTGCTCTATTTCTCTCGACAGGGAATGTTCTCGCTGTTTTAATTTACTCTCATTACTGATCAGGAGGTTTTTCTTGCGGTTAGTTTCTTCCTCAAATTCCTCCCTCATCTTTAGGAATTTTTCTTTGGCTTCGAGGATTCTATCCTTTTTTATATTTTCGGCAGTGACTTCTGCTTCTTTGATCAGGGCCTTGGCTTTGGCTTTGATCCGCTCTTCTTTTCTTTTGACTATCTGGGCTGAAAAAAATCTTGACAGGATAAAACCTACTCCTAACCCAGCCAATCCGACAATAATATATATTAATATTTCGCTCATGGTGGTATGTATTTAATGAATACTCAATATGCAATGAGCATATTGATATAACTCGGACCATGAGCCGATACAGGAAGAAAAATTGAATTAAAGCGCCTGGCTGATGATATTATTTAAGGACGAAATTTTTTCTAATACTCCGTCATCTACTGATTCTATTTGTTGCTCTGATTCCATTTTTTCAATCAGACAATCAAAAGCTACCATTGCCAGCAAGTCTTGCTTATCATCAATTCCGAACTGCTCTCTATAGAACTTAAGTTTTTCATTGATGGTTTTTCCGGCTTTACGAACCCTTTCTTCTTCGTTGGCTTTTACCTTCATAGGATATTCCCTGTCAGCAATTTTTATACGAATAGAAAGTTGTTCCATTAAAACCCGGTGTTTTTTATTTACTCAAGTGCGCTATACACTTATCAATCTCTTTTACGTAATCGTCTATCTTTCTTTTCAGTTCGACAGCCTTATGCTCATCAGATCCGATACTACCTACAATCTTAGTGATTTTAATCTTATTTTGAAAATCATGAATCTGACCTTCTTTGTTGCGCAGTAGGTCCTTGAGTTCC
>JBGTCD010000027.1:0-3860 GCA_041749015.1 Cyclobacteriaceae bacterium
TGCTCAAGAGGACTGGTAATGACTCTATTAATTTTATGCGACTTAATAGCACTACAAAGGATGGTATTATCGGCTTCGGTACCTCCGGAAGTAAAAAAAATTTCTCCTGGCGTGACATTCAGCAGTTGGGCTACTTGCTTTCTTGCGTATTCTATGGCTGTCCTTACCTGGCGGCCGTGGCTGTGAGTGGAGGAAGGATTCCCATAATAACCCTTTAAAAAGGGCAAAATAGCTTCCATGACCCTAGGGTCCAGGGGAGTAGTAGCTGCGTTGTCTAAATAAACTGATTTCATACTGATTGCAAAGATAAGAAGTTTTGGTTTTGAAAATAAAATAAGCAAAACCCTAAGTGCTCTTTATTAAAAGGCAGTAATTTTGCCTACTCATGATTGCATTTGAAGAATTCTATCTCGACAATGGGCTAAGGGTCATAGTCCATGAAGACCATACTGTACCAGTTGCCGTCCTCAACCTGCTCTATGATGTGGGCTCCAAGGATGAGAACCCATTCAAAACTGGTTTTGCCCACCTTTTTGAACACCTGATGTTTGGCGGCTCAGTTAATATTCCCAATTATGATGAGCCATTGCAGAAGGTAGGCGGAGAGAATAACGCCTTCACAAGTCCGGATATCACCAATTACTATCTGACAGTACCAGCTGATAATATAGAAACTGGTTTTTGGCTGGAATCCGACCGAATGCTGGGGTTATCTTTTGACCCCAAAGTATTGGAGGTCCAAAGGAAGGTGGTGGTTGAAGAATTTAAGCAGCGGTATTTGAATCAGCCTTATGGTGATGTATGGCTAAAGCTCAGGCCATTGGCATATGAAAAGCATCCCTACAGATGGCCTACCATAGGTATGAAGGTAGAGCATATTAATGAAGCTACTATGGAGGATGTGAAGGCCTTCTTTTACAAGCACTACCGGCCTAACCGGGCAGTACTGGTTGTAGGCGGTAATGTCACTGCAGAACAGGTCCGGCAGCTCTCAGAAAAATGGTTTGGTCCCATTCCGGCAGGGGAACATTATGAGAGAGAACTCCCGAAAGAAAATTACAGAAGAGGAAAACGAGTGCTCACCATTACTGAAGATGTGCCTTCAAATGCCTTGTATATGTCATTTCCAATGTGCGGAAGATTTGAAAATGAATACTTTGCTGCAGATTTATTGAGCGATATTCTGGGATCAGGCAAGTCCTCCCGACTATATAGAGCCCTTGTAAAAGAACAGCAAATGTTTTCGAGTCTTGGCTCTTTCGTCACAGGCTCCATTGATCCTGGTCTTTTGGTAATTTCCGGAAAGCTTCATGAAGGCTATACCTCAGAGGAAGGAGAGGAGGCCGTATGGAAAGTAATCAATAGGCTTTTGGAGGACGGCCTGGATTTTGAAGAGGTTGAAAAAGTAAAAAATCAGGCGGAGTCAGGGATTCTTTTAGGGGAAATCGAATTGCTCAACAGAGCAATGAGTCTTGCTTTTTATTCATTATCTGATAATATTAACCTGGTCAATGAACAAGCACAAAGGGTAAGGGCTGTCCATCCTGAAGAGATAGAAAAGAGTGCCAAAAATATTCTGCGTGAAGACCAATCTAGTGTACTATATTATAAGAAGAAAGCATGAAAAAGATCAGAACAGGACTGGGTTATGATGTGCATCAATTAGCTGAAGGCAATGACTTCTGGCTTGGTGGCATTCGGCTGGACCATGGTAAGGGGGCGGTCGGGCATTCTGATGCTGACGTCCTGATTCACGTAATTTGTGATGCCTTGTTGGGAGCGGCCAACCTTAGAGATATAGGGTTCCATTTCCCTGATAATGATCCCAGGTACAAGGGTATCGACAGCAAGGAGTTGTTAAAGGAGGTGATGGTCTTGATTAGAAAAAACGGCTGGGAGATCGGTAATATTGACACGGTAATCTGCCTGCAACAACCCAAGGTTAATCAACATATCCCAACCATGAAGGTCTGCCTTGCCGAGGTGATGGGTGTGCCCGCTGCAGATATTTCTATCAAAGCCACAACCACCGAAAAGCTGGGTTTTGTTGGCAGAGAAGAGGGCATTGCCGCTTTAGCCACTGTACTGATATTCCAATGAAATCTGGTGCAATCAAAATTATTACCACGGATGATGGCTCTCAAAGTCTTTACCTGCCGCACCTCAATGAGACCTACCATTCTACCCACGGGGCTTTTCAGGAGTCCAGACATGTATTTATTGTAAATGGTCTGAAATACTTCCACTTAAATTCCCCCGCTACAGGAATTAAAATTTTTGAGGTGGGTTTTGGGACTGGCCTCAATGCATTATTGACTTATGCCTTTGCTATAGAAAATCCCCAATTAAGCATTTCGTATGAAACCATTGAAGCCTATCCTATCGATCAATCCGTTTTTCAAAAATTGAATTATGAGTTTTTTTTGCCCAATACAAAGACTCAGTTTCTGGCCATGCACCAAGCCCAGTGGCACCAAAAGATCCCATTATCTGAGAATTTTCAATTCCTAAAAAAGCAGGTGTTAATCGATGCCTATGACGCGGAACCTGAATCAAATAACATCATATATTTTGATGCTTTTGCCCCATCCAAACAGCTTGAAATGTGGTCTCCCGCTATCTTGAAAAAAATGTTTACTTCCCTGAAAGAGAAGGGGATTTTAGTAACTTATTGCGCTCAAGGCCAATTTAAAAGGACCTTACATGAAATTGGCTTCCATGTAGAAACCCTGCCTGGCCCCCCTGGCAAAAAAGAGATGGTGCGTGCCACCAAACTTTAATAATCCTTCTTTATCGAGAATATTGGTGTTGGAAACTGAATTATAATTTATTATATTTAATATTCCATAAATTTCATTTCTACCGAAATCAGGATGGTTATAGAGTCGGCTAATAAAAAAAAGAAAAGAGATTACCTCATGGTAGGGGTTGCAGTATCCATCACCTTTTTACTCATTTTTGTGAATCATCAAACCATAAAAATACTGAGTGCTACAAGGGCATACGTTGATGGCGAATCCCGGTATTCCAAAGGACAAAAAGATGCTGGCAGAAATCTTATTGTATACATTATTACTGAAGAAGATGCCTATTGGGAGGCGTTTCTTACAGAAATAAAAGTACCATTGGGAGATAGTTTGGCCCGTGTGGCCTTGTCAAAAGATGAGCCCGATGAGGAAGCTGCAAGATTAGGGTTTCTGGATGGTAAAAACCACCCTGATGATATCCCCAATATGATCTGGCTTTTTTCCAGATTCAAAAATGTAAGATTTATGGCCAGGCCCATAGAAATTTGGAAAATTGCTGATCAGGTGGTTGGAAGAAAAATTGACTTTGGCTGGGAGGTAAGGGATAAAGTTTTGGAAAATACATGGGATGAAGAAGAAAAGATAGTTGCCATCCGTGAAATAAACCAACTCAGCCTAGAACTCACAGTTTGGGAGCGTAAATTTTCGGAGTCCCTTGGTAATACCGCCAGGATGATTAGCAAGATCATGCTTTTCATCAATATATTCCTGACCATAGTTTTAATAGGTATTGCCAGCTTTCTCGCAGGCCAGCTAATCCGCAGTTTGCGCAAGTCCAACCTTGCCCTGGTGAATGCCAATAATGAACTAGACCAATTTGTATACAGTGTATCTCATGATATCCGCGCTCCACTGACCTCCCTACGAGGGCTTATGGATATCACCAGTGCAGAAGAAGTCAGTCCAAAAGTAAAAACCTACCTGGATTTGATGAAAAAGCAAATTGACCACCAGGATGCCTACATCCGGGAGGTCATCGATTACTTCCGAAACATTCGGGTCAATTCCGAGATTGAAACTGTTAATCTCCCAGATCTGTTTAGCTTCTGCCTG
>JBGTCD010000028.1:0-21821 GCA_041749015.1 Cyclobacteriaceae bacterium
TATAAAAATTAAAGGTTGAACCCATTTTGATCAAAAACTTCACAAGGAAATTTTCTGATTCTTATACAAGTTTAGGACCATTTTTGTTCCATGACAATTCGTCATAAAATGGAAATTATTCTCTTTAAAAACCTTTGAATGGGTTCTTAAAAACTAAGTTTTTTCTGGTTTTTCTGAATTGAAATGCTGTATACCAATGCTCCAAATCCCAGTATTATCGTCACAAGGGTCTGGATACCATGAAAAATAATGGTAAAAGCAATGGCCCGATCTTCAGGTAACTGATATAATACCACCAGGCCCAGAGGCACCAATACGTGATAACTCCCGACACCTCCCGGCAATGGTATAGCCATAGCAATTCCCCCTATCGCAAAAATTGAAAGGGCGGCAATCCATCCCAGTTGATTAGTCTCCGGAAAAGCATGCATCACCGTTACGCTCATCAAATAATATCCTACCCAGATCAATAGGGAGTACAATAAAAAAAGACTGGTTTGCTTCATTCGAAATACCCCGGAAAGACCATTTTTAAAACCCTTCCAAATACCTCTGAACTTTACTCCAAGGCGTAAAACCACCAATTTTTTATAGAATAAAAATACTCTAAAAAAAATGTAAAAGATGATGACTATTCCCATTAACGACCCCAGTATCCACATCCATGGTATGCCACCACTTTGGTCAGCTCCTGTCTGGTCCATATTCCTAAAAAACTGAACAAGACTCTCAAACTCAAACAAAAATGCCACACCGATCAATATCAAGAGCAGCAGCATGTCAATGATCCGCTCGGCAATGATGGTCCCAAAGGAGACATCTACCGGTACCTTTGTGGTTTTGAGTAAATTATAGCTACGCGCTATTTCTCCACCTCTGGGGATAGCCAGGTTGACAAAATAACCCACCATTACTGCAAGGAAGCTATCTCTGAATCCGATTTTATAGCCTGCCGGTCTTAAAAGTAATTTCCAGCGTTCAGCTCTTATTGCATGACTCAGTATCGCTGCCAGGGCTGAGGCCAACAAAAAACCTTTATGAGAATAGGACCAAACCTCGGATAAAAATGCCCATCTGGATTGACCCTCCTCGACCTGAATTTGCCGGAATGCAAGCCATAATAATCCAAATGAAATGGTCAATAGAACAAAATATTGCAGCCCAGACTTTAATTTAGCCCGCATGGATTTCAGGCGAGTTTGTTGTGGGCATCAGGAAAAATAAGCTTAGGCTTAAAAGATTTTGCCTCTTCTGGCGTCATTTGAGCGTAAGCAATGATGATGATGATGTCACCTACCTGAGCCTTTCTTGCAGCCGGGCCGTTAAGGCATACCTGTCCACTTCCTCTTGCTCCTTTGATGACATAGGTCTCCAGTCGCTCCCCATTGTTGACGTTTACAATCTGCACTTTTTGGTTTTCTATAATATCGGCAGCATCCATTAGATTTTCATCAATAGTAATGCTACCAACATAATGCAGTTCTGCCTGGGTAATTTTTACCCGGTGTATTTTTGAGTATAAAACTTCTATTTGCATAGGAGATTCAAAATTCCGATTTTATCTGGATATTATCAATAAGTCTTACTTCGCCTAAATAACCAGCTATGCATAAAGCTAGTTCATCTCCAGGATGCACTTTGGTCACTGGCTTCAGATCATTCGCGCCTACGATCTCGAAATACTCAAGTTCCAAGTCTTTAAATTCTGAGACAATATTTTTTACAGACCGTTTAACCTGCTTTACGGTTTGGTCATCATTAAGACAAGTTTTTCCATGAGTTAAGGCTTTATAAAAACCAACAGCTAAAGTCTTTTCTTCGAAAGAAAGTCTACCATTTCTCGATGACATGGCCAATCCATCGGCCTCTCTAACGGTAGGAATCCCATGAAGTTGCACATCAAAATGTAACGCCCGGTTGAGCACAGAAATAATATGAAATTGCTGCAGGTCTTTTAACCCAAAAAAAGCATGATCAGGCCTGATGATATTGAATAATTTGCTCACTACTTTGGCTACTCCACTAAAATGACCAGGTCGATATTTGGCCTCCATGATCTCGGTAAGGTGCCCAAAGGTGATCTCTAATTTATCATTTTCTGCATACATTTCAGCATCTACAGGACAAAATGCAACATCACAGCCTGCAGCTTCCAGCTTCTTTAGATCATCTTCTATGGGCCTGGGATAATTGGAAAGGTCTGTGGGATTATTAAATTGACTAGGGTTAACGTATATGCTGCAGATGGTTCTATCAGCCAGGTCTTTAGCCTTGCGCACCAAAGTTAAATGACCCTCATGCAAGGCACCCATGGTAGGCACGAGACCAATCTGCAGATCCTGTTTTTTCCATTCGGAAATCATTCTCTTAATTGAAACAATATCCCTGAGGACTTCCATAGAATTGGTGGATGGATAGGATTAAAGGGTCGCAAAAATACAGGTTCTATTTAAATAATTGTTGAAAATTACGGTAAATTTTCGTATTTTTGTGCACTTGTTTTTGAGTTCAACCAATCCCCACATATTATGTCGAAGCTCCGTATTCTTTATGTAGCCAGTGAGATCAACCCATTTTTAGAAACAACAGAGGTTGCAGAGTTTGTAAGAAGATTGCCCCAGGCTATGCAGGAACGTGGCATGGAAATACGGATATTGGTGCCAAGATTTGGTCTGATAAATGAAAGAAAAAACCGGCTCCATGAGGTAGTGCGGCTTTCAGGAATTAATATATCTGTAGGTGATGAGGAGAAGCCATTAGTAATCAAAGTAGCCTCCATTCCCAATGCTAAACTGCAGGTTTACTTTATTGACAATGAAGACTATTTCCATAGAAAATATGTCTTCTTCGACAAGGAAAATAATTTTTACGATGATAATGATGAGCGCGCTATCTTCTTTTGCAAGGGCGTGCTCGAAACCGTAAAAAAATTAGGATGGGCACCGGATATAATCCATTGTAATGACTGGATGACCAGCCTGATACCATTATATGTGAAGTCTACCTATAAAAATGATCCCATCTTCCAAAATGCGAAGACCGTTTTTACCGTTTACAATAATAAGTTCACTCACAAGTTTGGCAATGACCTGATCGAAAAGGTCAAAATGTTGGATGTGGATGATAATATGCTGAACCATTTGAAATCTGCGGATTATGAAGGTTTCATAAAGTTAGCACTTGAATTCTCGGATGTTGTCATTAAAGCTGAGAAAATCGAAAATGTGAATGGATTGTTTGATGAAGCCAATAAGGAGAAAAAAATTGATGTTATTGAAAAGAAGGATGACTACACCGAGTCTTACTACAATCTCTATAATGAGCTTGTGGGCTAGGCCACTTGGGCTATTAATTTTTTTATCAGCCCTTTTTCTTTTTAATTCTTGTATTAATGATGACGAAACCCTAGGATTAGGCAACAATTCAGAGGTCTTTGATTATGGCTTTATTGATATCAACGTACCAATTTCTGTAGTACTAAGAGATAGTTTATTTACTGCCGGGACTGAAAGACTGCTAGCAGGTCGTTATCTGGATCCAGATTTTGGAGAGGTCCTTGCCAGATCCTATTTTGCAATGGCCCCATTAAGTTATAATAATACCTTAAATATACCGTCTAATGCTACCTATGATTCAATAGTGTTAGACCTTTCCTATGGGTATTTTTATGGTCATGAAGGTCAGGGTCAGACCTTTGAAATACATCAATTAGCAGATACCATTGGTTTCAACCCCATCAAATATTCATTTGATGCCGTGAACTTAGGTTCAAAAATCGCTGAAAAAACCTTTGATGCAGACACCGCACTAATAGGAAAACGCCTTATTGACTTTGCATCTGCTGAAGATACAGTTGGAATAAGTTTTGATGGCGAGGGAAACGTCTTATATTTTGAGCGTTTTCGTCTCAATGATGCCATTGGGATGGACTTGTTTCAAAAATCTAAAGATCGCTCCATTGAATTTGAAAATTTGAATAACTTCAACAATTATTTTAAAGGGTTGGCTTTAGTTCCAAAAAATGACAACAGTATTATTCTTGGTTTCAGACCAAGAGCCAACTCTACCCGAATCATCATTTTTTATACAATTATTAATTCAGAAGGAGAACCTGAGTCAAGGATTTTAAATTTTCTTGTAAATGACCAAAGGCAGTTCAATGAAATTCAGCCAAACTCCAATTTTTCAAATCGGTCCGGCACAGCCCTGGAGAGCCTAATTGAACCATATCAGGATTTTAATCCCGGAGACGGTAAAGGCTATTATCAATCCGGAGCAAATGTTGCTCTTAAACTTGATTTTTCATTTTTGCATGACATTGATACCCTTGAAAATATTTTGATCAACCACGCAGAATTGATTATAGGCCCAATCGAAGAAAGTGTGATGGGTTTAAGACCTCCCCAATCCATTCGCTACTTTTTGACCAACTCAACTAATAGAGTAATACGATCACTAACAACTGGTGTCCCGAGAACCATTCAGCTGGATGATGGTAATATCAACCCTTTAGGGAGTCAAAGTCCCCTGGTTGCCAACTTCAATCCGGAAACCAGAGAATATAAATCCCGAATAACTTTATTTTTACAAAGTGTGGTCAATGGCAATATGGATCTAAATCAAGTGATGGTAATTTCAGCTGAGATGGAACGCACACTAAATAGATTTGTGGTGGATAATGAAAATGTGAGAATTAGACTATATTACTCCAAACCTAAACAACAGTAGTTATGTGTGGTATTGTAGCCTATGTAGGCCACCGATATGCTCATGAGGTCATTATTAAAGGGCTAAAACGTTTGGAGTACCGGGGGTATGATAGTGCCGGTATTGCAGTATTAAATGGTCAGTTAAAAGTATATAAGAAAAAAGGGAAAGTTGCGGAATTGGAGGCTTTTGTAGTTGACAAAAACCTAACCAGCAAAATTGGAATGGGGCATACCCGGTGGGCTACCCACGGTGAACCCAATGACCAAAATGCCCATCCCCACTTTTCCGGAAATAAGAAGCTTGCCATTATTCATAATGGTATTATTGAAAATTACAGTTCACTTAAGCAGGAGTTAACCAATAGGGGGCACATTTTCGAAAGTGAAACCGACTCAGAGGTTTTCATCCACTTTATTGAGCATATCCAGGAGCAAGACCAATGTACTCTTGTAGAGGCAGTAAGGTTGGCCCTTACAAAAGTTATTGGCGCCTATGCTATTGTGATTATGTCACAGGATGATCCCAATCTCCTGATTGCGGCCAGAAAAGGGAGTCCATTGGTAGTAGGGTTGGGTAAAAACGAATTTTTTCTTGCTTCTGATGCTACCCCGATTATTGAATACACCAATGAAGTAATTTACATCAATGATTACGAAATAGCAGTAATAAATAACGGGAAATTAGATATTCGTAATCTTGATGATGTATCTACCAATCCATACATACAAACTTTAGAATTAGAATTAGAGGCTATTGAAAAAGGTGGTTTTGAGCACTTTATGCTCAAAGAAATATTTGAACAGCCCCGCTCCATTGGTGATTGTATGCGTGGCAGACTTAATGCCAACAAGGGCACCCTGGTTCTGGGAGGCATCCGTGAATATGCCAATAAGCTAATCAATGCTGAAAGAATCATCATTATCGCCTGCGGTACCTCATGGCATGCAGGATTGGTGGCTGAGTATATCTTTGAGGATTTCTGCAGGATACCGGTAGAGGTAGAATATGCATCTGAATTCAGGTACCGAAATCCGGTGATCAAAGAAGGCGATGTGGTGTTTGCTATTTCCCAGTCTGGAGAAACTGCCGATACATTAGCTGCCATTGAGATGGCCAAATCTAAAGGCGCCATAATTTTTGGGGTTTGCAACGTGGTCGGATCGTCTATACCCAGAGCCACTCATGAAGGGGCCTATACTCATGCAGGACCTGAAATAGGTGTGGCAAGTACCAAAGCATTTACTGCCCAACTTACGGTGCTCACCATGATTGCCCTTAGGGTAGCCCATCGCAAGGGTACCATCACTGAAAGAAAATACAGAGAAATGCTTACTGAGTTGGAAGCCATACCTGCAAAGGTGGAAACCGCTCTTAAACTGAACGACCAGATTAAGCACATTGCTTCTATTTTTAAAGATGCCAGAAACTTCCTTTACCTGGGTAGAGGTTATAATTTTCCTGTGGCGCTTGAAGGTGCCCTCAAGCTCAAAGAAATTTCATACATCCATGCTGAGGGATATCCTGCTGCTGAAATGAAACACGGGCCAATAGCCCTGATAGATGCTGAAATGCCGGTGGTTTTTATCGCTACCCGCGATAGCTCTTATGATAAAATAGTATCCAATATCCAGGAAGTACGATCCAGAAAAGGACGGGTGATTGCTGTAGTAACGGAAGGCGACGTGTTAATACCAAAAATGGCAGAATTTGTCATTGAAGTACCGGCCACCCATGAAGCCTTGATGCCGCTCGTTTCAGTGGTGCCGCTTCAGCTCTTATCATATCACATTGCCGTAATGCGAGGTTGTAATGTGGATCAGCCAAGGAACCTTGCTAAATCTGTTACTGTAGAGTAATTTATTGGTTCAGGGCTTTCTTCATGGTAACACCAATATTGGCCGGTGAGTCTACTACGTGAATCCCACATTCCCTCATTATTTTCATTTTAGCTTCAGCGGTATCATCTGCACCACCAATGATGGCCCCCGCATGCCCCATCCTTCGGCCGGGAGGGGCTGTTTGACCAGCAATAAATCCGACCACTGGCTTATTACCATGTTTTTTAATCCACCGGGCAGCTTCTGCCTCCATATTACCCCCAATCTCTCCGATCATCACAATGCCCTCGGTATCCGGGTCTTCCATAAGCATTTTTACCGCATCTTTGGTAGTAGTGCCAATAACCGGATCACCACCAATCCCGATGCAGGTTGACTGCCCCATCCCTGCTTTTGTAATCTGGTCCACCGCTTCGTAGGTAAGGGTTCCGGATCTCGAAACAATTCCAATTTTACCCTTTTGATGGATAAAACCAGGCATGATTCCTACTTTAGCTTCTCCAGGAGTAATTAAACCTGGACAGTTCGGACCAATCAGCACAACACCCTTGGCGGTGACATACATTTTTGCCTTAACCATATCTTTGGTAGGGATACCCTCTGTGATGGCCACAATGACTTTAATCCCTGCATCGGTCGCTTCCATAATGGCATCTGCTGCAAAAGCAGGTGGCACAAAAATGATGGAAACATCCGCGCCGGTCTTGTCTACTGCATCCTTCACAGTATTAAAAACGGGTTTGCCTAAATGCACCTGACCGCCCTTGCCCGGGGTAACACCGCCAACAACATTGGTCCCATAATCAATCATCTGTTCAGCATGAAATGTTCCTTCGGAGCCTGTGAAGCCCTGAACTATGACTTTGGAACTTTTATTAACTAATACACTCATATTATGGTGGGATTTTAATCAATTCTAAGCTTCACAAAAATATAATAAATAACCGCATTCACAAAGTCAAAGTGACCCCTATAAAAATCTATGATGGGTTGACGCCTGATATCCACTACCATATCCAAAACCGATCACTAAATGTCCGAATCTGAAACAATCTGAAAGAATAAATACATGAGAATAAATTATAAGTATTTGTTTATCAGTATTTTAAAATTGTTGGCATGGGAGTTGGCATAGTAGGGAATGAAAGACAAAATATAATTTTATGAAAAGGATTAGTATTACCTCCACTTTAATTTGGATATCGGTTGTGGCACTCACGGCAATATCCTGCACAGGCACTAAAGACATTAGCTCAAACGCAGCGTTTTATAGCCCTAGCCCCGAAAAAGAAATTTCTAAAGCTTCGGCCAAAGCAGACAAGGAACTCATGGAGATAGCAGAAGGTTTTAGGCGGCCTTATGATCACCAGAGCAAGCATACTCTAAAAGTGAAGTTTTATGATAGTCTGGATAACCTGGTTTATGAGGACTCTGTAAGTCCAGGAGAAAGAAAGAGTGAAGCGTTGATTCAAATGCTGCACCGCAGTGATTATCTCACAAATTGGGAAGAGCAAGCATACTTTAGAGTAAACCCATAAAAAAGGCCCCAACTGAGTCGGGGCCTACTACATTTTAAAAGGTTAGTTTCTTATTCTTCTGCTTCTACATACCCACACCACTCTAAAAATTCATGATAAGCGGATACAAAACTATCAACACCGGGTGCTAACTCAATAGCACGCTCGTAACTGGTAAGGGCATCTATAAGGTGACCATTACTTTCATGATATCCGGCCATTATATAATGGTGCAAGGCAGAATTTTCATCAAACTGATCAAATAGTTTGGAACGCTCTTCCTTGACCTTCTCCACAGTCCCTGGTTTGGGAAGTTTAATAATGTACCCGTGCATTCCTTCACCTGAATTCACTTTAGGATTATCAACATCCCGAATTCTGATTTGCAAGGCTCCTATTTGATTAGCATATTTTTCGTCCTTTAAATTGAGAGCAATCTTTGTATCAGAAGTTTCCTCCACTGATATCACTTCATCCATCATGCTTAAGATTGTTACTTCATATTTGGAAACACCTTCAATAGATTCCCATCTTACTATGGCAAAATCACTAAACAGGTCTGGGGTAATATTATTCTCATTATTATTCTTTGGAATAAAAACCTTAATCGCCTTGTCTGATGACATAATATCCCTTGTAACCGCACCAGTAGCACTCAATCTTTCTCTTTTACCATCATCAGACATCTTGTCCATAACGAAATCAGCATAACGGCTTGCTACAGTGGAACTACCGGAGCTAACGCCTTTGGCGAGCTCCGAGACACTATAATCACCCGGATTTTTTACCTCCAGGGTTCTACCGGATACATGCTGTAATCCTAAATAGCCACCTTCAGATAGCTTGATCACGTCACCCTCATTGAGGTGCGTTCCCATTTTAACCGGTTCTGATTTGTTTCCGGATTTCACTTCATTCTGGCCTGTACTTCCTAAAACTCTAAAAGTATATGTTTGAGACTGTGCATCAAAAACAAGAAATACTGCCAAAAGCATCGTAAAAAAAGTAATCCTGATTTTCATAATTTTAATTTGTTAAAAATTCGTGCCCTTCTTTTCAAAAGGCTAAGTTAATGAATTTCAATATTATAAGATATAGTTTATACTATTTTATTAAATAAGGTAACTAATTGCTGCCTTCGTTCTCTGATGAACAAATTTCTTGCCAATCCATAATAGGCCTCCAGGGAATCTCCGGAAATGACCACCACAACCATAGTATAGGTAAAATTAAGCTTAAAATCAAACCAGTCATACACATAAATAACCGAAGTAAACAGGAGGGCCAAAATAATCAATTGAAGGACCTTAGTAATACCATCGTACATTCGGGGTAAGGTCCGGTAAATAATTGAGAACGGGATAATGAGGATAAAACAACCAATGATGGCCCAGGCGTAAACCCAAAATGTGCTCATTTCATTGACATAAGCCTCCTGATTAATCATCGAAAAGATATTAGCCTGAATGGCTATGGGGTACATGTCAGGATTTCCTTTACCGGAATATTGTTTGTTAAGCGGTGTATAAAGTCTGTTTTCCCAATCGGTGGCTCTTAGGTCTTCACCCAGATATCCGATCATAATTACTTTATTTTCCATAGCCTCCGGAGTAAACTCCTCATTTAAGGCCTGATGCCAATCAAGAACAAAATAAGAGGTGGGGTAATTAGTTCTACCCCAAACATCCAAAACATTTCCCCGGTAATTGATTACCTCTGTTTCTTTACTCCGCTCCCAAATTCTCGCCGCTTTTTCAGGATATGCCTTCATCGCAACCTTAACTGCAAATGCCGTATCTTCCATTAATACGGGGTGGAATCTTCTGGTGATTTTGAATTCCCCGTGTGGTTTGGTGTCATTTTCAAAATTGATATGACCTATGGATTTTTCAGCCTGAAATAGAGAATGAGGGACGTGTTTCTGATCAAATATCGGCTCACCCGGGGTCTCTTCCATTAATGAATCAGTTTTACTCCATTTGGTGGCTAATATCAAATTAGGGGTATTGTTCAGCACGTCAAGAAGTAAGAAATTACCCATCATATCTTCAGGGTCCTCTTCAAGCACTATACCCAATCCCACTGCCTTTGGATTATATTGATTAATAATCGATAGCTGCGCTGCCAACTCCCGGTTGCTAAGCGTGCTGGAATTAACTAGTATTATAGCATCATCTATAGGAGGATCTTTCCGGATATAGGAATTTGCAATATCTGAAATCTCCAGGTCTGCATAGGCATCCCCAATCGGTTGAAAAACCTTAAAAATGCCAAGGCTGGATGCACTAAAAAATACCCATGCAATACCGAATATCCACAGCGTAGAAAAAAAGCAATCAATCCAGAATCCCTTGGTCCTAAGCATTTATTAAAGTTTTTGATGGCATAATTAATCCGTTAAATCAGCATGCGGTCTTAAAATGCGCCTTCTGCCCTCTTTAGAAAACAAGTTTCTGCCTAACCCATAATATCCCTCCAAAGTATCCCCTGATAGTCCTACCACCCATAATGTATGGGTAAGGTCCATCTTGAAATCAAACCAGTGAAAAATATATATCGTAAAAAAAAGGAAAAACAAACCAAGAAAAACCTGGATGGCTTTGGATATCCCGTCATACCATCTTGGCACACCTTTAAATAAAATCCCGAATATGATATTGATGAAAAAACAAAAGACAATAGCAAACGCCATTTCTATATTTTCATCGAGTGAATTGATGTAATTTTCCTCCAAAATCATTGCAATGATATTGGCATGGATTACTGCTCCATACATATCCAGGGCAGCCTTTCCGGCTAATATTTCATTCAAAGGCGAAAAGAAATTATCCTCAGTATAATAACCGCTTAGGTCATCACCTAAATATCCTATCATCACAATTTTACCCCTTACTAACCCAGGGTCAAAATTTTCCTTTAATACATCTTCATAATCAATCACAGGGAAAACCTTAGGCACATGCGGCCCACCTCTATTATCCATCGCATTACCCTTAAAATAAATGATCTCCCTATTCCTATCCCTTTTAAATACCTTCTGAGCTTTGACAGAATCGTATAGCCAAGCCATTTTTAAACCAAGCGCATAAGCCAGTTCATCCTTTACTAATATAAATGGAGGGAAAGCCCGGCAGGTTTTATAGTCTTCCTGTATCCCGGCCTCAGTATCCAAATTAGCAAATGCCTCCACTGCATTGACCCTAAAAATTTCATGCGATTGGTGCAGGCTGTCGTAAACTTCACCATCTGGATCTTGCTCTTCTAATGCTCTTGATTTAATTACCTTATTGGCCATCACCAGCTGTTTAGTATTGGCCAAAACTTCAGCCATATACTCATCCCCTTCCTTATCTTCTTTAAGGTCGGGAAGGAAAATATCGAAACCTACCACTGCAGGCTCATGTTTATTGAGGATTTCAATTTGACGTGCTATTCCTCTGCGACCAAGGGGACCAATGTTGATCAGGACGATGTTGGTATCCTGAGGTGGGTGTTCTTTAAGTCGGGAAAAGCTGACATCACTGAGCTCCATATCCTCAACGGCATCGCCGATAGGGTCAAAAACATCGAAAATGGCTAATTGGGAAATATTAAGGATAAGCCAATAGGTACCAAAAATCCAAAGGGTACCAAAGAAACAATCTTTCCAAAAACCCCGCTCTCTAAGCATAAGCAGTTTTTTTCAATTTCAAAGGTTGTAAATATAAACATTCCGACCCTTTCTCCTATAAATACCCGACAGGTTTTTATATTTTTATGGGCCATGATAAAATCCAGGCTCAGTCTTGATGAATATGAAAAAGGAGTAACGGGAGGTGACCGGGTCATTCTGTCCCGGGCCATCACCCTGATAGAAAGCACACTGGTCAAGGATCAGGAATTAGGCTCTCAACTCCTCGACCGGCTATTACCCCATACTGGGAATTCTGTCCGTATTGGTATCACGGGGATACCGGGTGTGGGAAAGAGCACATTTATTGAGTCTTTTGGAGGAATGCTGACCCCTGATAATAAAGTGGCAGTATTGGCCATTGATCCTTCCAGTGAAAAAACCAGAGGCAGTATACTGGGTGATAAGACAAGAATGACAGAGCTTTCCCGAAATCCCAATGCCTATATCCGGCCCTCACCTACTGCCACCAACCTGGGCGGGGTAGCCTCCCGCACCCGAGAAGTCATGCTGCTTTGTGAGGCGGCTGGTTTCAATATTATTCTTATTGAAACAGTAGGAGTCGGGCAATCTGAAACTGTAGTAAAAGGTATGGTAGATTTTTTTCTGCTGCTGATGATTGCAGGGGCAGGTGATGAAATGCAGGGCATTAAAAAAGGGATTGTCGAAATGGCAGACACCATCGCAATCAATAAAGATGATGCAGCTGATTCATCCTCGGTTCAACAGGCCAGGGAGGCCTATCAGCAGGCCCTCCATATCCTTAATTCTGACAATACCACCTGGACTCCGAAAGTAGTCACCTGCTCTGGCCTTACGGGCGGTGGCATGGAAGATATCTGGGCTATTATCCAAAAGTATGTTCAGGAAAGGAAGAATAACGGGCAATTTGAGGCTTACAGAGCCGAACAGCACCTCAAATGGATGCATGAATCCATTTCAAGCCTTCTTAAAGCTGACTTCTACTCCAATCCTAAAATATTAAAGGCCCTGCCCAAACTCGAACAGGCGATTCAGAATGGGAAAAAACACCCTATTCAGGCCGCCAGAGAACTCATCGCTTTGTTTAGGAAAGGGTAATCAGGAATTTATTACTGCTTTTAAGGCATTAAAATTAGCCTCTAATATCTTATCAATAATTCCATTCTTAATTTCAGTAGAAATAAAGAGTGCCTCAAATTGAGATGGCGCCAGATATACTTTCTGCTCCAGCATCGCCTTAAAGTATTTTCCAAAAAGGGTGGTATTCGAGGTTTTGGCCGATTCAAAATCCACCACCTCCTTATCGGTAAAGAACAAACTAAACATGGATCCAATCTGATTAATCCTGTAGTCAAGATTAAGCGATTTTAAATTTTCTTGTATACCATTGACCAAAAGGCCTGTGTTTTTACTCAAATGCTCATATACTTCCGGATGTTCATTCAGATGGTTGAGCATGGCAAGGCCAGCAGCCATCGCCACAGGGTTGCCTGATAAAGTCCCTGCCTGATACACCGGTCCCTCAGGGGAGACAAAATCCATGATGGCCCTTTTTCCGCCGTAGGCACCCACCGGCATGCCGCCACCTATAATTTTTCCCAGAGTGGTGAGGTCAGGTTTTACCCCATATATCTCCTGAGCACCTCCAGGTGCCAATCTGAATCCGGTCATCACTTCATCAAAAATCAGAATAATGTCATGGGCATCACAACGGGCTCTCAATCCTTCCAAATACCCTTGCTCAGGCAGAACACAACCAATATTACCAGCAACCGGCTCGATAATCATAGCAGCTATTTCCCCTTTATTGGCATGGATTAATGCATCTACAGCTTCCAGATCATTATAAGGAGCGGTCAGGGTGTCATTGGCAGTACCTTTGGTAACCCCGGGACTATCAGGGATACCCATAGTGGCCGCACCACTGCCAGCAGCTATAAGAAAAGAATCACCATGGCCATGATAGCAACCCTCAAATTTTATCAATTTATCCTTGCCGGTGTAGCCCCTTGCCAGCCGTAGTGCAGACATGGTAGCTTCGGTGCCGGAGTTGACCATGCGCACCTTCTCGATAGAGGGCACCATTTTTATAATGAGTTCGGCAAGACCGACCTCATCAGAATTGGGCGCCCCAAAAGATAAAGACTTTAATGCTGCATCCCGTACCGCTCGTAGCACAGGCTCAAAGGCATGGCCCAGGATCATCGGACCCCAGGAATTGATCAACTCAATGTATTGGTTACCGTCAACATCGTACAGATATGGCCCGAAGCCTCTGTCAATAAATAGCGGATCTCCTCCTACCGCTTTGAAGGCCCGAACAGGCGAGTTGACCCCTCCGGGAATTAATTCCTTAGCACGGTCAAATAACTCTTTACTCCTTTCAATCTTCATATGTCATCACTCATAAACAGCTTTTTTCAAGGTGATTTTATCATTTACCACTTTGATGATTGGTACCACCTTATTGTAATTGCTGTACTTATAGTAAAACCCGGAACTCAAATGACCCGGAAGAATGGTGTCACTTTCATTCCATGCGACCTGAAAATAATTGCCGTTTTGAATAAGGGCATCACCAAAGAACAGCATCAACTCATACCCTGCACTAGAATGCGCAGAAGGGACCTTGCCGTATTTAGAAAGATATTTCTTTCTGAATTGTTTATAATTTTTCTGTTCCGGGTCAATAAAATTTGGAGCGGTAAGTACTACTCCCAGATTTTGAAAAGTGCGCAGGTTGATGATCCGGTGATCGAGCCAGGAATCAGACCCGATCACTACAATGCTATCGCCTCTAGTCTCTACTGCACTGATTACTTTGGTATAAATAAGGTTATCATCTGAAGCCACAAAAATACTCCCGATACTATCCGGGGCAATTTCAAAATCTGCAGGATCAAATTCCCTGCCTTTTCGGTTTTTAACAGTGAGAAAATCTACTAAATCTGAAGAGCGATCCCGATTCACCCGGTAAATATGAGCCACCTCCATTCCTGAATTCCGGGCGGCAGAAAGGAAATTTGCCCCAGCCAGGGAGTCTTGCTTGGTGGGGCCTAAAAAAATCATGGTATTCTTATTATAAACATTTTTTGAGGCGTATTCCGCTGCTTTTTGAGCCAATTCTTCTGCTGTAGGCTGAAACAGAAACATAAAAGGGTTGGTATCAAGGTAATCTGAGCTCTTGGATATCGGATTTAGCATATTGACCTTATTTCGCAGGCAGAAATCCATTACTACTTTCCTGGGCTCATTAAATAAGGGGCCTATGATCAGATCCACATCCTTAAAAAATTCAGAAGACAAAACTTTAAGTGTGGCGATGCTATCGCGTTCTGTATCAAATACCTTAAGATTAATTTTTATGGACTTTTTATTGATCGAGTCTACCGCCAACCGCATGCCTTCATACAGGTCCAGGACCAATTGGTTGGGTTTGGGTCTTGTATCAGGGGTAAGGTCTTTCAGAACAAAAGGAAGCAGTACGGCTACATTATAAATCTTCTTCTTTTCAGAAACTAACCCGGCGCCAATCGTGGCTTTTAAAGATTCAATATCAAATTGATCGACAAGTCGATCGAGAAGCTGCCGGTCTTGTAATGAAAACGGCTGCCTGGTAATAGCAAAGGCCAAAGACAATCCTACCACCTGATCATTAGGAAAATCCTGGTAAAGAGTATTTAAAGTATCCACGCTTAAGGTGGGTATAAAATGTTCTTTTATTTTAGTTACCCCAGGGTCCTGATTACTTTTACTGCTCCTGTTCAAGGCTTTCATAGCTCTGAAAGGTTCATTAAGCTCAAAATAAATGGTCCCCAACCAGTAATTCACCTCCTCGATTTGATGCCAGTTAGGATACATGGTTCTGATCTGGAGCAGCATATCCTTGGCTACATGGTGGTAGTTTTGGTGGTAATTGGACAAGGCGAAGTAGAAAGAGCTGTACTCTTTAAAATCATTTTCAGGGTCAGTATTGATTAATTCCTTAAAGGATTGTGAAGCCATGGCATAATCACCCTCATCAAACCATGTTTTTGCCTTCAGATAAGACTCCTGATAGTCTTTATTTTGAGCTGAGGTAGTAGTCGGATTCAGCCCTAAAAATATTAATCCGATTAGCGCTACCTTGATAAACTTCCCCATTTTGATTTTTATTCCCATTCTATTGTAGCCGGTGGTTTGGAGCTGATATCATACACCACCCTGTTCACGCCTTTTACATTATTGATAATTTCATTAGACACATCACTCAAAAAGTCATAGGGCAAATGTGACCAATCGGCTGTCATACCGTCTACGCTGGTAACTGCCCTCAGGCTCACCACACTTTCATAGGTTCGTTCATCACCCATCACCCCTACAGAACTCACAGGAAGTAGCATAGCCCCTGCCTGCCAAACCTCGTCATACAAACCTCTGGCTTTTAATCCGGAAATAAAAATATGATCCACCTCCTGAAGTACTCTAACCTTTTCGGCATTGACCTCTCCTAAAATCCTGATGCCAAGCCCTGGCCCTGGAAACGGATGCCTGCCCAAAATGTGATGACCTATTTCAAGGGTCTTGCCAACCAAACGGACTTCATCCTTAAAAAGTGTATTTAGCGGCTCCACCACCTTTAAATTCATAAAATCAGGGAGTCCCCCAACATTATGATGGGATTTAATAGTAGCTGAAGGCCCCTTAACGGAAACCGATTCAATGACATCAGGATAAATAGTACCCTGCCCTAACCAGGATACGTCCTTTATGGCTTGTGCCTCCCGGTCGAATACCTCAATGAATACCCTGCCAATGGCTTTCCGCTTATCTTCCGGGTCGATCTTACCTTGGAGGGCCTTATAGAAATGGTCACGGGCATCAACCCCCTTGACATTCAGGCCCATGTCTTTGTATGAATGCAGGACCTCCTCAAATTCATTTTTTCTTAACAACCCGTTATCTACAAAAATACAATGGAGATTTTGACCGATAGCCTTGTGAATCAGGATGGCCGCCACGGAGGAATCTACACCTCCGGATAAGCCCATGACTACTTTATCATTGCCCAATTTTAACTTCAATTCCTCGATGGTGGTCTCTACAAAAACGTCAGGGGTCCAGTCTTGCAAACATCCGCAAATATGCACTACAAAATTGCGTAGTAAGGTTTTCCCTTCTGCTGTGTGCGTAACCTCCGGGTGAAATTGGATGCCATAGGAATTTTGATTTTTAAGTTTATAAGCTGCGACCTTCACTGATGGGGTGCTCGAAATCAACTCAAACGAATCGGGTAATTCGGATATGGTATCCCCATGAGACATCCATACCTGGGTATCAATCGGGATTTCTTTCAGGAGGTCATTGTGCTGGTCCACTTTGCTCAAGCGTGCTCTGCCGTACTCTCTGATTGCAGATTTTACCAAATTACCGCCCATCTTATGAGCAATGAGCTGGGCACCATAGCAAATACCAAGAACAGGATACTTACCAAGTAATTCTGAAAGGTTGACCGATGGGGCCTCAGAATCCAGGACAGAGCAGGGGCTTCCTGATAATATGATCCCTTTTATTTCCTGATTTAATTCAGGAAGATGGTTATAGGGATGAATTTCGCAATATACATTTAGCTCTCTTACTCTTCTGGCAATGAGCTGGGTATACTGTGAACCAAAGTCAATTATTAATATTTGATCTGCCATGACAGGGCAAAAATAGCAGGACTACCAATCAATTGATAATCGTAGGTGTTATTTGTTTGAAAAAGCCGACGAATTACTTGTCAAGCCCGGGTGCTCGCTCCAGAAATTCATCATATAGTCTGGTTTGCCTGCTTTCCATCGGCACCAGCCAACCGCCAATAACCACCTGATTTATCTGCGTTTTGGTTTCAAAAGGGTCTCCGTCAGACACAAAGAAAGTGGCCTCCTTGCCCGGTTCAATCGATCCGAGCCGGTCGGATACACCAAAAATCTCTGCCGCCGTGATGGTAACAGATTTCAAAGCCTCTTCCTTTCCTAAACCGTAAGTGGCTGCAAACCCTGCATGGTAGGGCAAATTTCTTACGTTTTCAGCTTCAGTGGTCTTTAAAGCTACTTTAATCCCTGCCTCATGCATGAGCCCCGGATTGGCATAAGGCCTGTCATATCGGTCATACTCCCTGGCAGGAAGTGTCAACACAGGTCCTGCTATCACAGGAATATTTGCGGCTACAAGCTCTTCAGTGACGCGCCATCCTTCAAGGACCCCCGTAAAAATCGCTTTTACATTATTCTCAGTAACCCATTCAATGGCTTTCCTGATATCCTCAGCTCGGTTGACCTCTACCATTATTTTGGCTTCCCCTCTGTATGCCGGTAGCAGGGCTTCAAGCTCCGGATAAAAATCCAGTTTTTGATCTTTTACTTTCTGAGCAGTAATGGCCGAATCAACCTTGTGGTATTCTGCTACTTTTTTCCAGGTATCATCCAACTGCTTCAATGCTTTATCTGAGGCTGATTTGATCTCTTCCTCAGACCTTCGATCCCATCTGCCCCTTCTTCCTGTGGAAGGAAATTCCAAAACCACAGCCTCAAAACCTGCAAACATTTGCTTGGGACTGTACCCATATAGGTTAATCAGAGCAGCCGTACCGGGCAGCAGCCCTCCGGAAGGAATAGCAATCACTGTAGTGACCCCACTCAGTCTCGTTACAGGTATTAAAACAGAATTAGGGTTAACCGCGGTAAGTGCCTTCATCTGAGGCACAACATCTCCTATCTCGCTAAAATCAGTCGTGCGGGCTATTGAGCTGATTTCCGATAGCCCAAGCTTGGTGCCGCCGTCAATCATTCCCGGATATATATGCTGCCCTGCACATTCGATGACTTCAGCACCTTCAGGAATGGCAATACCACTACCTACCGCTTCGATTTTTCCATCCTTTACGATTAAGGTGCCCCCTTCAATGACCCCGTTGGTTACGGTATAAATTTTAGCATTGGTAAATGCAAACAATCCGGTTTTTCCTTTTGATCCCTGGGCACATACCATACCTGCGATCAATAAGGCCACCATCAGAAAAGAACATCTCAAGCAAAATATCTTTATCATCTCAGTCATTATTTCATTCCGGAGATCCGGACGTTAAGTAAAAATTCTTCAGCATCAATCATGCAGTTTTCATGGTGGGTGCCCGTGCCGTGTATGGTCACATCTACCACTTCAGAAGGGTCAACGTAGATGCGCTGATCATCATGATCATCATTTATATCAAAATACACTACGCCATCAATAATGGTCATTTGAGGTACAGCATAAATAGAAAGCGGATGATCTTTAAAGATTACAATATCCGCATCTTTTCCTGCCTCAATAGAACCAGTCCGGCTGTCAATACCCAATTGCTTTGCCGGATTGATTGTAATAAGTGCCAAAGCCTCATCATCATTGAGTTGTCCATATTTCTGACTTTTTCCGGCCTCATGATACAGATGTCTGATCAATTCCCATGAGTCTGAATTGATGGAAGTATTCACCCCATTTTTGGTTAAAATAGCCGCATTATACGCTGTGGAGTAATACACTTCAAATTTATACGCCCACCAGTCGCTGAATATAGAAGCGCTGGCACCAAATGCTGCAAGTTCAGGGGCCACTTTGAAGCCTTCATTCACATGCTGAAAAACAATATTTTTGATCCCGTAATCTTTGCATACTTCCATCAACATTAATATCTCATCGGCCCTGTAGGAATGGCAATGGATAATAACCTCCCCGGTCAAAATTCCTGCGATGGTTTCCAATCTGCGGCTGTACTCCGGTGCCTTACCCCTGAACCTCTTATTTTTTTTACTGAGATTGTAAGCATCCCATGCTGCCTTATATTCCTGGGCTTCGGAAAAGGCCCTTCTGAATACCGCCTCAACCCCCATCCTGGTTTTGGGTACAATTTTATTGCCTTCACCATGTACTCTGGTAGGATTTTCTCCAAGAGCAAATTTGATGGTCCGTGGCGCGCCCTCCATCTTCAGAATTTCGGGGTTGAAGGTGCCATACCGATGCTTGATGGTTTCGCATTCACCGCCTATGGCATTGGCAGAACCATGCATGGCATGCGAAATCGTAACCCCCCCTGCCAAGGCCCTGTAAATGGACAGGTCAAAAGGATTGATGGCATTGCCGGTGAAGACCTCGGAAGTGATAGGACTGGTAGCCTCATTGATGGCATCTAATGCAATATGGGAATGGGCATCAATGATACCGGGCATGACAAAGAGCCCTTTGGCATCTACCACTCTGATGCCTGCGGGAGCACTTATATTTTTACCAATCCGTGAGATTTTACCATCCCGTATTAATATGTCAGTATCTTCCAAATCACCCTTGGTGACTGTAAGGATATGGCCGTTTTTTATAAGCAAATCTCCGGTCCTGTGCTGTGCCCCAGCCCACCCGGCGCAAAAAATGAAAATTATTATCAGTAGTTTATTCATAGTAATTGTGCTGTTATTCAGGTTGTTTGGTACCCTTCATTGGGAAGGAACCAAAAGCTCCTGCAGTTAATGTACCTTCAAAAGTATCGCCATCCAGAGTCACCATAACCGTTATGGTTACCTTTTGACCCCCTGCATCAAAATCAAATGAAAAGGAAAGGTTTTTGTCTTCAAGCACTACATCGTTAATGCTTGTGGCCTGGTTGGACATAGAACTGGATATGGTGCCGGCCAGGTACCCACCTTCCTCTCTTAAAATCAGTTCCCCGCCACTACTGCCCTGTGGGCTGTCGGTGGTATAGTCCCATGTGCCTGTTACGACTGCAAGTTTATCGGCATCGGCTTTTTTGCCCTTAGGCTTAGCTGAGTAATCATACAGACGACCATCAACAAACATAAATTTTACTGCTGCATCTTCCTCAAATACATCCTTATCAAAAATGGCCACATTGGCAACTTTGCCTTTTTCAAGGGTACCAATCACATCGCTAAGACCAAACTGTCTTGCTGGATGAGTAGTAAGAGCAGCCAGTGCCTGATCCCTGGTCAAACCATTGGCGACCAGTTTTCTGACATTTTTGAGGATATCTCCTGTCTTGGCACCATTGGAGCCAAAGCCGAACATGATGCCATTTTGAGCAAATATTGAGGTCTGCTGATAGTGCTTTTTGATGAATTCCCGCTTCCGCTCTTCCAGCACCGCCTTTTCGCTCCCTTCCTTTGCCTCCGATTCCTTTTCAAGGTCCTTATCATCGGGAAGATCCAGCGAAAACCACACAAAATCTGCATGACTCTTTATTAATGGCATTAAATCCCAGGCCTGTTTTACCCCACCGAGGGTAAGCCTGAAACCATAATCTTTTTGCATGGAGATAATCCGCTGTACATCCAGTACTTCAGGCGCATTGAATAACATGGGGATCTCCCTGGATATCACCGGAAAAAAAGCCTCATGGACTCTGCTCGATACCGGCCTATCTAATCCGGCAGGCGATTTTTGATATTCTGCCAGGTAGTCTTTATTGAGGGCTGCCTGCCGGTAGAGGTCCTCAAATTTGGCCATCACACCGATCAGGGTTGCCGGATACATTCTTCGTGCACCCTTCAATTGTGCATATAGTGAGGAAGGGCTTTTTAAAATCATAGCATCAGGCTGGTCCCCTGCTAATAAGATAACTGCTCCATAACCCGGCAGCATTTGTCCGTCAGGCACCACCTGCGCGGCTCCAAAACCTGCCCGTCTCAAGTCATCAATAGATTTTTGCCCTGGCTCCAAAAAATCCTTCACCATCCGGTGTGGCTGGATCCCAGCCTCATCGTCATTTGGATTGGATGGATCCTTTCCCTGAGTTTTGGAATCATCCTCTTTTGGCATCTTTACGCCGGCACTGGAATACCCATCAATAAATGCTGGATAAGCATAAAGGGTATCCATTTTTATTATTTGGGCCTGTGCAGGTATTTTGATATTAACGCCTGCATCCACTATGAGCCCGTCTTTGATAATTAAAGTACCATTCTCAATAATTTGCCCTGGAGATTTAACAATGCTGATCCCTGTGAGGGCAAAGGTACGATTAACAGGTCTGAGCTCCTGAGCCCAAAGGGATGCCGATAAAAAGCAAAAGGCTAAAATATATACGATTTTCAC
>JBGTCD010000029.1:0-16297 GCA_041749015.1 Cyclobacteriaceae bacterium
ATCGGTGAAAGGTGGTGGGTGTTCCGGTCTGATGTATGATTTGTTTTTTGATAATAAGATAGAAAATTCCGATCAGGTATTTGAAGATCAGGGTGTCAAAATCCTCGTAGATAAAAAGAGCCTTCTGTACCTCCTCGGTACTACACTGGATTTTTCTGATGGCCTCAACGGAAAGGGTTTTCAGTTCATCAACCCCAACGCCTCCCGGACCTGCGGGTGTGGAGAAAGCTTTTCCGTCTGATTTTTCATTTCTTAAGGTAAGCAATACATTTTAACTCTATGGCTATTGGCGTAGGCAGGGCATTGACCTCAACTGTTGTGCGACAAGGCTGGTTGGTCCTGAAATACTCAGCATAAATCTTGTTATATGTTTTAAAATCAGCTTTCATATTAGTTAGAAATACGGTAACATCTACCATACCCTCCCAACTAGAACCTGAAGCTTCCAAGATTAATTTTACGTTTTCAAATACACTATGGCATTGTGTTTCAATATCATAGCTTAGGATGATACCACCCTCTGATAGTGTGACTCCTGGGATTTTCCTAGCACCCTTTTTCCTTGGTCCTACCCCAGATAAAAAAAGCAAGTCGCCCACCCTTCGGGCATGAGGGTAAAGGCCCACTGGCTCGGGAGCTTTATCGGAGTTATGGATTTCATCAGCCATGCTTTTCTTATTTAAAACTAACTATTCATCAATTCTTCAATTTCTTCCACCTCAACAGGGATATTCCCCATAAGGTCATCAATGCCCTCATGGGTGATCACCACATCATTTTCAATGCGTATGCCAAGGCTTTCTTCCCTGATATAAATACCAGGCTCAACAGTATATACCATGCCCGGGGTCATTTCATCATGAACATTGCCTACATCATGCACGTCCAAACCCAGGTGATGGGAGGTGCCGTGCATAAAGTATCTTTTATAGGCAGGGTTGGCAGGGTCCTGGTTTTTGACATCATTTTTATCAATAAGGCCAAGGTCTAGAAGTTCCCCCTCCATTATTTTACCAACTTCTTTGTGGTACTCGGGAATCGTATTGCCGGGCTGCAGCATGCTCATGGCTGCTCGCTGCACCCGAAGCACAGCATTGTACACCGCCTTTTGGCGCTCTGTAAAGCGCCCATTGACAGGGATGCTCCGGCTCAGGTCTGCATTGTAATTGGCATATTCTGCACCTATATCCATGAGCAGGATATCCCCATTCTTGCACTGTCGATTATTTTCGATGTAGTGGAGTACACAGGCATTATATCCTGAAGCTATGATAGGGCTATATGCAAAGCCCCTGGACCGGTTTCTTACAAATTCATGTAGGAGCTCGGCTTCTATTTCGTATTCCCACACCCCTGGTTTTATAAAGCCCAGCAATCGTCTAAACCCTTTTTCTGTAATGTCACAAGCAGTACTGAGTGCTGCTACCTCTTCAGGGCTTTTTACACTGCGCAACCGATGCATGATTGGGGCTGCGCGCTCATAATGGTGGATGGGGTATTTGGATTTGCACCATTCGGTGAAACGGGCATCCCTGGTTTGCACCTCCACCACAGCCCGTATATGTTCGTTAGTATTAAGGTACACATGTGTGGAACCTGCCATGACGGTGCTGAGCACCTGCTCAAAATCTTTAAGCCATAAAATGGTCTCGATGCCTGATAGGTCAGTCGCTTCCCCCTTAGTCAGCTTATGGCCCTCCCATACCGCAATATGTTCATTGGTTTCCTTAAGAAATAACACCTCCCGGTATCTCGGGTCTGGGAATTCCGGTGCGATCATCAGGATAGACTCCTCCTGATCGATACCACTGAGATAAAGCAGGTCATTATTTTGCCGAAAAGGCATGGTGCCATCAGCATTGGTAGGCATAATGTCATTGGAATTGAAAATAGCCACACTATCAGGCTTCAAAGCCTCTATAAACCTGGCCCGGTTTCTGATATATAATGCCTTGTCTAGTGGTTGATATTTCATGCTGAATATTGATTTTTTCTTCATTGGTAAGGGAATCCGGAATTAAAAACCTCCAAACCCATTCCAATATGACTTTCAATCTAATCATAAATAAATAAGAATGTTTAAATTGAAGTGCCTTTCCAAACCCCTGGCTCAATTCCAAAGTTAAAACTAAGATGAGATTCTTCGTAACAGTATTATTATTTTTTCTCCTGGTGCCCTACAACACCTGCAATGCACAAGGTAAATATTGGGTATTTTTTACGGATAAGGATACAACAATCCAGGCACCTCAGGTTTCTAACCTAACCATGGCCAACCGGGCCAAATCGGGACTTCCTGAAGCCCAGCATTCTGACTTGCCTGTTACATTCGAATACAGCGACAGTCTCCGGAATTTAGGCATCAATATCATTCACACATCCAAATGGCTAAATGCCGTATCAGTATCCGGGAATTCATCCGATAATCTCTTCATCCTGGATACCCTTGACTTTGTGGATAAGGTCGAGGCCATTGACCCTGCCATACAACTACTCCCAACTGAATTGGGAACATCAGACCCGAATCTTTACCACGCCATCGAGGCTTTGAATATTGCAGACCTGGCCACTCACGGACTCGATGGCTCCGGGATAGCCATCGGCATTATTGATGGTGGATTTTTAGGTGCACATAAAGATGAGTCTTTAAGTGAGATTTTAAATTCTGGCCGATTCCTGGGCTATAGAAATTATATTGAAACGGATATTGACGATCCCTTTACCGGAAAAAAGTCCAACCAGGATGACCACGGTGCCAGAGTTTGGCGGATGATTGCCGGGGCTACAAAAAAAATGCAATTCGGACTCGCAACAGGAGCCGAATTTTACCTGGCAAGGACCGACCAGGGCGACAAAGAGTACCGGGGCGAGGAAGACAACTGGATCGCAGCTATGGAATGGATGGATAGTGTCGGGGTACGGCTTATTAATACCTCATTAGGGTATTCTTTTGGATATGACAACCCGGAAGAAAACTATCTGCCGGAGCAGGTAGATGGGTCATTTGCCCGCATTACCAGGGTGGCTCAGATGGCGGCTGAAGAAAAAGGCCTGCTACTGGTGGTAAGTGCAGGGAATGAAGGTCATAATAATTTTCAGGTCCTTTCCATTCCTGCTGATGCAGAGTATGTGTTTTCAATAGGATCAACCAGCAATGGCATCACTTTAAAGCAGGCATTTAGCAGCATTGGTCCTGAGTGGCTGAAATATCTAAAACCAGATGTATCATGTTTTTCCAATTCGGGAACTTCCTTTTCTGCACCTATTATTACCGGATTGGCAGCCTGTATCATGCAGTATGCCCCTGATTACACCAATTTCGAAATCATGGAGGTTATTAGAAAATCCAGTAATCTATACCCCTATGGGAATAACTATGTAGGCCACGGCATTCCGGATGCTAAAAAGATTCTGGAACTCATCGACAATATGCCACCCACAGAAAGTCGCGTAGTTCAGACCATTTCCCTGCCTGATGGTAAGGATACTTATACCATTGCTACCGGCGACCGAACAGCTTTTTTCCATAAAGACTCTCCTACTCACGTTGTCGCACAGGGAGCCCTGTCTCCAGATAATGGGGTGATTATAGTGCAACGGCCAGAGGGGGTAAATTTTACTACATTGGTAAACTCAGAGCTGCTTATAGAATTGGTTTGGGAATAGAACATGCCCTGGTTTAAATAAAAAATTATTCAAACCCATAAAAAAGGCGGGTAAATAGGTGTAACTTTCAGGGACAATTTTATCCCTTACAAATTACTGATACAATGGAATTTGAATTGCCCGTAATCCTCATTGGTGTTGCCATTGTATTGGCTTTGATTTTTTTCTTTTACATGGTCCCATTAAATCTTTGGATCACGGCAGTGTTTTCAGGTGTGCGGATTAGCCTTTTTGAGCTTATCTTAATGCGCATCAGGAAAGTGCCACCGGCCCTGATCGTCCAATCTTTGATCCTTGCAACCAAGGCAGGACTGAAAGGTATAGATACCAGGCAGATGGAAACCCACTTTCTGGCACATGGTAATTTAGAAGCGGTCATCAAAGCCCTTATCGTGGCTGATAAGGCCAATTTGAGCCTAAGTTTTAAACAAGCCACAGCCATTGACCTTGCTGGCCGGGACATCCTTCATGCAGTACAGGTGTCGGTGACCCCATACATCATTGTGGTACCCGCCATAACCGGTGTTTCGGTAGATGGCATCCAGCTTATAGCCGTTGCCATGATCACGGTCCGTACCAATTTGCAACGCCTGGTTGGTGGTGCCGGTGAAGACACTATCAGAGCAAGAGTAGGACAGGGCATTATCTCCAGCATCGGTACAGCAAAAAATTATCTTGAAGTATTAGAAAATCCCGGCAGCATTTCCAAGCAGGTACTTAATCATGGATTGGATGCCGGCACTGCCTTTGAGATTCTTTCTATTGATATTGCAGATATTGATATCGGCACTAACATCGGAGCAAAATTACAGATAGACCAGGCCGGGGCTGACCTAAATATCGCCAAAGCCAAGGCCGAGGAGCGCCGGGCTATGGCCGTGGCATCCGAACAGGAAATGCTGGCCAAAGTACAGGAAGCCAAGGCCAAAGTCATCGAGGCCGAAACCTTCATACCTCCTGCCCTTTCTCATGCATTCAGAACTACCAGGCTTTTTAAGCGTCCGGCATAGGATACCTTGCGGGTCTAATCCATCCGGTCTTTTATATAGGATATAGCAGTTTTACCGTGAGGGGCTGGTTTTCCATTCTCATCAAGATTTACGAATATAATTTTATCGATGGAAAGGATCGGCTTTCTGGTAATCTTATCTCTGACCTCACAGCGCATGGTCAGAGATGACCGGCCAAAGCTGGTGGCTACAATACCAATTTCGATGATATCCCCCTGCATGGGTGCGGAAATAAAGTTAATCTCAGAAATATATTTCGTTACAATGTGGCGGTTGTCCAGCTGAATCACCGCATACAATGCTGCCTCCTCATCAATCCACTGAAGGAGCCTGCCACCAAATAAGGTATGATTGGGATTCAGGTCTTCCGGCTTAACCCATTTTCTGGTATGAAATTTTAATTCATTTTCCATAATCGAATATAGTATTTTTACCTAAAACTGAGGCATGGTCTAGGGCAATTTACCACAAGCCTACAAAATATTTTTATGAACCCATTAAACCTTTTCAACTGGTGGGCATCATACTGCCAAACAAACCCAAAAAAATTATGAATACAATTTCAATTTCAAGAAAGCAAATTTTGTTGGTAGTGAGCACTGCGTTAGCAGCGTTAATCATTTTTTCCTGTACAGACAATGAGATGGACTCCCATGAGGCCGACCTTGAGGCTGAAGAGGTAGAAATTTTTGAGGATAGTTATACAGCAGAAGATGATTTGGATAGCGATATTCAGATAGCCTACATGGCTGAAGCAGAAATTTTAGCCGGAGGAAAGGTAGAAGATGGTATTTTCGGATGTGCCGAAGTAACCCGTGACCCTGAAGCCAATACCATTACCATTGATTTTGGTGATGGATGTCCTGGACCATGGGGAAGAACCAGGAGAGGTATCGTGGTGATACAGTATGATGGACCATTTGATAGTGCCCTGACTCGAAGGATCATTAGCTTCATTGATTATTACCTTGGGCAAATCCGGATATCAGGTAGCATTACCCTTGAGCAAGGTGAAAGGGATGAAAATGGATTTCTTCTGAGAAGGAGAATTTTGAATGACTACACCAGGACCCGTCCTGATGGCGCTAGTTTTGTGCTTAGAGGCGAGAGCCTGCGCAGATGGATTGCCGGTGAAGGTGATGACGATATTAATACCAATGTAGTGGAGATTACCGGAGAGTTAGAAGGTAGATCCACCAGAGGTAGAAATTTCCGTCATGTAATTGTGGAGCCTCTAATCGCTGACTTTGCCTGCCGCAGAGATGGATTTTTCCTCTACAAAGCCGGACTAAAAGAAATGACTTTTACAGGCCCTAATGTGAACCGGGTAAGAACCGTGCACTACGGTGATGGTGAGTGTACCAACACCATCACCATTACCATCAATGGCAGAACCACAACTGTAACGCGGGATTAATTGATATTTTTTGAGTAATTTAAGACCAGTTGCTCCACAGGATCCCGGTGGAGTAACTGGTATTTTTAGTACTTATGGACGAGAAAATCCTGGTAGAAAAGCTAAAAAATCCATCTGATAAGAGGGAGGCTTTTGGAATTTTCGTCCGTGAATATCAAAAAAGATTGTATCATTTAATCCGTAGAATGGTCATTAACCATGAAGATACCGATGACGTACTTCAGGAGGTTTTTATTAAGATTTGGAATAATATTGACCAATTTAAAGGAGACGCGGCCTTGTCTACCTGGGCCTATCGGATCGCAAGCAATGAAGCATTGCAGTTTTTGAGAAAGAAAAAAAGAAGTATGGTGTTCCAAAATAATATGGTTAATGAAATGGCAACTGCAATCCATCAAAATCCGGAAATTAGCGGTGACATCATCCAGGCCAAATTACAAAAGGCCATTGCAGGCTTGCCGGAAAAACAAAGGCTGGTATTTCAACTGAAATACTATGAGGAGTTAAAGTATGAGGAGATTGCCTTGATTACTGACAGCTCTGTAGGCAGCCTCAAGGCCAGCTATCACCATGCGGTGAAAAAGATTGAAGAATATGTCACTTCGCATTAAACCTTTTTGATTAGAAACCATCCAACCAACGATATGCAAAAGGAACCAAATAAATTCTCGCTGAAAGACCATAAAAAGGTGGATCCGTTCCAAGCCCCAGAGGGATATTTTGATAGCCTCGAAGGCCGGATTATGGATCGGATTGAAGAAGATCAAAAGCCTGTAATTCGGTTTTTTACCCCTATGAGAATGGGTATTGCCGCTACATTCGCTCTTGTGATGGTGTTTTGGTTTGTATTTAAAAATTATGATCAGGATCCAACAACGCCTGCAGCATCAGAATGGCTTTCAGATGTTTCTGATGCTGATATTGTGGTCTATCTTGATTTTTATGAAGATTTTGATCTTCAAACATTAATTGAGCATCTTGACGAGGCCTCCATCAATCAGATTTATGATATTGAAAGTGGGTACATGGATTTTGAACTGGATGATGAAGATGCTTTGCTGCTTTATGAATTATACGACTCCTATGATATTTGACAATATTTAATCCTAAAGAAATGAAAAAGTGGAAAACAATTGGGACTCTAATGCTAATGATCATCTTTAGCAGTATGGGCTATGCCCAAAGTCCTGAGGCACTCGAAAAAATCGAGTCGGCTCGCATAGCGCTGATCTCTGAAAGGCTGGGGCTTACTCCGGAACAGGCAGAAAAATTTTGGCCCTTATACCGGGAGTATCTCCAGGAACGGGAAACCCTACAACGGGATTTTATTCAATCCAGAAACAGACTTTCCGAAAATGCCCTCTCAGAAGATGAGTCCCGTAAGCTCTATGAAAAAGGGCTTGAGATCAAAGAACGTCAGATAGATCTTGACCGCAGGTATTCGGAAAGGTTGAACAGGGTGATTACAACCCGCCAGCTTATGGAATTAAGAAGAGCGGAGAATGATTTTAGGCGCATGCTTCTGGAGCGTCTCGAAAGAAGAAATGAACAACTTGAAAGACAACGCCAAAGACAGCAACGCAGGGATAATAATTATTAAGGTGACTAAACAGTAGGGATGAAGGTATTCAGGACAGGTAACTTACTCCGGTGCAATAATCCCGCCCGGAGTTTTCTCATTTTAGGAATGTGGCTTTTCACTCTTAGTGCAAATGCCCAGAATGATCAGACCCCTGACCGGTCTAAACTGGATAGTTTATATGCTGAGCTGGATAATATTTTTGCTCATGAGCCCATTCCTGAAGACCTTTTTTTACTCGCTGACAGCATCCTTGCCCTGGAGAGAATTGGCTTTTCAAGTTTGAATATAAGGACCTCCTACATAGGCCAGATTCAAAGTGCGGGAAGAAACTTCGGAGTAGAACAATACGGCTTTAATAATGGAATCACTTATCTGAACAGAACAGGGATTTATGGCAATATATCCTCCTTCATCCACAGTGCCTATGAGCCTAATTATTTCCTCACTACCCTTAGCCTGGGGTATATGAAAAACTTCTGGGATAAGTGGAACATTAATGCCAGCTATGACTATTTCCTTTACAACGATACCCTGGATTTAAGACCTTTTAATCACAGCATTCAGATTTCTCAGTTCTTTGAGCTTCCCAAGCTTGATCTTGGCTTTGACTACAGTTACCTAATGGGTAGTGAATCCGCACACAGACTTGCTTTTCATATAAATGGCAGATTTAGATGGCGCGAAGTAGGATTCCTGGATCGGATAACGCTTATGCCCGGAATATCAGTTCTCTATGGCAATGGGAATGTGTATTATTGGCGACAGTCCCAAAGCCCATTTCAGGATGTTTTTGAAATCTTTCAATCAGGCGATTATCCCCCACTCCAAAGAGGAGAAGGGAGGCGGTTAACCTTCCTTTTATATAACGACAACCTAAACGCCGCCAATTTCATCCTTATCAGAAATGGGTATACCCAGGAGCAAGCCAGTTTGTTCATTGAGGATTTCAATACCAAACAAATTGATGTCTCCAATGAATTCGGGCTGATGAATTACAGCTTTACCCTTCCGGTGATTTTAAGCAAAGAGCGGTGGTCCCTCCTGCTGTCCTACACCTACAACATCCCTGTAGCCTTGCCCAAAGAAGACTATGAATATCCCGCCAGTGGATTTTTCAGTGCTTCGCTGAGCTACACCGTTATCTGGAGTAAATAGAACTAAAGTTTACGATCTACGGGTACTCGTTGCAGACCACGCTTTTTGAGCAAGGGCTCAATATCCGGCTCGCGCCCTCTGAAATTAACATAGAGCTCCATAGGTTCCTGGGTGCCTCCACGCTCCAGGATATTTTTCCTGAATGACTGCGCTGTTGCCTGGTCAAACAGGTCGGTCTCCTTGAAGGCCTGATAAGCATCAGAATCCAATACGCCTGACCAGATATAGCTATAATATCCTGAAGAGTACCCACCGGCAAATACATGGTTAAAATAGGTGCTGCGGTATCTTGGGATGATTTCATCGATCAGACCGACCGCCTCCATGCTTTTCTTCTCAAAGGCATTCACATCGCCTTCCAAAGGCTCTGTACGCGCATGGTAATGCAGGTCAAGCAGGGAGGCTGCCAGGTATTCTGTAGTGGCAAAGCCTTGACCAAATGTGCCACTTCTCTTAATTTTTTCAATAAGCGCATCTGGGATGGTTTCACCAGTTTGATAGTTCTTGGCATACATCTTCAGTACCAAAGGATCTTCCGCCCAGTTTTCCATAACCTGGGAAGGCAGCTCGACAAAATCACGGGGTACTGAGGTGCCAGCCAGACTGCCGTAGTTGACTTGAGAAAGCAGCCCATGCAGTGCATGACCAAACTCATGGAAATAAGTGGTGACCTCATCCAGGGTTAGGAGAGCAGGCTTATCACCGGTTGGTTTGGTGAAGTTGCACACAATAGAAACAATCGGTGCCACTCGTTTTCCATCTTCCATTTTCTGACTGCGGAAGGAGGTCATCCAGGCACCGCCTCTTTTTGAAGCTCGCGGGAAAAAATCCATATAAATCACCCCTAAATGAGACCCGTCATTATCCAGGACCTCGTAGACTGTCACCTCCTCATGGTACCTGGGGATATCCTTTATTTCCTTTAGGGTAACACCCCATAATTTTTGGGTTACCATAAAGACGCCATCACGGACACCATCAAGGCTGAAATATGGCCTTAACTGCTCTTCGTCAAGATCAAATCGCTCTTGCCTAATTTTTTCGGCATAGTATCGCCAATCATAGGGGGCTGCTTCAAAAGAATGGCCTTCATTTTTTATCATCTCCTGGATGTCGTATGCCTCTACTTTTGCCACTTCCAGTGCAGGCTCCCAAAGTTGATTGAGGAGGTTATACACATTTTCCGGGGTTTTTGCCATCGACTCCTCCAATACGTAGTGAGCATGGGTTTCATACCCTAACAGCTGAGCACGCTCAGCACGCAAATTGGCGAGTTTGCGCAAGATTTCTTTGTTGTCAAATTCATTGCCGTTATCGCCTCTCTTCATATAGGCCTCCCATATTTGCCTGCGCAACTCTCTGTTGTCAGCATACTGCAGGAATGGCATCACGCTAGAGTTGGCCAGGGTAAAAACCCATTTGCCTTCCATCTCCTCTTTTTCTGCGGCTGATTTAGCAGCAGATATCAAACCCTCAGGTAGTCCACTTAAATCTGCTTCATTGTCTACCACCAACTGGTAGGCATTGGTTTCAGCCAATACATTCTGACCAAATTGAACGGTCAATGTGGATATTTCGCCATTGATCGCCTTGAGCTGATCCTTTTTTTCTTCTGATAGGTTGGCCCCGCTGCGCACAAATTGTTTATAGGTTTTTTCTAAAAGTCGTGCCTGCTCAGGGTTTAAATCAAGGGATTCTTTTTGATCCCAAACTGATTTTACGCGCTCAAAAAGCGCAGCGTTTAAGGTAATGTCATCTGAATGCCGGGACATCTCAGGCGCCATATCACGGGCTATCTGCTGGATGCTGTCATTGGTGTGAGCGGAATTAAGTGCATAAAATACCCTCGAAACACGGGTTAGCAATTCCCCGGCAGATTCTAAAGCTTCAATGGTATTGGAAAAGGTTGGCTCCTCCTTGGAATTGACAATGGCCGCCACTTCCTCCTCATGCACTTTCATGGCTTCATTTATTGCAGGCTCAAAATGTTGATTGTGAATTTTTTCGAAAGGCGGCACCCCAAAAGGTGTATTAAACTCTTGAAGCAATGGATTCATTGATTGTTTTTCATTTTGTTTGGGTTCGCATGACCAGACGGCAATGGCGGTGACCAGGAAACACAAATTTAAGATTCTAAATTGCATAGTCGGTTAAGGTTTTTGATTATTGCTAATTAAAACAAATAAACCCTTTGTTGCAAACGGGTTTTGATGAAAGGAGTAGTTATTACTTTAAAGCAAATAATTGGGAATTTCAATACTCAAACCCAAGCTTTTCAAGGCCGGCTTTAATTTATAGAGCTCTCTGCTTTGTGCAAAACGGAATTCAATATTAAAATAACAACTCTCTAAATCTTTATGGGTCAGTCTAGCCATAAACAACAATTAGATGTTAGAAAAATCAAAATGGCGAAGGTTAAATTCTTTCTTATTCTTTTTTGCTTGCCCAAAAAAGAAACAAAAAAGGGCACCACCTCCAATGACGTTCCTCCCCGCGAAACCCACTGGCCCACCCTGCAGGAATCTGTCTTTCATAGGCTGCAAATACGACAGGATAAAATTATAGTTATGGGCTGAGGATATAATGCTTCTACCCTGATAGACACATTCAAAGCTTGCTTGCCCTATGGCCCCGGACCGTCTGCGCTGGAGGTGGACACCCAGCCGCACCTTTATTAAATCAAAGTTAGTGTTAGAGTTAGGGTTATTTTGATGAAAGGAAACATGCTTATTTTGAAGATGAACTGGAAGAATCTGGGTAATCAAACCCAAGCTTCTCAAGGCCAGCTTTTATTTCCGGAGCCCCCATAAACAATTCCCAGGGCTTACCGGAACGGTGGTTTTCAATCATGGTTAGAATTGGCCCCTGATCAATCGCAAGATATTTTTGAGGAAACCAATTTTCCTCAATGCTAAAGGCATCATAAAATCCAAACTTACCAAAAACCTTATTTCCATAATTCCGGTACATATTTACCAGCACCATCATAGATTCCTCAGGCGTATAAGGCATGGATGACAAAGCTGCAGTGGGCGTGATTACTCCCTGGTCATTTTCAGGATGATGCGCTGCATAGCCCTGTATGGAATAGCTGCTGGTAAGGCCCCATAAATTCTCCCCATAACCTTTATAACCTCTCGGGTTTTCTATACACCATTGTCTATTGATCAAAGTATGATTGGTGTTATGGCTCCAATAATCAACATAGGCATCCTTTAATCCTTTTGGATTGAGACCAATAAAAGAGTAATGCGACCAAAACAATGGACCGCCGTATTGTTCTGTATCGTTATGCCTAAGATTCAGGTCAAAACCATAAGTATTTGTATTAGTTTTTATAGCCCCATTTCTCGCCCATCCCTGATGATAAGCAGCAGGGTCAATAGCGTGAGTAGGAGATGATGCTGCCAAAATATAGGTTATCAGGCATTCGTTGTAGCCCTTTAAGGGGAAATCCATTTTCCATTCTACCGCAGGCGACCAGTGCCAATAAAGTACCGCTTCGCCGTCCTTAGTATACCAATCCCACTCCATCGACCGCCAGAGATCATCAATGCGTTTTGCCAAATCCTTTTCATCCGGATTTCCTTCCTTAAAATATTCCCTTAAGATCAACATGCCTTGAATAAGGAAAGCCGATTCTACCAAATCACCCCCATCATCACCCTTGCTAAAGGGCTTAACTTTACCGGTTTCTCCATCCAGCCAATGGGGCCAAATCCCGTGAAATCGGTCTGCCTTTTCCAAAAAGGTAACCATCTTTTCAGTCCTGGAAAAAAGTTGTGAGCGGGTGATCCAACCTCGATCCACTGCTGCAGGAAAGGCCGCTATGCCAAAGCCCGTGCCACCTGTAGTGATAATGTGTTTGTCGTAATGAGGATAGAAACCATCTACATGGTACCGTTCTCTGGCCATACCTGAATTAGGCTCTGCCCCCTCCCAAAAATACCTGAAAGTATAATATTGAACCATATCAAGGAGTTCCTCTTCGCTGTGTTCCTTTGTTTGGACTCTGCCTGGTTCGGTAAAAATTGTATCTCCGGCCTTGTAACCTGCTATTTTATATTCAAGATTTAGATTGGTCCCTAGGTCGTTTACAAAATCTAGATATATGGTATCCAGGGTGACCCCCCGTTCTACAAAATTGGTCGCTCCCTCCTGCCGCACCCATATACAATATCTTTCAGCATTTAGGTCTTCCCATCGTAATTCAACATGGCTGTCATACCCTTGTGCAAAAAAAGGTGGCAAGGTCTCTTCTTCGGTATAGCAGGATTGCAGTACCAGGGTAAGAACAATAAAAAAAGGAATACGCCTCAAAAAAAATAAATGACCTTGGTGGTATTGCAATTTAACGGGTTGGATTTTTTTGTTCAAATAACCAAGGCAATAAATCATCCATAGCAAAAGTTGGATCCCATGCATTATGGTTAATATCTGGGAATTCTGTATACCGTACCTTTGCTCCATGCCCCTTCAAGGTTTGGTAAAGCGTTCTACTGTATTCCACTGACACCACTGTGTCATCTGCACCATGGGTTATCCAAAGTGGAACCTTATCTGCATAACGACTTGTCGCTTCAAGGTTGCCCCCTCCACAAATTGCCACGGCCCCTGCGAAAATAACAGGCCATCTGGCCAATAATTCCAAAGTTCCAAAGGCACCCATTGAAAGGCCCATGACATAAATCTGCTCTTCATTCACAGGGAGTGTTGCCAAGGTCTTATCCAGCAATCCCTTCAGCAAGACTTGCTCCACTATTGGCTCCCTGAAAACCCCATCAAAGGAAAATAATTCATCAGAATCTTTAGACCTTGTGCTGATGTCTACCCAAAAGCCGTCCTCTTTGCATTGAGGAAATACCACAATGGCTGGGAATTTCGTCCTATTCCCAGGCTCCAAAAACATGGCCCCTCCATGTACCAATTGTTTTTCATTGTCTTTGCCCCGCTCTCCAGCCCCATGAAGAAACATCACCAAGGGGTAGGATTTGCTTTCATCATACCCCTCTGGAAGCAACATCCGATACGGAAGCGTATCCGTTCCATTTATGAAAAGATGCTTGGAGTAGGTATCGAAATCTTGAGAATTGCTTCGGTAGGGAAATAATAGGGTGATTACAAATCCGGTAACTATCAGAACTTTATTCATGATAAAATTTCATTTTGATGAATCAATAAATATATCAGGAAAAATCCTAAAGGTATTATTTTTCTATATTAAAATTGCCGGTAAGGTCTGCCGTACTACTACCACCAACCCAAAACTTAAAATCGCCGGGCTCCGCTTTAAACTCCATAGATTTGGTAGTGAAGGCCAAATCCTTTTGGGTTAATACAAAACTCAAAAAACGGGACTGCCCTGGTTCCAATAAAATCTTTTGAAAACCTTTAAGTTCCCTGACCGGTCGTGTGACGCTGCCTACCAGGTCTCTTACGTATAACTGTACCACTTCCTCACCTTTCCTATCCCCAAAATTAGAAACTTTTACTGAGATCCTTATTTCTTCATCCATTTGGTAGGTAGCCTTTTCTACTGTTAAATCAGAGTAGCCAAAACTGGTATAACTTAAACCATAACCAAAAGGGTACAAAGGATCATTGGACTCATCTAGAAACCTGGAGGTGTATTTTTCCATAGGATTCAATGGCCTGCCTGTATTCTTTGAATTATAATAAATGGGCACCTGACCCAAGCTCCTTGGAAATGTGACCGGAAGCTTTCCGGATGGATTGTATTTACCATAAATCACGTCTGCTATCGAATTTCCAGCCTGAGTACCCAGAAACCAGGTCTCCAAAATAGCATCAGCCTGTTCATCTAATTGCGGAATCGCGAGTGGTCTGCTATTCATTAAAACAACAATAATAGGCTTTCCAGTAGCTTTAATCGCATCAAATAATGCCATTTGCGCACCAGGAATTCCGATTTGTGCCCTGCTTGCAGCCTCCCCGCCCATATGCTCCGACTCCCCTAAAGCTAAGATCACCACATCTGACTGGAGGGCAAGTGCTACAGCCTGATCTATTCCACTTCTATCGTTGTTTGCAACATCAACTCCTTTGGCATATTGGATTGAAACGCCCTTAGGAGCATTTTCCTTTAAGCCCTTAAATAATGAAACTGCATGGTCGTAATTTCCTGCACCATGCCAGGAACCTAACACCTCGTTGGTATTTCCCAATGGTCCGATAAGAGCAATACGCCCTGTGATATTTTCGAGAGGAAGTATAGCGCTATCATTCTTTAACAAAACGATGCTTTTTCTTCCAATGTTGCGGGCTGCTTCCACATACTCCGGCTTCATTATGGTGGCCTTTTCCCGATCCTCGTCGGAGTATCGATAAGGATCTTCAAAAAGCCCTAGTTTGAATTTAATTTCTAAAATCCTCCGGACTGCCTCGTCAACCAAAGCAAGGTCTACCTCCCCTTCCTCTACGAGTTGCACTAGATTTTCCATATATGTGCCCCCTTGCATGTCCATATCTGCACCGGCTATAACAGCCAACCTGGCCGCATCCTTTTCGTCCCTTGCAACACCATGTGGTACCAGTTCATTGATTGAAGTATAATCAGTTACAATAAAACCCTTAAAATTCAATTCGTCCTTCAGGAGGTCGGTCAACAAATACCTGCTGCCTGTGGCAGGCATGCCATCGTATTCGTTGAAGGCAGTCATCACGGTGCCTACTCCAGCCTCCAGGGCCATCTTAAAAGGGGGTAAAAATATATCTCTCAGGGTCCTTTCAGAAATATCAACCGTATGGTAATCCCGTCCAGCCTGTGGTTCCCCATATGCTATAAAATGTTTTGCGCAGGCTACTACAGTGGTGATATCCTTTAGATCATCCCCTTGAAATCCGCGCACTCTTGCAACAGCAATTTTTGAGCCCAGATAGGGATCTTCTCCCGCCCCTTCTGAGATGCGGCCCCATCGAGGTTCTCTAGAAACATCCACCATAGGTGCAAAAGTCCAATGGAGCCCTGCTGCAGAAGCTTCACACGCAGCAATTCTGGATGATTGTTCAATGATCTCCAAATCCCAGCTTGCTGCCTCACCCAGGGAAATAGGAAAAATTGTTTTGAATCCATGGATCACATCATAGCCAAAAATCAATGGTATTCCTGTTCGTGTTTCCTCCACAGCTATTTTTTGTAACTCCCTGGTATAACCCGCGCTATGGGCATTAAAAACAGACCCTACGCGTCCGGCTTTGATATGTGATTTATAGTTTTCGTCAATTGCAGGACCGGTTACATCCCATGAACTGGTAAACTGAGTCATTTGACCGACCTTTTCCTCCAACGTCATGATGGCCAGGATCGAGTCTATTTGGGTACGATACTCCTGCCCGGATTGAAAAGTTTTTACATCTTCAGATTCCTCCGTGGAACAAGAAACAAAAAGGATAAGGGATAATATTAAAAATATGTAGTACTTCATATGTTAGTTAAGGTGTGGACTG